>NZ_LSRN01000053.1 GCF_001885615.1 Alkalibacterium sp. 20 | reverse complement strand
CAACAACGAACGAGGACAATGGAAACTAAAAAAATTGACTCCGGTATCATACCGAAGCCAGCTTCTTTTACAACCCGCAGCATAGGGTGTTTTTTATACTCTCCTTGACATAGGGTCCGGTTTAAAACAACAGCTGGTCGTAAATAGGGTCAAAACAAAAAAAGCCCCGAGAGGCTTTTTTATTTTGACCTGAAACTATTCAATGAATGCAGGTTAATGATAAACGTTCGTTCTAGTTTTGTTCCATCATATAAAATGCTTGCGGTACTTCTCGGTACACCGGTGCTTGGCATTCATAACTTTCTCCCTAGAACAATTTAAGTCTGCTGCGATTTTATCATAGGAATATCCCAAAAAGCAGTTGAGACATACTTCTTTCTCGAAAGAAGACAAATATTCTATGTATTCTTCCATCGTCTCATTAACAATTGGTTTATCTTCCGGTTGGATTGCTTTTGAAGGACCCACCAGTTGATAGCCCTTTTCTTCCAAAACGCCTTCCAAAGACAAGGAGTCTCTAAACGATTTTCTTTTCAAGGCATTGTTCCATCTAATTAAACGATTAAAATGATTGTCTAAAGATAAACAAACATATTGATTAAAGCTCATTCCTCTGTCAAGGTCATATTTTCCAACGCACTCCACTAGGATCAGGCACGCTTCCTGATATAAGTCTTCACGTTCATATCCTTTTACAAATCGTCGATAGGTCGACTTCCTTAATAAGGACTCACACCGTTCTATAAGTTCCTGAAAAACCGAATCGTTTCCAGCTTGAATTTGAAAAATCAAGGCATCGACGACTGGATCACTGATATCTTTATATATTTTTTTTGTCTGCGGCTCTTCTTTTTCTGTATAAAGTTGCATCCTCTCTTCTCCTTTTGATTATTATTTTTTAACAACAAAAGAACAATACATTTATAGGCCGTACTTTGCATCCTTTGAAAGCGTTTCATTTTATTATACTTACTTTTTAATCTTTTAGTCATTAATTTTTTTACATTGTGAGTAAATTCTCATTAATTATAAAAAAAAGCCTACTCAAATGACATAATTAGTCATAATTGAGTAGGTTTTATTAAATCAGTGCTTATTTATTATGCGTTTTTTTTACCATATCAAAATATAATGCTTCGAGTTTTTTCCGGTCTTCCTCTTTAAGAGGGGAGTTGCGTGTTTTGGTCTGCATGCTGTACACGGCACTGTCGATGGCGATGTTCTTTTTTGCCTGTTTGATATCCTTATACAGTTCATTCGCGGATTTACGCGTGGCGCCTTTTTGAAATATGATCCACTGCTCCGCCAGGTCCGAGGTCGCGACCTGGACTTGCGTGATGAGCAGATTTTCTTCACCGACTGCTTTTTCGATGAAACTGTCGGCGGTTTCGCCTTCTTTTGTAAAAATCACGACGACATCGAATTTGTCATAACGCTGCGTAATGCCGGGAACAAGCTGCGCATCAAAGACGATGCGGATCTCTATGCCTTCGTACTTGGCATAGTTACTCAGTTCGTGTAAAAGCAGATCACGGGCATCTGCCATTTTATCCTGGTGTTTCAGTTTCACTAACTCAGGCCAGGCACCGATCATGTTATACCCGTCCACATACAGCAGTTCTTTTTTCACTAAACTCCCCTCCTCTCAGCTCTTTTAATAAAAAGGTTACAGCGCATTTCTTTTTCTGAACACTTCGTACATCAACAAACTCGATGCCACGCCCGCATTCAAACTTTGAACGTCTCCGACCATTGGAATAGACAAGGTTTCATCCACTTTTTCCTTCACTAAGCGGGAAATCCCTTTTCCTTCACTACCGATGACTAGTCCGATCGGTGAAGAAACTTCCCAATACCGGTAGTCTTTCCCTTTCATATCCGTACCGAATATCCACAACCCACGGTCCTTAAGTTCATCTATGGTCTGTGCCATGTTTGTCACACGAGCTACAAGGACATGTTCGATCGCTCCCGCTGAAGCTTTAGCTACTGTAGAGGTCAACCCGACCGCCCTGCGCTTGGGAATGATGACACCATGTACCCCGCTTGCATCAGCTGTCCTCAAAATAGACCCCAGATTATGCGGGTCCTCGATGCCGTCCAGGAGTATAAAGAATGGTTCTTCATTTTTCGCCTTGGCTTTTTCAAACAAATCGTCTAAACTGGCGTAATTGACTGGACTTGCGGCTAGTACCAACCCTTGGTGGTTCCCACCATCAGATAAGTTGTCCAGTTTAGCCTTGGGAACAAAAGACAGCTGTACTTTTCTCTTTTTTGCTTCATTGAGTACTTTAGTGATTTTATTGTCTGTCAAACCGTCCTGAACGAACAATTTATTTACATCACGTTCAGACTTTAGGGTTTCCAGCACAGGGTTTCTTCCATAAACCATTTCATCATCTGCGATAGACGTCTCCAGCTGTTTATCTGTTTCCTCTTTTTCGTTGTAGTTTTCTCGTTTTTTTATCGACATGTTTTGATCTCCTTTCTCTTTAACTCTTTTCGATTTCTATGATGCACCACGTCATCAGCTCATGCAGTCTTTCGGTCTGATCTGTTAAATACAAAAAGCCAATCAACGCCTCAAACCCAGTGGATTGACTATAGGTCCTGGAGTCTGTATTTTTCGCCTTTGAATAACTCTTTGCATTGCGACCCCGTTTATAATAAGTTGTTTCTTCTTCAGTGAGCAGGTCCTGTTCCATTATTTTTCCCACGAGATAAGCTTGAGCATTTGCTGAAACATAGGTAGTGGCTGAAACATGCAGACGGTTGGGTTTAGTTTTACCCGTATAGATAAGGTGTTCTCTTACCGCTTGTTCATACACGGCATCACCCATATACGCCAGCGCTAAACCGTTTAAAAGTTTAGGATCAACGTTTTTTTTCATCCTGCTCTCCTCGTTTCCAGCGTATGCCTTGAGGGGTATCTTCCAGTAAAATGTTTTGTTCTTTCAGAAGATCGCGGATATCGTCTGCTCGCTGGAAGTTACGTTCTTTACGAGCTGTTTCTCTTTCCTCGATCAGTTTTTCAACGTCATCGTCAAGTAGCTCTTCAGACGTTACTATGGTTATGCCAAAGACATACATGAATTCTTCGATAAGCGCTAAGGCACGTTCAAGAACCACTTTTGAGACAGCCGACGCATCCATATATCGGTTGATGAAACGAACGAGATCATAAACTACCGTGATCCCATTTTGTGCCTGGAAATCGTCATCCATATGTTCGATGAAATCCGTTTTATAGGCTTCGAGTTGATTCAAGTCACTGGTATCTGTGTCGCGTGTTTCTTCAGCCTGATTTAAACGATGAGAGGCATTAAAATAAGCCGTCTCGATACGGTTCAAGTTAGTCTTGGCTTCCTCTATCACATCAATGGAATAGTTGATCGGACGACGATAATGCGCCGTCGCCATAAAGAAACGCAGCGCTTTTGGATCGTGTTTCTCACGCAGGTCTTTAACTAGCACCACATTCCCAATGGACTTGCTCATTTTTTCGTCGTTCATCGTGACAAAGCCATTGTGCATCCAATAATTAGCGAACGTTTTGTGCGTTTTTGCTTCTGACTGGGCAATTTCATTTTCATGATGCGGAAATGCCAGGTCCTGGCCGCCAGCATGAATATCTATCGTGTCCCCCAGGTATTTTGTTGCCATAACCGAACACTCGATATGCCAGCCAGGTCTGCCTTTACCCCAGGGAGAGGCCCAGCTGATTTCGTCTTCTTTGGCTGCTTTCCATAAAGCGAAGTCGATCGGGTCTTCTTTTTTATCTGTTTCATCACCTAATCGGTTGCTCGCACCAAGTTCTAAATCATCTATAGACATGCGGCTGAGTTCGCCGTATTTCTTGAACCGACGCGTACGGTAATAGACATCCCCATCTGATTCATACGCATACCCATTCTTGATCAGTGCTTCGACAAACGTTATGATATCTGGAATATTATCCATCACACGCGGAGCATGCGTTGGCTTTTCCACTTCTAAAGCTTCTGTATCAGCATAGAAAGCTTCTATAAATTTATCTGCCACTTCCGGCGCTGTTTGTCCTAATTCTTTCGCTGCCCGAATAATTTTATCGTCAACGTCAGTAAAGTTTGAAACATACGCGACTTCGTAGCCTCTGTAGGTGAAATACCGGCGTATCGTATCAAAGGCTACGGTACTTCTAGCATTGCCGATATGAATGTAGTTATATACTGTGGGTCCGCATACATACATTTTTATTTTTCCTTCTTCAAGCGGTATAAATGGCTCTTTTTTGCGTGTCAGCGTATTGTAAACGTTTATCATCTTAAGAGACCCCCTTCTTTTACTATTACTTAAGATCAACAGTATTTTTCAAGCGTTATCTTTATACTTTTAACCGTCAAAAAGAAAAGCCACGCAACCGGTTGAAAGAAAATCCTGGTCGCATGGCTTCATAGCTTTTCCTAACAGTTTATGCTTTAAAAGGATTTGATTAAATCTTGTGATTTGTTGATGTTGGCGATTGCTTTATCTCTGCCTAGCAATTCAATGGTGTCATGTAACTGCGGGCCATGTTGCTGACCTGTAATAGCCACACGAATAGGCATGAATAGGTTTTTGCCTTTGATACCTGTTTCTTTTTGAACAGCTTTGATTGCTTTTTTGATAGCGTCTGCTTCAAAAGGTTCCACCGTTTTAAGTTGTTCGGTAAAGGCTTCTAAAACAGTCGGTACCGTTTCGCCTTTAAGAACTTCTTTAGACTCGTCTGACCAGTCCAGTTTATCTTCAAAGAACAAAACGGCAAGCTTCGTGATCTCAGCGGCATAGCTCATTTGTTCCTGGTAAAGACCAATTAATTTTTTGACCCATTCACTTTTTTCTTCTGAAGGATCGGCTTCGATATAACCGGCTTCAACTAAATACGGAATGGCTTTCGATGTTAATTCGTCTATGTCCATGTCCTTCATATACTGATTACTGATCCATTCCAATTTGTTCCCATCAAACGCTGCCGGAGACGTTCCTAGACGTTTATGATCAAACGTTTCCACAAATTCTTCTTTAGAGAATAATTCATCTTCACCTACAGGAGACCACCCAAGTAAAGTAATGAAGTTGAACAGCGCTTCGGGCATGTAACCCAGATCACGGTACTGTTCGATAAATTGCAAAATCGATTCATCCCGTTTGCTTAATTTTTTACCTGTGTCAGCATTAATGATCAATGTCATGTGTCCAAAGCGCGGTGCTTTCCACTCAAAGGCATCGTATACCATTATCTGCTTAGGTGTGTTGGCGATATGATCGTCACCTCTAAGAACATGAGAGATTTTCATGTAATGATCATCGATAGTTACAGCAAAGTTGTAGGTTGGCATTCCATCACGTTTGCGAATGATCCAATCGCCACCAATAGAGTCCGATTCAAAAGTAATATCCCCTTTGACCATATCATCAAAAGTGAAGGTACTTCCCTTAGGAATGCGGAAACGAATGACAGGCGTAATGCCTTCTTCTTCTTTTGCTTTCTGCTCAGCAGCAGATAAATGCGCACATTTTCCGCTGTAATGAGGCATTTCGCCACGTGCACGCTGCGCTTCACGTTCAGCTTCCAATTCCTCACTTGTACAGTAACACTTATAAGCGCGGTTGCTTACCATCAGTTGATCGATCAACGGATCATAGATATCTTTACGTTCTGATTGACGGTAAGGGCCATAAGGTCCGCCCTCCGATGGGCTTTCATCCCAATCGATTCCTAACCATTTCAAATTTTCCAGCTGGCTCTGCTCGCCAGCTTCGATTTCTCTTTTTTGATCGGTGTCTTCAATACGAATAATGAAATCTCCGCCGTGATGACGGGCAAACAAATAATTGAATAATGCCGTACGAGCATTTCCGATATGCAAATGCCCTGTTGGACTTGGTGCATAACGTACGCGGATTTTTTCTGTCATTATAAAACGCTCCCCATATTATAGATTAGTGTTATTTTATTTAAAGTCATAGTACTGATAACATAACATTATTTGGTCCATTCTTCCACAAAAACCCTTAAACAATCAGCTTATCATATTTATTTTCACTTGTTTTCTTTAAGCATTTTCGCCACTCGGTAATCAAACGCTGTGGTCAATTTGAAATTGTAATCGGATCCTTCAACGATCTCGACAGGATACCCTAAGCGCTCAACGAGTTCAGCTTCCTCATTACCATAAAACCTATCTTTTTCTGCTGTTTCCATCGCTTCAGTTAAAACCTGACAATCAAAAAGCTGAGGTGTTTGGATATGCCACACTTCCGGTCGATAAAGGGATTGGTAGACGAGTGAATCTTTGACAAGCTTGATTGAATCCTTAGCTGGGATCCCTAGCGTTGCGGCCACTGAGTCTTTACCTTTATCGATCAATTTATCTAGTAGTTCTACTGTTACAAAGGGTCTCGCAGCATCATGGACGAGCACTTTCTGGTTCTTGCTGCAGGACACCTGATTCAAGGCCCGCGAAACACTGTCTTGTCTTTCTCTGCCCCCAAGGACCCAGTTTATTTTACCAGGCATCTCTTCATACAATTCTTTTACAGCATTTTTTATCATCGTTTGATTTTCAGCATTTATGACGAACCATATCTTTAAGCATTTTTCATCATCGAGTAATAGTTTAAGAGAATAATCAAATACGGGTCGCTGGTTTATTGGCATCAATAATTTATTCAGCTGAGCTGGGTGCTCGAATCGTTTGGCTGAACCGGCAGCCAAGAGTATCGCTTCGTACTGATTATCCATCTGAATCTTTCCTGCTGTCAAGTGACTTCTGATCTGTTGTCATTTTAGCAAAAATCATGCGTCCGGCATTGGTTTGAAGTGAACTTGTAACCACGACATCCAGCATTTCGTTCATGTGAAATTTGCCTTCTTCGACTACTATCATGGTGCCATCATCCAAATAAGCGACACCTTGATTGCGTTCTGTTCCGTTCTTAACGATCATGACCCGCATTTCTTCACCCGGGATGACCACCGGTTTCACTGCATTGGCCAGTTCATTGATATTTAAAACCGAAACATTTTGAAACTCGGCAACTTTATTAAGATTAAAATCATTCGTGATGATCATGCCATCTAACCTTTTAGCCAGATGAACAAGTTTTAAATCGACATCTTCAGATTCCGGGATATCGCTGTCGTCCATTTCTAGAGTGATTCCTTTTTCCTTTTGTAAGGCATTCAAAATATCTAAGCCTCGACGCCCTCTGACGCGTTTCAAACTGTCCGACGAATCGGCAATATATTGTAATTCTTTGAGTACGTAGTGTGAAATAACTAACACACCTTCCAAGAAACCTGTCCTTACTACATCCAGGATCCGACCGTCAATAATCGTACTTGTATCCAGCACTTTGTATTTCCGGAAAGATTCCCCATCTTTTCTGTCTAAAACATCGCTATTTTCCTGCTTAACTGTTTTTGGTTGAAACAGACGTCGGATTTCTTCTCTCCGAGATGTTCCCAATTGAAAGCCGATATAGGCTAAAGCCATTGTTAATATGAAAGGAATCACGTCGCTTATAATAAGCATATTTAGAGCATTTAATGGAAAACTAATTAATAAAGCAAGAATAAGTCCGACAATCGCACCGATGCTTCCAAACATGAGATAAGCTATACTTAATTCACTGAATATTTGTTCGATTTTAACAATGCCTTTTTCAATGGGTTTAACCGCATAAAAGGACACAATATAAAAAACACCTGCGCCTAATACCATTCCGACAACCGGATGCATAAGCCAACTGGGCACTTCATTCCAGTTCGTAATCAAATCTGGAAAAACGTTATAACCTAAGCTACCACCAACCAATAAGAAAGTGAGTAGTATCAATTTCGCTACCATTTACTCCCTCCTCTTCGTATATTTTTACATTATTACCTACTCTGTCAGTATACCAACCTCACTCAAAAATACGAATAAATCAACCTTTTTCCGATTAAGAAAAAGCACGTTTTATCGCTTCCGATAATGTGGTACATCCGATAATTTCTATATTTTTAGGCCTATCCCAACCATCATCTATGTTGTTTTTAGGGATGATCACACGTTTAAACCCGAGTTTTGCCGCTTCTTTGACACGCTGTTCGATTTTTGAAATGCTTCGTATTTCACCAGTCAAGCCGATTTCGCCGATAAAACAGTCCGTTGGCCGCGTTTCTTTTTCCTTGTAACTGGAAGCGATACTAATGGCAATGGCTAGATCGATGGCTGGTTCATCCAGGCGTACACCGCCTGCCGCTTTTAGATAAGCATCTTGATTCTGCAAAAGTAAACCAGTCCTTTTTTCTAATACCGCCAAAATAAGTGAAACTCTCGAGTGATCCAAGCCACTCGCGGTTCGCTTGGCATTTCCAAAAACGGTAGGTGCAATAAGTGACTGTATTTCGACCAGGATCGGTCGTGTGCCTTCCATCGCTGCCACGACAGCAGAGCCCGTGGCTCCCGCTAATCGTTCCTCTAAAAAGAGCTGAGAGGGGTTCAAGACCTCTTCCAGCCCCCCGTTTCGCATTTCAAAGATGCCGATTTCATTGGTTGAACCAAATCGGTTTTTTACAGCTCTAAGGATTCTAAAGGTATGGTGCTGCTCGCCTTCAAAGTAAAGCACCGTATCCACCATATGCTCGAGCATTTTTGGACCGGCAATGGAACCTTCTTTGGTCACATGACCCACAATGAAAATGGCTATTCCGTTCATCTTCGCTATCTGCATGAATGTAGACGTTGATTCTCTCACCTGAGAGACACTTCCAGAAGCACTATCAATATTCACATGATGCATCGTTTGAATCGAGTCAATAATGACATAATCTGGTTTTAATGTTTCGATGGTTTCTGCGATGGCGCTTACTTCCGTTTCAGTATAGATATAGAAATCAGACCCTCTTAACTCTAAGCGCTCTGCCCTCATTTTAATTTGAGATGTACTTTCTTCACCAGAAACATAGAGGACTTTCCCTCCTTGCTGGTTGAGTTGAGCAGACACTTGCAGAAGCAGTGTCGATTTCCCTATACCGGGATCGCCACCGATCAGAACAAGTGAGCCAGGAACGACTCCGCCACCTAAAACACGATTAAATTCCACCATTTGAGTTTTAACACGTTCTTCATTTTCTATGGTGATGCTAGTTATCGGTACTGCCTTAGCTTTTTTACCTGACATGGTCACGCGACTTCGACTATCCGTTTTGTCCGGCAATTTTTCTTCAACCATCTGATTCCAGGCATTACAACTCGGGCATTTACCCAAATACTTGGGTAATTCATACCCACAGTTTTGACAAACAAATACGGTTGCTTTCTTTTTAGCCAAATTCATGACTCCTTTGATTTTATATAAATGCATTTATATTTGGATGTACTCAGTGTTATTCCGCAGCCATTAATAAGCATGCTTATTAAGTTTGTTATTATATCGAAACCAGAGGTGCTAAGCACCTTTGGCACTCTTTCGCTATGACTAAAAGATGTAAGTCTCATATCGATTTTTCACTGGCTCAGCAAGACTTGCTCTTTTTTATCTTCCTGATGACCCGAATCCACCTGTGCGTTTATCGAAGGTCTGTTCTTCATCATCAACCACTTCATACCTTGAAAAGATACCTTGAGCAATTCTTTCGCCTTTGGAAATTTCAACATCCTCTAAGCCGTAATTAATAAATTGAACAAATATTTCTCCTTCGTTACCTTCGTTGCCATAGTAATCCGCATCTATGATGCCGATACCGTTAGGAACTGCTAATTGTTTTTTCATTGGATTACTTGAACGATTAGCTAAAAGCAAGTATTCATTGTCAGGCATGTAAGCTTTAACACCCGTGGGAACCAGTGTAGAACTCATCGGATTCGTTTCACTTTGATTGTTCATTCTTAGAGCTTTAAATACTGACGGTACAGTGATATCCACAGCGGCCGTTAAGTCATACCCCGCCGAACCTTTCGTTGCTCTCTTGGGTAACAATAGTTCTTCATTTTCATATTTCGATACAATTTCAAAACCTCTGATTTTTTTCATAACATTATCTGCACTGAATAGAGATAGTGCAAATCCAACTCCCCTTTCAAACTACTATACAATATTTCCATTTTACACTAAAACGGACTGGACATAAATGAATAAATAAAAAACCTCTCCGAGTATACACTGTATACTCAGAGAGGAAAAAAGGGGGCAATTGTATTACGACTTAAATTATCTCAAATTAACGGATAACGTCAGTGCTTTCTGGATCGAAGAAGTGTGATTTACCCATATCAAAGGCTAAATCAATTTCTGTATCCGGTCTATAATAGTCACGAGCATCAACACGTGCGATGAATTCAATGCTTCCTAATTCTGAATAAAGCATGGTTTCAGCACCTAAGAGTTCAGAAACGGTAACTCTTGATCTTACTACTGAGTTTGGAGAAGTATCTAAAGCGATTTGCTCACTCTTGATATCTTCAGGACGGATACCAAAGACTAATTTTGCTTGATCTTTAAATCCTTTTTCACGTAATAATTTCATTTTACCTTCTGGTACTTCAATATCTAAACCATCATTGTTTGAGATACGGTTACCTTGAAGAGTCACATCGAAAAAGTTCATAGCAGGTGAACCGATAAATCCACCAACGAAGATATTAACCGGAGTGTCATAAACTTCTTTTGGCGTACCAATTTGTTGTATAAATCCATCTTTCAGGATAACGATACGGTCAGCCATTGTCATAGCTTCTGTTTGGTCATGGGTAACGTAGATAGATGTTGTGTTTAAACGTCGGTGCAATTTAGCGATTTCCGCACGCATGGCAACACGTAGTTTAGCATCTAAGTTAGAAAGTGGCTCATCCATTAAGAAAACTTTAGCATCACGAACGATCGCACGACCTAAAGCCACACGTTGACGTTGTCCACCAGATAAGGCAGCCGGTTTACGATCCAGCAAAGGAGTTAAACCTAAGATGTCAGCAGCATTTTCAACACGTTTTTTGATTTCGTCTTTTTTGTACTTACGTAATTTCAAGCCGAAAGCCATGTTGTCATATACAGTCATATGTGGATACAAGGCATAGTTTTGGAAAACCATTGCGATATCACGATCTTTAGGTGCTACATCGTTCATCATTGTGTCGCCTATCCATAATTCGCCGTCAGTAATTTCTTCAAGACCAGCGATCATACGTAGAGTTGTTGATTTACCACACCCTGATGGTCCAACGAAAACAATAAATTCGCGACTTTTGACACGCATATCAAAATCGGATACAGCAAATTCATCCGAATTGTCATAACTTTTATAAATATTTTTCATTGCAATTTCTACCATTAGTAAAAACACCTTTCTAGTTTCAGTTTTCTTTATGATTCGAATTTGAATCAAACATTGTTTAGTTGACAATTCCTATTATATTGAAAACGTTTTTTCATTCCTATGTAAACGTGCACAAAAAAATTGGAACCGTTTTGTGCAGTTTGCCGAAGAGAGAAAAAATCATTACAATGAGCTACTATATTCCAACTCTCAGTCCTGTTTCAAAAGCTTATTCATTTATTTATTTCTCGTATAAATGCTTTTAAAAATGAAATGGGAGGGTTCTCTTTTATAAAAATATAATTTTATTGTGTAATGAAATTGTGAAACAAAATACATAAAAGAGTGCATAAGATGAATGAACTAAAAGGAAAAGTCGCTGTCATTACTGGAGGAGCTTCAGTAATAGGTCTAGCAACTGTCGAAGCTTTCTTGGACAAAGGGTGCAAAGTTGTCTTAAGTGACTGCGATGTTGAGTCTGGCGAAAAGCAAGCAGATCGGTTGAAAGACAAAGGCGAAGTTATTTTCATTAAAGCAGATGTCTCCAAAGAAGATGAAGTCAAATCAATGATCAAACAAACGGCTGATAAATTTGGCTCAGTCGATGTTATTTCCAACAATGCTGCCATTGGTGCACAAGGAGAAACACACGATTTACTTATGAAGACTATTCTAAAGTTATCAAGATCAATCAAGATGGTGTTTTCTTCGGTAGCAAGTATGCTGTTAGAGAAATGCGTAAAAATGGTGGGGGTGTTGTCGTAAACAGTGCCTCTATATTAGGGCTAGTCGGTGAACCTACTGCCTTTGCTTATAATGCATCAAAAGGTGGCGTTGTCTTGATGACTAAATCACTTGCATTGCAGTATGCGAAAGATAATATCCACTGTGCAGCAGTCGCTCCGGGATATGTAGAGACCGGAATGGTAAATAGAGCAGCATTGGTCGAATACTACGATAACTTAGTAGCTAAACATCCAGTCGGCAGACTGGGACAACCTGAAGAGATCGCTCATACTGTGATCTTCATTGCTGAAAATGAATTTTTGACAGGCATCACCATACCTATCGACGGCGGCTATACTTCCCAATAATTCCTACCTATAACCAGAAAATTATAAAGTAATCAAAATATATGCTGGGAAAAGATTAAATCTTTCCTGACATGTATTTTGATTACTCTTTTTTTATGAGTCATCACTGGCTAACTTCGTTGACATCCCCTATTATTCCCTATAGAATAAAGAATATGGCTTACTTTTATACAGTAAAAACAGTGTGCTTTTTTTACTTAACTATCACATATTATTAAACATCAGTTAGAGAGGGATTACATGACTTATACATTTTTAAACCCCTATACTATCAAAGAGGGAATGACTTTAAGAAATAGAGTGCTTATGGCTCCCATGACAACAAGCTCAAGTACGCCTGAGGGTGAAGTAACAGAAGATGAACTCATCTATTATCTTGTGCGCTCGAGCGGACCAGGCGCTATCATCACGGCCTGTGCTTATATCTCGTCTGAGGGACAAGCGTTTCCTAATGGAATGAGTGTCGCCAGTGATGATCATATCGACGGACTAAGCAAACTAGCTAAAATAATAAAATTACAAGGTGCCAAAGCTATTCTTCAAATCTATCACGGGGGTAGAATGAGTCAACGACAATATAATGGAGGCAGACAACCTATTTCACCTTCACCTATTCGTGCGGAAAGAAAGTGGGCAGATACACCAAAGGAATTAACAGATGACGGTATAAATATTCTTATCCACCAATTTGGTGCCGCAGTTAGACGTGCTATTGAAGCTGGTTTTGACGGCGTCGAACTACATGGCGCAAATACCTACCTTATTCAACAATTTTTTTCACCACACTCCAACCAACGCACAGATAAATGGGGCGGGTCTATTAAAAAAAGATTGACCTTCCCACTTGAAGTCGTCACGCACTGTCAATCTATAGTTAAAGAACATGCACAAGAAACTTTTTTATTGGGATATCGTTTCTCTCCTGAAGAAGTAGAGAAACCTGGTATCAGATTAGAGGACACTATGTATTTAGTTGATGCTTTGATTAATCAACAAATTGATTATTTACACCTTTCGGTTAACTATTATTACCAGCCTTCCCTCGTGGGGGTTCGTGACTATAAACAACAAATACCTCATACTATAGGGAAACATATTAATGATAGAGTGCCACTTATTAGTGTGGGTTCAATTAAAACGCCTGTCGATGCGGAAAAAGCATTAGAATATTCTCAATTAATTGCTATAGGAAAACAATTGATAACCGATCCGAAATGGGTCCAAAAAATCGAAAACAATTCAGAAGAAACTATTCAAAATTCTTTGATTATATCAAAACGATCAAGCTACTATATTCCAGATCCACTTTGGGATACTTTAGTATCGATCCCTAATTGGATACCTATCCGTGAATAAAAATCGATAAGTAGGCAAAATATTATTTCATGGTATGATGACTTCAGAACGATAAAAGAAAGGAATGTTTCATAATGAAAATATCTCTTACCGACAGAGCACTTAAATGGTTTGAAGAAGAATTAGCACTAGAATCTGGCGCTGCCGTTCGTTTTTTTGGTAAAACCTACGGAAAAACAGAAGTTCACGAAGGCTTTTCAGTGGGTATAAGTGTGGAACAGCCTGATGGTGAGGTTTTAGGAAAAACAGTTCTAAATGGTATCACTTATTATGCTGGTGCAGAAGATGATTGGTTTTTCAGTAGATATGATTTAGTTGTTGATTTCGATGAAAAAAAAGACGAACCCCTTTATCACTTTAATAGTAACGAATAAAAATAGAGGGATTGAGTTGTTAAACTCAATCCCTCTATTTTTATCTACTTGTTGGTTGTTTAAATTTGAGCACAAAAAAAACTCCGCAAGCAGGGCTCGAACCTGCGACATCATGATTAACAGTCATGCGCTCTACCAGCTGAGCTATTGCGGAATAGTCTGATCTGTTTTTAGATAAAAAAAAAGAGCTGCACGGCAACGTCCTGCTTTCACAAAGGGAAACCCTTCACTATCCTCGGCGCTGGGAAGCTTAACGGCTGTGTTCGGAATGGGAACAGGTGGATCCTTCCCGCCATCGT
>NZ_LSRN01000052.1 GCF_001885615.1 Alkalibacterium sp. 20 | reverse complement strand
GAAAGAGATGTGAAGGGCACACTATGACGAAAAATATTACTTACACGTTAAATTCATATTTAAAAGTAGCGGTTAGATTTGAAAAAATGAAAAAACACCAAGTCGGTTGACTTGGTGTTCTCATTAAGAAAGCAGTAAGGCATCTTCTGAGACGGCACTGCCGCTCTTTTGTTTAAATAACTCGAGCAGGTCGGGGACGGTAAGGTGTTTTTTTTCTTCACCGGATACATCCACAACGATATAGCCGTTGTTCATCATGATCAAACGATTACCGTATGTGATGGCCTGTTCCATGTTGTGCGTGATCATCAATGCGGTAAGTTTCTTTTCCTTGATGATCTGATCAGTTAAATCCAAGACCATCTGACTGGTTTTCGGATCCAGAGCGGCCGTATGTTCATCCAGTAGTAACAATTTGGGTGTGACAAGCGACGCCATCAGTAAGGTGAGTGCTTGGCGTTGTCCACCAGAAAGCAGTCCCACGTCCATTTTCAAACGGTCTTCAAGTCCGAGTCCCAGCTTTCTCAACTCTTCTTTGTAAACGTCTCGTTCTTTTTTATGAATGCCTCGACCGAGTCCACGTTTTTTCCCGCGTTTCCAGGCGATGGCTAAGTTCTCTTCGATACTCAAGCGGGAAGCAGTTCCCATTTTGGAATCCTGGAACACGCGACTGATGTGTGACGCACGTTTATAAGCGGACTCTTTCGTGATATCTTCACCGTCGAGTAGGATTTCTCCTTCATCAACCGGGAAACTGCCAGCGATACTGTTCAGGAAGGTAGACTTACCTGCACCGTTTCCGCCAATCACTGTAATAAAATCCCCTTCGTTCACTGTGAAATCAATGCCTTTCAGGACATGGTTTTCATTGACAGAACCCATTTCAAAACTCTTATGAATATTTTTCAGTTCTAACGCTGCAACCATTATGATAACCCTCCTTTTTCAGTTGATACTGTGGCTTTCTTGTTTCGTTTAGTCAAACGTTCCTGAATAGCTGGAAGACGTAAGGCTAACGCTAAAAGTATGGCTGAGAAAAGTTTCAAGTCTTGCGGATCAACGTTCATTTCTAAAACGATCAATATGAGTAAGCGGTATATGACTGAACCCAAGACGACCGTCAATAAACGTTTGGCAATGGATATGTTACGGAAGAACACTTCACCGATAATGATGGAGGCCAAACCGATAACGATCGTCCCAATACCCATGCTGATATCAGCGTATCCGTTGTTTTGAGCGAGTAAGGCACCGGATGTCGCAATCATTCCGTTACTTAACATATAGCCAATGACTTTCATGAAATTGGTCCGGATACCATTGGCTTCGCTCATTTCGTTATTGTCACCGGTAGAACGAATCGCCAGTCCTACTTCAGTATGAAAAAACAGATGGAGCAGAATAATGACTATTCCAACGGCGATTGAACCGACGAGTAATACCGCATTGGTTTTGCTTAAACCGAAACTCTCCACTGTTCGAATGAGTGTCTCTTGTCCGAGGAGCGAGATATTGGCTTGTCCCATGACGCGTAGATTAATGGAATAAAGGCCCGTCATTGTAATGATTCCTGCAAGTAAGGCAGGGATTTTCCATTTTGTGTATAAGAAGCCGGAGATGAATCCGGCTGCCATGCCGCCGAGTAGGGCAATCAGTACGGATAACCAGGGAGCTATGCCGTTTACAATTAAACTGGTACTTATTGCCGCGCCTAGTGGAAAGCTGCCTTCTGTAGTTAAGTCAGCGACATTAAGAACGCGAAAGGTAATGTAGACGCCAATGGCCATGATCGACCAGAGTAATCCTTGAGAAATGCTTGATAAAAATAAAGCCATGAAATAATCCTCCCTTAATCTTCTGAAAGTATAATGCTGTCTGGATCGATGCCTAAAGCTTCAGCCATTTCTTCATTAACGAAGAGTTCCAGATCATCAGATATTTCAACGGCAAGTGTTTCTGGTGAGGCATCGTTTTCTAAGATTTCAAGAGCCATTAACGCAGTTTGACGACCTAGGGCCTCGTAGTTGATGCCGTAAGTGGCTAATCCACCCGCTTCAACTTGATCCGTTGATCCTGCCACCACTGGCATTTGGTATTCCATAGCGATTTCTCCCACAGTATCAGCCGTACTAGCTAAGGTGTTATCTGTCGGGATATACAGAGCATCAACACTTGAAGCCAAGCTGGTCAGGACTTGCTGCACATCATTGGTCGTTGTGACAGTGGAAACTTGAACGGAGACGCCTGCTGCTTCTAATTGTTCAATGGCTAAATTGGCCTGGATTTCTGAGTTCGGTTCACTTGAGTTATAGATGATTCCGATAGTTTGAGCATCGGGCACAATAGATAAGAGTAATTTAATCTGTTCTTCGATGGGTACCATATCACTCGTACCGGTTAAATTGGTTCCTGGTGCATCGTTGCTTTCAACTAACCCAGCGTCGACCGGATCCGTTACTGCCGTGAATAGAATCGGCTTGTCTTGTTCGGCTGTTGCCAATGACTGAGCAGCTGGTGTTGCAATCGCAAGCATCAAGTCATTGTTTCCGGATAATTGTTCACTCATACTCTGTAAATTTGATTGATCGCCTTGTGCGTTCATGACGTCAAAGTTGATTGTTTCTCCGTCAACGTAACCGGCGTCTTCCATTTCACTGATGAAACCGTCTTTGGCTGCCGTTAAGGAATTGTGTTCCATGAATTGCAAGATACCCACGTTCACTACTTCTTGCTCGCCGTCCGTGCTTTCTCCACCGTCTTCAGAACCACAAGCGGCTAAAGTCAATCCCACTAATCCTGTAGCCATTAAACCCATTGCTTTCTTTGTCATTAACTTTCTCATCTTTTTCTCCTCCTATGTTTTCGTTTTGTTGTCTGACGGACCAACCAGCGTTAGGTCGACCCGTTTCTTTATAAATATAAAAAACGCCTATTTAGATGAAATAATCTAAATAGGCGCCCTCAAAAGTTATGGGTATGTTGACCACTTAGATTATTTCATCTATGTGGCCAAATTTGATCAACTCAAATTTCTTTAGCCATCACAGATACAAAATCAGTTTTATACTGATGTTTGTATCCATGATGTCAGTCATGTCTACAAACCATATCTAAAGTAGCTAAAGTAAAAGTTATTTAGTTGTTTGGTTTGAATTTTCGTTATTAACATGATTGTCACTCCTATAAAAGTTGATGTCCCTAGAATACGAAATAAGTGAGAATAAGTCAAGAGAAAAATTAAAATTATTTAATTTAATGTTTATCAGTTCACATTTAGAGTTATTTAAGGTCAGAAAATGACTCGAAAGCTTTTTGAATAAGTTATGTATTAATTAACAAAATGGGTGTTCTTTGCTTTCCAGTCTTCCAGTTTTATATTGACCCAGAAACCGTATATACCCAAAGTAATAATCGTCAGTGCCCACCATTTGATCCAGTTCCCGAATAGACCGACAGCTGATCCAGAAAAATTCATGCGCATGCCGTCGATAACGGTATGATTGATTTTCCAAGCAAAAAGCCGGCATATTAACCAGGGATATAACAGACCTAAGGACAATACTGTTACGATGCCACCGAATAAAGACCAGAAAATAAGTTCGAATAACCCTCCATCAAAGAATGACGTTCTTCCATACTTTTGTTCTACACCTAATCGAGCAGTTGCATCCATATTTTTCCTCCTTTAAAATATTTCTTAAATAAATATATATTAATAATAAATGATTAAACGTAATTATCAATAGGAGTTGACCATATTGATAAAAAAAGTGTGTCTTTTGATGATAAAATACCAAGAAACACACTTTTTTATCAATTATCTACTTTTCATCATTTGATCCATCCAGTTTCTTCAACGGTTTTACTGCGGGTCCATTGAGTACTTCACCGGAATAGGAGAAGCGGGAACCGTGGCTGGAGCAGTCCCAGGAACGATCACCATCATTCCATTTCAATCCGCAGCCCAAATGAGTGCAGGTTGTCTTAACGAGATGGACGTCTCCTTGTTTGTCTCGGTAGCCGCCTACTTTTTTACCATCCACAGAAACTAGTCCACCTTCATCTGATTTCAAGTCATCCACTGTTTTATCCGGACGTTTCAGTTTAGTCGTGACGAAGTCTTTACCTACAGCGGTATTCTTTTTCGAAAACCGTTCGATATCTATTGTCTTCAATTTATTCCGGGTCGGATCGAACAGGTCTTTATATACATTATCGTTGCCGAGAATAATATCGGTGAGCATTAGTCTTGAAAAAGCCCCAATGACCATACCCCATTTGTTAAACCCGGTGGCCATAAGTACGTCTTTCGTAGACTGAGTCATCTGACCGATATAAGGCATTTTGTCCAGCGTCGTCATGTCCTGTGCTGACCAGTGATATGGAACTCGTTCCAATTCAAACCATTCCTTACCAAAGCGTTCCAAATTTTCGTAATGCATCTGAGTAGGCGGGTTACTCTTACCTGTTTTGTGACTTTCACCACCGATCAGGAATAAGTCTTCACCGTTTTCCGACCGGATGGAACGCAGGGACCTTTTTGGCGACTCCGCACTTATATACATTCCCTCAGGCATTTTAGTGTTGATTTTAGCGGCGATGGCATAAGAGCGTTCGATGGATAATTTTGCAAAGTAGAGTCCGTCAAAATCATTGAAGGGGTAGTGGGTGGCGATCACGATGTTATCGTAATGCAGCTTGGCACCTGTAGCCATTTCGACATAATCATTCTTTTTAAAGAGTTTCACCGCACGAGTCTGGTCAAACAGCTTACCACCGAGTCGTTCGATTTCTTTCAGTAGACCAGTCAGATATTTTACCGGATGAAACTGAGCCTGAAACGGCATAGTTAAAGCGGCATCGGTTTCAAACGGGAGGTCATCGAGCTGACCCAGTGTAAGTTTTCCGATGATTCCAAGTTTTTCGTAAGCACGCGCTTCTTTTTTGATCTTTTTCAGTCCTTTTTCACTCGAGGCAAAAACGATTGCCTCTTTTTCTTCGAGGTCGCAGCCAATACCTAACTCTGATGAAGTCGAGTCCGTCACGATTCGCTTCATAATACATTCGAGCTTTTTCTTTATCGAAGGTCTGCATCAATTCATGATAAATAAGTCCGTGCTGGGCAGAAATTTTAGCGGTCGTATTGCCTGTCACGCCGGAAAGGAAGTCTCTCGCTTCTACGAGTGTGACGTTTTTTCCTGCTTTTAATAAGAGATAAGCTGTGACGATACCGACCATTCCGCCACCGATTACAGCGACTTCTGTCGTTTCGTCTTGATTCAAGGAAGTGAAGTGGGGTGTCTGATGTGAATGCCAGTAAGATCTTGGGAACTGTGAAAGCTGATGATCAGTTATTATTTTAGCCATGAGCGTCCTCCTTAGAGAGTTGAAAACTCAACCGATACCTATTTTTCTTGAGTATATCACGGTTTATTTGATAAATAAAAAGATACCTTTATGACGGTTCGATGAGTTTGTATGAGTCGCGATTTCAGGATCATTTTGATACGATAAAGGGGACGATAAGGAGTGAGTGAGATGTGCGGAAGATACGGATTAACTGTTTCATTTAAAGAATTAAAGGAACGCTACGAGCTTTTAGATGACGAGTATTCATTTGAAGAGAAGGGAGAAATTTTTCCGACGACAGAAAATATCGTGCTGCTGCCGAACAGGCGCCTGCATCCTGTGAAATGGGGGTTCGAACCGAGCTTTGCCAAACGCCCGCTGATCAATGCACGGGCAGAAAGTGTCTTGGAGAAGAAGACCTTTAAAGAGCCGTTTGCCCAAAAACGCTGCATCGTTCCAGCGACATACTTTTTCGAATGGCAGCCAATTGAAGGGCAGAAGAAAAAAGACAAGAAGAAGATTGCCGTCAAAGACGTCCCGATTTTTTCCATGGCCGGTATCTGCGAACGGTATACTGACGAAAACGGCGACAGTTACCTGACTTACGCGATCCTTACCACAGATGCAAATGACCAGATGCGTCCCATCCATGACCGCATGCCAGTGATACTCAATCCTGAAGACGAGAAAAGTTATCTGGATTTGGAAACTGATCCGGAAGAAGTCCAAAAGATGTTAATGACGACAAATAAAGAACTGAATATTCAATAGTAAAACTCTTCATAAAAAACTCGGTAGGATGTCTAAAATTTTTTCAGTTCACTCTGTAGTTCAATTAAAATAAAAATCAGATATATAAAACGGGAAGATAACGAAAGGAATAGCGATTATGTCTAACGAACATAAATATTCTTCAGCTGAATATTTAAACAAAGTCGATGCTTGGTGGCGCGCGGCGAATTATCTGTCGATCGGTCAGATCTATCTTAAAGATAACCCGCTGTTAAGACGTCCTCTTGAAGAAAAAGATGTGAAAATCAATCCAATCGGTCACTGGGGAACGGTGCCGGGACAGAACTTCGTCTATGCTCATCTGAACCGAGTAATCAATAAGTATGACTTGGATATGTTCTTCATTGAAGGACCGGGTCATGGCGGACAAGTAATGGTCTCAAATGCTTATCTAGATGGGAGTTACACTGAAATCTATCCGGACATAACGGAAGACGAAGAAGGTATGAAAAAGCTGTTCAGACAATTCTCCTTCCCTGGAGGGATCGGCTCGCATGCGGCGCCCGAAACACCTGGCTCGATCCATGAAGGTGGGGAGCTAGGGTATGCATTATCACATGCGACCGGAACCGTTTTAGATTATCCAGATACCATAGCGGCTGTGACGATTGGTGATGGCGAAGCAGAAACAGGTGCACTTGCGACATCCTGGTTCTCCAATGTCTTCATCAATCCTGTAACGGATGGGGCTGTCTTGCCTATCTTACATTTGAATGGTTATAAAATTGCGAATCCAACGATTCTGTCACGTAAATCGAATGAAGAGTTAAGGCATTACTTTGACGGTTTGGGGTGGGATCCGCATTTTGTTGAAGGCGAGAATCCGGATGACATGCATCCCGAAATGGCTGAAACGATGGATATCGTCATTGAAAAGATTCGATCGATTCAAACTGACGCTCGAGAAAAAACAACGAAGAATAATGGCATGCCTAAGTGGCCCGTGATTATCCTGATAAGCCCAAAAGGTTGGACGGGACCGGAAGAGTGGGACGGTGAACCGGTTGAGGGAACATTTCGTGCACACCAGGTCCCGATTCCAGCGGAACAGGAAAAAATGGAATACAGTGGAGCATTGATGAACTGGATGAGATCCTATCGTCCGGAAGAATTGTTTGATGAGAATGGACGACTTAAATCTAAAATAAAAGAGATTACTCCAAAGGACAATAAACGGATGGCACTTAATCCAATCACGAATGGCGGGAGAGACGGAAAACCTTTGAAACTGCCAGACTGGCGCGAATACACCTTGGATATCAAAACACCCGGTTCAGAAAAAGGGAAGGATATGTCAGAATTCGGAAAATTTGCACGTGATATCGTGGATGCTAATCCAGACAACTTCCGAATTATGAGCACCGATGAACTGAAATCAAATAAGTTGAATGCCGTCCTTCAAAAGACGAATCGCCAGTGGATGGAAGACATTGAGGAACCGGAAGACGAAGCACAGTCGCTTAGCGGGCGTGTCATTGATTCCCAACTTTCTGAGCATCAGGCAGAAGGATGGATGGAAGGCTACACACTGACCGGAAGACACGGGTTCTTTGTCAGTTACGAAGGTTTCCTCCGCATCGTTGATTCAATGATCACTCAGCACTTCAAATGGCTCCGTAAAGCGGACGAACTGGAGTGGCGCAATAAATACCCATCACTCAACATTATTGCTTCTTCAACGGTTTTCCAGCAGGACCATAACGGCTATACCCATCAGGATCCTGGACTCAGCACACATCTGGCAGAGAAGAAGCTGGAGTATATTCGTGAGTACTTTCCGGCAGACGCCAATACTTTAATGGCGGTGATGAACAAAGTGTTGAAGTCTGAACAGAAAATAAACCTGATTGTTTCGAGTAAACATCCGCGGCCGCAGTTCTATACGGCAAAAGAAGCGGAAGAACTTGTCGAAAAAGGGTTGAAAATCATCGACTGGGCAAGTACTTTTAACGACGACGAACCGGATATCGTGATTGCCGCAGCCGGGACTGAACCTAATCTAGAAGCTTTGGCCGCCGTCTCTATACTGCATGACGAAGTTCCAGAACTGAAAATCCGGTTCATCAACGTGGTGGATATTCTCAGGTTAAACAGTCCGAAAAATGACAAAAGAGGTCTCAGTAATGAGGCATTTAATGATCTATTTACGACAGACAAACCGGTTCTATTTGCTTTCCACGGGTATGAAGGGTTGCTGAAGAATTTATTCTTTGACCGTCAGAATCGAAACCTTATCCCACATGGATACCGTGAAAATGGTGATGTGACCACGCCGTTTGATATGCGCGTCGTGAATGATCTCGACCGTTTCCATCTGGTCAAAGATGCCGCTCGGGCTCTATATGGTGAAGAAGCGTGTGATGTAGAAGAGAAAATGGACAAGCTGCTCGATAAGCATCACAAATATATCAGAGAGATTGGAGACGATATGCCGGAAGTCACAAATTGGAAATGGAGACCTTTAAAATAACTGATTCCTCAACACAGAAAGCATGACGGAAATCAAAACGAGTTAGCGCTTGCATTTCGTGTGCATTCTGTTTACGATTAACCTGAAGAAGAAGTCAACAATTAGTGAGTGGAGGATGCTATGCGTAATCATGAGAAAAGAAGCGGCGTTAAACTCTTTGCTTTAAACTCGAACCCCAAGTTAGCCGAAGAAATTGCTCAGGTGGTAGGAGTCGAATTAAGTAAAGCGAGGATCGACCGTTTTGCCGATGGAGAGATATCCGTTCATATTGATGAAAGTATCCGAGGAGACGATGTTTATTTGATTCAGTCAACCAATGATCCGAGCAACGATTATTTAATGGAATTGCTCATCATGATCGACGCGCTAAGGCGTGCAAGCGCAGAATCCATCAATGTAGTAATGCCTTATTATGGCTATGGAAGACAAGATAGAAAGCCGGGACCACGCGAAGCCATTACGGCAAAAGTGGTAGCCAACATGCTGACACAAGCCGGCATTGATCGCTTGATAACGATGGAACTGCACGCTCCTCAGATTCAGGGGTTTTTCGATATTCCGGTCGATCATTTATCCGCAACAGCTTTGTTTGCCAATCACTTCTTATCAGAAGGATTAATAGGAGAAGAAACTGTTGTTGTGTCGCCTGACCATGATGGTGTGAAACGCGCGCGCGAAATGGCAGAGCTGCTTGATTCCCCTTTAGCCATCATTGATCGACGATTATATCAGGAAAATAGACCGAATACGTATGATCTGGTTGGTGAAGTTGACGGTAAAAACTGTATCTTGTTTGATGATATTCTAGATACTGCTAAAACGGTCACCAAGTCTACCCAGTCGCTTAAAAAAGCGGGCGCAAAAGACGTTTACGTTTGTGTGACACACGCCGTTCTTTCTGGGAAAGCAGTGAAACGATTAAATAAATCCGGCGTAAAAAAGGTTGTGGTGACCAATACGATCGATCTTTCTAAAAAATCCGCAACGGATCTAATCGAACAATTAAGTGTCGCTCCCATCTTTGGTGATGCGATTAAACGAATACAAAACTATGAATCCATTAAGCCTTTGTTTGATATGGAATATGTGGAGAAATTGATGAAAAAGTAAGTGAATCCTGATTTTTAAATGCTATTTTTTAATCCTGAAACTGCAGTCGTTTTGTTTTATCTTTCCTAAAAAAAGCGTTAACATAACAAGTGAGGAAAGCTAAAAATCATAAAACAGACAAATGGAGAGGGGTAAAAAAATGGCCGATATGTTACCTTCAAAACGAAATTTTGGAGATTTACGCAAATTATTTTTCGATGATATGTTTGACGGATCTCTTGGAGACGTTGGAAGCTTCAAGACAGATATTATAGAAGATGAGAAAGAATACACGGTGGAAGCAGAGCTACCGGGAATGAGCAAAGAAGATATAGAACTGGATTATAACGACAATGTTTTATCCATATCTGCAAAACATGAATCGGAAACTGATGAACATGATGAGGAACGAAACTATGTCAGACGTGAACGATCATCTCGCTCATTCAGTCGTCAATTTTTAATTCGAGATATTGATGAAGATGATATTTCCGCTCGCTTTGATAACGGGGTTTTGGAAGTGAAGCTACCTAAGAAAGAATCCAATCAGCCAACAACCAAACGAATCGATATTCAATAAAATCAGCTGATGGAACAAATCTCGATGGAATGTGTTATTTACATTCTGTCGAGATTTTCTTATGTAATGAAAGATGTGTTAAAATAGACAAAGAAGCAACTTTAAAATAAGATAAGTAAGAAATTAGAAATAGTAAGTTTGGGAAGGAAGTATTTCAATGAAACGCGTAAAATCAGTAACAGAATTAATTGGAGACACACCTTTATTACAACTTAATCGTGTGGTGCCAAAAGATGCGGCAGATGTATACGTTAAGGTTGAATCATTCAACGCAGGCGGCAGTATCAAAGACCGTATCGCCCTAAATATGATTGAAACAGCTGAAAAAGATGGTAAATTAAATCCAGGGGACACAATCGTTGAAGCAACCAGTGGAAACACCGGTGTGGGATTAGCAATGGTCGCGGCCACAAAGGGCTACAAAGCGATATTTATTATGCCCGATACTTTGAGCGTGGAAAGACGAGTATTGATGAAAATTTACGGTGCTGAACTTGAGTTGATTCCGGGCGCTGAAGGAATCCCAGGTGCTATGACTCGTGCAAAAGCATTGGCAGAACAAGACGGCTACTTCATGCCTTCTCAATTCTATAATCCAGCCAATCCGGCTATGCATATCAGAACAACGGGCCCAGAAATCATCGAAGCCTTGGACGGTAATGCACCGGATGCTTTTGTTGTCGGTGTAGGAACCGGTGGAACGATCACCGGTGTCGGGAAAGTAATGAAATTGCACAATCCTGATGCTAAAGTTGTGGCGGTCGAACCGGAAGAATCTGCTGTTTTGAGCGGTGAAGCCAAAGGCAAGCACAAAATCCAGGGTATGGGAGCAGGCTTTATTCCGGATGTGTTGGATACCGATATTTACGATGAAATCGTCATTGTTTCAAGCGATGATGCGATTGAGATGACCCGTCGTTTGGCTAGAGAAGAAGGACTGCTCGTGGGCATTTCGGCAGGAGCAAATGTTTTAGCAGCTATCCGCTATGCTGAAAAGTTAGGCAAAGGTAAAACCGTTGTGACCATTGCTCCAGATACCGGTGAACGGTACTTATCCACCCCAGCATTTTCTGAAGACTATTAAGTCGTTTGTTTTTCGGTGATGTGTGTTTATCAAAGTATTGAATAAACAGGCCACTCAAAGATAAATTAAAGTGTTTCTGACAAATCAAGCGTGAACAAGAAAACCCGTAGAGACTAGTTGATGACTAGTCTCTACGGGTTTTCTGTTTCCATTTAAATGTTTTAGGCTACTCTTCAGAATCTTTATCAGATGAAGAAAGTCCCATGTTTTGTTTCATGCGTTCGAGTTCGTCTTCGACCGCAGCAGAACCTGTTTCTTCTGCGTATTTCTCTTCCAGTTCTTGAGCCGAATCTTTAGGCTGTTTGTTCAATTCTTCCATGGCATCAGCTTCATCTAAGCGACGAGACGCTTTTTCTTCCATACGCTCAAAGTTACTCATGGCTCCTTTAGATTTACCGAGGGAAGTATCCACTTTATTGAGTTTTTCTTGAGTATCCGCCACTGACATTTGAGCTTTGATCATCGAACGACGGTTTCTTAGTTTATCAATATCTGCGGCCAACTTATCATGCATTTGACGCATTTTCGATGCATTTTCATGCGCTTTGGCATAAGCATTAGCTAACCCGGTACCGACATCTTCCAATTCCTGTTTTTTAGATAGGAAAACACGTGCATCCGCATCGTTACCTGATTCCAATGCTTTTTTAGCGTAGCGTTCATATTTTGTTACTTCAGCTTCGTTTTCATCCACTAAACGTTTGGCCCGTGTTTCTTCTGCCATCACGCTTGCAGTGTTTTTCTTCACTTCAGCCAAGTCTTCCATCATACCACGTAAGTATTGATCAATCATTTTTTCGGGATCTTCCATACGATCAATGATTGCATTGACGTTTGCACTAATGATATCTGTAAAACGGTCTAAAATTGCCATGTAGACTCCTCCTAATTATGTTTGAATATTGGTTTTTAATGTTTAATTATTTATCTTCGTCATATTTTTTCGCCAATTCATCAGCTTTAGAGCTTCCGAATTTTTCAATAGGTCGGCTAAGCATGTCCTCTGTTCGTTTGGCTTCACGTTCTTTACTGGCTTGTTTTGTTTTCCACCATTTGAATAGGATATATAATGCTGCAAGAACCCCAAAGATCGAAAGTACTGGAATCCATGGTGATGTCGTTACTTCCATGATGCGATCAGCAGCTTCTTTGAACGAATTGCTGAAGTACTGTTCATCTGTTAAGTCTGGATCATAGTAATTTCTATCAAGATAATCCATTAAAATGTCGCCT
The DNA here is from genome assembly GCF_001885615.1 of Alkalibacterium sp. 20. Taxonomy (GTDB): domain Bacteria; phylum Bacillota; class Bacilli; order Lactobacillales; family Carnobacteriaceae_A; genus Alkalibacterium. The sequence continues at coordinate 1,967 of NZ_LSRN01000052.1, read as the reverse complement.
GCTTCTGTGTCGATTACGGATCGTGCTTGAGAGCCCGTGACGTAATACGTCATGTACTCATTTGGTTCGGGCTCAAAAAAGACAAGTAGTAAATGCGCTTCATCAGTAAAGAGTTCTTCATATAGATCGTTTGCGTAGGCTTGAAGTTCATCCATTGACGGATCAGTAGACCCGTTGATGTCACCCGTTATATGCACATGGGGCTGGACGCCTGTTTCGTTATAGAAATGACGAAGGCCATCGACCATCTGCGTATGATTACCTATCCATCCTAATTCGTCTGTATAGTATTCTGTTTCAGTTACTGCTCCTGCCGGTAATGGTTCACGTTCCACCGTCGATGAGGTGATACTCGTTGGTCCACCATTGCCTCCACCGCCCATGAAATTACCTAAGGATGAAATCAAGGTAAAGATCACGAACATAAATATCAGTACAGTGAAGATGCTTCCGCAGCCCATAGAGCCACAACCACCACCGCCGCCTCCACCGTGACCGGATGAATAACGTCTTCGACCAAAAAGTCCACCACCTAAAAATATCGGGCCCATGCCCATGCGTGGACGGTTATTGCCGGAACCACTGTTTGAACTTCCGCCACCAAAGCCACCGCCACCGAAGCCTCCACCTCCACGGCCACTGCTTCCACCGCCTATACGACCACCGCCGCCTCGTCCTCCACCGAATCCCCCGCCACGGGAACCTCCGCTGAAGCCACCACCGCCACCTCGGCCGCCACCTCTACCCATATAATTCACTCCTTCAAAGTCAGATTGTTAATTTAATCATCATAAACGTTATCTGTTTATAAAGCAAAGCGCTTAAACAAACTATGACTATATTATAACGTATGCATTTAGCAAATCATAAAAATATCACTTGCTAGAGTGAAAGAGAAGCAAACTCAAAGAGTGACTTTTTAATTGAGCCATAAAAAGTCAGTTTTAGATATAAAAGACAATATAGATAATAGAATAGATTAATGGAGGGAATAATATGATCGTTAAAGAAAGAGAAAGAGCATTACAACTTGAGTCATTGGTAGCCTTAAGCAAACGAGGGGTTTTATTGAACCCGCAGGAAAACTATATTAATCAACTAGTTAAAGGATTCGAAGGTGAGTGTGCATTTGATGCGTTAATGAAAGGGTTGAAGTGCGAATGTCTGATTTTGAATGATTTGTTATTGAAACTAAACGGTCATACCTTTAAGATCGATACATTGATGATATCAAGTAAAGGGGTTTCGATCTATGAAGTGAAAAACTTCGAAGGTGAGTTTGTTTTTCGTGAGGATAAGTTGAAAATTGTTTCTACAAATAAAGAAATCACTAACCCTGTCCATCAATTAAATAGAAAGACAATGCTTTTCCGTCAACTGATGGAAGAACATCGTGTTGATTTTCCACTCAAATCATATATTGTGTTTGTCAACAAACAGTTTACTCTTTTTGAAACACCTGTTAATCAGGACTTTATTCTTCCGACCATGATATCTCGTCATCTTAAACGATTGAACAACGAACGTGGGGCGATAAATATAAGTCATACAAAATTTTCGGATGCGCTCAAAGCATTGCATCATAAAGATACTACTTTTATCACATTATCCGAGTACTCGTATACTGCTTTAAAAAAAGAGTCATTCTGTAAAGAATGTTCAGCCGTATTAGAGCGTTTAAATGGGAGAATGTGTGAATGTATGAAATGTGGTCACAAGGAATTAGCTGTCGATACAATATTTCGACAAATAAATGAGTTCAGACTATTGTTTCCGGATAATAAATTAACGACAAATGAAATGTATCAATGGAGTGGAAAGCTTTTTTCAAAAAAAAGCATCCGATCAGTCTTGTCAAAGCATTTTACTCTGAAAGGACAAAGCATAGCTTCCTACTATGAGTAAAAAGACCTTGAACCAGCTAAATCAAGAATAGATGGACAGTTGCGTGCCCTTCATGAAGAAAG
>NZ_LSRN01000051.1 GCF_001885615.1 Alkalibacterium sp. 20 | reverse complement strand
AATTAGATTATTAAAAAGTTATGTAATGAGTTCATATTTAGTTAATTAAAATTATTACCAGTAGTAATAATTATTGAGAACAGAAAAAGACTACCCAAATTTATGGATATCCTTTAAGAATGAATAGAGAAGCAATGAATCTACCTATTTTTAAATATTGTTATTATAAACTTGCAGTGGTAAGGTTACTTTTAAAAAAGGAGTTTCTTATTATGAAAGAGTTGTTTAAAAGAGAAAAAATAACTAAAAATGCTAATATGCAATTTGTTGGAAATACTAAAGCTTTTACTTGTACAAATTGTAAAGGTTTTTCTTCACATACTTGGAGATGGAGTTTAAAACATGCTGAGGATGATGAAAATATTAATAGTATTGAAGATAACATAAATATACTTATAGTTGCGAAGTGCCAAGCTTGCTTAAAGCCTTCGATATGGCTAAAAAATCTAGATGAGTTCACAAGAGAAGAGGATAACTTCGAGATAATGCTATATCCACGCTCTCAATTAGAAGTAGAAACTCCCAATAACGATATGCCTAAAAGTATTAAAGAACTTTACAATGAAGCTGGTTTAGTACTGAATGAATCTCCTCGTTCATCTGCTGCGTTATCTAGATTAGCTATTGACCAACTAACCCAAGAGTTAGGAGCTAATGGTGCTTCTTTAAATAATAGGATTGGTGATTTAGTGAAAAAAGGATTGCCTCTCTAAATACCACAAGCTTTGGATGCAATTAGAGTTGTTGGTAACAATGCTTTTCATCCAGGGCAAATAGATATTAAAGATAATAAAGATCTCGCAATATCCTTATTGAAATTTATTAATATCATAGTTGAAGATCAAATAACACACCCAAAGTTAATTAAACAGGCTTATTCTGCTCTTCCTAAGGACGCATTAAAAGGAATTGAAAATCGAGATAAAATTTCTGATATTTATCTTTTTCTATATAAATATATTAATTAGGCCATGTTATTTTATCATTTGTTTGATAAGTTTAACGTGGCCAATTAATTTATATTAGAGAATCAACAAATCCACTTCATCTTTCACGGCCTATTTTCTATATCTGTTATTGATGATTCTTTATCCACAAAACTCTTTAACATACGATCAATTAATTCCTTATTATTAATATTTTCAGTAGTGAGCTTATTACCCAATATAATTTCTTTTTCCAATTTAGCACCTTTTTTATTTTATTGAATCATCATTAAATCGATTATCTCAATAAACTATTTATTTTAAATTTGATTCTAATCTTTTGTTTTTCTCTTTTTGTGAGTGAAGATTTAGCTAATAACTTATCAATTTTTTTTCATACTCATAATTTTTATCAGCCATTTCTTTCTTTAATTCAGCATATTTACTCATTTATACATCTCCTTTTCAGATTAATTAAATCTTTTTTGAAGAAAACTATCGAAACCATCATTCGTTTCAATGCCTGTTTTATCAATTAGATCAATGAGCTGTCTAATAATACCCATATGATTTTTTTAATCATTGAATTATCAACTTCAACCTCTGGACTTCTCTTATTTTTCCATTGATTCGCTCCATTTTGATATTGGCTGGTCGTTCCATGCTCTGCAATATGTTTCTCCAGCGTATTCAAGATCACTGTATGAAATAAAGCACTATCAATTAAAGATTGCACAACGTCTTTCTTCTCTTTTGGTATCTTTTCAAATAAAAGATTTAATCGTTTCATCTTTTGATTGATTTTCTTTTGTACCTCTTTATCGTTTTTAATGTCGCTCACTTTTGCCACTAAAAAATCTCCTTTCTTATCTGATACCCACACGAGCCTTAGAAACGCCTTCACAACAACATTAGAGCATAAAAAAGAAAGTATCTAAATTAATAGACACTCTCCACATTTTTAAGTATTAATCCATTCATTATTACTGGTTCTTACAATTCAAATAGAACACATTTTCAATACGCGTTTGTTTGTATACAAATGCACTATACCGATGTGAAAAAATAAGCCTACAAAACGTTGTGAGATCACTTTCAAATCAACGTTTGTAAGGCTTATAATAAAACTATGATGGTCCCTACTGGGCTCGAACCAGCGACCCCTACCTTGTCGAGGTAGTGCTCTCCCAACTGAGCTAAGGAACCTTAATGGGCTGTACCTATATGATTATACAAGAAGAAAAACCTTTTGTAAACCTTTTTTAAAACAGATAGACTCTCTCTTTTCTTTTTTCCCTGAATCGTTCATAATGGAAGGGAGAGAATAAGGAAGGACCGATACGATGGACACCACACATTTAACTAAATTTTATAAAAAAAACCACACTGAAAAAATCGAAGCTTTATATTTAGCCGGTGTGATTTCTAAAAAAGAAAAAGAAACCCTTTTGAATCGCACGTTGGAACTCGATTCCGAGACAGGCAATCATTTGATTGAAAACTACATCGGTAATTATTCAATGCCTCTGGGTGTCGCGTTGAATTACGTAATCGATGAGGAAGAATTGATCGTGCCCATGGCCATAGAAGAACCGTCTGTTATCGCTGCATCCAGTTTTGCGGCTAAAATAATCGGTTCAGCTGGCGGATTTAATACAGAAGTCACCCAGAGACGGATGATCGGTCAGGTCACTTTGAAAAATATTGCTGATTTTGAAGATGCTTCTAGAAAAATAGAGACCGTGAAGCAGGACATTCTCAGCCGAGCGAATGAGGCCTATCCTTCCATCGTCAAACGCGGAGGCGGGGCTAGAGACTTGGAAGTCCGCTTACTAAAGGATGATTCAGACAGCGGTATCCCCACGTTTCTATCTGTGCATATCCATGTGGACACACAGGAAGCAATGGGTGCAAACATCGTGAATACCATGATGGAAGGTATTTCACCGTACATCGAAGAATTGACCGGCGGGATTGCGTTGCTGCGCATTTTAACTAACTACGCCACGGAGTGTTTGGCTACAGCAACATGCGTTATTCCAACGAACAAACTGAAGACAGCGACTTTTTCCGGCGAAGAGGTCAGAGACCGCATCATTGAAGCAACCCAAGTAGCGACAATCGATCCTTACCGGGCAGTCACACATAACAAGGGAATCATGAATGGCGTCGATGCCGTTGTTTTAGCTTCCGGTAATGACTGGCGAGCCATTGAAGCCGGTGTCCATGCGTATGCCAGCCGCTCAGGACAGTATCGTTCACTGACCACTTGGAAGAAAAATGATACGGGCGATTTAGTCGGTGAGCTCACCCTCCCTCTTCCAGTAGGAACGGTCGGTGGAGCCATTTCCATTCATCCGGGCGCCCAGTTAGCGCATTCTATTATGAATCATCCGAAAGCACATAAACTCGAACGAATCATAGTCTCAGTCGGACTCGCTCAAAACTTTGCGGCTGTCCGCGCTTTAGTCACTGAAGGCATTCAAACTGGACACATGGGGCTGCATGCCCGCTCCTTAGCCATTAGTGCCGGAGCCAAAGGCGATCACGTCCAGCAGGTAGCCGATATACTCAAGCATTCCAAACATAAAAATCTGCAGCGAGCCAAAAATATTCTGTTGAATCTTTTGGAAGAATTTGATAAAAAAGATTAATAAAAAACACGGGGTTCATGAGGGATCACATTGAAGTGATCCCTCATAACCTCCGTGCTTTTTTTATCGTTTATCTAGTTTCGGTCGCAGGTTTCACGTCTTTTGATTCTTCTGCCTCATCATCCAAGCTAAGCAGGCGTGCATTGATTGCGACAATAACCGTACTCAACGACATGACAGCTGCCCCGATAGCAGGCGTGATGACGATTCCCTGATTGTATAGGATTCCAGCAGCTAAAGGTATCGCTATAATATTATACCCCGCTGCCCACCATAAGTTCTGAATGTTTTTACGGTGTGTGGCCTTGGAGAGTTTCAAAACGTTCAGCACATCTCTCGGATTACTATTTACCAGGATAACATCAGCGGTTTCAATCGCTACGTCCGTTCCAGCGCCAATGGCAATACCAATGTCAGCTGCTGCAAGAGCCGGTGCGTCATTGATCCCGTCGCCGACCATGGCTACTTGTTTCGTGCCATCTTCTTGAAGACGTTTGATGTGTTCCGATTTCTGATCCGGTAAAACTTCAGCAATGACTTCAGTTAAGCCGAGTTCTTTCCCTACCCCATCAGCGACGCGCTGGTTGTCACCGGTGATCATTATCGTATCGATTCCCATATCCGTTAATTCTCTGATCACTTTATAAGAAGATTCTCTGATGATATCACTTAAAGCGATCATGCCTTGCAGTTTCTGATTTTTCAGTACAAATACGACCGTTTTCCCCTGTTGCGACAGGTCATTGTAACGCTCCTCGTCAAACGAAAACCCTTCTGCTTTCATCGCTCCCGGGCTTAAAATGGATACAGTATCCGAATCGATTTTTGCTTCCAGTCCTTTACCCGTTAAGTTATTGTAATCTGTCACGCCCAAGCGCTGAACCTTTTTCTCTTCCCCGGCACGTACAATGCCTTTGGCAATAGGGTGATCGGATTGACTTTCAACTGAATAGGCAAGTTGAAGCAAGTCTTCTTCTGACGTGACATCTTCTGGAATTATATCATCGACACCAAAGTTCCCTTCAGTTAAAGTCCCAGTTTTGTCAAAGACAATTTTATCGATATTACGAGCCATTTCAAACTGCGTACGATTTCTAATAAGCAGTCCTTTTTGTGCTGCAATAGAGGTTGAGACCGAACTGACTAACGGCATCGCCAGTCCCAAAGCATGAGGACAGGCAATGATTAGAACGGTCACTGTTCTTGCTAAGGCAAACTCAAAGTCTGCTACATTCACCCAATAAATCATAGTAATTAAACCTGCAATGACAGCCACGTAAAAGAGCCATTTCGCTGCCATATCGGCAAAGCCCTGGGCACGCGATTTGGTTGCCTGGGCGTTTTTCACCATCTCAACAACTTGTGAGAGATATGTCTCTTCTCCGACTTTACTTACTTCTACAGTAAGGACACCTTCCCCATTGATGGAACCGCCAATGACTTCTTCTCCTTCTTTTTTCTCAACAGGCACCGACTCGCCCGTCAGCATCGATTCATCAATTGATGATTTCCCTTCCAAAATTTCACCGTCTAGCGGCACTTTCTCACCGGATTTAACTAAAATTTTATCTCCGGGATGCAATTCTTCTACGGAGACTTCTGTAGTATTTCCATCCTCGTCTAGTTTATGGGCATCATTAGGCATAAGGTTTATCAGTTCTTCCAGTGCTTTGGATGCTCCCATCTGAGAGCGCATCTCGATCCAATGTCCCAGCAGCATAACAACGATTAATGTAGCGAGTTCGAAATAAAAATCACTACCTTCAATAAAGAAGGTGGTTAGCGAACTGTACACATAGGCTGTTGTGATGGCCAAGGAAATAAGGGTCATCATGCCCGGCGTATGGTCGTCTACGACTTCTCTTTTCAAGCCTGCTAAAAATGGTTTCCCGCCGTAAAAGAAGACAAAGGTCGCGAGTGCAAACAACACCAAGTCAGACCCTGGAAAAGACACGTCAAATCCGAATAAATGCTGCAGCATCGGAGCTAAAATGGCAATGGGTACAGAGATGACCAAAGAAACCCAAAAGCGCTTCTTGAAGTCTTCAACCATATGCGCATGATGATCCTGATGGCCCCCGTGATCGTCATGGTCGTGACGGCCTTCACCCTCGCCCTGATGGTGTTCGTGACTCCTATCATCCTGCTTACCGGTTGCCTCTTGATTCGTATGGTCGTGTTCTTTTACATTCTTATTATCAGTATGTTTGTCTGACATGACACTCATCTCCTTATTCGTTTATTTGTTTACGTTTGTAATCGTTAAGTATAAATTAACACTCTCCTTAGTCTTTGTCAAAGAAAAGTCCTTCTGTTTCTATTATACTGTTCACAATGGTATCTCTACAAATGATTTGAATGTGCCCTTTTTTCTCTAAACATAAAAAACACCTGAGGATTGGACTGCATCCAACGCTCAGGTGTTCTAGCTTTATTTGTGAGAATCCTTACTCTTTTGCAGTCAATTTGACGATCCAGCTGTGAAAATCGGATTTACCATTTCTCGACCAGAAGTGCCCCCGCTGTCTTTCGTTTTCGCTGAAGAGTAATCCAATCGTATTCAAATCTGAACCAAAACGTTCTTCAGCATCCGGATCAAGGCTATAGAGCGTATCCTCTTCCAAACCGGCTAATTTTAACCGACTGTAGGACGGATTTGGATGAGCAAGCACTTGATAAAAACTGACCAGTGCCTCTTTTCTATCTTGTGAAACGATCATCCACGCCGTTTCATTACCTTCAAAAGGACTCTTCAACCGGTAAAAAATCCCTTCATGAATTAGTTGGCGATTGTCTTTAAAGAAACTGATCTGCGCTTTCATTTGATTCATTTCGTCTTCACTAAGTTGGGTGACATCCAGTTCATATCCGAATGTTCCAAAGTAAGCCACTGCACTCCGCATATCTAAAGAAGTTGTTCGGCCCACTTGATGATTCGGAACCGCCGACACGTGACTGCCGATGCTCGACAACGGGTAAACCAGCGAAGTCCCGTACTGTATCTTCAAGCGTTCGACGGCATCGGTATCATCACTCGTCCATGCTTGCGGCGCGTAGTATAACAGCCCCGGATCAAATCGCCCACCACCGCCGGCACACGATTCAATCAATATATCAGGATACCGTTCTAAAAGTCTTTCGTATAAAGAATACACACCTAAAATATAGCGGTGATAGAGTTCTCCCTGCTGATCATGAGGTAAGCGCGTTGAAAAGGGTTCGGTGATATAACGGTTCATATCCCATTTGATGTAATCGATCTTTCCATCAATCAAAATCGCATCCATCTGATCGAATAAAGCATCCACGACCTCCGGATTTGAAAAATCTAAAACAAATTGATTTCGTCCCGGTGACATCGGTTTACCCGGCACATGGATCACCCACTCCGGATGTTCTTGATAAAGCGGCGCATCTTTATTGATCATTTCCGGTTCGAACCACAAGCCAAATTTCAATCCCAGCTTATGGATCTTCTCGGATAATCCTTTAATGCCATTAGGTAATTTGGCTTTATTCTCAGTCCAGTTACCTAATGAACTCGAATCATCGTTTCTTTCACCAAACCAACCGTCATCAAGCACAAAGAGTTCGATTCCAGTTTCTTTTGCCTTTTCAGCGATTTCCATGATTTTTTCTTCATTGAAATCAAAATAGGTTGCTTCCCAGTTGTTGATCAGTACCGGACGTTCCTGATTCTTCCACGGATCTCTGGCAAGTCGATTGCGGTACAGGTCGTGGTAGGTCTGACTCATCCCGTTAATTCCTGTATCAGAATAGACCATCACGACTTCCGGGGTTTGAAATGCTTCATCTGGCTGCAGCTTCCACTGAAACTGATAAGGGTTGATACCCATCGTAGCACGCGTCACATTATAAGTATCCACCTCTACCTGTCCCAAGTGATTCCCGCTGTATACCAGACTGAACCCGTAAACTTCTCCCTGTCTCTCTGTTGTTTCTGGTCGAGCCAGAGCAAAAAACGGATTATGAATGTGACTGCTTGCTCCGCGTGCACTTGATATCGATTGGACACCTTTAAATAAAGGTTGTCTCTCGATATGATTCTCTCGAGCCCAGGCACCATTTAAATGGATCATATCAAAATCGTCATCTGGAAAATCGATACTCATTGACATGGCATGATTCAGCTTCACAATTTCTTTTCCGTCATTATGGAATTCGACGCTGCGGGTGATCAAAGAGCGCTTTTCAAAGATACTATAGAACAAACTTATCCGTAGGTCGGAATGAGCCTCTCTCAAGATGATTTCGAGTGTTTGTGCCTCATCCGCTGAGTCTGTGTACGTGGCAGGCAAGCCCTTAAGTTTGGGCTTCCCTTCATGAATGACATATGAATCATAAGCAAAGTTTGAAACGCGGTCTCCCTCAGGGTACTCCAATTCAAAAGCCGGGTAACGGAAGTCCGTCGTTCCAAAGCCTGGATATTCCTGTTTGGTATGCTCCAAGGATGACGTGTAATCTTTTTCATTTAGGTTGATAGAAGAACGGGGCTCCCTTTCAATCAGAAAATCAAAAGAAGGGCGGTTTTGAATGCTTTTACCGAAATATAAATGTTCAGGTTGTTTGCTTTTCTCAAAGATTCTAAAGATGTAACTGACCTGCTGATTGGTTAAATGAAACTCCAGTTTGTCTTTGTTCACATAAATCAAGTTTTTGTTATTAGGCATTGCTAAAGATCCTCCTATTATCTAATATGTAAAAGCAACTTAAAAACAGAAGTCATTACACGGAACCACAAAAATTGTAATCGCTTCCTTTTGATTGCAGTATACCATACTCTTTCTTCTCACTAAAAGATATTAAAAAAGGACCGAGTTAAACTCGATCCTGCTACTTATTCTTCACTCGTTTATTCGGATTAACTTTCCAAGTGATGAGCCCTAAGACAAGCGCTTCTGCAAAAACAAAAGATAACCAGACACCCGTCATGCCGTAAATCCGACTTAACACTAAAACGAGCGGGACAATAATGAACCCGCCTCTAAGCATAGAGAAAAAGAGGGCCCGATTCGGTTGATTGGTAGCACCGAAGTAACTGGTCAAAACTGTATTGAGTCCGGCAAAAAAGAAGCCGACAAAGTAAACCAATAAACCCGTGGTGGCCATTTCGGCTATGTGTGCGTTTTGTTCGCTATTGAAGGCAAGAATGATCTGATCGCTCAACAGGTAAGTTCCGCCATATACAATTGTACTCAATACAAGTGACGTCCCTAAAGACAAAGCCAATACCTGCTTCATCTGCTTGAGATTCTTCAGTCCATAGCTTTCACTCAGTAACGGCTGCGTCCCTTGAGCAACACCTGCGAACAATGACAGCACGACGAAAGAGATGTTGGCTATGATGCCATACGCCGCTAATCCTTCATTGCCTTCCAATGAAAAGATGATGGTATTGAACGTAAACATGACGACCGAACCGGAAATCTCGTTTACAAATGCCGATGCACCTAAATAAGTGACGTCCTGAATCAGGAGCTTTTCTATTTTCTGAAAGGTGAAGGCCAAATTTTTTTTTGGTTTAAAGTAATGAATCGCCAAGATAGATAGACTGATGATGGGCGAAATACTGGTTGCTAATGCCGCACCAAACATGCCCATTTGCAGGGGAAAGATAAAGATGTAATCCAAAACGACATTCAATACGCTTCCTATGACCATCCCGAACATAGCGAGAGAAGGATCTCCATCGTTTCTTACGAAAGAAAGCAAGGTATTGTTCAGCACAAAAAAGGGTGCGAAAGATAAAATCGTTCTTAAGTATACACTCGTGGCATCAAACGTTTGTGAATCTGCTCCGGAAAATCGGGCAATCGCTTCTGAACCGAGTTGACCCACAGCCAAGAATAGTACCCCAAATGCCAAGGCAAATAGAATGGTTTGAGAGTACACTTTTTGCGCCTGCTCTCGTTTATCTTGAGACAGCAAGATTTTATACCGTGTTGCGCCACCTATACCCATCATCAAACCGAATCCGTGAATAATGCCAAAAGCAGGAATACTGAGGTTTAAAGCCGCGATTCCGGTTGGGCCTAAAGCTTGGGCTATAAAAAAGGTGTCTGCTAAAATATAGAAAGAAATACCTAACATTCCCAGCATGTTCAAACTGACGTATTTAAAAAATAATTTCATACTTCGCTGCATTTTATTCTCTACCTTCTGTTTAAAATGAACCTTAGACTAGCTTACTCAGTCCGTTCCTTTAAGTCAACCTCCTTTGAAAAGTTAAGGCTTTTTGGGAGATTTTTTAATCACTATTTTATATTATATCAATAGGTTGTGAAAGTAATTTTTCATCTAACATGATATAGTTTTCATAGCATATCCAATGGTTGATAATGACTTTTTTATCCACATCAATAAAGATAACGCGAATATAATTTTTATACATAATAAAAGAGAGGATGATTTTAATGGATGTCAATTTAACGTCTTATTTGATGTTAGATGGAAATGCGAAAGAAGCAATTTCATTCTATTCAGATGTTTTTGAAGCAAAAGTCGAAAGTATGGAACTTTATAAGGACTGGCCGCAGGAGTTTGAAGAAAACATCCCGGAAGGTTATGAAGACAAGGTTATTCACGCACATTTAACTCTTGGATCCTCAGAACTGTTGCTTGCTGATATCTTTCCAGGTCAACCGTATACTCCCGGTTCAGTGATTACGCTTATGCTTGATGTAAAAAAAGTATCCGACGCAGAAAAACTCTTTGAGAAATTATCAAACGGTGGTGACATCATCATGTCTTTAAACGAAACGAGTTTCAGTCCTGCTTATGCCCAAGTCAAAGACAAATTTGGAATCGAGTGGCAGATCGTGACAGACTCTCCTGAAATGAATTGATGTAAGAATACGTCACTTTAATACTATAGAGAAAAGAGTTATCGTTGATCTAACCGACGATAACTCTTTCTATTTGATCAGTATAATTTCACTACATTTAGACTGGTGTTGCTGAATTGACCAGTCCCTGATGATAATCAGATATAAATCGAGGCCTGCAATAAAATGCTCTCAAATAAAGGTGACAAAGGAATCATGCCATATTTCCTCATAGAAACGCACGGTTTGATCCCCGGTCATCCAGGCATTGTCCCAGGCAGAATGAATTTCCTTTTGCATCTGAACAGTATAGCCTAAACCATGCGCAAATTTCACAGTCGAATCCACGCAATACTCTGTTTCCACCCCGCATATTTCGATTTTCTGTGCATCTAGCTTCTCTAAAACTTCTTTCAAATCAGTTTGATAAAATGAGTTGGGATGACTTTTTTCAATAAAGTATTCCGAATGACTTTTATTCAATTCGGGAATGATTTCCCATTTTTGTGTTCCTTTTTCTAAATAGTCATCAGTATGCTGAATAAATATGATTGGTTTCTCTTCTGAAGCGTAGTCGGTGATCCTTTCATTAATTCTTTCAATTAAATATTCTAAATTGCCTATAGACTGATCCTTGTAGTGACAAACGCCATTTTGCATATCAATGATAATGAGTACATCAGCAGTTTTCATGACCCTAGCCTCTTTTCACTCGTTTTTTAGTCTATGTATAATTAAATCAATCACCCTTCACTCATTTTCTATCATTTAATAGATTATAAAACACTTTATTAGGATTGAGAAGTGATTCGTTTACAGCGGTCTTAATTGCAAAATGAAAACTAAGTCTAATAATAACGTCTGTTATAAAAATCATAACTTATGGGTAATAAAACCCCTATTCAACTTAATGATACAGTTGAATAGGGGTTTAAAGTTTTTATAGCTTATTTATCGGCTCTTTATCCATTCACCAATTTACTGCGTAATTTGTTCGAGAAGATTTCAACAGCTAAAATCAAAATGACCAGCCCGATTAATATCGAACCGACTTCGTTCCAGCGGTATGAGCGCATGGCGAAGATCAACGGGGCTCCGATACCACCAGCGCCTACTAAGCCTAAAATCGTTGCATCACGCAGGTTCATGTCGTAACGGTAAATCGTTACGGACAAGAAATTTGAAAACAATTGAGGCAAAATACCGTAACGGATTTTTTCGTAGGTATTGCATCCCATTGAAGTCATCGCTTCGAGTACACCACGGTCCAGGTTTTCGATAACATCGACGTATAAACGAGAAATCATGCCGATCGAGGTTAAAGACATGGTCAGCACCCCGGCATAAGGACCAGGACCCGTCACTCGGATGAACATTAGTCCATAAACAAGTGATGGAATCGTTCGTATAAAGATGACCACTAATCGTGTCACAAAAGCCACCGGTTTGGAAACGACACTCGGTGACATTAAAAATGAAATGGGAATCGCAAGCAAAGACCCAAATATGGTCCCTAAAAAGGCGATGGCGATCGTTTCAAACAATAAATACGGGACACCACCGGCAGTTCTAAAATCAAACAAAAACGCCAAGTCGGGAGATAAAATTCCCCAAAAAATATTTGAAGCAATCTGTGTGCCTCTCGGATCGAAACCGGTAATATTCACTCCCATGAAAGACCATACCAAAAGAGCAGCTAGGATAATACCGATCGTCGATAAATACAGTTTACGATTAGGTTCTTTTTCCAATTGCAGTTGAACCGCTTTATTCATGTTGTCTGCTCCTTTTCTATGTTAATTTCATTCGGAAATATTCACTGATTCGTTCGATCACGAATACGACGAGCATCAGGATAAGCAGCACCATTCCGACACTGGGATAATCTCTCCAGCCTAGTCGTTCATCTAAAAGGAGCCCGACCCCGCCGGCTCCAACATACCCTAAAATAGCTGCGTAACGAATATTTCCTTCGAATGCATACAAGGATACCGATAAGTAAGTGGGCATGACGTCTGGAACAATAGCATAACGAAACGCTTCTACTTTGGACAAGCCCATAGATTCATGTGCTTCGAATGCTCCCATATCCACATTCTCTATGTGTTCATACATCAGTTTACCGATATAAGACAGCGTAAAAATGAATATAGCTACCGTACCCGCCATCGTTCCCAGTCCGAAAATAAAAGTGGCGATCAATGCTGTAACTAACGTTGGTAAAGTCCTCAAAATACTTAAAAACAGTTTAAAGAAGCCATTCAGTAGCTGGTTTCGGATGATGTTACTGGATGATAGCAAAGCAAAAGGTATTGCCAGTAGCGCACCTGCAATCGACCCTAATAGAGACATTTGAATCGTATCAAACAGAGGGCCCCATACGTTGCTCATGAAATTCAGATTCGGTGGAAACATCGCTAACAAAATAACGATGAACTGATACCCTCGTGTGCGTATCATGGATAAGTCGACACCGGTTACTTCCCAAGAAACGATTGTTATGAACAGAACAATCAGCAGTATGAATGGCATCCTTGAAGCGTGCTGTTTGACTTCTTTCCCATTTGACAACGTATACGTTTTAGGTTTGAAAATCTTGTCATATACTGTTTCTCTCATTGTCTTCCCTCCTTAGACTTCTGCTTCTTCCGGATCATTCATTTTAGGTAGCTCAGCTTGACTGCCGTAAATTTGATCCAAGACCTCTTGCGTGACTGCTTCAGATTTTCCATCGTAAACGACTTCTCCCTGACGAATGCCGATGACACGGTCTGCATATTCAAGGGCCAGTTCAACGTGATGAATATTGATCAGGATAGACATGTTTGTTTCTTTATTGATTTTTTTAAAGTCATCCATAACGACTTTAGCTGTGACGGGGTCCAGTGAGGCAACGGGTTCATCCGCTAAAATAATAGCAGGATGCTGAGCGATGGTACGAGCTAATGCTACACGCTGCTGCTGTCCACCGGATAACTGGTCTACACGATTATAGGCTTTATCTAAAATACCTACTTTATCTAAGGCTTCTAGGGCGTCTATCTTTTTCTCTTTCGGAAACAAGCCTAATACTTTTCTCCACCAGGCCAAGTCTGGGACAGTCGAAATGAGCACATTATTGATAACTGAAGTACGCGTGACTAGGTTGAATGACTGGAAAATCATCCCGATGTTGCGACGGAATAATCGGACTTGTTTGCCTTTCAATTTACCGACATCTACATCGTTAACCATCAATGTGCCTTCATTGATTTCATGCATGCGATTGATACAACGGATCAAGGTAGATTTACCCGCACCGGATAATCCGATAATCGCCACGAATTCTCCTTGGTCGATGGTTAAATTTACATCATTCAAGGCCTTTACTCCATTTGGATATGTTTTAGTTACATTTTTAAATTCTATCATAGTCACTTTGTTCCTCTCTGGAAATAGTCAAAAAAGAAAGCCAGGAGAGGTTGCTCCTAGCTTGTCTTTTCTATTGTTGATAGATTGATTATTCTGATACATCAAGAAGAATTTTTTGTGCTTCTCTTTCAACGTCATAATCTTCGCTTGTTGCAGGTTCATATCCTTCATGTGCGTAAATCGCGATAACTTCTCGCCCTTCATCTGTTTGTGCAATATTGATGAACGCCTGTTGAATGGCTTCTTTTAAGTCGTCATCCATGATGTCTGAGAATTGACTGACACTGATTGTATCATTGTAAATACCAGGTGTGACACCAACTACATCTGTTTCCTCCCAGATGTCAGCTTCACGTCCGTATTCAGCTTCCCATAGGTCTACGTAATCACGACGGGCATCTGCATAAGCAACAATCAAGTCTACTTGTTCAGAAGCCAGTCTGGCAAATGAGTTGGCATAAGAGTCAGCTTGAACAATTTGGCTTAAATCAGTTAATGATTGATCAAAGTTATCTTGTAACCAGATTGTAGGATAAATATATCCTGCAGATGAAGAAGAGTTCATAACACTCCAAGAAGCTGAGTCGACATCTTCCCAAGTCAGTTCTTCGCCGCTATTGATTTTATCTGCTAATTCTCTACCCTTTTCAGATGGTCCAGCAATCAAAAGTGAACGGTAATAGGTTACTTGTCCGTCTGTTCCTTCTGTCGGTTTGTTTTCGTTCCATTCAGCTGGGTCTTCGGAATCATTGTTAAGTCCAGCGCGTGTCGCAGTTAAAATAACTTCTGCTGAATCATCATACAATACGAATGTTCCGCCCGGAATAAAGCCGACATCTAATGTGCCGGCTGACATTGCTTCTCCGACAGCTTCATAATTCGTACCCACTGTGATTTCAACGCTATTTACATCATAACCGTGTTCAGCTAATTCATCGATTAAAAGTTGTTCTAAAGGTTCTGTAGCTGTAACGATTTCATCTGGATCGCGTGAAGGGACAAACCCTACTGATAATTCATCGATTTCAATCATTTCATCTTCAGCTGCACCGTTATCTGGTGAAGTATCTTCCGTTGTTTCCTCATCAGTTCCACAAGCAGATAACAACATAACAGAAGCTAACGTAATTCCTAAACCTTTAAACCATTTTTTAGACAAAATAATTCCTCCCATTTTCTATGATGCACAAAGTGTGCTAAATATGTACGTTTTACATATGTTTAGATAATAACATTCGCCATTATGAAAGTCTATCCTTTTTTCTCTTTTACTTTTCTCTTTTATTGGGCAAAAGACGAACAACCCGAAAACCCTTACCCTCCCTTTCAAATCTCTATTTTAAGTATACTGGCATAATCGGGTTAACTCCATCTTTTTTCTGTAAAAAATAAGTAAATTTAAATAATTTTTCACTCTATATCACTAGTGTTGCATAAACATAGTTTGACTAACCTAATTTCTTGTTTTTCTAAAAAAAGGCAAAAAAAGGGAGTGCTTACGCAAAAGATGACTATTTCCAGAAAATTTTGCTTATTTAACTGATTC
>NZ_LSRN01000050.1 GCF_001885615.1 Alkalibacterium sp. 20 | reverse complement strand
ACTTTATGCAGATTTAATACATATGGGTTGAAATATAAAAGTGATGTGCTACTATTAGATTATAATGATTACAAATAATGAGGAGGATGATAAAAAATGGAAATAGATTTCAAAGACCATGGTAAAGAACCTTATATTATTGATATCGAAGATGCAACGAAAGATAATAAAAATTACCGTACAACGATTTGGACAGGTGAAAAACTTCAGGTGACAGTGATGTCCATTGGACCTGGTGACGATATCGGTTTGGAAGTTCATCACGGTATTGACCAGTTCATCCGCATCGAAGAAGGTAAAGGCGTATGTAAAATGGGACCTTCAGAAGATAACTTGAATTTTGAAGAAAAAGTTGAAGATGATGATGCGGTGTTTGTTCCGGCCGACATGTGGCACAACATTGAAAATACAGGCGACAAGCCGCTTAAATTATATACCATCTATGCCGGACCGGATCATCTTCCAGGAACCATTCATCCAACGCATCAAGATGCAGAAAACGATCCGAACGAAGATTAAATTACAATTTAAAATTTAGATATTTATAAAACCTTAAGAGCCAATTAATTGACTCTTAAGGTTTTTTTGACTGTTCTAATGTTCGGAACCGAGATGAATCAGAAAAAGTCAATAAGAGTGAGGACACCTAGTAAAAAGATCGACAAAAGAACGGTCTTTTTAAATTTTTCTGTTTTTATTCTTGCATAGAGATAATTCCCTGTAAAGATAGCTAGCATAACTGCAGGTAAAGAAAAAGCAAAGTAAACACCTAATTCTCTTGTCCAGAAACCGCTAAAAAAATGACTGACTACGATCAATAGACTGGAGAACAAAAAATGGGCTTGAAGCGTATCTTTGAACTTGCTAGGGGACCAATTACTCATTGTACCGTAGAGAACGATGGGTATACCGTTCATGTTATACGCGCTACCTAACATGAACGCAGAAAAACCAAAGGTTAGACTGTAATTTGTATTCGTAAATTCTTTTTGAATAGTTAGTCGCTGTCTTTTTGAGCCAAGCACCGAATACACCGAATAAGATATAAGAAGAATACCTAGGATCAGACTAATCCACCTTCTTTCAGCATAATTAACTAATAATAAACCAAAAGGAATACCAACTATTGTCGAAACAGACAATTTCAAAAGAATCGCACGGTCCAGGTTTTTCCAGCCTGAAAAAACAGAAATGATTGCGACCGTGCAGCCAGTGAAACAGCGGTTGAAAAGGGTATGGGGAATAGCGCGAGTAAGGGCATACTAACTACGGAGTCACCAAAACCAAAAGTAGAGCGCATCAATGAACCTAAAAAGACTGCCCCTATGACCAATATAATTATTGAACGATCCACATGTTTACCTCCATCAATTTTTTCGGATGCCCGTTGGAGTATCAATTGCAAGGTTTTCTATTGTTCTATTATTTAGGGTATCATATATATTATAATAGGCGAAGAAATCTTTAAGTAGGAGATGTAAAAATGACTGAACAAACAAATGAGAATCAACATACATGTGGTTCATCTCGCCAAGGGTGTGTTTCAATGGTTCCGATATTCAATCATCTGGATACGGATCATCTGGATGAAATTATGAAAGTTGTTGATTCAAAGTCCTTTAAAAAAGGTGAGCTGGTCTACCGAGCCGAGGAGACGTCGGACGTCTTAACGATCGTGAATAAAGGAAGTCTGCGTATTTACAGGTTATCTGGATCAGGAAAAGAACAACTCGTGCGTGTGTTAAAGTCGGGAGAGTTCACGGGAGAATTGGCTTTGTTTAATGAAACGGTACATGAAAATTATGCGGAAGCGATGGTACCGACTGCAGTCTGCCAAATCACGCGTTCATCTCTCCAGAAATTACTGATAAGCTACCCTTCTATTGCCATTAAGATTCTTCAGGAACTGTCTGCTCGCGTGAATCAGAGCGAACAGCAGGCGGCTCGTTTCACAACTGAATCGACAGAACAGCGGTTAGCAACTTACCTCGTTGATTTACTGGATCCAGATAGTCAATCGAATGTGGTGACACTCCCCTTGACCAAGAAAGATCTCGCTTCATATATTGGAACAACGCCGGAAACAGTGAGTCGAAAATTAAAAGAGTTAGAAGAAATGCAGTTGATCAAACGTATCAGTTCCTCGAAAATCAGCATACTCGATGAAGATGAACTGTTATTTTTATAAAACAGCCGAGAACACTCGTGACTTTAGTCATGTAGATGAATCGGATTCGGTTGAGGAATAGCATTCGCTATGTTAATCAACCGACATATGTTGGTTGAATCGTTAAATTATTATCGGTTTTGCCTTCAATGAGTTCAGTTATCTATTTATTTAAAATTTTTATAAATCAAAGGAGAGAATAATAAAATGGAAATCAAAGTATTGGGACCAGGATGTTCAAATTGTGTACGTTAAGAAAAAAATGTAGAAAGAGCCCTTGAAGGAACAAATCATGAGGTGACTATTACGAAGGTTATCGATCCAGTGGACATTATGAAGTACGGTGTCATGAGCACCCCTGGCCTTGTTGGTGATGAGAAAATTATCTCATACGGCAGAGTGCCGACACCTGGAGAAATCAAAGCAAAATTAAATCTTTAATCATTCATAAAGAAAGCATAGACATTCGTGTCTATGCTTTCTTTATACTTTTAAATAAAAATCGAAAACTTGACAGTGATCAATTTAACGCTAATCTTTATGACCTATACTATGAATGTAAGGGATAGAGACAAGCCAAGCGATAATTAAAAAGGAGAGATTTCAAATGGAAAAAGCAATCATCAAACTAGAAACACTGGCATGTCCGAGCTGTATGCAGAAAATCGAGAATGCTTTAAAAGGATTAAAAGGTATTGATCAGGAAAGTGTCAAAGTGATGTTCAATTCCAGCAAAGCGAAACTAAGATTTGATGCCGAACTCGTTACAATAGAAGAAATTGAAAAAGCTATTGAAGAACTCGGTTATCCGGTAATCAAATCGACTGTCAAAGTTGCTTAACTATCTTAGAAAGAAGGAAAAACATTGCTGACATTTAACACAGTTCTAAACGATTATTTTCCAAAACTCGAAATGTATACCTTGCCCTTGACGCGTGCGCATGGAGAAAATCATCCCGAAGTCTTTGACGTTCGCGAATTATTCCAGACGATGAATACAAAAGTAAAAGATTCGGATAAACCGGATTTAGATAAAGAATTCAAGAGATTACGCAAAGTGACAAACAACTATGAGTTACCGACAGATGCATGTGAAACTTACGAGGCAGTCTACACCATGTTGTCTGAAGCTGACGAAGCGTACTACGTTTAAAGAGACTGAAATGAATAGACAGGTTAAAACCCAGAGGGAGAAGTATTCTTTCCGGGTTTTTTTGTAGCGATTTTTCTAAAGTAGTCAATACTCGCTGAATAGCGAGTATTACCCTCATGAAGAAAAGGTTTTGAGCTTGGTTCGACAAGTAGCGGTACTTTTTACGACCCTAATTACCGAATGAGAGCAAGTTCGGTAATTAGAAGGGCTTTATATAACTGTAATGACCGAACGTCGTCCAGGTTCGACAAGTAGTGAAATTTTTAACGCTGGAAACTACCGAACGAGAGCAAGTTCGGTAATTAGAAGGGCTTTATATAACTGTAATGACCGAAAGTCGTCCAGGTTCGACAAGTAGCGAAATTTTCAACGCTGGAAACTACCGAATGAGAGCAGGTTCGGTAATTAGGATACCTTTATATAATTGTAATGACCGAACGTCACTTAAATTCAACCTGGGAAGGTTAATAGGTAGATGCTTTTTTATGATCACAATAAATTAAGCGCTTAACATGCGTATTTTCAATTCAGAATATATCATCATTCAATAAAACTGCTGACTTTCCCAGAAAACTTGATGGCAGTCAATTCTAATTCATATTGAACCCATTATACTTAGGTTAACATCAAGTAAAAGAGAAGAGGAAAAGGCATGCAAAAATTTATATTGAGCCAGAAAAAATTGATCACATTGATAAGTGGATTACTTATCGTCATTGGGTTTTTCAGTCGTTTCGTGCTAGGAAATGTCATGTTGTTGGAAGGGTCACTCATCATCGCGTCAGTGATCGGGGTCGCGCCGATAGCGATCCAGTCGTATCAAGCCTTAAAGGTGAAAGTCATGAGCATCGATGTTCTGGTGACCATCGCAGTCATTGGTGCCCTGTTCATTCAGAACTATGAAGAGTCGGCAATCGTCACGTTCCTGTTCCTGTTTGGTCATTTTTTAGAGCAGCGGACTTTGAATCAGACACGTTCGGCAATCAAAGAATTGACAGAGATGGCTCCGGAAAGTGCACTCGTACGCTTAGAAAGCGGCGAGTTTGAAGAAGTCGATGTGGACGCAGTGGATGAAGGCGACGTTCTTCTCGTTAAAACCGGCGCAAAGGTCCCGGTTGATGGCACGGTCTTGACAGGCGAAGGGTATATCGATGAAGCAAGCATCACCGGCGAATCAGTTCCGGTAACGAAATCAGTGGAATCTGAAGTCTTTGCCGGCACTATTTTAGAAAATGGCACAATTCAGATTCGTGCTGACCGTGTGGGAGAAGACACGACTTTTGGGAAAATTATTGAATTGGTGGAAGAAGCACAGGATTCCAAATCCGAAGCAGAACGATTTATTGACCGTTTCTCAAAATACTACACACCGGCCGTCTTCATATTGTCAGTTATCGTCTGGTTGATCAGTCAAAACCTTGAATTGGCGATTACGATCCTGGTTTTAGGCTGTCCGGGGGCCCTGGTCATCGGTGTGCCCGTGTCGAATGTGGCGGGCATCGGGAACGGGGCACGTCACGGGGTTTTGCTCAAAGGCAGTGAAGTGATCCATGACTTTAGCCGGGTGGATACGATCGTTTTTGACAAAACAGGCACGCTGACTGTGGGGAATCCAACGGTTGCTGAAACAGAATTTTACGGAAGAAATACAGAAGAAGCATTCAATTATCTGGCGAGTGTGGAAGGGGAATCGGATCATCCGCTGGCGAAAGCTGTACTGCAGGATGTTAAGGCAACACGCCTTTACCCTGTTGAAGAGACTGACGTGTTCAAGGGTAGTGGTGTTGCGGCGAAAATCAACGGACACCGCGTTGCTGTCGGGAACGTGGCATTGATGGATAAAGAAGGTATAAAGCTTAATGCAAGCGCAAAACATGATGTTGAAACCTTTGAGAAGAACGGAAATTCACTTGTCCTCACAGCTATCGACGGGGAACTTAGTTTACTGATGGGTGTTCGTGACCAAGTAAGACCGGGAGTGAAAGCTGATCTTCAGAAATTGAAAGCATTAGGTGTAGAAAATCTGGTGGTCCTGTCAGGTGATAATCAAGGGACCGTTGATGCGGTAGCCAGTGAGTTGGGACTGACAGAGGCCCACGGACACATGCTGCCGGAAGACAAATCCGCTTATATTGGTAAATTACAAAAATCGGGACAAATCGTAGCTTTTGTTGGGGATGGTGTGAACGACAGCCCGTCCTTAGCTCTGGCCGATATAGGGATTGCGATGGGCAGCGGAACAGATGTAGCAATCGAGACATCGGATGTCGTACTGATGAATTCTGACTTTAGCCGTCTGCCGCATGCATTAGGGTTAGTCAAAGCGACGGCGAATAATATGATTCAGAATATCGTGCTTGCTGTTGGTGTGGTATTGATCTTGCTGGCCAGTGTCTTTTTCAGTGAGTGGATGAACATGTCCATCGGGATGCTGGTTCACGAAGGGAGCATCCTTGTAGTCATCTTCAACGCTATGCGCTTACTCAAATATCGGTTACGTGAAAGTCGAAGTGAAAAAACGATAGAAATGAAGAAAGCAAAAACAGCTTAGCGGTTCTATAGAAAGCATTCTGCAAAAGCGGGTGCTTTTTTTGTATTATAGCAATCAATTTGAAAGGAAAATATTTTTTCTGCCTAGTTAGATAGTCACTAAATGTTCAGTATATTTTCGTGTCTATGCTTTTTTTCAGAGTTGACTCATAGCTGAAATATGTGTAAGCTAATATAAGTAAACCCCTAGGGGTATAAAACCTTTAATAGATGCTGTAATTAACATCAAAAGATTGGGAATGGACCAGTTTACCAATAAATATAATGATTTTAACAGAAATCACCCATTTAGGTATGTAGAGTTAGGAGAATTAATGTGGAAAATATAGTAGCCAACCCGATGTTCATTGCTATCGTCACTCTAATGATCGGTGTCAGTGTTTGGTTTGGTTTATCAGATGAGTCGACCGAGGTGAAAAAAAGTGTTGCTTCCGTATTTATGGATAACGTTTTCTATTTTGTCATGGCTTTATTCGGGATCAATGCACTACTGAATTTTAATGAAATCATTCAAGTGCCTTATCGTATCCTGCTGTTCTCATCGAATGTGGTGTGGATAGCTACGCTGGGTGTTTTGATATACGGAAGTTACCTTTACGGTGAAAAATTTTGGACAGATAAAACGAAAGCGAAGAGTGTGGCCAAGCTGGTGACCACAATAGGCTTGGTGAATCATGCCTACATGTATTACCGCTACACGTCAGTAAATGCCCTTTTATTCATTATACTATTCGTAGGTTTACTTGCATTGTTAACGTTCACGCCGCTTACTAGAAAAGTCTCGCCTTTTTTAGTTTTAGTAGGGTTCGGGGTAGTGCATCTGCTGATAATGGGAACGCGTTCAGTCATTTATTTCAATTTTGTATTTTCTCCTTTAGCCATATTATCACTTTTTTTAGTGTTCAGCGGCTTGCTGTGGGGTTATAAAAGGAGGATGTTACCATCGAAACAGAACTAACTGCTCTATTAGCGTTTGCAGCAGGGGGGTTATCATTTTTCTCTCCGTGTACGCTGCCGCTTTTACCTTTATACTTGTCTTATATTACGGGTAAAAGTGTCAAAGAAGTCAAAGAGAATCAGACGATTGCTTTTAAAAAAATAGTCATGGTGCACTCGTTGCTGTTCTTACTGGGAGTCTCCGTGGTTTATGTGAGTTTGGGATTGAGTATCAGTTATTTAGGTGGATTCTTCAGTCAGCTCT
Organism: Alkalibacterium sp. 20; assembly: GCF_001885615.1. Lineage (GTDB taxonomy): Bacteria > Bacillota > Bacilli > Lactobacillales > Carnobacteriaceae_A > Alkalibacterium. Next base: position 8,450 of record NZ_LSRN01000050.1, on the reverse strand, counting down.
TGACCGGATCGACCAGTCTGCTCTTACAACGGATTGCGGGATTACTCATTATTGTGATGGGGTTAGTTACTGCTGAATGGATTCAAATTCCGGCACTACTGAAAGATACACGCAAAATGACCGGAAAACGGACAACCAGCTTTTTATCAAGTTTCCTTATAGGATTAGGCTTTGCGGCTGGTTGGACGCCATGTATCGGACCGATTTTCTCGTCGATTCTTCTGATCGGCGTTTCAACAGGGACACCACCGGCACTTTATTTAACGCTTTATATCATCGGATTTGCGCTTCCATTCTTGCTGGTTTCTTTCTTTATCGGGAAAATGGATAACGTGATGAAGCACAGTCAGAAATGGATGAAAATTGGTGGCATACTCATGATCATCATGGGCATCCTCCTTTTCACCGGCACACTTGAAATGTTATCAGAATGGATCGCCCAGTGGTCAGAAGGCACGCCGTTCGAGTTACTAGGATAGGAGCGATTGTATGATAAAAAAAGGATTATGGGCGGTCATTGCCGTCATGCTGGCTTATGTGGTTTTTGATTTTGTTGCCGGTTTGAACCGGGAACAGGAAGTAAGAGAGCAGGCATCTTTGCAGAATGAAATGGGTGTACAGGAAGAATTGGATGCAGAAATGGATCTTGAAGACATGTCTGAAGAAGAAATTGAAGCCTTGATGGATGAATTTGCTGCTCAAAACAGCGAGAATGAAACGGGTTCAATGATAGAATTTGGCTTGAATCCCGGGAATACGGCGTATGATTTTGAGTTGGAAGATATGGAAGGAAACACCGTAAAGTTATCAGACTACAGAGGTCAAAAAGTTTTCCTGAATTTCTGGGCAAGCTGGTGTCCGCCTTGTCGAGTGGAAATGCCTCATTTGCAGGAGTTCCATGAAGAACAGGATGACGTGGTTATTTTAGGGGTCAACGTCACATCGTCTGAAAGCAATCTGGATAACGTGCCGGTATTCGTTGAAGAATTTGGGTTGACCTTTACGAACGTTTACGGTCCGACAGACATCACGGACTTGTATCGCGTGGAATCCTTACCGACCTCTTACTTTATCGGCACTAAAGGCATCATTTATGAACGTGTGGTGGGTCCCGTAACGAAAGATATCCTGGAAGCAAAATTTTCAATGATCGAATAATTATATCTGGCGCTTTCTCAAAAAAGTGAGAAGGCGTTTTTATTTTGTGAAAGACTTTCAAAGTTGGGTGTTTTCATTTAAAATAGAGCGGAACAATATTTAGGAGGAAACTAGTGTGAAACAGCTGAAACAACTTTTTTGGATCCTGTTATTTTCTTTCATCGGAGAATTTCTTTCGCTCATCAGTCCCGTCGCGGTCCCGGGCAGCGTAATCGGCATGGTCCTGCTCTTTGTCGCGTTACATTTTAACTGGCTTAAATTGAATCAAGTAGAAGAAGTCGGAAATTTTTTAACGGACAACATGGCTATCTTCTTTGTTCCTGCAGGCGTAGGCTTGATGACTAACTTCGGTATATTAGGTGATGTCTGGTGGCAGCTGCTTTTAACTATCGTCGTTACAACCACATTGATGCTCGGTTTTGTCGGTTTAGTGGTGCAGTTTATGAAAAGAAGAGCAGAAGACTCATCAAAAGACAGTAAGGAGATGACCTAGTATGCTAGAGACACTTTCCATCAACCCCTACTTTGGTATTATCTTATCGTTTTCGTTTTTCCTGCTAGGAACCGTGCTGCACAAGCGCTGGCCAATTCCCATATTTAACCCGCTTGTTTTTGCTATAAGTAGTATTATCATATTACTGCTCTTAACGAATATCCCTTATGGATCCTACAATGTAGGTGGCCGGTTTATCAACTTATGGATCACACCAGCTACAGTAGCTTTGGCAATCAAACTGGAAAAAAACTTTGATTACCTGAAAAAATATTATACAGCGATTTTATCCGGGATAGCTCTAGGAGTCATCTTTCATACGGTTATTTTAATCATAGTCAGCATCTTCTTTCAATTCAGTCCGGATATGGTGGCGACGTTATTCCCTAAATCCGTAACGACAGCCATCGCTTTAGGCGTTTCGGAATCGATGGGTGGTATTGTATCGCTGACCGTTGCAATCGTCGTTTTCACCGGTGTTCTTGGAACAATTGTAGGACCACCTATTTTTGCCTTACTTAAAATTACTGATCCTGTAGCCCAAGGCGTTGCGTTAGGGTCGAGCGCGCACGCAATGGGAACGGCTAAAGCCATTGAACTTGGGGACGTCCAGGCGGCAATGTCCGGTTTATCTATCATATTAACAGGGGTTATTATCGTCATTTTTGCTCCGTTTGCCATCGAGATCATTGCACTTTTGTTTTAAGAAATAATGAAACCCTTCTGACCTGGTATCAAAAGGGTTTTCTCACTCGTTTAGAAGTTAAGCTGCATTAAAAACGGTACACTGGTAAGTGTAAATGAGAGCACTATAAATGGAGGAATGACTATGTTAAACATCGCCTATATCGGAGACGGGAAGAGTACGAACCGTTACCATATCCCTTTTTCCAGTCAAGTAGAAGAAATAACTATCAAGACTATTCAAGCCCGTTCGGGCCACAATGACATGTGGGATGAAGTTCCAGGAGCTACATACGTAAAAGACGTCAATGACATTTGGAACGATTCAGAAATCGATTTAGTCGTTATCTGCACACCCCCACAAAGTCATTATAAATTAGCCAAAGAAGCGTTGATGAATGGGAAACATACACTTGTTGAAAAACCATTTGCTGAAACATCTGAAGAAGCCAGAGAACTCTTTGCAGTAGCTGAAGACAAGAATCTCTTTCTACAATGTTTCCAAAACCGCCGATTCGATTCCGATTTCCTGACTGTTCAAAAAGTCATCGAAAGTGGAGTGTTGGGGGAGATTCTTGAAGTGGAAATGCATTTTGATTACTTCCGTCCAGAAGTGCCGGAAAATGCAAAAGAATTCGAGCGCTTTGAAAGCTTTTTATATACCCATGCGTGCCATACGGTTGATCAGGTATTGTCTTACTTTGGCGATCCGCTGGACATTCACTATGACGTCAGACAGCTCTTAGGCGAAGGCCGCATGAACGATTACTTTGACTTGGATCTGAACTATGCCAATAACCTCAAAGTAGCTGTTAAATCCAGTTATTTCCGTTTGAAGGGACGCCCAAGCTTTGTCGTGTACGGTAAAAAAGGGACGTTTGTTAAAGAAACGAAAGACCGTCAGGAAGAACATCTGAAGTTGTTCTATATGCCGACCAACGCTGACTTCGGACTCGATTTACCGGAACATTACGGAACGCTTTACTATATGGATGACGCGGGTCAGTATCATGAAGAAAAAATCGTTTCAGAAGTGGGCGACTACGGTCTTATCTATGAAGGCGTTTATGAATCGATCGTGAACGGTAAGGAAAAAATCGTCAAAGACGATGAAACCATTCACCAACTTGAAATCCTTGAAGAAGGCATCCAAGAGATGAAGACGTACCAGAACGGATTTATCAAATAAGGCAGCTATCATAAAAACCAATATAAACGTTTATATAACAACGTTTATATTGGTTTTTCTTTGTCTATTTTCGCATGTGCCCAAGATAACAGCTGTCTATATTTTACATATGATGGTACTTGAAAAAAACTATCCCAACTTGAGTGGTGATCTCGCCCACCACAGCACAAGGAAAGCTGAGATGTTTTAAAAAAAGTAGAATTAAAGAATAATAGCAGTTATACTTTGAAAAGTAACGACCTAAACTGGACTAAAACTCATATAAATGAAGGGTTTTAGTCCGAGAGTCGAGTATTAATAGAAGAACTACATAAAAGGTTTCATCCTTAGAAAAATAGGAAGTATTATATTAAATAAGTGGAATCAGTTTAAACTTGTACCGTTACGTAACGGTACAAGTTTATGTATCAAGTGAAACCGTTTCATATTATAGTTATCTTATCAAACAAAGGGAGGAAACATAATATGAAAAAAGCGTTAATTATCTGTGCAGGTGGCATGTCATCTGCACTTATTGCAAAAAAAAAACCGATTACTTTAAATCACAAGGGAAAGATATCGAGCTGGATGCAACTAGTCAGTCTCAGGGAGAAAAAATCATCGAGAAAGATGAATTTGATTTATATTTGGTAAGTCCTCAAACTAAAATGTACTTTAAAAATTTAGAAAAATTGGTCAATAAAAAAGGTAAACCGATCGTCAACATTCCACCTCAAGCGTATGTTCCTGTTCCAATGGCTATTGAAAAAATGGCCAAATTAATAGAAGAGAATATCTAAAAAAGGATTCGATAAATGTGCTAAATCAAAAAAGAAATCAGGATTTTAGAATTTTTGAATGAAAACACTGACGCTTAAATCAAAAGTCAGTCGATTGCCGAATATCTGTGTGTAACAGATAAAACAGCCCGTAAGTACGTGAAACAGCTTGGTCAGTCGCTCAATCACGAAATTGCTCAAATTGTTTCGGTTCCTGGTCACGGGCTGAAATTTGTCATTCATGATACAAAAGCTTTCAGGAAGTATGTTCAAAAAAATAAAGATGCTCTTCAGGACAAAGCAGACATTAGTCATATTGAAGAATCGAAAGACCGTCAATATTTCATATTGCGTCAGTTCTTTTTTGGAGAAAATCAGTTGTTTTTAGAAAAATTCCTGATGGGGCCACTAGGGACCATTGCCCAGCTTAAAGTGGTCCGAGGTATTATGGGAGCCGGTTTAGCAACGATCCCGTTCACCATTGTCGGATCAATGTTTTTAGTGTTCAACGTATTACCTTTAACATTTCCTGTTCTAGAAAATTTCTTCAATGAGACGTTTTTTAGATTTAGCGATCTATATATGTTAGCGAACACGATGTCAATGGGAATATTGGCCTTATTCTTTAATATCAGTTTAGGTTACGAATATTCCCAGATTATTGCAGAAGATGAAGATTTAGATTTAAATGGCTTGAATGGTGCCTTACTTTCAATGTTTGCGTTCTTTATGACTATTCCAGAATTATTATTTGAGGACGGTGTCGTCTCTAAAGTCACTGAATTGAATGATGGGGCAAGTGTTGTCAGCGGCTGGCGTATTGGAGCCGGCAGTGTCGAACGTTTAGGTACGACAGGCATCTTTACCGGTATTATCATGGCTATCGTCGCGGTTAATTTATACAAATTATGTGTGAGAAAAAAATGGATCATCAAATTGCCGGAAGAGGTACCAGCAGGTGTGTCTAGAGCCTTTACAGCGCTGATTCCAGCGTTCTTTGTTGCCTTCGTGGTTCTCTTGTTGAATGCTGCACCTGTTGTCTTTAACACAGACCTCTTCAAACTGATTCAAATACCATTTGGATTTGTAACGGAGCTGACAAACTCTTGGTTAGGTGTCATGGTCATCTACTTCCTGGTCCATGCATTATGGTTGGTTGGTATTCATGGGGCAAACATTATTTTTGCCTTAATTACACCAATTACTTTAGCTAACTTGGCTTCAAATGCGGCTGGCGCAAACATTCCATTAGCCGGAGAATTCAACAATGCGTTTGTAACGGTTGGCGGATCTGGAGCTACGTTATTACTGACATTCTTTATCGCGTTCTTAGCTAAATCGAAACAGCTGAAAGCCATCGGTAAAGCGGCAATGATCCCAGCGCTGTTTAACATCAATGAACCGTTAGTGTTCGGACTGCCATTGATCTACAACCCGTACTTGGCTATTCCATTTTTCCTAGCACCAATGGTCAGCGCATCGATCGCTTATTTCTCGATTACAATGGGATTGATCGATCCACTGATTGCATTGCTTCCTTGGCCATCACCAGTGGGCATAGGAGCTTACATTGGGACAGGCGGAGACTGGAGAGCTATTATCGTCGCACTGATCGGTGTCGTATCGGCATTTATCATTTACTATCCATTTATCAAAGCGTACGATAAAGAATTAGTTCGACAAGAAACAGGAGCTACTGCATAAGAGAAGCAATTCAGGCTAACAAATAGAATGTGAATTATAAAAAGCGATCCCCTATCTAGTTTTGATAGGGGATCGCTTTTTTTCATAGTGTTGAATACTTTTTATCAAATTTATCTTACTGGACCAAACGAACAAACGTCTAGGTAACTCTTTTTGTGAAAGGCTAGAGTCTCAAGTTTGAAAACAGTTAATGCAATTTTGACTAGCACGTAAATCGTTATATAGAAATACCATCATTTTTGATAAACTAAAGAAACAAGAGAAATAAAGAATATGGCAAGAAAAAATCATCATCTCGAAACTTTTAAGAAAGTATTCAATAAGATATTCAAGAGATGAAGTTGTACGGGAGAATAAAATGAATAGTGGAGGGATAGCGTGGACACATTAATATTTCATGAAATGATTATGTATTGGCTCGATGGCGGGGTTGTTTCGTTTGATGGGGGAGCGATTTTTGGAGTGGTGCCAAAACCTCTGTGGAACAAAAAGTATCCGGCCAATGAAAAGAATCAGATCACCCATGCGACAGAACCGATTCTAATTCAGTATCAGGGAAAAAACTACTTGATCGATACAGGTATTGGAAAAGACAAACTTACCGAGAAACAAAAACGCAACTTTGGTGTTCAGGAAGAGTCTCGCATAGAAGAAAACTTGAACGAAATGGGCTTGTCTGCAAACGACATCGATGTGGTTCTCATGACACATATGCATTTCGATCATGCCAGTGGACTAACACGCTATAGTAAAGGCGAGCTCGTGTCTACGTATCCCAATGCTGTGATCTATATGACTGAGACGGAATGGGAAGAAGTCAGACACCCGAATATTCGGTCTAGAAGTACTTACTGGAAACAGAATTGGGAAGCCATCCAGGACCAGGTCGTGACGTTTGACAAAGAACTGGAAGTCGTTCCGGGGATCAACATGTATCATACCGGAGGGCACAGCAACGGTCATGCGGTCGTCAAGCTGACACAAAACGGAGAGACGGTGATGCACATGGCGGATATCATGGCATCATCCGCACATCAAAATCCTTTATGGGTCATGGCGTACGACGATTACCCGATGGATTCCGTCTACGCGAAAGTGAAGTGGATGGAACGGGCATACCAGGACAACTATAAATTCATTTTCTACCACGATGCCTATTACCGCATGATCCAGTGGGACGAAAATGGAAAAGAAATTGCGGATTATATGAAACGATCAAAAGGCTAGTCTCTAGCCGCCGTTCAGCTTGAAATCGTTATAGAATTAAAGGCATATTGGGATTTTTGACATTGTAAAAAATAATGACTTTAACTTAACTCTCTCGGAATATTTCGTACACTTATATTGTGTGAATGATTAAAGTGTATTCATGGTGATGTCTAATAATAGATCATTAACAATATAAAAAATTGTCAAATACGTAGAAACCATTGGTCAAATCGAAATTATTGAATAAGTGATTAGGGGAATGAATAATAGAATTAAGAAAACCACTATAGACGTTGGAAATTATATGTTTATATTGGTTTGATTCGTTTTAGATGACATAGTATTGGAAATTCGCCTAAAAATCAGGTCGCTGTAGAAAGTGACGTTCGTGTAATAGTGACTCAGCTTTTGATAACGGTACCAAATTAAGGTAATATAATACCTTAAGATGACTTCCATTTGAATCGATTATCATGATTTTTTTAGCTGTTAAAAGAAGACTTAAGTAAATCAAGTATTGTTCTCTAAAAATCAATCTAGTAAATGAGTGATATAAATTCCTTTGACTTTATACACTCAATCAAAAGAAGAGTATTTCAATCGATTATATCCTTGGAGGTGGAATTGTGGGTGAGCTAACAACATTTAATTCGAAAATATATCAGTACAGTGATAAGTTGACAGCGAATGAAGAAGGAATTGCTCATTATATTCTTACTCATCCGAAAGATGTATCAAGAATGAGGATCGAAGAGTTGGAAAACAAACTTTATGTTTCGAAGTCTAGTATTGTAAGGTTTTGTAAAAAACTTGGTTATACAGGATTTATTGAATTAAAGAATAGCTTGAAATCTGAATTAATTGAAAGTGAAGATGTTTCTATAAATACTACATTTCAGCATTTAGAATATCTAATTAATGATTATAAAATTCTTCTAAATAGGTTTTTAAAGTTTATTGATGAAAATGATATCGAAATGTTAACCAATGAAATTAAAAAGAGTGGGTATATTTATATCTACGGATTCGATCATGCCTTTCTTTCCGCTCAGGAGTTTGCATTACGATTAAAAAGATTAGGATTTAAAGCTGAAGCTATAACGCAAAAGCAGACACTTAGAACTGTGATAGGAAATATGGAATCAGATGAATTATTGATACTTTTAACTCACGAATGTAAAAATAGTGATGTGATGGATATTGTAATATTTACAAATAAATTAAACATTAATACATTTTTGATTTCTGTATACAG
>NZ_LSRN01000049.1 GCF_001885615.1 Alkalibacterium sp. 20 | reverse complement strand
ATATATATAATATAATCTTTATTGGTTTTCAAAAAACGATTATAACTAAACATTATGTTGTAATCATCATTCTTTACTTTTATTCTTTGAATCAATCCTAAATAATCCGATAACTTCGACTTCACTATTTTGCTTAGTTGTAGCTTTAGTTTCGAATTTGTTTCATATACTTTGCTCTCATTATATGTAAAATATATCTCGTCAAACTTATACTGAAACAAGGTAATTAGAAATCCTCTAGCTTTCGTAGCAACTAATATTTTCTTCATTATTTCACCTCTTTATCTCAATTTAAACGCCGTTGCCACAACCCAATAAGCAATCAAATAACTTGACTTGATCAGCGACAAATTCTCGATTTCTCTATAAACTTTCCAGTGATATCCTATAAGACTTTTTTTATTACTTGATATACCTTCAGTTCTAATACGGTGACTTCCAAGTGGTTCTTCAATACCATAGAGATACTTCTCTTTCTTAATCACCTGTAGCCACAGGACATAGTCATTTCTCTTTTTTATATCAGGAATTTTGAACTTTCCTAATTTTTCAGCATCATAGATTACTGTTGAGTTTCCTGGACATGTCTTTAAAACACCATCATAGTCTCGCTTAGGTGAAGCAACTATAGTTCGATTTAAGTGCTCACCTTTTTCACCAATCTTTGTGTAGCTAGTACATGTAAACCCATAATCATTATCTTCCATGAAACCGATTTGCTTTGTTAGCTTCTCTTGAAACCAAACATCATCACTATCAAGAAAAGCCATGCATTTTCCTGCAGCGAGATCAACAGCCTTATTTCTAGCCACTGCTGCTCCCGAGTTTTTCTCTAACTTATGATATTTGATACGGTTGTCTTTCTTCATGTACTCTTGAACTACTTCAGCGGTATTATCAGTTGAACAGTCATCAACAACAATGATTTCCCAGTTTTGATATGTTTGTTTAATAACTGAATCAAGAGTTACTCCTATTAAATCCCCACAATTATAAGCAGGCATAATTACTGATACTAATTCTTCTTTTTTACTCTCCATCACTGCCCACTCTCCAATTCCGTCAACTCAATAGATTCTCTAAAATCTCTAATTCGGTAATTCGCCTGATCATAGTCACTCATAGACTTCTCATAAACCAAATTGCCGAATACTTTATTTACAATCCCAATTCCAAACATTAAATTTAAGAGCGGATTAAATACTTTAGTCAAAAATATCTTTTTCTCATGAACTTCAGCAATCGTCTTTACCAGCTCGCTCGTCTTCACATATTCTTCATTCTGTGGAAAGAATAGCCCCGATTCTTCATGATCAATCATGACCTTAATGAACTCACACAGATTATCTATATGAAGCATACTTCGTTCGTTATCGATGTCAGGAAAAACCGGTATTTTCTTAGCCATATTGGCAAGTCTGGGATAGTTCCCTTTTGATCTTTTTCCATAAATCATTGGAGGTCTCAATACTACAATTTTAAATTCATCAGACTCTAAATTTTTGATGCCTTCCTCCGCCTGTAGCTTGCTATTTCCATAGAAGTTACTCGGTGTTGGAACTGTATTCCTATCAATAACTCTCTTGTTACTGCTGCTATCACCATAAACAATAATGCTGCTCATAAAGATAAACTGCTTCACACCTTCTGCCTTGGACTTCTCAGCAGTTTCAATCGTTAGGTCTCTATTTACTTTGTAGTAAAGATTCTCCATCTTTGGATCAGAGGAAACATGAGCAATCCCCGCCACATGAAACACAACATCATACTGAGAAAAATCTTTTTCTTTCCAAGAACCATCTTTCATATCTACTGTATCAACTTGATAGTTGTCCGGTTCTTTCACAAGCCATTTTTCTAGAGAGGTACCTATGTAACTGTTTTTACCAGTGATTAGTATTTTTTTCATAATGGTTACACACTCTCTTCAACTTTATAATTAGAGGGATATGCTTTCTGTCTGGTCTTGCCAGTCCCACCTTCCACAACACCATCACTTTTTACGATGCTCAAAAAGGTCCCAAGGAAACACTTCGTATCCATGACTAAGCCAATTTTTTCAGCGTACTCTCCGTCAAGTTTGGCTTTCACATCGATTTCTAGTTCATCTCTGCCATTAATTTGCGCCCAACCTGTGAGACCAGCCGGTACATGATTTGCACCATACATGTCTCTTTCTTCTATCAAGTCATACTGATTCCAGAGTGCTGGTCTGGGACCGATAATGCTCATTTCACCTTTAAAAATATTGATAATTTGAGGTAGCTCATCTAAGCTTGTTTTTCTTAAGAACTTACCAACTTTAGTAATCCATTGATCTGCGTTGCCAAGAAGATGAGTGGGCGTGTCTTTGGGTGTATCAATCCTCATTGTACGGAATTTCAATATATTAAAATGACTTTTTCGGAGTCCAACTCGCTTCTGTTTAAAGAGAACAGGTCCGGGGGAATCCAGTTTGATTGCTATAATAATTACTAAAAAGACAAGAGACAACAGAATAAGTCCGACTGCTGACAGTATGATATCCATTAATCGTTTGATTTTCAAATAAACCATGTTTGTTCCTCCCATTTATATAAAAGTAATCCATTTATTTTCTTGAGTATAAGGTAAAAGTGACTAGATTTGTGTTGGATTGAGATGTTATTCCAACAGACTTTTCATTACCAAACTTATACAACTTAGCATCTCAACTGTTTTCAGTCAGTTAATAATTAAATGTAGTCTCTGAGTTATGAACCTAATTGAGTCGTTTCGTTAAACACCCTTTTTTGTCGTGCAGAGTAAGTATCATTTTGGAAAAAGTGTATACTCAATCCATACTCAACTTCAACAACCAGCGTCTATTTTATTATTCCTTGATCATTATCCTCTTTTATCCATCATTTGCTTTTCAAGTTGAAAGGCCTCTCCGTTTTGGTGGGGAAGCCTTTGGGTTAGCTGTGGACAGGGCTTGCTTCAGAAACGTTAATTTCTTCTGGTTTCTTTTCTTTTTTGCTTTGGTTTGCGAATGCTACGAGTTCTTTTTTCAGTTCTTCATGGGAAAGGTAGTTCACATGTTGCACAAACTGCATGACTTCTGAAATGGGTTTGTTGTTGACTTTTCCGACAAAAATTTTTTCAAAGACTTGTTTATTGGTATGTTCCCCGCCTGCAAGGAGTTCTTCATAGAGTTTTTCTCCTGGGCGGATACCCGATTCAACAATTTTAATGTCTTTATTTTTTGAGCCAGTGAGTTGAATCATCTGTTTGGCTAAATCAACGATACGAACCGGTTCTCCCATATCCAAGACAAAGATTTCGCCGCCTTTGGCTAAGGATCCTGCCTGCAAAACGAGTCGGCTGGCTTCTGGGATGGTCATGAAGTAGCGCGTCATGCGGAAATCTGTAACTGTAATGGGACCGCCTTTTTTGATTTGGTCTTTAAAGACGGGAATGACACTGCCACGGCTGCCTAAGACATTACCGAAACGGACAGCTACAAAATTGGTTTGTCCTGCTTCATTGAGCCCCGTCACGATCATTTCTGCGATTCGTTTGGTTGCACCCATAACGTTCGGTGGGTTGACGGCTTTATCGGTTGAAACCATAACGAAACTCTGGACACTGGCCGCTTTGGCCCCTTCCGCCATATTTTTCGTGCCGTAGACGTTGTTCTTCACGGCTTCCGTCGGATTGCATTCCATCAAGGGGACGTGTTTATGCGCCGCCGCATGATAGACACGGTCGGGCTTGTACTGTTCCATGACTTTAAAGATACGGTCACGGTCTTGAATATCCGCAATGACAGGAATTAAATCGACTTTATTTTTATCCGCAATAGGTTTCAGTTCTCGGTCAATCAGATATATTGAATTTTCTCCATGTCCTAAGAGTAGAATACGTTTAGGTGAGAACCGAATAATCTGACGACAGATTTCTGACCCGATCGATCCACCAGCACCGGAGACAAGAATAGTTTGACCGGAAAGTTGCGTGGCGATCTTTTCCATGTCGAGTTTTACTTCATCGCGTCCCAGTAAATCGGTGACATCGATTTCTTTGAATTCATTCACTTCATATGTCCCTTGTACCATATCTTCGACTGAAGGCATCTGGTTCACTTTGATTTTCGACTTTTTACAGTAAGATACAATTCTCTCTAGGTTTTTAGAAGAAAGAGACGGTATTGCAATCGTGACTTGATCCACGTCGTACACTTCGACCAGTTTTTCAATCTCTTCTGTCTTTCCTAACACAGGAACCCCAAAGACGGTGGTGTTCTTCTTATTATTGATATCATCATCCACAATACCTACAAAATTTATTTCAGGATTGTTTTTCAGGTTACGGATGAATAATCCGCCGCCTTGACCTGCTCCTACAATCAACGTGCGAAGTACCGCTCTTTCGTCGGTATTACTTAACCGTTCGCGTTTCAGACTGTGTTCCATCAAGATGCGCCAGACCACTCGGCTCCCGGGTATAATGATGACGGCTAATATGTACCATAAGAATAAGAACCGCAAGCTCAGTGGCGTAAACACCATGTTGAAGATCTCACTCAACAGAAAGGCAACAGATACGACCAGCGCATGAACGAGAGTCTCTTTGATGCTTGTGTACCGGTTTATTTTATCAAACAGTCTGAAATAAAAGGACAGTGCTATGTATACGAGGGTAATGATACCCAAGGATAAAGCGATGGCTCGTGTGGGGAGCGGGACGAACGGGTTCAGGAACAGATAGGAAAACAGGCCTGATAAATACAGTATCGTTAAGTCAAACGTTCCTAATGTCAGTCGTTTCAATTTCCTGTTCATTGCTATTCCCTCCAAGTATTATTTAAACCATTTAGTTATAAATGATTGTTTTATCGTATGGGTATCCGGAGCAATCACTGTATCCCCATTGAGTAACTCTTTAGTCGTTTGATGGAATTCATGTCGCTTGCTTCTACCATAGTCTTCTGCGAGTAAGGCATACGCTTCTTTCATATGAAACGACCGATTCGTTGTGTTATGTGCATCAGATGCAATAAAGTGAACGAGATTCGCTTCAATGAGCTGCTTACTCAACTTTTCAATCTTTTTGCCGAACCCCCCCGTATAACTTGCGGCAGTGAGTTGGGCTAAGGCCCCTTTATCAACAAGGTTTTTAAGTCGATTCGGGTGTTCTATTATTTCATGATTCCGTTCCGGGTGAACGATGATCGGTGTCTTCCCGTGACTCTGCAAATCATAAAAGAGACGTTCGGTATAAGTCGGAATCGATTCAGTTGGAAACTCGATCAAAACGTACTGCTTTGTTTCGTCTACGAAGAGTATCTTGTTGTCTTCCATGTCTTTGAGGACTTCTCCGTACAACCTGACTTCCTGTCCCGGAAAAATCGTCAGCTCGATCTGTCGCTGGTCAAGTTCGGCTTGAAGCTGTTTGACTAGCGGCATGACTTTCTGCTTATCGTTCATCCAGTTGCGGTTCATGTGATGCGGTGTCGCTAAAATATGTGTGATGCCTTCTGAAACAGCTGCTTCAGCCATGTCGATAGATTCTTCCAGTGTTTTTGCCCCGTCATCGATCCCCGGTAATATATGGCAATGTAAATCAAACATCTGTCACCCTCCTCGTTAATGCGTCTTACTTATCGCCATAATAGTAATAGTAATTATCGTCTGATTTTTCTACACGGTTTAACACAGCTCCGAGTATATTCGCTTTTACTTTATCAAGTAAATCTTTTGCTTTATGCATTTCTTCTTTGCTCGCTTGACCTTTTGGTATAACAATTAGAACGCCATCAGTTTTACTAGCCAATACTTGCGCATCTGTAACAGCTAAAACAGGTGGGGTGTCAAAAATGATCATATCAAAATAGTCCAGCATTTCTCGTTTTAGTTCTTCCATGCGTTTTGAAGACAATAATTCTGCAGGATTAGGTGGAATGGCTCCACTTGTTAAGATATACAGTCCCTCCGTATGTGTACGGTAGACAACGTCTTCAACATGTGCTTGTTTATCTGTTAACAGTAATGTCAATCCATCACTGTTACGCACTTTAAATGTTTTATGTACCGTTGGCTTTCTTAGGTCTGCATCCACAAGTAACACACGTTTATCTTCTGAAGCAAAGGTTGAGGCTAAGTTAGCTGCTACGGTCGATTTTCCAGCTCCAGGGCCAGCAGACGTAACGACCATGGTACGTATCGCTTCATCTATCATTGAGAATTGAATGTTTGTACGAATCGTACGAAATTGTTCTGATATAACTGAAGATGGTTTATTGACTACAACAAGTCCTGGACGTTCAGAACCATTCACTTCTTTTCTTTTTTTGAATATCATAATTGGCTTCCCTTCTAAACTCGTGATCGAGCTGATCTAGTTTCTGATGAACGCTGTGGTAAGACTTGTCTACCATCTGATTTAAGTTCATCCGCTGACATCTCGGAAATACGTCCTAAGCTTGTCCAGCCGAGTTCTTCGACGATGAACTTCTCATCTTTAACGGTATTGTCTAAAAATTCAAGCAAGAACGCCATGCCGACTCCAATCATGCCACCTAAAATGAGGCCAATTGCTAAATTGAGTGTGTTATTTGGAGAAATAGGCGCCACATTTGGTACAGCTTGAGAAATGACGGTCACGTTATCCACATTCATTATCTCATCTAGATTATTTTGAAAAACAGTTGCGGTTGTATTGGCGATTGTAGCAGCGTCATAAGGGTTTGTATCGTTTACGCTAATAGAAAACACTTGAGAATTGGCTTCACTTGAAATAGATATTTGACTAGACAAAGCTTTGTGAGATAAGTCAAGGTCTAACTCTTCTCTCACTTCATCTAAAATAATTGGACCTATCAAGATATCTTTATATGTATTGATCAATTGAACATTGGTATTGATATCTGACTGCTGAATAACTTCTGACTGCTGCGTACGGTTCACCAATAATTGCGTTGTTGAACTGTATTCTGGCACGGCTATAAAAAATGTGTAACCTGCTGCCAGTAATACGCCTACCAGTGTAGCATTTATAATCCATGCCATTCTTTTTTTTACGATATCGAAAAGTTCGACTAAGCTGATTTCTTCTTCCATGGGTTCCTCCTGATGTTGATTTCACTTTAATTTTTTTATCACACTATTTAACTATACTTTTCACAACGGCATTAAATATACCATAAACTTAACATTTATTCTAAAGGAATTTTATAATTTTGATTTATGTCCATTTATAAATAGACATAAACCAGACACATTTTTAATGCTTGCACAGTTTATTACCACTAAACAAACCTTATACAAAAAAAACGATTCAAAGCCTCCTAAAGAAACTTTGAATCGTTTGATTTTTCTGTGATTATTTTGTGTAGTATTTTTTATACCACTCAACAAATTTTTCTAATCCTTCTTCAATGGTCGTAGACGGTTTAAAGTTAATGTCACGTTCCAGATCCGAAACGTCAGCATAAGTACGCTTAACATCACCCGGCTGCATGCCTTTGTAATTCTTCTTGGCTTCCATACCTAAGGCAGATTCTAACGCTTTTATAAAACGCATCAACTTGATAGGGCTGTTGTTCCCGATGTTATAAATCTTATAAGGAGCGAAACTTTCACTCAAGTCATCTTTACTTTCGTCCCAGTCAGGATTCGCTACTGGTGCTTTAGCGATCAGTTTTTCGATACCAGAAACAATATCATCGATATACGTGAAATCTCGTTCCATCTCACCATGATTATAAACATCGATGGACTCACCCGCCATAATTCGGTTGGTGAATGAGAAGTACGCCATGTCTGGTCGACCAAACGGACCATATACTGTAAAGAAACGCAACCCTGTTGTTGGAATATCATATAAATGACTATAAGTGTGAGCCATCAATTCGTTTGATTTCTTCGTTGCTGCATACAGAGATACCGGGTGGTCCACTTGGTGATTTGTGGAAAATGGTGCCACTTTATTTCCACCATAGACAGAACTTGACGAGGCATAAAGTAAATGTTCGACCGGATTATGACGACACGCTTCTAATATGTTCATAAAACCGATCAAATTACTGTCCACATACGCTGATGGGTTTTCAATCGAATAACGCACCCCAGCTTGAGCAGCTAGATGAATGACATAATCAGGTTTTTCTTTGACAAATAAATCATCGACATCTTTTTTGTCTTTCAAATCGATTTTGTAGAAAGAAAAATTGGGAAATTTTTCGAGGATAGCTAGACGGTCCTTTTTTAATTGTGGATCATAATAATCATTGATGTTGTCGAGACCGACAATCTGTATGTCTTGATCAAGTAAAGCTTTTGATAAATGGAAACCAACAAAACCAGCGGCTCCTGTAACTAAAATTTTCATTTTATCCACTCTTTCTTCTGAATTACTCTTTGATGTTTTGTTACAATGATTGCTTAATATAGAGAAATCCTTCAATAACTGAAGGACTTCTTCTTGAGTTAATTAATTGTTGTTGTATAAATCTCTGGTATACACTTTATCTTCAACATCTTTTATATCATCTGTTATTCTGTTGGCGATAATAACGTCCACTTCATTTTTGAATGATTCGATGTCATTATTCACTTTTGAATTGTAAAACGTATCTTCTTTAAGGACCGGTTCATACACGATGACTTCGATACCCTTAGCTTTGATACGTTTCATGATGCCTTGGATTGCACTTTGACGGAAGTTATCGGATCCGGATTTCATGACCAGACGGTAAATGCCGACTTTTTTGGGGTTTTTAGCGATGACTTGGTCTGAAATAAAGTCTTTTCGGGTACGGTTTGCATCCACGATAGCGCGAATCAGGTTGTTTGGCACTTTATCGTAGTTCGCCAACAATTGTTTGGTGTCTTTTGGCAGACAATAGCCCCCATAACCAAATGATGGGTTATTGTAATGATCACCGATACGTGGATCCAACGACACACCATCAACGATCGATTTCGTATCTAGTCCGTTTACCTCTGCATACGTGTCCAATTCATTAAAGTAAGCCACTCGAAGAGCCAAGTATGTGTTCGCAAATAATTTAACAGCTTCAGCTTCGGTAGAATCCATAAGTAAAACAGAAATATCTTCTTTTATAGCTCCTTCAACAAGTAAGTCCGCAAATGTTTGAGCTGCCTCTGATGTGCCCCCAATGATCACGCGACTTGGGTATAGGTTATCATACAACGCATTGCCTTCACGTAGAAATTCAGGTGAAAACAAGATCTTGTCTGTATTATATTTTTCCCGCATGCTTTCTGTATATCCCACTGGGACAGTAGATTTAATTATCATTGTTGCATTCGGTGCAAATTCCAGTACATCTTCCATGACTGATTCCACCAGTGATGTGTCAAAGTAATTAGTTTTTTCATCGTAGTTTGTCGGCGCTGCTATGATAACAAACTCAGGATCATGTCCGTAAGCTTCTTTTTTATCTGTTGTTGCCAATAGATCTAATTCTTTGTCAGCCAAATATTCGGAAATCTCTTTATCTACAATTGGTGACTTTTTGTTGTTTACCATGTCAACTTTTTCTTTAATCACATCGATGGCTTTAACTGTATGGTTCTGTGCTAATAAAATAGCATTGGATAAACCGACGTATCCTAATCCTACGACTGTTATGTTCATTCATTTCATTCCTCTCTTATTCGTTCAACTTTCCTATTTTACCATTTTAGTTTTCTTATCACAACGCTAACAAAAGGAGCACTTTGTCACAAGTGCTCCTTTATTGTTATAGTTCCAATTCGGATTTCAAATAATCTTGAACACGATTTATTTCTTCATCCGGAATGATTTCGTAATAAACTCCGCCAATCATTTCTCCCTGTCCTGAAAGCTGTAATTGATCTACTGTGTTGACCGCACCACGGTAGTTACTGAACATATCCAACATTTCATCAAACTTCATATTCGTGCGCATCGTACTGCTCATTGTTTCGAGGATCGATCCATAATTTCTTATAGAATCCAGAGAAGCAACTTTTTGCATCGTACTTTCGATTACTTGACGTTGTCTATGCTGGCGTCCATAATCGCCTTCCGGATCTTCATAACGCATTCTGGAATACTCGAGCGCTTTATTTCCGTCCATATGCGTCGGTTCACCTTCAACAAACTGATACTCACCAATCTTGAAAGTGAGTGGTGGTGTGACGGTGATACCACCGACAGCATCCACGACCTGCTGCATGCCTTCCATGTTCACAGAAACAAAATAATCTACAGGAATGTCAAATAAATTTTGTACCGTGTTCACGGCCATGCTGGTGCCACCAAACGCGTAGGCATGGTTGATTTTATCCAGGTGTCCCCTGCCGATGATTTCTGTATACGTATCACGCGGGATACTGACGATGCTCGTCTTATCGGTATTTGGATTCACAGTGATGACCATCATCGTATCTGAACGTCCCTGATACTGTCTGTCAAACTCACCTGTATCCACTCCCATCAATAAGATTGAAAAAGGATCTTCTCCATCATCGACGACCACCGGTTTATCTGTACGAGCCGTATGTTCTTCCTGTTCTTCCACTTCTTCATACATTTCATCTGTTGTTGCTCTCAGGTCACTGTATACTTGCCAGGCAACATAGCCACCAGCAACGGTAAGCACCAATAAAAATAAGAGGAAAATACTGAGAACGATTTTCCCAACTGATTTTTTCTTCTTGTTATTCTGGTTACGTTTGCTCCTTGACTGTTCATTCATAGCTCTCCAACTTTCTGTCTTATTTTTTTATTGGCAGTGATATCCAGGAACCCAACAAGTAATCATCTTTTTTCTCCGTGAATGGCGCGAAGCCGGAGGATGAATAGAAGGTTTTCTCTCCAAAGAAAATCTTGCCGCCCACTTCATATAAATCCACTCTGACATGAATATCCCCGGCCGATAATGTTTTAGCAATGGCCACCATCTCATCAAACCGTTTCGGTTTTTCTGTTTTCGGTCCCGATTTTTCATTTGGTCTGCTGATATCGGTTAAATTCCAGTTCATATCATAAAAATCCAATGTTTTAGAAGCTAAATCATTATGTCTGTCACGGTGAACTTGGATCTGTTTAGGTTCGCCGTTAAAACACATGAATTTATAATCTGTTATGTTATCTTGTAAAAATTCTTCACAGATGATGCGCGGTTTGATATTTTTATACGGGTACGCTCTTCCATACCAGTACCAGTTCCGTTTCATCCATTTATTTAAATTTTTCTTGGCTTTTTCGACATCCAGCTTTTCTTTGTTGTCGCAGATAACGTTACTTCTGGATCCATGAGTCGCTTTCAATACAAATTTTTCTGGAAGATTAGACCAGTCGATTTCTTCCACAGAGTCATAAACGCCATGAATCGGAACCAGATAATCGCTACCGATTTTTTCACTGATGTATGCTCTTACTTCATATTTGTCGACCTGTTGCGTGTACGCTTCTTTTCTATCATAGAGTTTAAGCCACTGTATCTTCTCATTATAGGTTTTGGGAGCTTCAAGATCCAGTTTCTCTCCCATTTTTGCCCAGAAAAAGAGTTTCAGATATGTTTCGTCTGACAAGCCGTTCAGCAACCCTTTTCGTGAAAGAAACTTTACGCTTTTCCTCATAAAAATGCTAAGAAAAGTCTTCGGGGTTTTTTTCATTGATTATCTCCTTGAGACAGTTTCATAAAACTGCTTATTTTATATTTAATTCATGAAACGTGCTAGTATTGTCATTGAGGTCTAAAAATCCTCAATTCATCAAATTTACACCTATTCATTTATATAATACCATACCGTCACATACAATAAATATTACATTTATAATTTGTCTCTATTCTTTCATCTGAATTTCAAGTTATGACGAATAATTCAACAAAAAGCTCAGCCCATCTTTCATGGCTGAGCTTTTTGTTGTGTGTGAAATTTCAATCTATCAAACACACACTTAATATTTCGAATTAATTTGTTTTCTTATTGTCTGTAGACTGCAATATCAAAATGTAAAGGAATATTATATTTTTGTGATAATTCTACCACTGAATTCAAACTCGATGTTTGTTTGATTGCCCATCCGATATCTGTCGCATATTGATGGTTACCAGGACTACCCGGATTCCATCTCATTTTGTATAGAGTATCTCGTTGATGCGTTGAATGATTGACGTATTGCCTTGAAATCCATTCGGCTCCACCTAATATCGATTTGTCGATAGTATCCCATCCTTGTTTATAGGCATACTCAGAACCCAATTTCAAGGCCGAATTATCAAACGCTGCGATGCCGTACATATTATAAACTACTTTTGGAGTCACGGCTTTGCCATCCACTTCAGACACCAGCACACCTGTCGCCAGTTTAGATGTCCCGTGGCCGGTTTCAAGTTTAGCATGCGCCATCAAGTAATTTTCGTTGATGTTATAGCGTTTGCTTGCTTCTATAAAAATTTGTCCGGTATTGGTCAATACACCACTGTTTTTAAGTTCTTCGTTTAATTCAGCAGCCTTTATTCCGGATGTTCCGGATAATTTAAGAAACTGCATCAGATTTCTGTTCAGCGAATTGGAAACAGTCACAAAATCACCATGCAACCAGCCAAGCTGGGTGTTGCTTAACTGGACTTGATACCAGCCATTGCTTTCTTTTAAAATTCTATATTTACTGTCACGACTCACTGTCGCAATGATCTGATGTAAAGTCGTCGGACCGGTTCTTACATTAAGCGTAGCTACATCGATTTGAGCAATCGGATGATAGGCGTCTGTCATGTTTTTCGTTTCGCTCACATTGCTCTCAACAGTGATAAACATTGAAGAAACCCAGCCATTCACTATCTGGTTATTTTTGCTGTAACTGATATTAAACCAGCCGTTTTCTGTTCCGTGTATGTTGACTTGTTGCCCGTTATAGATCATATCTATCGTCGTATGGCTAGTACTACTACCAGAACGGACATTTAATGCGCTCGTATTGACGCGTCCCAATGATTGACTCGCTACGAGTTCATAGTCTAAGCCATTGACAAAATTTTCAGGGTTCAAGTAGTATTTAACTTGATCAGAAGAAGCATTGATCCACTGACGATTCACATCTGTTTGAGGGGCACGTTTCATTTGTGCGTCAAGTGCTTCGTCTAATGATGTTTTATAATAACTGAAATTATAATTCGCCTGATTGATATTCAAATTGTTTTTTGAAAGAATATAATACTCATTAGCCATATCTTTTCCATTATAAAAGTCATCTGGACCATTCATGATCATGCTGTATTTTTCAGTTGCTTTAGCATACTCTTTATTTGTATGATCTGTTACTGCTTCGTTCAGTAAATCCTCTGCAGTTTCAGCGACCATATCTTTAAAGGCTTGATCTTCGCTGTACTCAGCTAAACCTTCCATCACTATGTTCAACTTACTGGTAGTATCCGCTGCATTTTCAGCACGGTAATACAATAAACCAATTTCAACGATCCGGTTTACGCGGTCAACGGCCTCATTTACATATGCTTCGGTTTTAGAAGAGAGCCATGGCGCGCTCAGGACACGGTTGTAGTAGAATAGCGCACTGTCGTAACTGCCACGACTTTCCAGTGTTTCCGCCCATGAACAGTTACGTTCTGCCGCTAATTCGATTGCTTCTTTGAAACGAGCATCGTCGGGGTAAGCAGCGTAGCCATCTAGTGCTAAACTCCAAGCTTCTGATCCGTTTGCGCCATTGACACTTGCCTGATACATCGCTTCACGGTCGGCTTCTGATTCACCATGCTGAGCACGTGTTTTAGCATTTAAGACATAAGCTTCTGTTTCACTGGATAACCACGGTGCACGCAGGATGCGGTTGTAATAGAATAACGCACTGTCATAGCTGCCGCGACCTTCCAATGTTTCTGCCCATGTGTAGTTACGTACCGCCGCTAATTCGATTGCTTCTTTGAAACGAGCATCGTCGGGGTAAGCAGCGTAGCCATCTAGTGCTAAACTCCAAGCTTCTGATCCGTTTGCGCCATTGACACTTGCCTGATACATCGCTTCACGGTCGGCTTCTGATTCACCATGCTGAGCACGTGTTTTAGCATTTAAAACATAAGCTTCTGTTTCACTGGATAACCACGGTGCACGCAGGATGCGGTTGTAGTAGAATAACGCACTGTCATAGCTGCCGCGACCTTCCAATGTTTCTGCCCATATGTAGTTACGTACCGCCGCTAATTCGATTGCTTCTTTGAAACGAGCATCGTCGGGGTAAGCAGCGTAGCCATCTAGTGCTAAACTCCAAGCTTCTGATCCGTTTGCGCCATTGACACTTGCCTGATAAATCGCTTCACGGTCGGCTTCTGATTCACCATGCTGAGCACGTGTTTTAGCATTCAAAACATAAGCTTCTGTTTCGCTGGATAACCATGGTGCACGCAGGATGCGGTTGTAATAGAATAACGCACTATCATAGCTGCCGCGACCTTCCAATGTTTCTGCCCACGTGTAGTTACGCACTGCCGCTAATTCGATTGCTTCTTTAAAACGATCATCGTCTGGATATAAATTATACCCTTCCAGTGCTTTGCTCCAAGCTTCTGAAGCGTTGGCACCATTAACAGACGCTTGATAAAGAGCTTCTCTATCTGATTCTGTTGCTTTGCTCAGAGTGCGTGCTTTGGCGTTTGATACATAAGCTTCTGTCTCGCTGGATAACCACGGTGCACGCAAGATACGGTTGTAATAGAACAACGCACTGTCGTAATTGCCTCGGCTTTCCAGTGTTTCTGCCCATGTGTAGTTACGCACTGCTGCTAATTCGATTGCTTCTTTGAAACGGTCATCGTCTGGATATAAATTATAACCTTCCAGAGCTAATCTCCAGGCTTCTGAAGCATTAGCACCATCAACAGACGCTTGGTAAAGAGCTTCTTTTTCAGCTTCTGTATTGTCTACAGAGGAGGCAAATGTCATCAGTTTCACTTCTTCAGTTTGTTCAGATTCTACTTGTGAATCAACAGACGCTTCTTCAGTCTGTTTTTCTTGCTCGATGATACTTTCTTCTGTTTCTACAGCGTCATCTTCTACTTTCACATCACTGATATCATCTTCTAGCGTTGTTTCATTTTCGACCAATGAAGCGTCTTCAGTTTCCAACTCTAAACTTTCATCAGTGCCTTCCGGATCAGAAGCTTGTTCTAGCTCATCGCTCTGTTCAGGTTCACTTACTTCAGTTTCATCCGAAGTATCGCTCTCGTCCAACAGTTCATGTAAAGTAACGTGTGAATACTTTTCTATCAGCTCATCACTTATTACCCAGTCGGTGAAGTCTAGCTCATTTTCTGATGCTGCTAAATTAGCCTCCACTTGTTCTATTAGTTCAAGTTCTAGGCTAGGATAATCCAACATCATGAGATAGTTGAACCCGGCTTCTTCGTATTTATTTGTGTTATGTAATTCTTTCGTTGAATCTAAAAACTTCAACACCGTTTGATCCAAATCTATTGATTCGTAAGTCGCTACCTCATTAGGATCTTCTTGGTCCAACTCTAAGTTTTCGCTGTCCAGCATCTCATATGTATCATCACTTGTCTGTTCTATTGCCTTGACATTTAATGGCGCAAACAACGATAGCATAAGTGCACTCCCAAAAATAACTCGACGATATATGGTGCGGTTACCGTAGGTATATGTCATTAACTATTTATTCCTCTCTATATATAATAAATGAATGTATGTTTAATCATTTAAGATATTCCCATACAAGCAAAGTATAGCACAGAAAGATAAAAAGATTGTATATTATAGACCTTAAATTGAAAATTATAGATAATATACAACAAAAAGTTAACATATTTGTCAAAACATTTTAGTACCCCATGTTTAAGAG
>NZ_LSRN01000048.1 GCF_001885615.1 Alkalibacterium sp. 20 | reverse complement strand
TCAAAATATTCCTTAAGAAGCAACTCTTTGTCTGATGCTTCGATTATCAGTGGCCCGCCATAACCGTAAGGTGTAATAATGTCGTAGTGACATTTATTTCCAATTTTTGTAGGAATAAGTCGTTTGATAAACGTATGACTTACTTTCCCATTACCTGAGGTATAAACAAATTGTTCTGCCTTTCCGTTTTCCATTTCTTCAAATGTATCTGCATAAGCTTTTGTAAAGCAAATATCTTTGTTAATTAACGAGTCAACACTTTCTTGTAGGTCTTTTCCAAAGTAAAAATTCCTTTCAAGGGTTGCTTTACTCAAAATGATCATATCCTTTTTAAAATTTTGATGAAGAAATTAAGGGATGGCTGAAAAGAGTGATTTAATACATCAAAAGAGTCTTATTTTTAGTTTATACTATTCTGATTATTGGCACACTTGATATCATAGGGGAATATTATAGCGGGGCCAAATACACTCTTGTGAATATCTGTTTAAAACATGGATTGGTTACACTGATTTGGACAAAAAAGATAAGGTGTGAGTTTACATTATAAATTTTACTGAAAACTCAATAGAGGATTTTCTTACTGTTTATGTGAGAGTATACTCTCACTCTTATCATCAGGCACGACTGTTTCATCATAATATCTTAAAATCTGCACAGGCTTGATTTCTGGTTGTGAAATATCTATTTGCTGGACAAGATATTTCACACACATTTCAACTTCATTCACGTTTGATAATGTTCTAAAGTGAGTCGTTCCAGAAAATCTTGCATTGATTTCAAATAGCTTCACTTTATTCCCAACAAGTCTATATTGAAGGTTTACAGGGCCATATACACCTAATTTCTCTGCTATTTTTTCTAGATAGCTATTCACTTCTGAATATGGTTCAGCACGAGCAATGGATGTGTTTCCGTGTCTCAATTCTCTTTTCATCGCAATAGATGATTTGGCCGTACCGTTAAAAACCACAACTCCAGCTGTATACTCTTCATCTTCCGTTCCTACACATTCCTGTATAATTAGATTACTGATCTTTTTTAATGCTTCATTTAATTCACTAATGGAATCAACCTTGGTTACACCGACAGACCCCGATCCGACTCTAGGCTTCACAATCAGCGGAAAACCAACTTTATCAATTAAAGCTTGTTCATCACCGGGGAGACATGATTCTGGATAATCCAAGTTATTGTCTTTTAAAAATTTATGAGTCAGCCATTTATCGTCAGCAATATCAATCACCTTTCGAGAACTGACAAGTACCTTAGTGTTGTATTCCCTTTCGATTTCGTTTCTTGCGTCTGAAAAGACACTGTATTCATGCGCTGTCCCTATTAAGATAATATCGGGACGTTCATTCTCAATTATTTCACGGATTTTGTCCATATAGATTGGATCCTTGGCCCTAGGCACTATATAATACTGATCTGCCCAGTACAGTCCTGCACCTGAAGAACTGGCGTTCAATGCAACTATTGTGGCATTTAAACTTGATGATCTGATAGATTTGATAGCGGCTTGGCCGAGAACTTCGCCTGCTCCAGTTACTAAAATTTTCATTTAGATGCTCTCCTTTGAAATGTTTTATATTCAAATTGGTTCAACATGTGTTTACAGTTTCCAACCTCCTCTGCCTTATGTGCATCTGAACCTACTGATAGTGCCGGGTCGATATCTCCACATGCAGATAAAAAATCATAGGCATTTTTGATATATTTAGAATTGAATTCGATTGCCTTGTCATTGGCTTTGGCCAGAATCATCAATTCTTTGAAGTACTCAATCGGAAATCCTCCGTATCTTGACGAATACATCCCTCCAGGATGTGCGAGTACATCAATAGGCGCATACTTCAACATTCCTTTTGATAATTCAAATTCGATCTCAGCTAGCTCCCATGGGGTCAAGGTGGAAAAGTCGATAAATCCTCCTTTTTCGTCTGGAATGCTATGGACGCTTCCTAAAATTATGTCGCTTTTTTCTAATATGGTATCTGAAATATCTAAGTTACCATATTTGTCCAAAACTTTTGTTTCAGCTCCGACTAGGACCTCGATACCGGAATACTTAGAGGCAGTCTCCTTAACGGACTCAGCAAATTTGCCAAACCAATCAGAATTTTTCCTTACATGTTCAGTGAAAGCAATTTTATTTAACCCTTTATCTATTGCTGTTTTGATCATCGTTTCAATCGATTCCTGTCCATCAGTCTGATTAGTGTGAATATGAAAATCATACATTATGTCGATATCTTTTAATTCGTTAAAAGTTATAAAGTTTATGCTCATAATTTAATTACCTCCTATGCTTTTTAATAATACTACCTTTAAATACCTTATCTATTTTTATCTCATCGAATATAATCTATCCTTTTATTTGGTTTCGATAAGGAAATGAGTATTAAATTATAGCTTAATAATCGATTATTTTATTTCTTTTGACTCTATCAGAACTTTACAAAGGTTGTCTTCAACTCTATTGGATAATATTAACCGAAATAGATAACTATCTAGTGTCCCTTCTTTATTGAGATTCTGCGAAAAAAGATATATTCATTTCCAATTTTTCTTACTTTTATAATAATAGATAATCAATTAATTGAAAAGTAATACATCTTTAAACTACTTTGGAATAACCAATATTCTGTAATCTTTTTAAACTTGTTATCTATTGCTCAACTCAAACGGGCTAATAAATAGTGTTTAACTTATTCTATCGCCGAGTAAGTAAAATCTTATGTATCAATTATTTGTCTGTCTAGAGAATATATTATTCAAACCAAAAATAATAGTGACTTAACTTCTTAATGGACACGATTTTATCTTGTTACTTTCATAAAATTTTTATCAGTTTTTTATTCTTTCCGAACGCAATAAAAACCCCTGATACAGCATCAGGGGCTCTTGCTAATATATTTTATTAAATTAATTTTTCAAATAATCTACTACTTGTTTTCCGGCCTGTCTGCCGAAAATGATAATATCTGCGACAGCATTCCCGCCGATACGGTTCGATCCGTGAATGCCGCCTGTCAATTCTCCAGCGGCATATAAGCCGTCAATTTTATTTCCATCCGTATTCAAGACTTCTGTCAAGGTATTGATGCGTACGCCACCCATTGTATGATGAGTACCAGGCGCAATTTCTATGGCATGATACGAACCTGTTGACAGGTCTTCATTCATGCCTGTTGTACGGCCAAATGCTGTGTCTTCGCCTTCTGACACAGTTTTATTCCATGTCTCAATTGTGCCTTTCAGACTGTCTGCGTCCAGTGACATGACTTCTGCTAAATCTTCGATTGATTCTCCTGAAACGACTAATCCTACGCGTATATAATGTTCAATCGCAAGAACTCTTTCTTTGACACCGTCGTCAAAAATCAAGTATGCTTTTTGTTCAGGTAAAGCAATAATATCTGCTGAAACTATATCTCGTTTATCCATTTCATTGGTGAAACGCACGCCTTCTTCAGAAACCATGATTGCTCCTTCACCTCGGACCGCTTCGGTGATCAAGTAGCCTGTAGCTTGTTCCACAGTCGGATGGATTTGAATATCGCTCATATCCACAACGTCTCCACCCAGAGTTGAGATCATTGAGATACCCGACCCATTACTTCCTGCGTGATTGGTTGTGACGTAGCCTTCCAGATCAGGCTTGTGTTCGACGATCATATCAAAATTGGCGCCGAATCCTCCTGTCGTGACCACAACAGCTTTTGAATGAATCGTTCTTTTATCCGTCTGGTTGATCAAGACCTCTACACCAGTCACTTTACCGTCTTCTTCCAGGATCCCTGTAACTTCTGAATTGACAAACAATGGAATCTCACGTTCTTTGAAATTATCAAGCAGACCATTGATCAGATATCCACCCACAGCAGAACCTTCGGATGGGCGATGCGTACGCTCCACCTTCATGCCACCTGTTGTGGTCAAGTTATCTAACGTGATACCGATCGAGTCCAACCAGTCGATGGAATCAGCTGAGTGATCGACCAAATAGTTGAGTAACTCCTCGTTGTTGGTTTCGTTTCCGCCGGCTAAAGTTTCTTCGAAGAAGGCGTTATTTGAGTCTTCAATACCTGATGCTTCCTGAAATTTTGTTTCTGAAGCGTTCATGCCAGCAGAAGATTTTTTGGTGTTGCCTCCTGTACGGGGCATCATTTCAAACACAATTGGGGTGGCTCCTGCATCTTTGGCTTCAATGGCCGCGGAAAGACCCGCACCACCGGATCCGACGATAATGACATCATAACTGTCTTCTAAATCTTCAATAGCTGTGTATTCCCGATATTTAGCTGAAGTTACTTTCTTTATCACACTTGCATCCCTTTTTTTGTGACTCTTTTCACTATGAAAAGAGTATCATATGCTGAAATGAATTACTACCTTTAAACTAGACACTTATCAACTAAAAAGTGATTTAAAAAGACAGGACCACTGAATTATTCACTAAGTGAATTTCCAGTAGTCCTGTCTTTTGTTTTTGTTTCTAAACACGTTTAAAGCTTTCAACTCAATTACACTTTATTTTTTAGCAGCCTCTATAGTAGCACGGGCTCTTGTTATATTAATCTGATAAGTTAATTTTTCAAATACTCTACTGCTTGTCTTCCTGCTTGTCTGCCAAAGATGATGATGTCTGCAACAGCATTCCCGCCGATACGATTTGATCCGTGAATACCGCCTGTCAATTCGCCAGCGGCATATAAGCCGTCAACTTTATTTCCATCCGTATTCAATACTTCTGTCATAGTGTTGATGCGTATGCCACCCATTGTGTGGTGAACGCCAGGCGCAATTTCTACAGCATGATACGAACCTGTTGACAAATCATTGTCCATCGCTGTCGTACGGCCAAATGTTGCGTCTTCTCCATCTGACACAGTTGCATTCCATGTGTCAACTGTCTCTTTCAGACTGCCTGCGTCCAGTGACATGGCTTCTGCTAATTCTTCGATCGTCTCTCCTGAAACGACAAAGCCCTCGCTCATGTATTGTTCAATTGCGAGAACTCTTTCTTTCACACCATCGTCAAAAATCAGGTAAGCTTTTTCTTCAGGCAACGCAATGATCTCCGCTGAAACTTTATCCCGTGTATCCATTTCATTGGTAAAACGTGTGCCTTCTTCAGAAACCAAGATGGCTCCTTCACCACGAACGGCTTCAGTGATCATGTAACCGGAAGATTGTTCGACGGTCGGATGGATTTGAATATCGTCTAGATCAACAACGTCTCCACCTAAAGTCGAAATCATATCGATCCCCGTACCTTTGCTTCCTTCGTGATTAGTTGTGACGAATCCTTCCAAATCAGGATTTTGTTCAACAACCATATCAAAGTTTGCGCCAAAACCACCTGTTGCGACCACGACGGCTTCTGAACTGATCGTTCTCTCATCCGTTTGATTGACCAACACTTCAACCCCAGTCACTTTACCGTCTTCCTCCAAAAGAGCTGTTACTTCTGAATTGACAAATACTGGTATTTCACGTTCTTCGATATTGTCCAGTAAACCATTGACCAGGTATTCTCCCACTGCAGAGCCATCTGATGGACGATGTGTCCGCTCAAGGCTCATGCCGCCTGTTGTGGTAAGGTTATCTAAAGTGATGCCGATAGAGTCCAGCCAGTCGATAGAATCTGCTGATTGATCGACCATATAGTTCAGTAATTCCTCATTGTTTGTTTCGTTACCACCAGCTAATGTTTCTTCGAAAAACTTGTCATTTGAATCTTCAATACCTGCAGCTTCCTGGAATTTCGTTTCTGACGCGTTCATACCAGCAGAAGATTTTTTGGTGTTGCCACCTGCAACAGGCATCATTTCAAACACCACAGGATTTGCTCCGGCATCTTTGGCTTCAATTGCCGCTGAAAGACCCGCGCCACCGGACCCGACGATAATGACATCATAGCTGTCTTCTAAATCTTCGATATCAGTATACTCGCGATATGTAGCTGAAGTTACGGCATCATTCTCTTCATTTTCTGTTTCAGTCGTCGAATCTTCTACGGGTACACTTTCTTCAGTCACTTTATCCGACTTTATACAACCGGATAGCAATAGAGAAATACTTAACACACTTCCAAAAATCAGTTTCTTCTTCATACTTTAATCCCCTTTTTTATATGTGATTATTTTCACTATCATTAGGGTATCACATACTGAACACCACTTCATTAAAAATGGAGCGTTAATACAATGAGAAAGGCATGAAACTTTAACAGAATCGCTTGATAACAAAAAAAGTAATACTCATATATTCTATTCCTTTTCGATCAGCACACTTTCGTGCAAATAAAAGGCAAATCCTAGAAATACAAGTATTACTCTTTAATTGTTGCTGTATTTTTTAATGTTTCAGAAAAACCGTGCGTCTTACCCCTTGACCCATACATAGTCGTAGGCATTTAGACTTAGGGTATCTTCTACTTTAGTCTGAGTACGCAAATTTTCCCCGCTGAATGGACCGGTAATTTCTACCGGTTTATCAGATACATTGACCGCAAAGAATACTTTTTTACCTGTTTCTTTATTGCTTCGGATAAGTGAAAAAATACGGTCATCACTATTTAAAATCTCTTGTTCTGCATATGGGGAAAATGCGGAAGAAGATTGTCTGACTTTTATCATGTCTTTCATCCCGTTAAAGATACTGCTGCGTCGCTCGTTTTCGGTCAGCTCGGTTTTCAAACGGTCGTATTCTAATTTTTTGCGGTTGATCCGACGGTTGATGTCTGATGATTCCAGACCATCTCTATCGTTTTCCGATCCCAAGAACGAGTGGTAATATATCGCCGGTACGCCTATGAAGGACAAGAGAATCGAGTGGGCAGCTAATGATTTCCGGACCAGAACTTCAAGTGAATCTCCTTCGTCTTTCAGCATGTCCATATAATTGATGTTCAGTTCATAAGGAGACTGTGAGCCGTCGGGATTCGATTTATAGGAGACTTCTCCGCCGTTCTGGTTTACTTTCTGCAGTAAGACCTCCAGTTCATCATCGTTTAAAATGCCTTCTACCGGTCTCACACCGATCCCGTCATGGCTGGCCAGGAAGTTGAAGTATGTGGCCTGGTCAGAGACTTTTTCGATTGCTTTGGCCCAATCGGTCAATTTACCAGCATCTTTGGTCGCAAAACTGTACTGGACCAATGGCGGTAGCGTGAACTGATACACCATATGAGCTTCATCTGTGCCGCTGCCAAAATACGAAATGTTTTCTTTGTGTGGGACATTCGTTTCGGTAATGATCTGAACTTCCGGGTTGATTTCTGCTGCAATCGTATGCCACAATTTAATGATTTCGTGCGCCTGCGGCAAGTGGATACAGGTGCTCCCCGATTCTTTCCAGATAAACCCGATAGCGTCAAGGCGAATACTTGACGCCCCTTTTGCCATGTATTCCAGAAGGATCTCAGTGATCTCGAGAAGGACGGGGAAATGACCAAAGTTCACATCGACTTGGTCTTCACTGAAGGTCGTCCAGGCTGTTCTTTCGCCGTTTTTACCTTTATACGCATGGAAAAGTGGCGACGTCCGCGGTCTCATGACTTGGGAAGCATCAAACTCTTCATCTTTCTCTATAAAGTAATGCTTGTAGGTCACATCTTCTTCCAGATACTCCTGGAACCACTCACTCGATTTTGAGATGTGATTGGCCACAAAATCAAACATCAGCCGGAAATCTTCAGAAAAATGTTCGATATCCTCCCAGGTACCAAAATCCGGGTTCACTTCCCGGTAATCAACGACTGAAAAGCCGTCATCAGACGTATACGGAAAGATCGGCAGTAAGTGTACATCGGAAATCACGCCCTCTGCTTCTTCTTTCAGGAAGTGATGCAGGGTATTTAAAGGTGCTTCACCATCTGTTTGAATGCTGTCGCCATAAGTGATGAGGTAGACGTTATCCTCAGTCAATGGTTTGGTCTGTTCCTGTTCCTTATTCATCCACTTACTGAGTAACGTTCCCATTTCGATCAGATAGTCATTTTTGTAGTCTTCCCCATAAATGAATGTCAGGTGCTGCTTGAGTTGTGCTTTAAGGTCTAATTTATCGCTCATGCTATTCGTTCCTTTCTTTGGCTAGTAAGACAGTCTGATATCCAAGTCTTGGTATAACTATTTCAGTTGCTTCATCAAGAACTAATTCTTTTAGATCCGTTAAATAAGTGACGTCACCGAGTGAGGTCTCCAACTTCACTTTTACGTCTTCATCGGTTGGATTGAAGAGTCTCACTACGGTTCCTTCACCTTTCTCAGCTTGTTTCAAGGCACTGATAAAAACTTCAGAGTTGGATAATTTGAAAAACGAATCGCTCAACGGCAACTCATTCACCGGGTAAGGAATTTCAAAACGGTCCAGGCGTTCTTCGAAGGTGTTTAATGTCTGGTGATGATACGTGACCACCAGTTCGTTATACTGATCAGCTAGGTCGAAAAGTTCCTGGTCAGAATGACTGCCAAGCGTCACGGCATAATCAAAAGACATCGCTCTCAACATCTGAGCATCCGGTGTCTCGACCACTTTGTTGTTGATGCCCGATGCACGTCCAGGACGCCACTCCAGGTCATCTTTCCCGAGCAAGCCGACACTGCGGAAAAGGGTCAGCGCAAACTGATTGGTTTCTTTAAGCACTTCATACTCTTTTATCCCTTGTGTGAAGGCCGTAAGCCCAGATTCCCCCCCTTGCAATCCGGCAAATCGTTCCACGGTATAAATAGGCACGGGTGCTTCTTTGTAGCCTTTCTCTTTCCAGTTCAAGAGACGTTCTTCCACTAACGGACGTTTGATCGTACTGTATCCCTGGTCCCCATAAGAATGCAGTGCCTTGGTCACAGGGGTCTGAATCAATACACGTATGCGGTGATCCTTCACTGTGTTCAAGATATCATGATGGATATGGACAAACGTTTCCTCAGGTCGCAAAGTTAAGCGGGTATGGATTTTAAGGGTCTCCCCTTCACCATTTCCTTGACGGGACGCCAGATCTTCAGGTAATTTCCCTTCAACTAAGAGTTCCATCACTTGTACGTCTCCGAATTGCTCAACTGTTTGAAGCTGGAAATCTTTCAGTAAAATCGTTTTGCTTCCGACGAGGGGTGAATAATCATACGAGTCGCCGTCGTCGGCCGTTTCTTCAAACTGGATAAAATTGGTCAAGGTCTGATCTGACTTTTTATCAAAGAGCACGAGTGACCTCTCTTCGACGAAAATTTTGACGTGTTCGTTTTCAAGTGCCTGAATGAGATGGTTACCTTTGGGAGCCTTTTGTTGACTCGGTTGTTCAGTTACCTCCAGCGTGGTGTACCCTAGTGACGGCACAGAAACAGTCTGGATCAAGACGGTGCTGCGGAAATAGCCCGGCAGCGGCACTTGTTTTTCGCCTTCATCAGTGACCCGGATCTTTTTCCCACCAGCCATTTCCTCTTGCTCGAGCAATGAATACGTGACGTTTTCTCCTTCGGCATCGGTCAATATGAAGGACGATTCGTCAGTGAACAGGACGGCTTCGACATTCTGCCGGGTCTCTTTCCCGTGGGTATTAAATAACACCAGGACGTTCTCACGGCCGCTTTGATTCACAATCGCCTGCGTCAACTGACGTTTGATGATGTTCATCAGCCCGTCAGTTTGGCGATCGATTTTCTTTAAGCGTTCCATGATGTTCTGATTGGTCGCGTCCGAGTTACAGCCGCCGATGCTGTCATGCGAGTGGACGTCAAATAGCTCTTTCCACATTTCGTCAAGACGCGCTTTCGGATAACGCAGACCCAGTGAATGCGCGATCACGGCTAACGGTTCAAGTTGAGCAATCAGTTTATGCTCAACTTTGTAGTTCCAGTATTTGATGTCATAGCGCTGCGAACGGATCGTTCGGTGCATTCGTGAAGTCTCCGTCGCGATCAGTTCGCCCTGAATGGTGTTCTTGAATGCTTCGTCATCCCACGTTTCCTCCATGTAGGTCTCGTAATCAGATAACACGTAGGAATTTTCTGCGTCCATTTCGTTCAATTGTTTCAACGTTTCCGGGAAATGTTCGCGCACCAGGACCTGGTCCCCGCCGGATGGGAATAAAATATGATCCGTACTTTTACTTCTGTTTTTCACTTTGTCGACCAGCGGATTCAAGTGGTCCTGGAGATAGTCTTCACTGGCTTCCAGGAATTTCCCGGGGCCATAACCTAAAGGCAATACGGCCGATTTCACGGTTTCCCCATCGGGAGACTGCCAGTTGAAATGAACGTCTCCTTCTAGTTCATCCGTATAGAGACCGCGCTGGAATATTGCATAATCAATCCCGAAGTTCTTGAAGAGTGACGGCAAGTAGGTGTTTTGACCAAAGATATCGGGTAAGTACCCCACGTTCATGCTGTGCCCCATCTCTTTTGAACCAAGCACGCCGTACAGTAAATTTCTTACGAGCGACTCTTTATGTGTAAGCAGTGAATCCGCCTGAGTATACCAGGGACCAATAAAAACTCGTTTCTTTTTGATCAATTCTTTCAGACGTTCTGTCTGCTCAGGTTCCATTCGCAAGTATTCTTCGACTACTGAAAGCTGTCCGTCAAAGACATACCCGTGATAGTCTGCATCGTTCTCTAAAACTTCCATCAAACGGTTCATGTTTTCTACTAATATCAAGTTGGAGTCTTCGACTGTAAAATACCACTCCCTGTCCCAGTGAGAATGTGGGACGATATAGACACGTTTTGAAGCCATTATTTTGTCCTCCTGTAAATAAAACATAACCCGCGGAGAAATTGCTCGCCACGGACATGTTTTTAATTATTGATCACACGCTGAATCTAAACTTCTATGGTCATTTTTCCGCGGTTGATCATATTGTTTCTGATAAAGATATTGGATAGCGCAATGAACAGTGTTCCTACAAGCAAACCAAGGATATAAGCCGGCACGTTTTCAACTAATGGCCATCCCCAGACAGCTGGAAGTGGCAGCCACTGCACGGCACCCAGCATTACAGCTGTAAGTGAACCCAAGATCGCACCAATGATGTTGATTGGAATCGTGATGATCGGATTTCTCAGCATGAATGGAATCGCGCCTTCACTGATGGCTAAGAACCCAAGCAAGATAGACGTGTTTCCTGTCACGCGCAAGTTCGCATCAAAAACACGTTTACCGACAATATATTTATCCAGGACCGTTGCCAGCCCAAGTCCGATCGGCGGGATAACGATAGATAGGACTCGAGCTGTCAATGGGAAGATCCCATCAGCCGCTAAACCAATATTGATCGCACCCGCTGCTTTGTTAACGGGGCCACCCAAGTCAAAGGCTGTCGCCGCTGCGATAATTGAAGAAAGGACGATTTCCCCGCCTTCTGCTGAAGCGATGATTGCTCGTTCCATGGCCAAGTTAAGTCCGCCAAAGACCGGATCGACGATGTAAAAGTTTGCCAAGAAAATAACAATAACGGAAATGGCTGGTATCAGGAACATTGGTTTCATGGCCTGCAGGTTACGGTTAAGTTGGATTTTCTCATTCAAGTAACGGGACACATAACCGGCAAGTAAACCTAGAACTAAAGCGCCTAAGAAACCAGAAGCGATCCCGTCTTCAATCCCCCAGAAACGGAAATGTACACCATTAGCAAACAATCCCCCGACAAATCCGGCAACGATACCGACCCGGTCAGCGATTGCATAAGCTGTATATGCCGCAAATATGGCATAGATGAATTGGAAAATCATGAAGCCTAGTTTATCTAAGTGATGTAAAATAACGAAAAATTCGTTGCTGTCTGTTGCAAAGGAAATATCGTTGATTTCATTGACTAATCCAAACGGCATCGCACCAAGCTTGGCAATACCCATCATTAAACCACCGGCTACAAGGAGTGGAATCATGTAACTGATACCGGTCATGACTGCTTGAACTATTTCTCCAAGTACACCCTGTTTTTGCCCATTTTGTGGGGATTGTCTTTGACTCGCATCGCCTTCTCGTACTTCGACCTTACCGTCAGGATTGTTTAATACTTGTTTGATGAGTGCTTCACTGCGTTTAAGCGGATCAGCGACGCGTGTCTGAACAAATGGCAAGCCGGCAAAACGATCCTTTTCTTTTACGGGTAAATCCGTCGCAAAAATGACGCCGTCTGCTTTTTTGAGCATGTCTGAAGTTACGCGGTCTTCGATCCCGGTCGCTCCCTGCTTTTCAGTCAGGATGGTATACCCGAGTTTTTCTCCTGCTTTTTCCAGCGCTTCAGCCGCCATATACGTATGGGCGATTCCTGAGGCACATGACGTGACAGCCAGAATCGTTTTACCCGCTTTTTTTGGCGCTGCTTTTTTCGCTTTTTCAAAACGATCCAGTCTAGTCATGAACTCTTCCGAATTATTAGCACCGAGTAACTGAGCATAATACTCTTCGTTCATCAAACGCGTGCTTAATTCAGCCAGCACGTTTAAATGGGTGGAACCGGCTTCACTTGTTGGAATAGCTAACAGGAAAACAAGCTCCACTTTATTGTTCGGGTCGATGCTTTCCCATTCATCCACTGGGTGCTCCAAACGAGCGACGGCAAAAGCAGCTTCATTTACAACATCGGATTTACCGTGTGGAATGGCTAACCCATTTTCCATCCCCGTTGCTGAGGTAGCTTCCCTTTCCATGACACTGCCGTAAAATGCCTGTTCATCACTGATGACGCCTTCTTCTGACAATGAGCGAACGAGTTCTTTGATAACAGTCGCTTTATCTGTTGACTGAATATCATAACGAACCAGTTGTTTCGACGTTAATTGTTTTAAGTCCACTTTATTTCCTCCTATTTTTTAATAACGTTTTCATTTGATCTACGTTTAGCTTACAGCATATTTTTTTGACCGACTAGTACAAGTGCTGTACATTTGTACAGGATGAAACCGTTATTTTACAAATGTAAGCTATCCTCTTATTTTTGGTGTGTTAAACTATGAAAAAGCTTACAAAAAAAGGGTGAGATTTTTATGGGTAAACTTCTGGATATATTTGCAAATGAACTGGCTAGTTTGACGTATACCGAAAAACAGATTCTCTATTATATCGAAAGCAACAGTGAAAACGTCGCCACGATGTCTCTCACGAAATTGGCTGAACACAATAATGTCAGTACTACGACCATCGTGCGCTTAAGTCATAAGTTAGGCTACAGCGGCTTTTCAGAATTCAAGTTCAATCTAAAAAAATTAAATGAACAACTGAGCAGTTCCAGTGAGGATGACCTTCTGGACCCCGTCAACCAATATATGGAAGGTTTGGCTACCGGACTGAATAATCTGGATAAATCCGTGCTCAAAAAAGCAGCCCTGCAGATGAAGGCTGCCAATAAAATCATTATTATTTCAGTCGGTTTAACAAACATGGTCGGCGAGTACATGAGCAAGCGTCTGATGCAGCTTAACCGGTCGTCTTCCTATATCTATGAATCACATATGATCGATCTGGTCGGTAACTGGGTGGACAGCAACGATCTGGTCATCTTTGTTTCCTCAAGCGGAGAAACACAGACTTTACTTAAGGCCGCTGAAAAAATGTCTCACTTGGCTATCCCAACGATCGTTTTGACCAACAATCCGGATAGCCCGTTGATGAAGACCACCGATATTGGGGTCAGCTTTTCTATCCAGCACTACTTGTATAAAGGCTATGACATCTCCGCCCGTTCATTCCTGGTCATTTTATCGGATCTGGTGGTTGATTATTACCGGATGCTGGATGAATAGTAGACAATAATTCAATTTCCAGCATATATAAATAGCCGTCCTCCGATCATTCGTTTGTCACGATTAAATGGGGAACGGCTATTCTTTATACATATGATATCGATGGTATCTTTTGATCTCTGAATATTTCAGATTTTTATTTTTGTACTAATTTTTATTAATCGTCTAACAATTTATTGAATTCACTCATTACATTTGTTACTTCTGGACCTATAATTATCTGATAATTAGTGTCAGACGGTCTTATTAATCCGATTACGCCAGTTTGTTTAATTCTTTCTTCATCAACTTTGGACGGATCGATAACAGTGACCCGAAGTCTAGTGACACAATTGTAGGCATCTTCGATATTTTCTTTTCCTCCAAGCGAATGTAAAAGTTTTTTTGCTAAGAAAGAATAATTACTGGTTGCCAAACTAAAATCATGCTCTTCTTCAGACACTTCCTCAGAAAAAAGCTTATCATCTTCCCGTCCCAATGTCTTTAAGCTCATCTTTTTAATAACATAGTAAAATGTAAAATAGTATAAGAAGAAAAATACTATTCCCACAGGAATTATTAATAAAGGATTTCGAGCTATGTTAAATCCTAAAACATAATCCACTAATGAAGCACCAAATGAAAAACCCATTCTAATATCTAAAAAATAAGTTACGATACCTGCTAACCCGGCATAAAATGAATGTATTAAATACAAAATAGGTGCAGTAAACATGAAAGTGAATTCTACGGGTTCAGTAATGTTAGTAATAAATGAAGTTGTAGCCCCACTTCCCATGATTCCTTTGACTCTTTCTTTATTTTCTTTATAAGCTGCTCTATAAATAGCTAAACAAATACCCGGTATTCCAAACATCATGACTACAAAAAATCCTGCTAAAAACAATCCTGCTGTCGGATCTCCATTCAAAAATCTTGGAATTTCACCTTGAACTACTTCACCGGCCTCTGTCGTGAATTCACCTAAATCAAAATAAATGTATGAGTTGATGACATGATGCAAACCAAGAGGGATCAACAATCGGTTAAAGAACATGAATAACCCTACGCCTAAAGCTCCCATCTGAACCCAAGTTTGTGCAAAAGTGTCTATACCAGATTGTATAATTGGCCAAATGAAGCCGAACACTATTGCTACCACCGTTTGAATAAGTAGGATCACAGTAAGTGGGAAACGTTCCCCTGCGAAAAAAGAAAAAATCTGTGGTAGCTGTTTATCTTTATAACGGTTGTACGTCCAACTTGCAACGGCCCCAGAGATAATTCCTCCAAATATCCCCATATTGATTTCCGGGTCTATAACCAATAGTCCTTGTCTTAAAGTCAGTATAGCTAATACGGCTGTCAAGGCGGCCATACCTTTATCTTTACCTTTTGCAAATCCAAATACCACTCCAATAGCGAATAAAATATCCAAGTTTCCAAATACAGCACTACCTGCAGCGGCTAAGATAGGAATGTCCAACAAATCAGCCGAAGAAATCCTTAACAAAATACCTGCAAGAGGCATTGCTGAAACTGGGACAAGCATCGACCGACCTAATTTTTGTACATCAGCTTTAATATCCATGATCTTCCTCCTAATTATTTAGATTAAATCTCTATACGTACCTAATTTAATATTATTAGCAGAGAATAATTCTTTATAGTTACTATCCATCAGCTCTTTTGTGGTCAGCACACGATTTTCTAATAAACTTGATCCCTCGAAGACGACGTTATCCAAATAGCCAGGATGGCACATAGCCTCTACAGTATGATAGTTCTTACAATCCTGGACTAAATTATTTGTAATTAAAGGTTTCCATATTCCTTTAGTTATTCCTAAATCATCAAAATCAATAAAGAATTTTTTTACAGTAAGAAGATCGTCTGGAACATCAAAATTATTACGTACTGGCAGTTTAAATTTTCTTGCTAATTCTATAAACACTTCTTTCATTGGCGAAACCATATTGACATGATGATGCGTATCCAAATGAGTAGGCGTAATTCCCGATTCAATTACACGCTGGATTTGTAAATCCCACTCTTTTAATAATTCATCTTTTTCTATCGAAAAATCACTTTCATAAAAAGCTATTTTTTTAAACGAACCGTTCTCAGTCAATGAAGAAGTGTTTTCAGATAGAGGTTTGCCACATGTCAATGTTAAATGTACCCCTATCCCAAACTTCGGATTCAGTTTCGCCAATTCTACAGCATGTTCGAATCCAGGCATATTTGCCATTAAGGTCGCGGAAGTTAACACTCCACTCTTAAAAGAATCGATAATTCCTAAATTTACCGCACGGCTATAACCATAATCGTCTGCGTTTATAATCAAAACATTCATTTTATTTCCCCCTTTCTTGTTTAAGTTAGTTCTACCCAGTAATCAACATTTTTCTCCATTAATTCATCTAGCACCTTTTTCGCAACGACAGCATTAGGAACAGATTGATTTAGTGTGAATGCTTGCAAAGCTTTTTGATATGAATTCTCAAAGAATGCATCGACCAGTAGTTTTTCTGAAGCGACTTGTGCCTCCATTAGTCCCTTATGAAAATCCGGAATTTCTTTACGCAATGAGATTGGTTCGACACCATTTGAATTAACATAACAGGGGATCTCAACGACAGCATCCTCTCTCAGATTAGGAATAGCTCCTTTATTAGGAACAATCAACATAAATCTACGGTTTAGATTATTTAGAATAGAAACTGCAATATCAACTATATATTGACCGTGAGAGTCACTGTCATAATCGACATCTTCAAGAGATGAAGCTGATCTTATTAAATTAGCTGTTTCCTTTATTTTTTTCAATCTTCCATCCATGATTTCATTAGCACGCGTATATTTCGGGTCTGCGTTCTCAACAATGAGATTAGGATAAAGATAATATTCTAAATAATTATTAGGAACGTGTTCTGGAAAATCAGTAACCATTCGTTCCATTAATTTAAAAGCTTTAGCCCAACTTAGATCCAAATGATCTGTTTTAAATCCCTGAGTTATTATTTTTTCAATAATTTCTGGCATAATATCTTTCTTTTTGGATATGTCATAGATGGATTGATACCAACCAAAATGATTAAGCCCATAATAATTAGTGATCCAATTTCGACGATCGTAACCAAACGAATGTGCAATTAATTCTTCAATAGCAATAGTTTGGTCACACGCATTAACGATTTTTATCTCTGGGAATTTTCTACGAACGGCCTCAGAAATTATAGTCTCTGGATTGGTGTAGTTCAATATCCACGCATCAGGAGCATATTTTTGAATATAGCCGACCATTTCCAGAAATCCTTTCATAGATCGTAACCCGTATGAGAACCCGCCAACTCCACATGTTTCCTGTCCAACAATTCCGTATTTAAGCGGTATCTTTTCATCAAACTCTCGCATTTCAATTCCACCAACTCTTATTTGAGAGAAAATAAAATCTACGCTTTCGAAAGCTTCTTGAGGATCAATTGTAGCTACTAATCTGATATTAGACTTCTCTTTTTTTAATAAGTGCCTTATGATAACTTCCATATCACTATTTCTAACATTATCTATATCATACAATCGTATTTCACTTATCGAAAAATCACTTTGATTTTTTAATAATGTGAGTACGATTCCAGGCGTATATCCGCTTCCGCCTCCAGCAATAGTTATAACTTTATCCATTTATTTCTCCACCTTTCTTTTTATAATACATCTTATTTTTAACACGTATTTATGTTAATATAAATACCTATAGCCAAAAATATAAGCGCTTTCATCGATTGGTGTCTTTTCCAATTAGTGAAACCATTTCCACAAGCAGTTAAGGGGGTTTATTT
>NZ_LSRN01000047.1 GCF_001885615.1 Alkalibacterium sp. 20 | reverse complement strand
AGTAAAAAGAGATGACATCCGAGGTTAACCTCGGATGTCATCTCTTTTTTTACAACTGTTTAAAATTGTTATGCGCACGAGAAGACTCGAACTTCCACGGGGCTCCGCCCCACCAGCCCCTCAAGCTGGCGCGTCTACCATTCCGCCACGTGCGCTTTATACTCAACAAAATTTATCATATCAATCTTTCGACCCAATGTCAATATCGTATATAAAAATTATGCTAAATGACCTACAAAATATAAGCTTATATGGTATCTTTGAAGGGAAGATAATTTCATTCTAGTTCATTGAGGAGAGTATAAATATGATGAAAAACGTAGTATTCGATATGGGAAATGTGTTGATCCGATATGCACCGGCAGATTTTATAAAGACTTTTACACCCAACA
The DNA here is from genome assembly GCF_001885615.1 of Alkalibacterium sp. 20. Classification (GTDB taxonomy): domain Bacteria; phylum Bacillota; class Bacilli; order Lactobacillales; family Carnobacteriaceae_A; genus Alkalibacterium. The sequence goes on along the minus strand of NZ_LSRN01000047.1, from coordinate 17,386 downwards.
CCGAACACCAGAAATTATTATTAAATGAAATCTTTTACGCTGATGAATGGCAGCAATATGACCGAGGGACCATTACAAAAGAAGAAATTATCGAGAATGCCTCAAAGCGTCTTCCCGAAACGCTTCATGCATCTGTTTCAGTAGTAATGGATACCTGGTATAAAGAAATGACGCCTATTTCAGAGATGGAAGATGTCTTGAAACGATTGGAAGCGAATGGCTACCATCTATACTTATTTTCAAATGTGTCTCAGGATTTCCACCAGTTCAAACATATTATTCCTGGACTAGACTACTTTGACGGTCTGTTTCTTTCTTCTGACTGGAAAAGTATCAAGCCGGAAGAAGAGCTTTACCGGGATTTTTTCACTCACTTTGATCTTGAACCTTCTGAGTGTTTCTTTATTGATGATTTACCCGTGAACATTGAAAGTGCCGCTAATCTTGGCATGGATGGTCATGTATTTGACGGCAACATTTCAGATCTTGAAGCTCATTTCGAAAAAGCAGGTATTAATTTATAATAGACAAATAAGACAGCCGTTGATTCTTAGTCAACTGCCGTCTTATTTGTTTCTACTTTTCCAATTAATTCAAATCTGCCTTTACACTTGGCACAAACAAATTTAGCTGTATTGAATTTTCGCTGCCTTTGAGTAACGCTCCCGCATTTTCTGCATCGATACTGCCAGTATTTTTTTGGCTCTTCTGGTTCTTTCAACGATGGCGTATAACGTAAGCCCTCCACTTGTTTCAGCAAATCTTTGAAGGCTTTATCCTTGTGCTGGAACCCATCTCCACTTAAGTGCAGATGATAGTGACAAAGTTCATGTTTGACGACGCCAATGAATGTTTCCAGTCCCGCTTTTTCTAAAACATGGGGATTAAAATCCAGGTTATGTGAACCCAGATGATAGCGTCCACCTGTTGATCTTAAACGCTTATTAAATAAAGCTTGATGTCTGATTGGTCGATCAAAGTGATTCAGTGAAACATCCTCGACTAATTTTTGCAATTCAATTGTTTCCATAGAAATGTTCCACCTTGGATAGAAAAAGAGGTCAGGAGAAACTCCTGACCTGACTAATTCTCTTTATTTATTTTTTTTCGTTTTTTCAATCATACTAAGTGCGATGCGTCCTTTTTTCATATCAACAGAGTCGATCCAAACCTTGACGATATCGCCTACAGCCACGGCGTTACTTGGGTGTTTGATAAATGAATTGCTCAGTTTCGATATATGCACCAAGCCGTCCTGTTTCACCCCGATATCCACGAAGGCACCAAAGTCGACGACGTTTCTCACGGTTCCTTCGAGTTCCATGCCTTCTTTCAAGTCTTCCATTGACAACACATCTGTACGCAGGAGCGGTGCCGGCATGTCGTCACGCATGTCCCGACCCGGTGCAACCAAGGCTTTTTTGATGTCTTCAATGGTTTCTATGCCTAAGCCGGTTTCTTCAATTATTTTCTCGTCATCCACTAGTTTAAAACGGGCTTCCAAATCTTTCGAGCCGAGACTGTCTTTATTCAGTCCAGTCAGTTCGATGATTTTTTCCGCTTCTTTATATGTTTCCGGGTGAATGCCGGTATTATCAAATGGTTCTTTGCCATCCGGGATACGCAGGAAACCAACGGATTGTTCAAAGGCTTTAGGCCCAAGACGCTTGACTTTTTTAAGTTGCGAACGGTTCGTGAACTTGCCGTTTTCTTCACGATAGGTCACCACGTTTTCAGCCGTTGTTTTTGTCAATCCTGAAATATGTTTAAGAAGGGCCGCACTCGCGGTGTTCACATTGACACCTACTTGGTTAACCACGACTTCGATGACAAAGTCCAACTGATCACTCAGTTTCTTTTGAGACACATCATGCTGATACTGACCAACACCGATTGATTCCGGATCGATTTTAACCAGTTCAGCTAACGGATCTTGGAGACGTCTGGCAATACTGACGGCACTGCGTTCTTCGACTTGTAAATCAGGAAATTCACGTCGTGCTTCCGGACTTGCTGAATAAACCGAAGCGCCTGCCTCATTGACAATCACATAAGCTACTTTTTTATCGACTTCTTTGAGGGCGTCAGCGACAAAAGTTTCTGATTCGCGGCTCGCTGTCCCATTACCGATGGCAACAGTGTCCACGTCGTACTTATTAACCATGTCCAGGAATTTCCCTTTCGCTTCACTTCTCTTAGCAGCTGATGCGGGTTGGTGTGGATAGATAAGGTCAATCGCATGAACTTTTCCTGTCGCATCGATGACAACTAATTTACATCCCGTTCGGTAAGCAGGATCTAATCCTAAAAGCGTCTGATCTTTTAGAGGTGCCTGCAGAAGAAGGTTACGCAGATTTTCTCCAAAAACATTGATCGCTTGCTCTTCTGCTTTTTCTGATAAATCACTTCTGATTTCTCTTTCGATCGCCGGTCCAATAAAACGTTTATAGGCATCAAGGACCGCTTCTTTGACTTTTTCCGTTGCTTCTGATGAATCTCGATCAGGTAATTCCTGACGCACCATATAACGGTTGATATAGGCTTCATCCACGTCAATAGACACAGAAAGGATTTCTTCCTTCTCGCCACGGTTTAAAGCCAGTATACGGTGTGAAACAAGCGACTCGAGTGATTCTGAATAATCGTAATACATTTCAAAGACTGCTTTTTCGTCCGCTTTTTCATTTTTCACTTTTGAAAGGATTTCACCTTTATTATACGTGTATTCACGAATCCACTTACGGTAGGTTGGATTATCCGAAATGTGCTCAGCTATGATTTCGTGGACACCCACCAAGGCATCTTCAACTGAAGTCACATCCTTTTCTTCATCGATATATTTTTTTGCTTCAAGCGCTAACGAGCCGCTTGGGTAAGTTAATACCCACTCAGCTAGGGGTTCCAGTCCCTGTTCTTTTGCAATCGTTGCTTTCGTACGGCGCTTTTGTTTATATGGACGATACAGATCTTCCACACGCTGCATCTGGTTCGCTGCTTTGATGTCTTTCTCAAGCTCAGGCGTCAGTTTACCCTGCTCTTCAATCGAAGCTAGCACGTCCGTTTTACGTTTTTCCAAGTTAGTTAAATAATTGTTGCGCTCTTCAATTTCTCTAATTTGCACTTCATCTAGTGAACCTGTTGCTTCTTTACGGTAACGGGCTATAAACGGTACGGTATTTCCGTCACCAAGCATGTCGAGCACAGATATAATTTGTTTTTTAGAATACCCTTTTAAATCCTTGATCAATAAATTCATTACGTGTTTATTTTCTACTTCTGCCAAACCATTCATCTCCAATACTTTAGTTCATCCTATCTAGTTTATCATAAAATCCAAAAAGAGCGAATCCTCTATTTTGGATTCACCCTTTTTATAGGTCGAATGTCACTAAACTTTTTTCCAGTTGATTCTTTAATCGCTTGTCTGTCCAGTGTTTACTGCTACCTAAACAGGGAGAAATGTAGGTTCTCTTTGTATCCTGGACAATTTTTCTAAAGTGCACATGTCCCATGATACTGTACTCGATTGTTTCAAAATCTTCATAAACTGCCTCATAAGCTTTGGCACCTAAAAAGGCATTCGCATAATTGTAGATTCGGTGCGGCAACGGTACAACAAAGTCACTATGTGTCGCGATATGCGTCATCAGGATGATTTTTTTATGTTTCACCGTTTCCAAATCTTTATAGAGCTGTTTCAGCATATCTTGACTCACCTCTTTATCGCTCTGATTCCAGTTCACGAAATGGAGATCGTTCCAGGAAGCAAAGCCGTATTTCTTTTTCTCAAACTGGGCTTCGCTGTACTTGTCTTGATTGCCGTAGCCGTAGTCATACCAGCCGGGTGTCCCGACAATGGCCCATTCATCATTTAGGTTGTATGGCCTTCCGACAAGCGAATACTCTTGCTTGTTAAAAAAATGATTGATTTTATGCGTGTCACTTGAATCAGTTTCTTTTTCCCAGTAGTCGTGATTTCCAGGAACAAACTTGATAGGAATGCGAGTAAGTTCTGTCAATTTTTGTAAAAATTCATGACTCTTTAAATAACTATTGGAAATATCTCCGGCGACCAACAGAATATCAATCGCTTTCACTTTTATCATTTCAGAGAGTGTTATCACAGTTGTTTCATTCGCTTCCATTTCCCATTCGTTTCTATCGATATGCAAATCAGATAAAGTACCTATTTTCATTCCTATTATAATCCTTCCCTCAAGTATTCAGAAAAAGCATATCCTTTGTTTTCTATCTTGTAATGATCAACTATGCCATTCTTGTCAAGTACGAGCCCATGTATTACCCCACCGTATACCGCCCCGCCATCAATACCAATTTTTCCATCACCGGATTGCCAGATATCTGTATTGTACTGTTCATTATGAAGCATCGCCGTAACGGTATGTCCAAAGACAAAAGTTTTACCCGTATGATTCGGTTGATCGTAAAACCCTTCTCTGATCCAGACATAATCACGTTTTCTGGAATCACGCCAGTCGTCTAATGTTAAATCAACCCCGGCATGAACAAACACATAATCTTCCCATTCATACGTTAAGGGTAAAGATTCGATAAACGGTTTTAGCCAGGGGACTTTAGCCAACATGCTGGCCGCAAGTTCAACTGGGTCATACTTTTCTGCTTCAGTCTGTAAGAACGTTTTAATCGTTACCATTCCGCCATTCATTTCATAAGTTGCTGCGGAATACTTCGGATTATTCATGAAATTCAGAAGCATTTCTTCATGGTTGCCTCGTAAACAAATAGCCCCATGACCCTCAACTAATTCCTTTGCCAATTCGAAACAGTCCTTAGGATTTTCTCCTCTGTCTCCCAAATCTCCGATCAGGATCAACTGTTCTTCATTCGGCTTCCAAAAACCCAATAATTGTTTGAACATTGTGATTTGACCGTGCACATCACCGACAACAAAAACTTTATCTTTCATTAAGGGGTCTCCTTTCTCATTCACTTTTGTCTCCCACGTCTTTTCTAATTGTATTAATAGTTTACCACATATCGATAAAACTCTCTAAACGTACCTCTCTATTTATTGTTCCATTCATACATTAACGTTAAACTCCACCTTTAAAATGTGAAGATTTCATGATTTTCATTCCATATTCGTAGCATATACGTTTCACAGACTGTATAATTAAATTTGTGAATTATTATTTAGTAATAGGAAAAGAGAAAGGACGCTTTAATTATGAAAGGAAAAAAATGGATAGGATTGATACTCTTTTTAGCTTTCGTCGGCTTTGTCGGCTACAGTATTTACAGCAGTCAGCAAGAAGATAACACTGTAACTGTTAAAACAGCTGAAGCAGTTGAAGAAGATATCACAGAAACAGTGGTCACGTCAGGTATAATTGAACCGAGTGATACACAAGAGATCATGGGACAGGGCCTAGTCACTGAACTGACTGTGGCTGTCGGAGATATTGTTGAGGAAGGTGAAACCCTTCTGTCCTATATGGACGGCACAACGTTTGAAGCCAACTTCGATGGTACGGTTACTCAAGTGAATGTTTCAGAAGACGAAGCGGATACGAATGCTCAGCAAGGTCGTCCGTCACTTGTCATTTCAAATCTGAACGATTTACACACTGCACTTCAGCTATCACGTTCAGATTCAAGTGAAGTCGCTGTCGATCAAGCGGTGCTTTTAACTTACAATGACACCGAATATGACGGAACCCTTTCAGAAATCGATCCTATCGCCACGCAACAACAAACACAAACGGGTCTATCTACTCAGCTAGGTGCTGAGGTCACTTTCGATTCAGATACCACAGATTTAATTGCCGGTTTTGAAATTGACGTTGAAATCATTGTTGAATCAAAAGACAATGCCCTGATCATTCCGGTCGAGGCGCTTAATTATGATGAAAATAATGAGCCATACGTTTTCATCGTTGATAATAACGTTGCAGAACGTGTAGCCATTGAAACAGGTATTCAGTCAGAAGCTGATATTGAAGTCGTCAGTGGTCTGTCTGCAGGCAATCACGTTGTTCTATCGCCCAGTGCTGAGTTAGAAGATGGTCTTGAAGTCGAGTTAGACAATTAGAAGGAGGATATCTCGTGATAGAAATTACCGATATAGACAAAATATATCGTTTGGGTGGAGAAACTATCAGAGCGTTAGATAAAGCGACTCTCTCAATTCAAAAAGGAGAATTCACCTCAATTATGGGTCCAAGTGGGTCCGGTAAATCTACGTTAATGAACATAATTGGATTGCTTGACCGTTTCGATAGTGGGAGATACTTACTCAATGGTACTGATGTCACTGGTTTATCTGATTCTCAATTAGCTGGAATCAGAAACAAGGAAATTGGTTTTGTTTTTCAATCATTTAACCTGATGACACGTATGAATGTTCTAGAGAACGTCATGCTCCCACTCGTTTATGCTAAAGTCCCTTCCAAAGAACGAATTGAACGAGCAACAGAAGCGCTGGAAAAAGTCGGTTTGGGTGACCGGCTATACCATTTGACCAATGAAATATCCGGGGGACAAAAACAACGCGTTGCCATTGCGCGTGCGATGGTCAATAAACCGTCTGTCCTGCTGGCTGATGAGCCCACAGGAAATTTAGATTCTAAAACGACGAAGGATATTATGCATGTTTTCCAGGATTTAAATAAAGAAGGCACAACCATCGTTATGATAACCCACGAGCCGGAAATGGCTCAGTACTCCAAACGTATCCTTCACTTCAATGATGGCGCTATTATTGAAGACGAACTAGTCAAACCCAAACAGCTTCCTAAAGCGGGGGTGGAATAAATGTTTATCAAAGAAAACTTTAAAATGGCATTAGACAGCATCTTTGCGAATAAAATGCGATCGTTCTTGACCATGTTAGGCATTATCATCGGCATTTCTTCTGTTATTGCAATTTTAGCTGTGGGGAACGGTGCCGTTCAGGAGATCACTGCAACCTTTAGCGACATTGGTGCAACAACAATCAATTTGACCGCAAACGATACGGATGAATCATACGAAGCGCTGACCCAGGATGACTTAGTCTTGCTGAAAGACTCCATAGATGAGATTCGCTATATTTCTCCAAATCAGCAAATAACGGGAACAGCTGCTACTGACATGGCATCACGGCAGGCAGTCGTTTCATATGGGACACCAGATTTGCAATTTTTAAGTCAAGCGATGAGTTCTGATTTGATTCACGGACGTTACTTTAGTCAGGTCGATTTTGACGAAAACAATGATGTCGTCGTCATTGATGAAGATGGTGCTGAGGCTTTGTTTGGTCGTACCGATGTTATAGGTGAATCACTGCGCATGACTATCGCTCAATCTCGTCTCGATTTACGTATTGTGGGTGTGGTGGAAGGTTCTTTTGCCAATATGCAAGGAGCCTTTGATGCAGACCAGATTCCTCTATTCATGTCTTTGCCTCAGTCAACTTTAGGCCAAAAAGTTCCGCAATTTTTAGGGATGAACTCAGCGACCATTCAAGTAGAAGATACTGAACAGATCGAACCTGTATCTAATCAGGTCGTCAGACTTTTGGAACTTCGTCACGACGCTGTAGGAGAAAACATTTATAATGCGCGAAACTTCCTGCAGGCACTCGATCAGGTGAACAATGTTCTGAGTCTGTTTATTAACTTTATCGCCGCCGTGGCAGGTATCGCTTTACTTGTCGGTGGTATTGGTGTCATGAATATCATGCTGGTTTCGGTAACCGAACGAACACGGGAAATCGGAACACGTAAAGCCTTAGGTGCAACAACCAGAACCATCTTGATCCAATTCTTGATGGAATCTATTATTTTAAGTTTGATCGGTGGAATGATCGGCCTGACCTTGGGTATTATCCTTTCTAACATCGTTGCTGGCGCGCTAGATATCGTTCCTGTAGTCACACTGGGAAGTGTCGCTTTAGTGCTTATCTTTTCAACTGCAGTGGGTGTCTTCTTCGGAATGTACCCTGCACGCAAAGCGGCTCACTTGAATCCAATCGATGCTTTAAGATTTGAATAAGGTTAGTCAAAAATTTATAAAAACCCGGAAAATCAGTTTTTCTACTGATTTTCCGGGTTTTTCACTTTGTTTATCATGTATTCGGTAGGTTCAGTTGCTGTTATAGCGTCAAAGTGTCAAACTTGATTCAACTTCGGTAGTTTCAATTTTAGTTAGCACTTGTAACTACCGAATAGCCCCTTCTTCGACTCTTTCAAAAGCAATTTTTATTTCTAAGTGTCGAAAAGGGCCCAACTTCGGTACTTTGAATCACAATCCTTTTCTGTAACTACCGAACAACTTCATCTTCGGCACTTACAACGGTAATTTCTTTTTGAAAGTGTCGAACCTTCCCTCATGTTCGACACTTTCAAAAAAATAAACATTTGAGACCGAATTTTTCTATACAAAACCGCAATATTCTTTGCAGTTAAAATATTACGTTGTTCTGAATTCCATTTTTTCGCATACTCTATAAAAAACGAGTGGATCCCTTCATAGGCATCCACTCGTTTATAGGTTTATTCTTTTTAGATTAATCCAAGTACCACGAAGTTGAAAATGAATAAGGCTGTGGTCGCCCATAATACTGGGTGAATAACACGTACTTTACCTTTAACCACTTTTGTAATAATGTAGAATAAGAAACCTGCGGCAATACCATATGAAATACTATAAGAGAATCCCATAAATATTGATGCAAAGAATGCCGGAATCGCTTCTTCCAGATTATTCCAATCGATTTCTGAGAATGCTGACATCATTAGAATACCCACAACGATGAGAGCAGGCGCAGTAGCTGCACCTGGAACAACTGACATAACCGGTGAGAAGAAAGCCGTTAACAGGAATAGTGTCCCTGTAGTCAAACTCGTCAAGCCAGTACGTCCACCGGCACCAATACCAGCAGCACTTTCAACAAATGTCGTGACGGGTGAAGTACCTAATACCGCTCCGACAGACGTAGCAACAGTGTCCGCAAGCAACGCTCTTTCCATCTTAGTGTTCAAGCCATTGCCTTTATCCATTGCTTTTTCATCTTCCAGTGTAAAGATACCTGATTTTCTCCCCGTACCAATAAAGGTACCGATCGTATCGAAGACGTCAGTTAATGTAAAAGCAAAGATAGTTATGAGTATAATAGCATAACGTGAAGGGTCGGCTAATAACGAACCTAGTCCCTCTGACCCGAATGCTGCTCCGAATGTCGTTCCTAACTCACCAAATGCTGATCCTAATGAATTTGCTGGATTACTTAAGCCGGATAAATCCGTCACTCCCATTGGAATACCAACGATAGTGGTGAACAAAATACCGATTAAGATTGCCCCTTTGACTTTAGCGACCATTAAAATAATAGTTACAATTAAACCTATCAATGCGAGTATTGCGTATGGATTAGTAAAACTTCCGATATCCGGTATAATACCGCCCCCGGTTACGACTGTATTGATGGCACCATTGATTTCCATTCCTGCAGTGTAAGGCTCATTGTTTATAGATAAAATCGATTGTCCTTCTGATGTGAATGATAATAATTGCGCATTTTTTAGACCGATATAAGCAATAAATACACCAATACCTCCGCCGATAGCATGCTGCAGTGATTCTGGTATTGCATGAATAATCATTTTTCTGATTGATGTTATTGTAATTAAAATCCCTACGATACCCGTTAAAAACACCATGAACAAAGCCTCTTGCCATGTGAAACCTAGTGCAAAAACAACAGTATACGTGAAGAATGCATTCAAGCCCATTCCTGGAGCCTGAGCATACGGAACATTAGCATATAAAGCCATAATAAGTGTCCCTACAGCTGCTGATAAAACAGTGGCTAAAAATACAGCCTGCGTTGGCATACCTGTTAACGATAGTATTTGTGGATTCACAAAAATGATATAAGACATAGCGAAAAATGTCGTCAATCCGGCTGCAACTTCTGTTCCTACTGTGGTGTTGTTTTCTTTCAATTGAAAGAACTTTTCTAACAAAGATAAAACCCTCTTTCGTATTTTTTCTCCATTCGCACGGAGTTACTACTAAAGGTTATCCAACAAAGATAACTGGGTTATTAACATGTAAATGATAAAAAGACGGTTTCCCGTCTTTAATCAACTACATCATAAACAATACTTATTGTTTAATCTAATAGTCAATCCTTTAAGGGGATTGGTAGAAACTATAGCCCATATCGCTAAATTATATTAGATAACGCTTATTAAGATAGCTCAATCATAGTGCATCTCACATGGAAAAGCAACAAAAAACACGAAATTTAAAGAAAATCCGTCTAAATCGTTCGCTTTTAGACTAAAAACGAACATTTAAATGGTTGTAAAGGGTTTAAAACCCATTAAACACGTACGATCACTTCATCGTGACAAATTCTTCAGCAGCCGTTGGATGAATAGCTATTGTGCGATCAAAATCTTTTTTAGTCGCTCCCATTTGTATCGCCACAGTGAAACCTTGAAGTAATTCATCCATTCCTTTGCCTATACCGTGTAATCCGACTACTTTTTCATTTCGCCCAACACAAACAAGTTTCATATACATTTTTTGTCTATTATCCGTAATCGAACTATGCATCGATGTGAACTCTGTTTTATAAATTTTAATAGCTTCTTCCGGGTATTCATCTCTCACTTGTTCTTCTGTCATACCAACTGTTCCAATAGGTGGATGCGTAAATATAACCGTCGGAATATTATTATAATCAAGGTACTCATCCTTCTTATCATTGAAAACCCGTTCAGATAAATACCTTCCAGCAGCAATCGCTACAGGGGTCAATTCTGCTCTCCCCGTCACATCACCCACTGAATAGATATTGTCTCCGGTTGTGTTCTGGAAACGGTCCACTTCAACGTACCCACCCGGATAAAGGTTTACTCCAGCAGCTTCTAGATTTAATCCTTTTGTGTTAGGTACTCTGCCGGTTGCCCACAACACTTGTTCTGTTTCGTGTGTCGTTCCATCTTCAAAATGTAAACAGAGGATCTTGGAATCTTTCTGTTCAACCCTGATCACCTTTTTATTAACATGAATATGACGCCCTTCGCTTGCTGATATAGCCTGAAATCCCTCGCATATTATAGAGTCAAAATTGTATAAAGGAGCCGGTTTTCGAACGAACAAATGAGTCTCTACACCTAATGCATTAAAGATCCCACTCATTTCAACGCCAATATACCCTCCACCAATTACAGCGATACTCTTTGGCAATTCTTCTAAACGAAACACATCATCTGAAACAATGCCTAGATCGCCACCGGGAATACTTAAACGTTTCGGTTTCCCTCCAGTAGCAATTAAAATATGACTGGCTGTAATTTCCTGACCGGCGACTTCTACAGTCGAATCGTCTATAAATGTGGCTCTTCCTTTTATAAGTGTTATATTGTTCGAATCCAGACCTTTTTTATAAGCTTTATGTAGAAACGAGATGTACTTTTCTCTATTATCCATCATCTTCTTATAATTAAAGACAGGTTCATGTTCCAGTTCGATACCATAATCAGTTGCGTAAGAATGAATTGATTCCATCATTTCAGCGACATACCACATCACCTTTTTAGGTACACAACCCAAGTTGACACATGTCCCTCCGAGTTGATCTTCTTCAATTAAAGCGACACGTGCCCCATGCATGGCTGCACGATTAGCAGAAGCGATCCCTCCACTTCCACCGCCAATTACTAAATAATCATAATCATAATGTTTAGTCATACTCTACTCCCTTTTACAAATATTGGTTGTTCGTTCCCTAGATTGTAGGCTCTTCGTTCAAAGTCAAAATAATAGTTTCCTAGTGTGTACTTATATTTTTCTCGTTCCTTCCATGGCTTATGTTTGCCGGAATAATGAATAAACACAACTTCTTTTTCAATCATTTGGAGATTATACTTGTTAGGAAAAAGAATGTTTAACTTTTCATATACTCTAGGATTCATGTTATACATACGCCAATCTTCTTCTTTTATATCATTGACGTAAACCAAGTTAAAGATGTCCTGATCAGGTAATATGAGCACAGCTTTATTTTCTCTTATTGCCTCGACGATCCTATTTGCGTCCCCTACTTTTCGTAGCTTTTCCAAATTCATCAATACCACTCCGGAATTAAAATAATCATCGGATTCAAAGTTTCTCAAACGTAAGTTGTTAAAAGGCTGAACCCATTTTGTTTTATATTTATAATTCGTCGCAATAAAGGAATAGCCCTCAAAGGATTTGTTATAAAAAGGTTTGATGTCATTCATAGCAACAATGTCTGGGTCAAGGTATAAAATGCGGTCTATATCATTCGGTAATATATAAGGAGCAAACATCCAGAGATACATTTCCAAAGCGTAGTAACGCGTGATGGCCACTTTATCTGATGATTCAAAATGATTTTTACTGTAAATAGCGATCAGTTCATTATCTCCATCACTTTCAATATATCGCCTTAAATCTTCTAAAGATCGCTCACTTATTCCAGCGTGTAATAAATACATTCGAAAAGATTCATTCGGATGATTTTCTACAAGCGATCGAATCATTACTTTTAAAGGATAGATATAATTTTCATCTAGGGAAAATAATAAATTGATCATCTTGACGCCTCCAAATTAACACATTCTAGATATTATTATACCGGTTATTGAATAAAAAAACACACAAATGGTATTAACTGTTTCTTTTCCTTTTAAAGACTCCCAAATTCTACTATAATAAAAGACGGTATACAAAGGAGAGAAGAAAATGGAAAAGAAAGATTTATATATCAAACTCTTTAAATCAACGTTTTTTTTAAGTATGTTTACTTTTGGTGGAGGTTACGTCATCGTTCCACTGATGGAAAAGAAATTTGTGAATGAATTAGGGTGGATCAACGAAGATGAAATGCTTGATCTAATTGCATTAGGACAATCCGCCCCCGGACCAATCGCGGTCAATACGTCGATATTAGTTGGGTACCGAATGGCAGGTGTTCCTGGTGCCATGGTAACAGTATTAGGTACTATCATACCTCCTTTATTTATCATGACTGCCTTAGCTTATATTTATTTAGCTGTAAGAGATAACGCGATCGTTAACAATGTTTTGCTCGGGATGCAGGCAGGTGTTGCCGCAATAATCGTGAACGTCGTCTATAACATGGGGAAAAGGGTTGTAGACCAGAAGAAACTTATTCCAGTTTTAGTTATGATCGCCTCATTGATTGCAGGAATTATTTTTCAAGTTAATATTTTATGGCTCTTGTTATTCTCGGGTATCATAGGTGCAATGACAACAGTTTGGGAATTGAAAAACAGTAAGAATAAGGGGGATAACAAATGATTCTTATCGAATTACTCCTTAGTTTTTTCAAAATAGGACTATTTAGTTTTGGAGGAGGTTATGCCGCTTTACCCCTCATTGAACAAGAATTGATTCATGTCCAAGGTTGGATTACCAATCAGCAATTCATAGATATTTTAACGCTTTCTGAAATGACTCCAGGACCAATAGCCATCAATGCCGCTACCTTTGCGGGCAATCAGATTGCAGGAATATCGGGTGGCGTCGTTGCGACCATCGGTGTGACACTTCCTTCAGTGATTATCGTCCAAATATTAGCTTATTTTTACTTTAAATATAAAAACATCACTATGGTGCAAGGTATCATTCAAGGATTACGACCAGCCGTCGTTGCATTGATTGCTTCTGCCGGATTAACTATCTTTTTAACTGCCATGTTTGGCCATAGTGATTGGCCGCTTGATTTGGCAGAACTCAACTGGATTTCTGTTATTTTCTTTAGTATAGCTATTTTACTGATGCGAAAATATAAAGCCAGCCCTATCCAAGTCATCTTGATTACTGGTATAGCCGGTGGACTTCTATATACTCTAATATAAAAAATGACCGAAGCAATGGAGATCTCCACTGCTTCGGTCATTTTTTTATTATATGGTATTTTCACTTTGACGATTAAAGCTAACTTGTGGTCTCATTTTATGTCCGTAAATACGTGGCATCAATTTATTATCAATAAATGGCGCTAATACATTCATAATTAGTATAGCATAGCCTACTCCACCAGGATGATCGAGTGTGATCCTAAAGAATGCGGTTAATACCCCACAACCGATGGCAAATACCGTTTTCCCTTCAGGAGTTAATGAGCCTGAACTGTAATCGGTGGCCATATAAGTAGCGCCAAAGAACAATGTTCCCGTTAATGCATGTGTCATCATGAAATCAAAGTTAAAACCAGTCCATAATCCCATAACGACTACTGTAGTTAAAATATATAAAACAGGAATCTTCGGATTAATTACACGTCTAAAGATTAAATAAAGCATTCCGATTAAAATGGCAAATTTAGAAGTCTCCCCAATATTACCACCTAGATTAAAGCCCATGAATAGATCGAACAATCCAGGTACTTCTTCAGCCACAGTTCGTGCACCGTCACCAATGTACTCTAGTGGGGTCGCTGTCGAAACTGCATCTACTCCTCTATAACCACTTCCAAAAAATCCAGCAGGGAGTACCCAATTGGCCAGCCAAGGTGTAAAGAAGGCTTTTGTTGCAACCCTACCAGCTACTGCGGGGTTAATGTAATTCTTACCTATGCCACCACTCATCTGTTTTACGATAATAATTGCGAAAGCAGACCCAAACATGATCATCCATATAGGCGCAGTTACAGGTAAACTTAAAGCAATCAAAAAACCTGTTAATGCCGCACTATGGTCATGAATCTTAATCGGTTTATAGGTTAACTTCTGATAAATAAATTCGGAGGCTACAGCGGTAGTGATCCCAATAACGATCATTCCTAATACCCACCAGCCAAAGAAAAATGTTGCGGCAACGGCGGGTGGGATCATTGCGATTATGACCTGATCCATTACCCATGCCGACGTTCGTTTACTCCGTATGTGTGGAGATGGACCTACGCGTAATTTACCTTTTATATCAATCGCTTGAGCCATTATTTACCCCTCTTCCTTTTGTTTTATCGCAGCTTTTGCTGATCTGATATTTTCTAAAAGGGGGATTTTTGAAGGACATATGAAAGAACAGTTCCCACACTCAATACAATCCATCGCACCTAGTTTTTCTGCTTTTTCAATGTTTCCTCTTTCAAATGCATCACTAATTAGAATTGGTTGTAAACTTACCGGACAAACATGGATACATTCAGCACACATAATACAATCCTGCTCGTCTCCAATATTAGCTTCTTCAGGGGTCAAAACGGTAATAGCTGTCGTTCCCTTGATAATAGGAACGCCTAAATCAGAAATTGCCTTACCCATAAACGGTCCGCCGCCTAAAATTTTCCCTGGCACTTCTATGAATCCACCACAATCTTCGATAAGCGAGTCCATGGGTGTTCCAATTTTAACTCTCAAGTTTTTTGGGTTCTTGATCGGTGTTCCTGATACAGAAACAACACGTTCGATCAATGGCTCTCCAAACTCACAAGCTCTATAGCAGGACCGGATAGTTGAAGTATTCAGTACGACACAACGGACTGCGGCCGGAAGACCACCTGGTGGTACTTCTCTTCCTGTCACACTTTTAATCAAATTCTTTTCAGATCCTCGTGGATACATTGTTTTAAGCGGACGAACACTGATGTCATCATAATCAGCAGATGCGTTCTCTAAAGCTTTTATGGCATCTGGTTTGTTGTCTTCTATTCCAATGTAAATATGTTTCAACAATGGAAATAGTTTTCTTGATAGGTTGATACCTTTAACAATTTCATCGGGATGTTCGACCATCACTCGATGATCAGATGTAGAATAAGGCTCACATTCTGCCCCATTAATGACTAAGGTATCTACAGTCATACCAGGTGGTGGGCTAAGCTTAACAGATGTTGGAAACGTCGCTCCACCCATTCCTGCTATTCCCGCTTTTCTAACGGTACCCAGTATATCGTCTTTAGACATATTCTGAGAATTACCGGGTTCGACAAGCAGTTCTGCTTTTGTATAGTTATAGTCGTTTTTCACTATAATACAGTCTGATTCACCACCAACGATCGGTCTTTTTTCTAACGCAATAACTTCTCCAGAGACTGAAGCATAAATATTCGCAGACACAAATCCTCCTGCTTCAGCAATTAATTGTCCTGCTTTAACTTTGTCCCCGACTTCGACTACTGACTTGGCTGGCGCCCCGATATGCATTGAAACAGGAAAAACCATTATTTTAGGCACTGAAGCGTCTTCTATCGCTAACTTATTTGTACGCGACTTGTTTTCTTCCGGATGAGACCCTTCGTGTTTACCCATGAACGAAAAACTCATGAAAAACATCCTTCCTACTTGCTCGATTTTAAATTCATTCATATATGTAACTAAATTGTGACGTTTTCACAATGAAATAGTATTTTATTTATAATAATTTTAGTATACAACATTTTAGTGAAAGATGAAAGTATTTAGATATGGCTTTTACAAAAGTTTAAAACTTGTATTTCATGCATTTATTTATGATAATAAGGTTAAGCCATATGGAAAAGAGGGATAGCATGTCTATTAGCCAGTTGGAAATGTTTATGCGATTATTATTAGCCGCATCAGTGGGAGGAATTATTGGTTTTGAAAGAGAACTGAAGGGTCGAGATGCTGGAGTCCGCACACATACTCTGGTCAGTTTAGGGGCAGCTATCCTAACCATGACACAGCTTGAGGCGAGTAGCTGGCTGTTAGAATTCGCGAGAAACAATCCGGAATTATCTCACGTCTTATCTTCCGACATCACCCGTCTAACAGCTCAAATCGTTAATGGAATTGGCTTCTTGGGTGCTGGAACAATTATTGTAAGCAAACGAACGGTTACCGGTTTAACAACTGCAGCTTCTATATGGGCTGTTGCCAGTTTGGGAATAGCTGTTGGTATGGGTTATTATTTCATGGCCATAGCGAGTACGTTCATTATGCTGATTGTATTACGAATAGTGAAAAGCTTATTTAAAATAGATCGGACAAAACAATTAGAAATAAAGTACAAATCTCGTGATGAGACCTTGAAGTTTCTAAATAAAAGTTTCAAAGACAATCATATCACTATTGTGTCAACGGATCATTCCATTACTTATTTTGAAGATGGTTCAACTATCTGTGAAGATCTCTATACATTACATTTACCCGTCAATTTTAATATGATGCGATATATTTCCAATGTTGGCACTTATAAAAATATTATGAAAATCAATACTATTAAAACTAGATTTGATAACTAAAAAAGCACGCAATATCTTTTGAATGTTGAATTACTACCTTTAAACTAGACACTTAAAAAAACGATATTATGCAGTCCATAGAAGATGGTCCCGATAAGCTACGGGGGTCATCTTCTTTAATTTTTTTTGATAACGATCATGATTATAAAATAA
>NZ_LSRN01000046.1 GCF_001885615.1 Alkalibacterium sp. 20 | reverse complement strand
ATATAAAACGAAATAGGAGAGATCAAATTATGAAAAAAGTTATGTCTGCTTTACGCTTTATCTTTAAAAATGGTGAGACTATGACAGTAAAACGCGATCAAATCGGTGATTTATGGATCAAACAAGTCACAACAAGCTTTGGTCGAATTGGAGACGGCGATTTTCAGGAAATTCACCCATGTGAATCTTTGAGAATTGAAATCAACAAAGAAGCCGATCGTGTCAATTCCAACGATATCAATAAAGGTGGATTAGAAGCGGGGATGTTTGCCCGTATCAAAAAATTCCAAGATATTGAAAAAATGGATATTTTATATCGCGATAATAAAAGTGGCGAAAAACTTATGGATGTAGAGAGAGATACTATCTATTTCCCATACAAAGCGATTGATACTGATGGTCAGGACAACGCTTATCAAACTTCTTCCCTTATGAACGAAGTGCTTTATATTGTGATCGATCCCAAGCAAACTGTTGAAGATGTCTATCCTCAACTGCATTCTGCTCAATCTTAATATATTCCCTTACCTCAGTCAGATGGATAATCCCCATCTGACTGTTTTTTTTTTGCATTAAAATTGTTTTTCAATTCACCAATCGGTACAATAAGAAGGAAGAGTGAAGGAGGATAACGATGAACAATAAAAAATATGCGCAGTCGTTTTCATTTGATAATGGATTAACTTTAAAGAACCGCTTTTTGATGGCTCCAATGACAACTAAAATGAGTTTTTATGATGGGGTCATTACCGAAGATGAAAAGCGTTATTACCATATGAGAAGTAAAGAGGTTGGAGCGGTGATCACTGCAGCAGCCAATGTTTCGGAAAACGGTAAGGGTTGGGAAGGCGAGTTAGGTGTTTATGATGACAAGCATTTAGCCGGTTTAAGTGAACTCGCCTCTTCGATAAAAGTGAATGGGACAAAAGCTGTCTTACAACTTTATCACGGAGGTCGCATGACACAGGCTTCTGTTTTAAAAGGTGTTCAGCCTGTCGCTCCAAGTTCAGTCAGAGCATTAAGACCTAATTCTGAAGTGCCCAGAGAATTGAAAGAAAAAGAAATACTTCGAATTATCGAGGACTTCAAAGCAGCCACGGTCCGAGCGATCAAAGCCGGATTTGATGGTGTCGAACTTCACGGAGCAAATACGTATCTTATCCAACAGTTTTTCTCACCGCATTCCAATCGTCGTACAGACCAGTGGGGAGGGAGTATGGAGAGTCGCTTTACCTTTATTGAAAAATTGGTGGATGCCGTGACGGATGCTGCTAAAGAAGAAGCAAGCGAACCGTTTATTGTCGGCTATCGTTTTTCTCCGGAAGAAATTGAAACGCCGGGTATTCGTTTCAACGAAACCCTCTTTTTGATTGAAAGGTTATGCAATAAACCCTTGAATTATCTCCATGTTTCCTTAAGAAAATCCGATCAAATCTCACAACATGGAGCTTATCAGGATAAACCGATGATCACTTATTTACATGAGCATATCAACGGCCGTATGCCTTTCATAGCTGTAGGCGATATCCGAACGGGCGAAGATGCAGAAACCGTGTTACAAGACAGTGAACTTGTCGCCGTAGGTCGTGTCTTGTTGGCCGATCCTAACTGGGTTTCAAAAGTTTCTGCCGGTAAAGAAGCATCCGTAAGGTATGATGTGACGGAAGAAGAACGGGATCTATTAGGCTTAACGAACGGTGTCTGGGGATTCATGCAGGGCATGATGCCGGACCGTTTAAAATAAGGATAGATTCTTGAAACAGACCTTAGGGATGGGATGAAATATTGAGAAAAATGTATTATAAGTTTGAGGAGTTCATTGAATACTTCCTTTTTGGTCTGGTCACATCGTTGATTAGTATTCTGTCTTTTTACGTGTTGAACGAGATGATCGGCTGGCATTATTTGATAGCTAATGTAGTGGCTGTAACACTATCTATCCTGTTCTCCTATACTGTGAATAAACGGTATGTATTTAAAACGCACACGAAAACACGAAAAGCATTTGTAAAAGAATTTGTCTTGTTTGTTTTATTCCGTTCAACAGGGGCAACGCTTGATATGCTTGGTTTATTTGTACTGGTCAGTTTTTTCAGTTTAAATCCTACCTTGTCAAAGATAGGTGTTGGAACGGTGATTGCTTCTAGCAACTATTTTGTCAGTCGAAAACTCATCTTCAAAAATATCAAATAAGAGGAAAGGAAGATGATAATGAAGAAAGCATTGATCAACATTGACTATGCCAATGATTTTGTGGCTGAAGACGGCGCCTTGACGTGTGGTGAACCGGGACAAGCGGTGCACGACAAAGTGCTGTCATTAACGAAAGAGTTTTATGAAGCTGGAGAATTTGTGGCGTTTACGATCGATAAGCATACTGAAAAGGATCCGTATCATCCAGAAACCGACTTGTTTCCACCGCATAACATTGAAGGAACAGAAGGCCGATTACTTTACGGTGATTTAGAAGCCTACTATCAGGAAATCAAAGCGGCCAAGACCGTATATTATACAGACAAGACACGGTACAGTGCATTTAATGGCACAGACTTGGAAACCAAATTAAGAGAACGGGACATCACAGAAGTTCATCTCGTTGGCGTCTGCACGGATATTTGCGTGTTGCATACGGCAGTGGATGCTTATAATAAAGGTTTTTCTATCGTCATCTATAAAGATGCAGTGGCCAGTTTTAATCAAGTGGGTCATGACTGGGCGTTAGGGCATTTCAAAGATACCCTGGGGGCAAAAGTAGTTTGATGAATGAATAAAAAAAACTCTCCTGAAATCCGTTAGAGGATTTTGGGAGAGTTTTTTCGTTTAACAAAACTGTATATAAATATTTAAATCAAAGGGTTCATCATATTCAACGATGCAGTCCTTTTCTTTATCATAATGTTTAGAAGGTCCACCCTTGATATACGCGAATGCCGTAAGAATTGTGGTCTGTAGATAATGTTGGACTTCTTTACTAAAGGTTTCTGGTAGTTGCCCTAAATTAGTATCTTCTATATACAGATCAAAGTCCTCATCAGAAGTAGGGACCAAATGCACCTCTTGGGTTCGGAAACTTTCATATTCATATATTTTTCCCTTAACTTCCATAATATCCTTATCTTTTTTACCAGCATAATATCGGTTGGCTACATCATTTTTTATGATGCATTTTACAATCGTATCAATGGTTTCTTGATTTGATGTTATTTCTTGAGCTTGGAAAAAGTGTTTATATTGAATAGATATTGTCCGAGTTATTTTCTTTTTTGGTGTCGTACCTAAAAATTTATTTGAGTGTGTTGCATGGTTTTTTACAAAATATTTGAGGTTTTCATAAAAGCTCAAGTAACATCCTCCTTTCACAATTAATAACTCTTCCGTTTGGTGGGGGGAGTAGCGCCACGTGTCCACATAGTAACGAAAAAAGAGAGGGTGTTCAAATATTTGGACTTAACTCTTACCTTAATTTTAATCAGTTTTAGTTAAGATGTCAATGAAATAAACCTATTTCCTATCAGTCTTTCCAATTATTTACGAAAAGGCGAAAAGGAATAGCTTTTTCTATTTCATTCAGATATGTATTAACTTCACCTGATACGGTTTTGAGCATGTCAGTTGCCTTATACAATGATATATAAGCGAGCACCTTTCCGATGAAAACGGGAGAGTGGTTTGACGTGAGATAGGTTACCTTTTTTTGACGTCAATGTCTCCAAAAATAAAGAGCATGATATAAAGTGAATCAGTTAGGATGGTTTTTGGCTGAGCTTTCATTATGCAACGGCTCAGCTAAAACGTAGCAAACAGATTTGAACATTTTTCAAAACTAAAGGTAAAGCTTTAAAAGTGTTGGGACAAAGCCTATTAAAGTTGGTAATCAAGCCACTTGCTTTGAGGGTTTAATATATGCGGCTGACTCTTATATTGTATATACTATAAGTATGAAAAAACGAAAGAAGGGAGTCATGTATGTTAGAAACCAGAGAATTAACAAAAAAATTCAAAGAACATGTCGCTGTTCATAATGTCAGTCTCTATTTAAATGAAGGCGAATCGGTCGGACTGCTGGGTCCAAATGGTGCGGGCAAGTCGACGACCATTTCAATGATGTCAACACTGCTGCCACCTACTTCTGGAGAGGTTCATTTCAAGGGCAAGGATGCATTGAAAAATCCTCAGGGGTTACGCCAGGTGTTAGGCGTTGTACCGCAAGAGATCGCCTTGTATGAAGAATTGTCTGCTTATGAAAATATGAAGTTTTTCGGACGGATCTATGGTTTGAAGGGTGAAAAGTTAGAAAAACGCATCGAAGATGTTCTGGAGTTGATCGGACTTACCGAGAGGAAAAAAGATGCGGTCGAGACGTATTCGGGAGGAATGAAGCGCCGTATCAATATTGGCGTTACACTTTTACACGAACCGGAAGTGTTGATCATGGATGAGCCGACGGTAGGGATCGATCCGCAGTCGCGCAATTATATTTTAGAGATGATAAGAAAACTGAACAGAGAAAAAAACATGACGATCCTCTATACCAGTCATTACATGGAAGAGGTAGAAAAGCTCTGTGATCGTGTTTACATCATGGATCACGGCGAAATCATTGCCTCCGGTACAAACCAGGAACTGAAAGACATTTTGAGCAGTGATGAGACGATCCGCATCGATGTGGAGTCCCTATCCTCGGAGTTTCTTGAGCGGCTATCAGAACACCCTGTCGTGCAGAAAGTCATGCAAGAAGAACAGGGATATAAAGTCATCGCCACCAAAGGAGACGATTTGCTAGGCGATGTCTTTGACATGGCAAAATCGGCCCACACTAAAATCACTGGCATAGTGGTTCAAACGCCTACTCTGGAGGATGTCTTTTTACACTTGACCGGAAGAAAATTACGAGACTAAAGGGAGTGATTGTATGTTGCATCTTATTAAGAAAGACTTTCAGTTATTGTCTCGTAGTAAATCAGACCTTATGGAACTCTTGCTTATGCCTTTTATTCTCATCTCGATCCTCGGCTTTGCCCTGGGAAATCTTACGGTGACAGAATTTTCAATAGAGCCTTTTCCAGTCGCTGTCGTTGAGGAACAAACGTCAAAAGAAGCGATGAGTCAATTCGAAGAACGTCTGACAGAGATGGGCTTGGAAGAAAGCGAACGGAATCAGCTCTTAATTATAGCGGAAGAACTGGACCCGCGCAGAGAACTTCAGAATGTCCTGGAAAGTGAGGAAGTGAATGAGTGGATCGTTCCTCTTGAGATGACGAGTCAGGAAGTCGCTGTTGAAGCGCTTGCTGAGGGAGATGTATCCGGGGTGATCGTTATTCCGGAAGGGTTTTCTAACCATATCTGGGAAAAAGTATTATTGAATGAGGAAACAGTTTCCGAATTAGAACTGAAACTGCTGGACTTTCAGAGCGTACGTGGAGATATTTTAAGGAGCATTACAACCACCTTTGTCGACCGATACAATCTGGAAGTGTCTGTAGCACTTGCCTTGGAAGGTAGACAGGAATCGTTCCAAACAGCTGATATGACCTATGGTGAAGTGGTGTCGCTGAACGCTGAAGAACCGATTTCTTCATTTCAGTATTATACGATCGGTATGGGAATGATGTTTGCTCTTTATACAGCTCCGGCTCTATCCAGTCGAGCGTTTAAAGAAAAAGAACAGCATGTTTTTGGACGGCTCATGGTATCTGGAACGAAGCCTCTGAATTATCTGACGAGTAAACTGATTTCAGGGACATGGATCACTTATATACAAGTCGCTATTTTGTTCGGATTGAGCACGTTTATTTTTGGAACGTTCTCCGGAAGAGACAGCACCTTCTGGCTGAACACGGCCTTCGCTACGTTAGTTCTCGCATTTGTTGTAGGTGCCATCACCAGTTTACTGACCTCCATCACGCTGTATTCGAACAGTAATTCAACATCCAGTACGTTTAACGGATTGATTGTCACTGTCTTTGCTTTCTTGGGAGGCAGTATCACGCCTGTCGGTCAGTTCTCGCAGAGTTTGAAGGAGCTGGGAAACTGGACGCCGAACGGGGCCATGATGACGAGTTATCTGCAGCTTATGCAGGGGTTTTCTTTAGAAGAAATAGCGCCCCTCTTGATCAGAGTTTTAGTGATGGCGGTCCTTCTTATTTTAATCAGTATTGCTGTTTTCCCTAAAAGGAGGTTGGATTAAATGTGGACAGTTTTCAAGTTACAGTGGCAGCGTTTGTTTAAAAACCCTTTAGTGGTTTTAACATTCTTGGGATTAACGGTCTTATTTGTCAACTTCTTGGGAGGAATCCAAAGTGATCAAAAAATCATCACGCGCACTTACAGCGAGGAACTGACGATTGAGGAACTGGATGAGTGGATCACTAAACTCAATGAAGACGATACCTTTGTCTTTGAAGCAAGTGATTATGACAGCATATATGAACGCATTCGAATGAATGAGACGTCGTTCGCCTTGGAATTGAATGAAGAGAGCTACCGCTTTCTAGTCGGACGAGAGGATATGGAACTGTCTCCGATCATTCAGCATGTTGACCAGGTGTTTTCCAGAGAAAAACGCATTGCCCAACTGGAAGAAAGCGACTTATCAGAAGCCTTTGAGCTGCAGACGTTTATCGAACTGACTACCGTTTTAAGTGATGACGAATCCAATGTCAGTCAGGGCTTTCCAGTGGCGATATTGGCGGGGGTGACCTTTTATTTCTCGGCATTTTCAATTTTTTACCTGATGATAAACTTGATTGAAGAGAAGAAAATGGGTACCTGGAACCGGCTCATCTTTTCTCCTTTGAGTAAAACAAAAATTTATTTGGGGCAAATGCTGCACTACTTTTTAGTCGGACTCGTTCAAATCGCTCTATCATTCATCATCTTGAGTAATCTGATAGACGTCGATTTAGGTACCAATTATGTGCCCATGCTGGTAGTAATCTTGAGTTTTATCTTCGCGATCGTTTCTATAGGGATGTTCATTATAGGCATCGTCAGCTCACCTCAACAGCTTCAAATCGTCATTCCCATTGTAGCCACATCCATGGCAATGATCGGCGGAGCATTCTGGCCGCTTGAAATCGTTAATAACCGCATCCTGTTGTTCCTGGCTGAACTGATGCCAATCAAACACGGTATCCAAGGGATGATGGGTGTTGTGAATCAAGGTAGCAGTGTGAGTGAGGTGTTTGTACCTATAGCTACTTTACTTTTTATGGGGGTATTCTTTATGGGAATCGGGCTGAATTTGATGGAACGTGTCTCTGAAAAAAGCAGCTTATAAATTTCAAATATAATGAAATGATATGGATTGACCGCCCTGGTCAGGTATGCTAAAGTAAGCCTGTAAAGAGAGCGGTCAATTTTTTTCAGTCTAAACTGACCAAGGTGGTCAAATCTCTTAAGGAAGGAGAATCTGATGGAAGATGCATTCTTATCTCTGGAAAAAGACAAGCAGGAGAGAATACTCAACGCAGCGTTTAAAGAATTTAGCGAAAAAGGCTACAAAAATGCCTCGACGAACCAGATAGCCAAAGAGGCCGGGATCGGAAAAGGGACGTTATTTTATTATTTCGGTAACAAAGAAAACCTGTTTAATCAGTTGATCAACGAGGCGTTTGAGATTGCCTACCGAGAATATCTGAGTAAAGTGAACTTTGATGAGACTGATTTTTTCAAGCGTATTGAAGAAATGAGCCTCTTGAAATGGAACGTCTATAAAAAGTACGAACAGGCACTTAACTTTATGGCTCATGTCTTGATGCACTCGGAAAACTATGCAATACCTGAGGACTTGAAGTCGAAACAGGAACAGGCTGAAAAGATTTGGGGAAGTTTACTGACGAAAAATATCGATTTCACGAAATTCAGAGAAGACATACCCAAAGAAACATCGTTTAACTTTATCCGCTGGACCATCGAAGGGTACCGTGCTGAACTGGAACAACGATTAAAGCAGGAACCCATCACAGACTTTACGAATGAGCATTTAAAACCCTATTACGATGAGTTTTATGATCATCTGAAATATTTGAAAAAGATATATTATAAAAAAGAGTATTAATAAGTCAGAGGAGTGTTGAGTAAATGGAAAAAGTTGTGGAAATCAAAGGATTGAAAAAAGTATTCGGTAAAACACAGGCACTTAAAGATGTCAGCTTCGACGTGACAAAAGGAGAAATCATCGGTTTCATTGGACCGAATGGAGCGGGTAAATCAACGACCCTTCGTATCCTGCTCGGTCTGATCAAGGCAGATGACGGGCAAGCATCCATATTTGGGAAAGACGTCTGGAATGATGCCGTTGAGATCCACAAACGCGTCGCCTATGTGCCGGGGGATGTGAACTTGTGGCCCAATCTGACGGGCGGAGAAGTGATCGATTTATTCCTCAGCATGCGTGGGCAGAAAGTCGATAAAGAGCGCAAGGAAGAACTGATCAAACGCTTCGAATTTGATCCGACGAAAAAATGCCGCGGTTATTCAAAAGGGAACCGCCAGAAAGTTGCACTCATAGCCGCGTTCGCAGCCGATGCCGATGTGTACATCTTTGACGAACCGACAGCCGGTCTGGATCCGCTACAAGAACGGGTTTTCCAGAAACAGGCACGAGAAGTGAAAGCAAGAGGCGCAAGTATCATACTTTCCAGCCATATTTTATCCGAAGTCGAACAGCTCTGCGATACGGTGGCTATAATCAGCCAAGGTAAAATCGTCGAATCAGGATCCCTCAATGAGCTCAGACACCTGACGCGCACACAAATTATTTTTAAAACAAAAGAAGACGTCCCCTCGCTGGCTGACCAGGATTTTGCTCACAATGTCGCACATGAAAAAGGGGAAACGATTTTCCAGCTGGATAGTGATAAAATGGCTGAATTTTTACGTTTTGTCGAACCGTATCACGTCACGAAACTGGAGAGTGCGCCGCCTAAACTTGAAGACCTGTTTATGCGTCACTACGAAACAACTAAAGGGGGAGTTTAAATGGCTTCTCAAGCATTTGCTCAGACCGGTCGTTTGTTTCGCTTTGCCATAAAGAAAGACTGGTTGAAAATCTTTTTATGGCTGCTCGGGGTTGCTTTTTATGTATTCATTGGTGTTTTTGTGTTCGTGGAAGTCTATGGTGATCCGGCTGAACGTGAAGCCTTATCCTATGCGATGCAGAATCCTGCCATGGAAGCACTGTTTGGTCGTGTTATAGGTCAGAATAATTATACGATCGGTGCTATGTACAGTCATATGATGACCATCTTAGGTTTTGTCCTATTTGCTATTATGTCCATTTTGCTGGTTGTCAGAAATACGCGCTCTGAAGAAGAAGATGGTATTTTAGAACTGATTCAAGCGCAACCGACGGGAAGAATCGCACACACGACCTCAGCTATTCTGTTACTCTTAGTTACAAATGGTCTCGTGCTTATTATTACTGCTGCACTGATTATCGCTTTGGGAGACACCAGCATGACAGTCGAAGGGGCGTTTTTGACAGGGACCATTTATGCGAGTGCCGGCTTGTTTTTCGGAGCTGTCACGCTCGTTACCGCACAACTTTCATCGAATGCCCGAGGTGCGATGATGCTGGCCTTTAGTGTACTAGGGATCTCTTATATTATTCGAATCATCGGAGATGGAGGTGTGCCTTTTCTCAGCTGGTTCTCTCCTTTGGGATTGCTTTACAATACGGAACCGTTCGTCAATAATTACTGGTATCCGGTATTTATTAGTTTAGCTCTCAGTCTGTTACTCACTGCTTTTGCACTCTATTTGAAACACAAACGGGATATGGGAGCAGGCTTGATCGCTGATCGAGACGGAAAACGTCATGCTTCCGCTTTTTTGAAAACACCGGTTGGCTTTGTTTTGGATCTGATCAGGACACCGCTGATCGTCTGGACCGTTTCTATGGCCATGTTAGGTATTACATATGGCTCAGTTATCGGGGACGTTGACAGTCTGCTAGGGGGGAACGAAATCGTCAGTCAAATCATTGCCAATCAAGAAGGTATCAGCATGGCTGAGCAGTTCATGGCGATGATCCTGGGTGTACTGGGGATATTTTCCTCAGTCCCGGCTGTTCAATTCCTGCTCAGAATCCGGGAGGAAGAGAAGAAGAATCGTCTGGAAAAACTGATTGCGGGTACGCGTTCTCGTTACCATATTTTAGGAACTTTTTTCCTGATAAGTGCAGTCATTGCGATCTTCATGCAGATCATCACGTCATTCGCTTTCGGTGGTGCAGCTGTAGTTATGGATTTTGATGTCGATTTCCTGAAAGTGATGCTTGCGGGATTGGCGTATGTGCCGGCTATCTTTGTCATGATCGGACTGGCTACCTTGTTGGTCGGGTGGTTGCCGAGGTTGACGTCACTTATCTGGCTGTACCTGGGTTTTGTCTTTGTCAATTTATATTTTGGAGAACTGTTTGATTTTCCACAGTGGCTAAGCGCACTCTCGGCTTTCCATTACGTGCCGGAGATTCCGATTGAAGCGTGGAGCTGGACAGTCGTCTTTGGACTAACAGCTGTAGCTGTTGGTTTATCAGTAGCCGGCTTTATCGGATTCAGACGAAGAGACATTGATTAAGTTAATGATTAGTGACGAACAGACGCTGCGCTTTCGAGCCGGCGTCTGTTTTTTCGTGTGAATAGGGGTTATTCGTCTCTTCGAAATGACAATATGAGTGAAAAAGCCGAACTGAGAGACGTTCGGCTTTTTCAAAGATCATCGAAAGCAGAACATGTCGAATTTGGACTAACTTCGACATGTTCTGCATATAGTTTCAGACGTACTTACCGAACCAGTTTGACTTCGGTAAGTACGTTCTCGCCAGCTCCTCCAAACGACCGAACCAGTAGCCACTTCGGTAAGTACAGCGTTACCAAGTTTCTCAAACGACCGAACCAGTACCCAGTTCGGTAAGTAAGTTCTCGCCAGCTCCTCCAAACGACCGAACCTGTTCCCTTTTGTTCATTTCAATCATATCCAAAGGAATAAACCTACCAGATGCAGCAGATTTGCGAGAAATAACTTCTATAAATTCGAGTAATTGGACTCGAATTCACCACTTTTATGGTTGTTATAAAAACACTCTCCTATTACTACGTTAACAGTAGTAATTTTCTTACAGAAGGAGTAAACTAAGTACAACGACAGATGAAGTACATGTACAAAGAACTGTCATACATATTTAATTCAAGGAAGGAGCGATTAGATGATCAGTAGTGACGTCATACGGGGATATAACGATACGTTTCTCCTGTCTTTATTGAATCAGGGTGATTCGTACGGTTATGAACTATCGAGGCAGATAAAAGAAAAAACCGATGGCGATTATATTATCAAAGAAACGACCATGTATTCCGCTTTTACACGTTTAAGCAAGAAAGGCTACATCATCTCGTATCCTGGAACGGTTACCCAAGGGAAGAAACGAACCTACTATTCAATCACACTTGAAGGAAAAATGCATTTAAAAGAAAAACAGGAAGAGTGGCATATCACTCGAGAAGTAGTCGATCACTTAGTCAAAGGAGAAGATAAATGAATACTATCAGAGAATATATCGAGCAGATGTTCAAAGGTGTCCCCATGAACGATGAAACGAAGCAGTTGAAAGTGGACATTCTGGCTAATCTGGAAGACAAGTATCTTGCATTAAAAGAAGGTGGCGCATCTGAAAATGAAGCGATCGGGGTTGTGATCGCCGAATTTGGAGACATCGATGAGTTACTGGAAGAGTTTGGTGTAAGTCGCATGAATAAAAAAGTTGCCACTCAGTATACAACGATGAGAGAGGCAGATTTGGCTCGTTTTGTGGAATCGAAAGCACGTATGGGTCTTAATATCGGGTTTGGCGTATTGGCATGTCTGTCTGGTATAGCGTTTTTACTCCTGTTATTGGCTTTTCAAGCAATGATACCGGGTGCTTTATATCTCGGCTTGCTTTTGATGGTCACCTCAACAGTGATCGGGATAGGCTTGTTCATTATCGAAGGAATGAAAGCCAAGGAAATGAGGCCATTTTATTCACCGTTTGTTATCATGCCGATCGACAAAGAAAGCATACAAGATGAACAGGATAATTATAAACAATCCTTTATATTCAGTATCGTTGCCGGGGTGTCACTTTGTATCATGTCGCTCACACCCGTTTTGATGGGGGCATTGACACCAATGATTCCTGTATTGGTCGGTGTGGCATTCATGTTAATACTCATTGGCGTAGGGGTAATCTTCTTTACTTACAGTGGCAATATCTGGAGTGCTTACGGAATCATCCTGACCAATGGTAAATATAGTGACACGATTGAAGAAGAAGCGGCTAAAGATGAACGCAATAAAAAAGTGAATTATATTTTGGAAGAAATTTATTGGCCCATTATTGTCGTTTTCTATCTTGTCTTCAGTTTTTTACAAGGTGCCTGGGCCTGGTCATGGATCATTTTCATTTTGGCTGGAGCACTGGAAAGTACGATCAAGTCGCTTTCAGGAAACTGGGAAAATTAAGTTCTAATCTGTCAATTTCGAATTGAATAAACTATTTAATAAATAGAGCCAGCGAAGGAGTTAACATTCGCTGGCTCTATTATTATGTTTTCAAGTTGATATTCAGTCTGATTATTCTTTGTTGTGCGCTAAAACGATTTTCCCGATGGTGTGTTCAGTCAGTATCTGTTTGTAGGCGTTTTGTAGAGTCTCTTCATTCATTTCGTCGAATAAGATTTCAAGGTTTGAGTGGATAAAGCCTTGTTCGATCTGATTTTTAAGTTCAGTTAAATACTCATGTTGTTTGATCCAGTCATCTGTTTCATAAATAGAGCGAGTGTACATTAATTCGTAACTAAAGGTCACACTCTTGCCAAAGAAGCTTGTTGGCAATGGATCCAGTAAGGGTAGGAGAGAACAGACACGTCCCTGCGGTTTAATGATTTTGCCAACTTCTCTGATGTTTTCATCAACCTTGGCAGCGATAAAAACAGCGTCAACAGTGTCGATGCCCAGGTCTTTCAATTGTTTGCGGTATGGTTTTGAGTGGTCAACAATTGTCTTAACGCCCAAGTTTTCGACATATTTTCTGCTCTCATCTCGTGAAGCTGTGCCGATGACATTAAACCCGTAATTCAAGGCGATCTGACAGGCGACCGATCCCACGCCACCAGCTGCGCCAACGATCAACAGGGTCACATCACTCGGATTTTCTGCCATCGAAAATAGCTGTAAGCGGTCATGAATGACTTCATAAGACGTTAAAGCTGTGAGTGGTAAAGCTGCAGCTTCATTATAATCAAGATTTTTCGGTTTTAGAGCAGCCATGCGTTCATCGATAACATGATAGTCTGCCTGTGTCCCTTGAAATTTACTTGAACCTGGGTAAAACACATCGTCGCCTTTTTTAAATAAAGTGACATCTTCACCGACTTCAACGACCGTGCCACTAGCATCTCTGCCTAAACTAGTGAAAGAATCATCCGACGATTTTTTCATCATTCGGGTCGCCAAATCTGTTGGGTTTACCCCGACAGCTTTTACTTCAACCAGAATTTCTCGATTTTTTGGCTCAGGAATAGCCGTTTCTATCTTCTCAAAAGTAGGTAACTCATTTTCTTTTTCAGGATCATAAAAGCCGTATGCATTCATTTTATTTGACATCATTAACTTCCTTTCACATTTTCTTCAGTCTACACTTTCTTTTGGTAAACGACAACTCTCACTAATGACTCATCTTGATCAGTTCTAAATAATTTGAAACATTTTCAAATTAAGTGTTTTTTCGCTATGATAGGGGCAGAGACATTTACAGAAGAGGAGAAAGTTATGACTAATTATATTGACAATGCCATCAAAGTCTTTGAGAATAATTTTGATTTAAAGAAAGATGAAAAAGTCGTGATCATCACCGACGACAGCATGCGCGAGGTGGCCCTTCCGTTTTACGAAGCGGCTTGTAAAAAAGGGAACGAAACCATCTTTTCACAGTTTCCTGCTATTTATAAATCAGGAGAAGAACCGCCCGCACTGATTGCTCAGGCAATGAAAGATGCGGATGTGGCTTTGTGCGTGACGCAAGCCAGTTTGACTCATACGCGAGCCAAAAAAGAGGCCGCAGCGACAGGTACGCGAATCGGCACGATGCCGGGGATGACGTTATCGATGCTTGAAAAAGGGGCCATTGAAGCGGACCCGGCTACTATCCAAAAATTGACCAAGTATTTCACCGAATTACTCGAACGTTCAAGTCAGGTAAAAATCGAAAAAGATGGGGAAGTCCTGACGTTTTCAATAGAGGGACGTAAAGGCATACCAAGTACCGGGATATTCCGGGAAAAAGGACAGGCTGGAAATGTTCCCTCAGGTGAAGCCTATATCGCACCGCTGGAAGATTCAGCTAACGGTAAATTGATTGTCGATGGGTCAATTGCTCAGCTTGGTAAAGTGGATAAACCCGTAACGCTTTCAGTCGAAAACGGAAAACTCGTCAGTGCGACGGAAAAGCAGGGACAAGCATTACTCGAATTACTCGGAACAGATGAAGGCAAAACCATTGCAGAATTCGGTATTGGAACGAACCCTTCAGCCCGTATCACCGGGGTCGTTTTAGAAGATGAAAAAGTATTCGGCACGATTCATATCGCCTTTGGTTCAAACAAGCCATTCGGAGGGATAACAGAAGCAGGGGTCCACATCGACTGCGTTGTTCAAGAACCTACCGTATGGATCGATGACGAAAAAATCATGGAAAAAGGAAAAGTACTGGATCCGAATCTTCCATCAGTTTAAGAATTGAATAATAAGAAGAGGCAAAGACAACCGTCTTTGCCTCTTCTTATTTATAATTTGATGTTTTTAACTGTGCTACAGATCAATCTTACTCCAGAGGCCTCCAGTTAGGCATGCTCAAGGACAAACTGGTCTGAGTGGTGCTAAGTGAGCTGAACTTCGGTAAACTCAGACAGAAACCGGACTGAGTGGTGCCAAGTAAGCCGAACTTCGGTAAACTGAGACAGAAACCGGTCTGAGTGGTGCTAAGTAAGCCGAACTTCGGTAAACTGAGACAGAAACCGGTCTGAGTGGTGCGAAGTGAGCTGAACTTCGGTAAACTCAGACAGAAACTGGTCTGAGTGGTGCTAAGTGAGCCGAACTTCGGTAAACTGAGACAAAACTGGTCTGAGTGGTGCTAAGTGAGCCGAACTTCGGTAAACTGAGACAAAAACTGGTCTGAGTGGTGCTAAGTGAGCCGAACTTCGGTAAACTGAGACAAAAACTGGTCTGAGTGGTGCTAAGTGAGCCAAACTTCGGTAAACTGAGACAGAAACTGGTCTGAGTGATGCGAAGAAAGCCCAACTTCGGTAAACTCAGGCAGAAACCGGTTTGAGTTTACCTAACAGGATTCTAAAGATGACCATACTCGCCGACAAGCGAGTATGAACCACCTTAAAACGTTCATTAGTTGTGGAAACTGACCGCTAGGGGTCAGTTTCGTCGTTTTTAAAACAGATCGAGCTGTTTCGGCGCGAGGCCGGAGAAATCAAGTCCAAGTAACTGTTGCAGAGACTTGGCATTTTTGGCTGCATGACCGCCTGAATTATTGTTGAAAATGATGCATACTTCTTTGGTATCCCGGTTCAGTTGTTTCACTAATGCACTCAGTTCTTCGAGTTCTTCCGTTGAATAATCGTAAAGCGTCCGTTCGGTGCGCCAGTCAGTGACGTTTTCGCCTAACCAGCCTTCGTAATTCCTGCCGTGCAGGCGAATGACGCTTAAGGAAGCAGAGGTCACTTTAGGGATCTTTGGGACACTGTTATTCGGGGTCTGGGGTTGATCAACGACCACATTTGTCCACTGAAACTCCTTTAAAAAGGCAAGCGTCCGCTCTTTGTTCTTTTCACTAAACCAGCTGGGGTTTCGAAATTCAACGGCCACAGGCAAGTCTCGCATTTTACTTTTTACATAGCGCAAATAAGTGACATGTTTTTTTACACAGTCAAAGTTAGGCGGGAATTGAAACAAGAAAGCTTTGACTTTATGCTGGTCTAGCATGGTTTGAAACACAGATAAGTAAGCTTCAAAGGCGTCATCCATGGTAGTAAATTCTTCGTCGAAAGGTTTATGTAGAGTCATTACGCCGTATGCTTTTGGGAAAAAATGGAAAGCCTCAGGCGTTTTTTCTATCCAATTTAAAATCGTTTGCTGTTTTGGTATAGCGTAAAAGCTCGTATCCAGTTCAACGACAGGAAAGTGTCCGGCATACTCCTGCAGCTTTCTTTTGGGATCATGTTGAATGAGGTCATGGTCACTCCAGCCCGTTAATCCGATCGTAATCATTCGACTCTAGTCCTTTCGTTTAATCAAGGTTTCTTTGATCACTGTTTCAAGCAAGTATTCATAATCCAACTGAGTCTGATCAGCAAAGGGATGTAGGGCCTTTACACGACTGCGTTTTGATGTTCGTCTTTGTTTAGCTGAAAGATGACGACCGTCTATCAAGGGTTGAATGATACTATCCGTATACTCGTATCCATCATGGTGGAGGACACGGCAACCTCTAGGCAGTAGCATTGAGGCGAGTCCGTAGTCCTGCGTGATCACGATATCGTTGGGCAGTGTGATACCCACGATCTTGAAATCCGCCTGATCGCTGCCACGCTCGACCCAAAGCTGTTTGACATGGCTGGGGACTTCCTTCGTGGAGTAGTGGGAAATACTTGCCACTAAAACAACTTCCAGGTCATAGTGTTTGGCAAGAGCAATCGTTTCTTCTTTTTTCGGACAGGCATCTGCATCTATAATTATTTTCATAGTCATCTCCTTTTACCACAAACTTGTTGCAGAAACATTTAATCTGAAAATCAGCAAAAATAAAACGGGTAGTTTATAAACTACCCGTTTTATTTTGCCATATAATGTCATCTGAGACAATGGCTTCTTTTTATTTATGTGAATCTCATTATACCTCTAGTACTTTTTCCATATCTAAATCAAAGCCGACGTTGTCAACGTTTAAAAACTCTTTTAAATTATGAACAGTAGCGCCATATAAACTTGCTTTGTGTCCGAGTTTGGATTGTCTGATCGGGACGCTTTTATATATCGTTGAACTGAGCGAGTGTTGGAGCAGCCCAAGAAGCTCGGGGATTTCTTCCAGTATCTCAGCGTTGATATAGACTATTTCGGGATCATAGTTCCCGATGATATTCATCAAACCAATACCCAGGTCTTTAGAAAATTTTTGAATCAGGTTCTGTGTGTCGACATCGTTTTGACGATAGGCTTCAAGTAAATCATCAAAATTCAGCGATTTATTATTTCTTAATTGTTGAAAATTTCGGACAATGGCTTTGGTGGAACAATATTGTTCCAGACAGCCATGATTGCCACAGGGGCAGTTGAGACCATCAGGATATAGAACCGTATGACCGACTTCACCGCTTCGTCCGTTGTATCCACGGTAGAGTTGACTATCCAAAATAATGCCGGCACCGACACCTGTATGGGCACTGAAAGAAATAATGTTCTGATGTTCGGTATCGAAGGCTGCTTCTGCTAAAGCGGATAAATTCGCTTCATTTTCGATGTGAATAGGTAAGTCGATTCTTTCTTTCAGTTCTTCAATAAGGTTAAGCTGATCCAAATCAAAATAAGGGGTAAACTCGATCATGTTTTTATTGACGACACCATGGACAGAGATGGTTACGCCGATGATACCAAAAGGGCTTTTTTTCATCGTTGAACGAAAAGCATCAACCACGGTGGTGATATGAGTGACGATATTATCTTTGTTGATGTCTGTTTCTTTAATTTCATAATCTATTTTTTCGCCGTCGAGATAGGTTATCAAATAACTGATACGATCATAGCGGACATCGAAACTGATAGAGACGCCAGCTTTTTTATTCACAGTCAGTAAAATGGGACGGCGCCCACCTGATTTGGTACTGTTTCCCGATCCGATTTCAATCACATAGTCATCTTCAATTAATTTTCTGACGATTTCTGATACGGTCGCTTTATTCAGTCCTGTTATTTCCGAAATCTTGGTGCGTGAAATTTCGGGATGATTGGTAATCTCTGTTAGGACTAAAACACTATTATTTTCTCTGATATTACTTTTCATTCGTAACATGTAATTTTCCTCGTTTCTTGTAGGTTGAATTAGGGTAGAATTTAAAATCAACACATTAAAAGTTCAACGTGTTGTCTAAAAGATTATTTTCGATTATCAGCGACTTATAACAAGTGTTTGAAAGCGCTTGACATTAAAAAAAGATTCGCTATAGTTGTAAATGAGTTAGTTAATAAAACTAACAAACTACTTATACTTCCATTATATCATATCTAATTACATTTAAAAATATAGAGTAATGGATTAATATGTTGATAAAGTGTAGGT
>NZ_LSRN01000045.1 GCF_001885615.1 Alkalibacterium sp. 20 | reverse complement strand
CAATATATATAGTATGTTCCCCTTGATTTTGAAATTCTCTGTTGTACAATAGTGATAACAACCGACATGAGTCGAACGGTATTCAATGTTGAATAACTATATGAAAACAGAATGAAATAGTGAGCCGAAAACATATTTACTGGAGGTAATCGTAATGGAAAAAGCAACAGTTATCGTCTATTCAAAGCCAAATTGTATGCAATGTCAATTTACAAAAAAATATCTGGAAAATAAGGGTATAGCTTTTGAAGTAAAAGATATCGAACAAAATGACAAAGCTATTGATGAAGTGAAACAATTGGGATTCAGTTCCTTGCCCGTAGTCATTGCTGAAGGCATCGAAGCGTTTAATGGTTTCAGACCTGACATGCTAAATAGATTGGCGTAATTAAAATGAAAGTTATTTACTTAACATTAACTGGACAAACGCGAAAATTCGTAGAAAAATTACAAATGGATGTGCTGGAGTTGAACCCGGCAGATCCATTTGTTAAGATGACAGCCCCATTCATCATTATCACACCCACCTATGACAAAGAAGTCACTGAAGTTTGGGATGATTTTCTCGAAACCGGGAATAACAGCCAGTTATTGAAAGGTGTCGCAGGTGGAGGGAATCTTAACTTTGGTCCATTGTTTGCTTTTACAGCAAAAGACATAGCCAGTGATTACAATGTCCCCTTGCTCCATCAATTCGAATTTCAAGGTAATGATGAAGATGTGGAAAAATTAAAGAAAGCGGTGAATACTCTTGGTTTCGACTAACACACTGAAAGAAAGTCCAAAAGAAGTAACTTATTTTAAATTGAATAATGAAATCAACCGACCTGTCGATAATCAGATTCCTCTGCACAAAGATAGAGAAGCGGCGAATGCTTTTTTCAAAGAGCATGTGAATCCGAAAACTGTTCAATTTGACAGCATCACAGAAAAACTCACGTACTTAACTGACAATGAATTCATTGAAAAAGAGTTTTTAAACAAGTATTCTGAGGCATTTATCGTTCGTTTATTCGAAGAACTTTATGCAAAAGAATTCCGCTTCCGTTCATTCATGGGTGCGTATAAGTTTTATACCCAATATGCATTGAAAACAAACGACGGCATGCAGTATTTAGAACGATTCGAGGATCGGATCGCTTTTAACGCCTTATATTTGGCAGATGGTGACGAGAAATTAGCCCTGCATATTGCCGAGGAAATCATTAATCAGCGTTATCAGCCAGCCACCCCAACTTTTCTTAATGCCGGACGTAAGCGGCGTGGTGAATTTGTCTCATGTTTCTTGATTCAGACCACCGATGACATGAACAGTATCGGCCGTACGATCAATTCTGCTTTGCAGTTATCAAGAATCGGTGGAGGCGTCGGTGTCAACTTGACGAATTTAAGAGCGGCAGGCGATCCGATCAAGAAAATCGAGAATGCCTCAAGCGGTGTCTTGCCTGTGATGAAGTTACTCGAAGACAGCTTCAGTTATTCCAATCAGCTCGGCCAGCGAAATGGAGCCGGAGCGGTTTACCTAAATGTCTTCCATCCCGATATTCTGCGTTTCTTATCCACCAAGAAAGAGAATGCAGATGAAAAAGTACGCGTGAAGACATTATCACTGGGCCTCGTGGTACCAGATAAATTCTACGAACTCGCTGCAGATAATCAGGAGATGTACCTGTTCAGTCCTTATGACGTTGAACGTTTTTACGGCGAACCTTTTTCGTACGTCGATATCACAAAAGAGTACGACAAACTGGTCGCCAATCCGGAGATCAAGAAAACAAAGATCAATGCACGCGAACTGGAGAATGAAATCTCTAAACTTCAGCAGGAGTCAGGTTATCCGTATATAATTAATATCGATACGGCCAACAGAGAAAACCCGGTCGACGGGACGATCACGATGAGCAATCTGTGCAGTGAAATCCTGCAGATCCAGACCCCGTCAGTCATCAAAGACAATCAGGAATATGAAGTCTTAGGGACTGATATCAGCTGTAATTTAGGTTCTACCAACGTGGTCAATTTAATGAACACGCCAGACTTTGAACAGTCCGTTAATACGATGGTCAGAGCGTTGACGTATGTGACCGATCATTCCAGCATCGATACGGTACCTACCGTGAAAAATGGCAATGACAAGTATCATACGATAGGTCTTGGAGCTATGGGACTGCACACCTTCTTTGCCCTGAATCAGATGCATTATGGCTCTTTGGAATCGATTGAATTTACCGATGTTTACTTCATGCTGCTTAATTACTACACATTGAAAGCAAGCAATGACATGGCTAAAGAACGTCAAACCGTGTTCCATAACTTCGAAAAATCAGAGTATGCCAGCGGAACGTATTTTGACAAATTTATAGAAGAACCGTTTGCTTTCAAACACGATAAGGTTGAGCGGATTTTCAGCAATCGCGGCATTTCCGTTCCTTCAAAAGAAGATTGGGAGTCTCTTAAAAAAGAGGTGCAGACACATGGCCTGTATCATCAGAACCGTTTGGCAGTGGCGCCCACAGGGTCGATCAGTTACGTGAACGAAACATCTGCCAGTATCCATCCGATCACGCGCCTGGTGGAAGAGCGTCAGGAAAAAATGACCGGGAAGACATATTACCCGGCACCTCATTTGTCTAATGAAACGATGCCTTTCTATACGAGTGCCTATGATATGGATATGCGACGAGTCATTGATGTCTATGCCGCAGCTCAAAAACATGTCGACCAGGGAATGAGTTTGACGCTCTTTATGCGTTCGGCGATTCCTGAAGGTTTGTATGAATGGAAAGAAGGACGTACCAGCAAGCAAACGACCCGCGATTTGACCATTCTGAGACATTATGCCCATAAAAAAGGGGTCAAATCGATTTATTACGTGCGTACATTTACTGATGACCAGGAAGAAATCGGCGCAAACGCCTGTGAGAGCTGCACGATTTAAACCTGATCTAAACCTGTAAGAATAGTAGAAGACAGCTCGACTGGTCTTCTTTGGAATAAAGGAGAATAAACTATGACAGAAGCATATAAAGCCATTAACTGGAATCGTATTGATGACATGATCGACAAGTTGACTTGGGAAAAATTAGTGGAACAGTTCTGGACAGATACCCGTATTCCTTTGTCCAACGACCTAAGTGACTGGAACAAACTGTCTTTAGGGGAGAAAGATATGATTGCGAAAGTGTTTGGAGGTTTAACCTTACTGGACACACTGCAGTCTCAAGACGGGATAGAAGTCCTGAAAAAAAGTAGTCGCACACAGCATGAAGAAGCGGTCTATAATAATATTGAGTTTATGGAGTCCATGCATGCGAAAAGTTACAGTGCCATTTTCAGCACGCTGAATACGAAATCTGAAATAGAAGAGATTTTTGAGTGGACACAAACCGATCCGATGCTTCAGAAAAAAGCACAGAAAATCAACGGGATCTATCAGGAGGGGACGGAGTTACAAAAGAAAGTAGCCAGTGTCTTCCTGGAATCCTTTTTATTCTATTCCGGATTTTATGCGCCTCTTTATTATTTAGGAAACGGTAAGCTGACCAATGTCGCTGAAATCATAAAACTGATCTTGCGTGACGAATCGGTACACGGAACCTATATCGGCTATAAATTTCAGATTGGATACAATCAGTTAGGTGAAAAAGAAAAAGACGAATTGAAAAACTGGACATTCGAGTTGTTGTTCGAACTTTATGAGAATGAAACCGAGTATACAAGTTACCTGTACGATGAAATGGGCTGGACAGAAGATGTCGGGGTCTTTCTGCGTTATAACGCCAATAAAGCGTTGCAGAATCTGGGCTTTGATCCATTGTTCCCCGATAAAGCCGATGATGTCAATCCCATCATCATGAATGGGATATCGACCGGCACAAGCAATCACGACTTCTTCTCTCAAGTCGGCAATGGTTACCTTGTCGGCATGGTTGAATCCATGGATGACAGTGACTACGAAAAGTGGATGAGTTAAGGGATACCGATTTAGTTTACAGGCGTTTCTCTCTGTGTGAAACGCCTGCAGCTAAATAATATAAGTACATATTTTTTTAGCCGGTATTGTGAATTGTTGAATAAGCAGGAGGAGTTAATGGATGCAAAATAGTAAGGTGACCAATCAAGTAGTAAAACAGAACGGTTCGAGTGATAGCATATCAGACGTTGAAAAACGTGATGGAAGAGTACAAACGTTCAACCGCAAAAAAATAACAGAGGCTTTGTTTCAGGCCGCTCAGCAACTGGACTTGACTTATTCGTTTGATGAGTTGAAAGACATCTCGGCAGAAGTGGAAGAGAATATCGTCACAAACGGGGCAGCAAACATAGAT
The DNA here is from genome assembly GCF_001885615.1 of Alkalibacterium sp. 20. Taxonomy (GTDB): domain Bacteria; phylum Bacillota; class Bacilli; order Lactobacillales; family Carnobacteriaceae_A; genus Alkalibacterium. The sequence continues at coordinate 112,173 of NZ_LSRN01000045.1, read as the reverse complement.
ACCAAAGCCATTGATCTGGTCGTTTTAGCTGTGCTGAAAAAACATGGATGCGACGACTTAGCGGAAGGTTATGTCCAAAGAAGAGAAGAAAAAGAGAACAATCGTGAAACCAGACGTGATGTGAACGCTATGGTCGAACGTTTGCTGAAACAAGATAAATCAATTATAAATGAGAATGCCAACAAAGACAGTAAGGTATTCAACACCCAGCGTGATCTGACGGCAGGTATCGTAGGGAAGGCTTTAGGTTTGAAATTTTTGCCTCCTCATGTCGCCAATGCCCATGAAAAAGGAGACATCCATTATCACGACCTGGATTACACCCCGTATTCTCCAATGACTAACTGCTGCTTGATCGACTTTGAAAACATGTTTGAAGAAGGCTTTCAAATCGGCAATGCAGAAGTGGAATCTCCCCGGTCCATTCAGACCGCGACGGCTCAAACGGCTCAAATCATTGCGAATGTGGCTTCAAGCCAATATGGTGGCTGCAGCTTTGACCGCGTGGATGAAGTACTGGCTCCTTATGCTGAACTGAACTATCAGAAACATTTGAGAACAGCGCGGGAGTGGATCGACGGCGCAGACAAGCATGAAGCCTTTGCTATTGACAAGACTAAAAAAGATATTTATGATGCGATGCAGAGTTTGGAATATGAAATCAATACCCTTTATACAAGCCAAGGCCAGACACCCTTCACCAGTTTGGGATTCGGTTTGGGAACGAATTGGATCGAACGAGAAATCCAAAAGGCTATTCTGACCGTGCGAATCAAAGGCTTGGGCAAAGAAAAACGAACCGCTATTTTTCCTAAACTCATTTTCGCCTTGAAAAGAGACTTGAACTTGAATGCAACTGATCCAAACTATGATATTAAACAGTTGGCTTTAGAATGCTCGACAAAACGCATGTATCCGGATGTACTGAACTACGAAAAATTAGTGGAAATCACTGGCAGTTTTAAAACACCGATGGGTTGCCGTTCATTTCTACAGGGATGGAAAAATGAACAGGGGGAAGATGTGTCAGTCGGGCGCATGAACCTGGGTGTCGTTACATTGAATGTGCCCCGTATAGCCATCGAATCGAAGGGCAATAGGGAAAAATTCAATGCTTTGCTGGAAGAACGTCTTTCCGTCCTTAAGGATGCGCTGTTATTTAAAGCTAACCGGGTAATGGAAGCTGAGCCGGTAAATGCCCCTATTTTGTATATGTATGGTGCTTTTGGAAAACGACTGGCCAAAGAAGATAATGTATCTGATCTCTTTTTGAATAAACGCGCGACCGTTTCATTAGGATATATTGGTCTATACGAAGCAGCCACCGTTTTTTATGGTAACGAATGGGAAGATAACGAAGAAGCCAAAACGTTCACCTTGGAAATCATGCAGACACTCAAAGCGCATGCAGACGAGTGGGGGCAGGAAAGTGGTTTACACGTGAGTGTGTATTCGACACCGAGCGAAAGTCTGACGGACCGTTTCTGTCAGCTGGACACTGAAAAATTTGGCAGCATCTCGGATATCACGGATAAGGGTTATTACACAAACAGTTTCCATTACGACGTGCGTAAAAATCCCACACCATTTGAGAAGATCGATTTTGAAAAAGACTATGCCAAGTACACTGGCGGCGGTTTTATTCATTACTGTGAGTACCCTAAACTGCAAACGAATCCGAAAGCTTTGGAAACCGTCTGGGACTATGCGTATGATCGAATCGGTTATCTCGGTACAAACACGCCCATCGATCGCTGTTATAAGTGTGATTTTGAAGGAGACTTCAAACCGACTGAAAATGGCTTTGAATGTCCGCAATGTGGCAATACTGATGCTGAGACCTGTGACGTGGTCAAACGGACATGCGGCTATCTCGGCAATCCGCAAAAACGACCAATGGTTGGCGGACGACACAAAGAGATTTCTTCACGCACGAAACATATGAAAGGGTTTGGTCCTGATGCCAGTTGATCCGATTGCCTGGACTTCTGAGCGGTTCAGTAAAAATTTTATCGCCGACTACAAACCGTATAACTTTGTTGACGGCGAAGGAGTCAGGTGCAGCCTGTATGTCAGTGGCTGTCCTTTTGCCTGTAAAGGCTGCTACAACAAATCCGCCCAAGATTTTTCGTATGGGACTCCTTACTCAGAAGCGTTGGAAGAACAGATAATGGAAGACTTGCAAGCCGATTACTGCCAGGGATTAACGCTGTTGGGCGGCGAGCCGTTTTTGAACACCGGCGTGACTGTTCCACTGTGCAGGAGAATCAGAGAAGATTTCGGTGAAACCAAGGACGTCTGGTCCTGGACCGGATACACTTGGGAAGAACTGATGCAAGGTACGAAAGACAAGAAAGAATTGCTGGAAGTTATCGATGTCCTCGTTGACGGCCGGTTCGAACAAGATAAAATGGATCTAAATTTAGCTTTTAGAGGCAGCTCCAATCAGCGCATTATTGACGTGAAAAAGTCTTTAGCGGTTGAAGAAGTCGTTCTCTGGAAGAACGGCGACTACAAATAAAAGACTTCAAGAAGGTGAGACTTCAATTCATCCACCTTCTTGAAGTCTTTTTTCTTTTGATTTTGGGTTTGATAAGTGTGTTGTTCTTTCTGAAAGTTGATTATAGCGAGACGAATCAAAGAAATATGAGCTTTTTAGGTGACGTTAGGTTTACTCAAGAGAGTTTTTTGACGAGTGATGCTAAGAGCAGATACCTTCGGCAAGCTCAGGCGGAAAGAGCGGTGAGTAAACCGAAGAGGGAGCAACTTCGGCAAGCTCAGGCGGAAAGAGCGGTGAGTAAACCGAAGAACGGGCAACTTCGGCAAACTCAGGCGGAAAGAGCGGTGAGTAAACCGAAGAATGGGCAACTTCGGCAAGCTCAGGCGGAAAGAGCGGTGAGTAAACCGAAGAGGGAGCAACTTCGGCAAGCTCAGGCGGAAAGAGCGGTGAGTAAACCGAAGAGGGAGCACCTTCGGCAATCTCAGGCGGAAAACGAATTGGGCTAACCGAATAGAGCGCTAAATCAACCCGCAAGAGCCTGTCATTTGCTTATTTTCCAGAAAATGGTATACTAAGAGGACGTTAAAAGTAAATATGAAATATAATATAAACACGTTTTAAGGAAATTTATTCAAACTGGCGCAACTATGGAGTTGTAAGGACACGGTAGAGGTAGGGATTGTGTCGTATAAATGAGAAACTTAGTCGTATTCATATGAATAGGAATACCAACGATTCACTTTAGAAATATTTATTTTTGATTATAGAAAGCCGCTCACTTGTGAGCGGCTTTTGTCAATTCTACGGTCTTTTTTTATTTATCAAAAAGAAGCAAAAAAACGATGATGTTTTTGGTATACTTAATAAAATGATGATAAAGGAAGCAAAAGTATTATGGAAATTCAATTGAAAAACGATGAACGCATTGATCAGCTGATGCAATACGATTTAGAAATCATACAAAGCCCGTCTGTCTTTTCATTTTCTCTGGATGCAGTCTTGCTAGGTGACTTTGCTAAAGTCCCTAAACATAACCGGGCCAAAATCGTTGATTTGTGTTCGGGTAACGGTGCAGTGGCATTGATGCTGAGTCAGAAAACCAAGAGCAAAATAATAGCATTGGAACTGCAGGACCGACTCGTCGATATGGCGCAGCGAAGCATTCAACTGAATCACTTGGAAAGCCAGGTCGAGATGATCCACGGCGATGTCAATGAAGCAACGACGCATATCAAAAAAGATTCAGTGGATGTACTGACATGTAACCCGCCTTATTTTATTGTGTCAGATGCGAGCCGGAAAAATCCGAACGAACATCTAGCTATCGCCAGGCACGAACTGCATCTAACGCTGAGAGAATTAATGACTGTTTCGGCAGGCTTGCTTAAAACTAAAGGGAAAGCCTATTTCGTCCACAGACCTGAACGGTTTCTGGAAATCATGGATGAAATGCGGGCCGTCGATCTGGCACCTAAACGCATCCGGTTTGTCTATCCGAAACCAGATAAAGAGGCCAACATGATACTGATAGAAGGCATCAAACAAGGAAAAGAAACCGGGCTGAAAATCTTGCCTCCGTTGTATGTGTTTGATGATAATGGAGAGTACTTTCCAGAAGTAAGAAGGATGATCTACGGCAATGAGTGAAGCACAGACGAGTTACTTTTACGTTTTGCACTGTAAAGATGGATCACTGTACGGTGGTTATACGACTGATTTAACTAGAAGATTGAAAGAACACAATGACGGCATCGGAGCCAAATACACTCGGCCTAAACGTCGTCGCCCGTTATATATGGTATACGCTGAGGCATACGCCACTCGCAGCGAAGCGACCAAAGCGGAAGCCGCGTTTAAAAAGCTGATACGTAAACGAAAAGACGATTATTTAAAACAGCACGGGGTTGCATGGCCATTTAGGCAGCAAACGACGTGTGTAGTGAAAGAGGTGACAGGCAAACATGATTGAGACACAAAAAAGTTTCGAAAAGCAGGAAACAGGGACATTATATCTAGTTCCGACACCCATAGGTAATTTAGAAGACATGACCTTTCGGGCGGTCAACATTTTGAAAGAGGTCGATTTGATTGCTTCAGAGGATACCAGAAACACCCAAAAACTGTTGAATCATTTTGAAATCGTCACACACCAGATCAGTTTTCACGAACACAATTCAAAAGAACGGACACCCCAGCTCGTTGATAAACTGCTTAACGGAAATTCGATCGCTCAAGTGAGTGATGCCGGGATGCCTTCGATAAGTGATCCGGGAGTCGATCTAGTGAAAGCGGTAATCGAAGCGGATATCTCTGTTGTTCCGTTACCTGGACCGAATGCAGCCTTGACAGCCCTGATAGCATCGGGCTTATCCCCGCAACCTTTTTATTTTTTAGGCTTTTTACCGCGGAAGAAAAAAGAGTTGATCGCTGAACTGGAAGAACTGAATAAGAGGAAAGAGACCCTTGTTATTTATGAATCACCACATCGGGTCAAACAAGTTGTCGAAGAGATGAGTAACGTCTTCGGTGCTGAAAGGAAACTAGTTTTAGCTCGCGAAGTGACCAAGCGTTTTGAGGAATTTATTCGTGGAACCGTTGAAGAAGTGGTCGAGTGGTTAAATAATGAAAAAATACGAGGAGAATTTGTGGTCATCGTTGAAGGCAATGAAGATGCCGACACCGAAGAAGACAAAGTTTGGGAAAATTGGACATTAAAAGAACATGTCGAATTCATCATGGAGAATTATTCTCTCTCCAGTAAACAAGCAATGAAAGAAGTAGCCCTATTAAGAGACATACCAAAGCGTGAAGTCTATACTGCGTATCATGAATTGGATAGTTAAACAGATAGAGGAGGAAAGTAAAATGAAAAACAGAAAATATATTGTGCCGTTGGTTGCGCTAAGTTTTGGTTTGGCAGCCTGTCAAGCTGATGAGGCAGAAACAAGTACGCCTACCGAAGAAAGCTCAAGCGAAAATGAATCAAGTACTGATAAGGTAACATCTGAGCTCGTTGATGATGAAGAGCTCCTGACTGAAGAGGAGCCCGCTGATCCAAATTATGACTTGCTAGAGCAGGCTAAAGATGAATATTATAGCGGAGAACTGGATGCCGCAGCTGGAACGTTATCCAGATTACTTCAAAATGATTTATCAGATAATGAACTGTTGAAAGCTGAAGCAGAAGATTTGAAAGAAGAGATCAGTCAGCAGCAGGCAGAAAATGCCAAGGCAGCTGCCGAAATCCAAGTGGCATCAGAGTTTACAGAAGAACGTCAATCAACACTGTTAAGTGAAGAATTCGAGGAAGCCAAGGAACAGTCTTTATCAGAAGCGACAGACGAAGAGTTGGAATCGTTTTTAACTGAGAAAGAAGTACAAAAAACTGAACCGCTAGTGGATGCAGAAGCAACGGAAACAACTGAAAAAATCGCCATGACAAAACAGGAAGCCGAAAATCACGCTTTCGAACAGGTATTGGACCGCGCTGTAGTTGAAGGAGAAAATTACTTCTATTTTGTCAATTATGCACAAGAGAACTGGGTGCAAGTCGAAGCACGCGAAGCTGTGGAACAAGACGGTGTTACTTTTTCTAATTTGATCGGTATTTATCGCTATAACGTTGAAACCGATGAAATACAAAAATTAGATATCATCACAGGAGAATACAACACCCTAGAGGAACAATAAAGTGTACGCGTAAATTTGAACCAAAGGAGAGTGCGTTTGTGTCAGACAAATTATTGAGCTACATATCGTTAAATGATGAACAGCGAAAGAAAATCAATGAAACGGCGCCTGCATATGAAATCATTGAGTCATTGAGCGAAGTTGAGGATATTTCAGAAGTGAGAGCTATTTACGGATGGGATAAGGACGTCACGTCTCAACTGTTAGATGATCCTGAAAACAAGCTTAAATGGGTTCAACTGATTTCTGCCGGGGTTGATTTTGTTGATTTGAACAAGCTTGAAGAACACGGCATAACGTTGACAAATGCAAGTGGGATTCACGGACACGCAATCACTGAATCCATCTTTGGCATGATTTTGAATCACACACGTCAAATTGGTCATGCATTACTTAAGCAGCGTCAAAGGAAATGGGATCCTGTGTCAGAAGCATCAGAACTCAATCAAAAAACCATGCTGATCGTCGGAACAGGAGCCATCGGCACACAGACAGGAAAAGTGGCTCAAGCGTTTGGGATGAAAACAATTGGTGTCAACAGAAGTGGACGTCCAGTTGCGTTTATGGATGAATTAGTGACACAAGATCAGTTGGATGATGTGTTACCTCTAGCTGATTTCGTTATCAACATCTTGCCGCTGACTGATAAAACAAAGGGTCTGTTCAATTTAGGTAAATTTAGAGCAATGAAAAGTTCTGCTATCTTTGTAAATGTGGGACGTGGACAGACGGTAGTCACTGCCGACTTACTCAAAGCTCTGGATGAAAACTGGCTGAAATACGCTGCCTTGGATGTCGTTCATGAAGAGCCTTTGCCTAAGAATCATCCGATTTACAGCAGAGAAGACGTGCTCTTGACACCGCATATATCTGGAAATCTGGAAGATTACAACGCCAGCGCCTTTCCGATATTTCTGGAAAACTTACAGGCCTTTGTAAACGGACAGGATATACCAAAAAATGTTGTCGATTATGAAGCAGGTTATTAATCCAAAAGTATAAACGAATAAACAACCCTGGTACATCGTTTGGTGCTTTACCCTAAAAGTTAGAGTAAGAATCTAACTTTTAGGGAAGCACCTTTGGACAAGGTATCAGGGCGTTTTTTATAACCGATTATGATTATAGAACGATGATAAAAAGACGAGTTTTACACCGGGAATTATTAAAAAAAACTCACATTGCTAGGATAATCATGCTATAATACCCACATGAGTAATTTTTTTAATGTAGATATGACACAACGTCATAAATTTTAATAGAGTTTAAGGGGAGAAAAATATGTCAGAAGAAATACTAGATCGTTCAAGCGTAGCTGAAGACTTGAAATGGGACCTGAGTGCTATTTTTCCTAGTCAAGTAGCTTTTGAAGAAGCGTTAGAGGCGTTACCAAAAGAAGTCGACGCGTTTTCAGCAAAATATAGAGGTAATCTTACAGATGCGAATACAGTCGTTGACGCCATCAAAGAGTACGAAGATATCGTAGCAGAAGCCTCACACCTAGGTCAATATGGACACTTACCGGTATCGGTGGATATCTTTGACAGCGAAGCGTTGCAGCAAGCGCGCTTTACAGCCAACGTGCTAGCCGGTGTCAGTGCTAAATTGAGCTTCTTTAAATCTCAAATCGAAGATTTAGCTGAAAGTACACTAGATTCTGTGGTTGCTAAAGAAGCAACGTATGCAGCCTTTGTAAGACAAATAAAAAAATCCAAACAAGCCAAACTTGATCCGAATGTGGAAGAAGCCCTAGCGCAATTATCACCAGTCTTTGAAGCACCTTCAGAAATTTTTGAGCAAGCCCGTTCGGCCGATGCTGACTACGGCACATTTGAAGTGGACGGTAAAGAATACCCGCTCAGCTTTGTTTTGTATGAAGAAGTATATATGTACTCGGATGATCCGAAAATCCGTCGTGCGGCTTACGACCAATTCAGTAAAGTTTTAGGTCAATATAAAAACGTTGTGGCGACCGGTTATTACACGCATCTTCAGAAAGAAAAAACACTGGCAACTATGCGTGGCTATGATTCGATTTTTGACTATTTACTCGAAAATCAGGAAGTCGATCAGGAGTTATATCACCGTCAGATCGACATGATCATGAATGATTTTGCACCTGTCATGCGTAAATTCATCACCCATCTCAAAGACGTTCACGGTCTGGATAAAATGACCTATGCCGACTTGAAAGTGGACTTGGATCCGAACTACACCACACCGGTAAGCATTGAAGAATCGAAAGACCTTGTGAAGGAGGCCATGGCACCCCTCGGCGAAGATTACGTTAACATGATTTTACGCGCTTATCCAGAACGCTGGGTCGATTTTGCACAAAACAACGGAAAACGTTCCGGCGCTTTCTGTTCGACAACTTACGGCAAACATCCTTTTGTCATGGTGACCTATACAGGTCAATTATCCGATGCCTATACCTTGTTCCACGAATTGGGACATGCGGGTCAAGGGATCTTATCAAATGAAAATAACCCGTTGACCAGTGCGCGTCCATCCTTATATATAATCGAAGGACCGTCGACCTTTAACGAGTTGCTCTTAACGGATTACTTGAAAGATAAAGCGGAAGATCCGCGTATGGAACGTAACGTGTTATCTAAAATGATTTCAAAAACATACTTCCATAACTTCGTGACGCATTTACTTGAAGCGGCGTACCAGCGTGAAGTGTATCGTTTGATCGATGCAGGCAAGAGTTTCGATGCTAACAAGTTGAGTGAATTGACACGTAATGTCCTGGAAGAATTCTGGGGAGATTCAGTTGAACTGGAACCAGGTGCAGAACTCACTTGGATGCGTCAGATCCACTATTACATGGGACTTTATCCGTATACCTACTCAGCAGGATTGACGATCGCGACACAAGCTTTCCTGAAAATCAAGAGTGGCGAAGAAAAAGTGGATGGCTGGTTAGACTTTCTGGCATTAGGCGGACAAAAAGTGCCTGCTGAAGCAACCAAAGTCGCCGGCGTAGATATCACGACCGATCAGCCTCTGACGGACACCATTAAATATCTGGATGAATCTGTCGACCGTATTATTGAACTGACTGATGAATTAAATAAAGGATAAATTAGCAGTGTCTTGGAAAAAATGAGAGCTATAATCTTAATGGAAATCAGAGCGGATTTATCCCGCTCTGATTTTTTATACATTAAAAGAATTATAAATGTATAAAAAACGAGCAAAAAGACATTTTACATACACAAATTAAAAAAATATGCGAAAAAACGAATATTGCTGTTGACATTCTATTACACACGTTATAGACTGCTTCTAACATCAAAGAACAAGAAAGTAAATGATTTCATTCATCATAGCGAGTCAGCACAGAGTGGAAGGCTGACATGAACAATCATTGAAACGAGCTTGTGAGATGCTTTTCTGAAATAAGTCAGCTGTCAAAAAGCGAGTGTGAATCGTAACGGTTCGCCCAGTTTGAGTCAGTCTCTGTCTTAAGTAGAAAAGTCGTGTGCAGCGTTAATGCTTTGAGTTGGCAGACAGCCATTGATTTTTTTCAAAACAATACTAATTTGTCTGCAAATAGAGTGGTACCGCGATGCAATCGTCTCTGTGTAAAAACAGAAGGCGTTTTTTTTATACTCAAAAATAAGTGCAACTGAACCATAATAGAAAAGGAGAATGACATATGACTGAAAAAACTTATAACAAGATCGTACTGGCTTATTCCGGAGGACTAGACACATCCGTCATCATTCACTGGTTAAAAGAGAATTATGGAAGTGAGATCATTGCCGTCACTGCAAACGTCGGTCAGGACGATGAGCTGATTGGATTAGAAGAAAAAGCATTGAAAACCGGCGCATCTAAATTTTATCTGGCAGAGATCGAAGAGGCATTCGTTTATGATTCCATCTTCCCGACTTTAAAAGCAGGTGCCATTTATGAAAATAAATATTTATTAGGAACAGCTACGGCACGACCTATCATCGCAAAAGCGCTCGTCGATATAGCTAAACAGGAGGGTGCAGATGCCATCTGTCATGGTTGTACGGGTAAAGGAAACGATCAGGTTCGCTTTGAAATGGGCATCAAGGCACTGGCACCCGAAATGGATATCATTGCCCCATGGAGGACTTGGGACATCACTTCCCGTGAAGAAGCCATCGACTATGCTGAATTGCATCAGATTCCTTTAAAGATTTCTCGTGAGACCAACTATTCGAAAGACAAGAACCTGTGGCACTTATCCCATGAAGGACTTGATCTGGAAAATCCATTAAATGAACCGAAATATGATTCCATTTTAGAAATGAGTGTCTCACCTGAACAGGCTCCGGACAAACCGACCAATGTCAGCATCACCTTTGATGAAGGCATTCCAGTCGCCATCGACGGGAAAGAAATGAATGGCGTGAGCTTGATCAAAGCATTGAATAGTATTGGTGGTTCAAATGCCATCGGAATTCAAGACATCATCGAAAACCGTCTTGTTGGGATGAAGAGTCGTGGGGTATATGAAACACCGGGTGGTACGCTGCTGTATTTCGCACATGAGCAGTTGGAAATGATCACATTGGATAAAGAAACGCTTCAGTATAAACAGGAGCTGGCACAAAAATACGCGAACCTCATTTACAATGGTCAGTATTTTACACCTTTGAAGCAGGCATTGGATTCATTCGTGGATGAAACACAAAAAACAGTTTCAGGAACAGTTAAGTTGAAGTTATATAAAGGCAACATGATCGTTTCAAGCGTTGAGTCTCCATACAGCTTGTATTCAGAAGCCTTTGCAACATTCGATCAGGACGACGTTTACGATCAGAATGATGCAGCTGGTTTTATCAATCTTTATGGATTATCCAGTGTGATATATGCTGAAATGAAACAGAAAATCCAATTTGGAAAACAGGCTGAAGAATCATTTCAACTGAAACAGGCAGGAATAAACGCATGAGTCAAATAAAAGTGGGCGTTATTGGCGCCAGCGGTTATGTGGGTTCTGAGTTGATCGGTATCCTTCTCAAACATCAAAACGTAACGATCGCAGGGATTTCTTCAGGAAATAATAAGGATAAACCCTTCTCTGACCTGTACCCTTCTTTTATTGGACAGTTCGATCAGTTGTTTGAAGACAATGAGAGTGTCATGAACAAATCAGAAGTCGTATTCCTGTGCCTGCCTCACGGGCAAAGTGAACAGCTGGTTAAACAGTGCATCGACGAAGGAAAAAAAGTGATCGATGTCGGTGCAGATTTCAGACTCAAGGATCTGGATGTCTATGAAGACTGGTATCACGTTGAAAGTCATTACCCAGACTTACATGAACAAGCTGTTTATGGTCTGCCGGAAATGAACCGTGAGCAGATCAAAAAGACATCCCTGGTTGCGAATCCGGGATGTTATCCAACGAGTATCCTACTGGGTCTCTATCCTGCGGTCTCAAGCAAGCTGGCAAATCCCAGTAGTTTGATCATTGATGCCAAGTCGGGAGTGACGGGTGCCGGTAAAAAACTATCCGAAGCAACACATTTTGTTACAAAAAATGAAGGATTCAATGCCTATAAAGTTGCTTCTCACCGTCACACACCTGAAATCGAAGAAAAGTTGAATCAGATGGGAGCAAATGACATCAAAATATCGTTTGTTCCTCACTTGCTTCCGGTCAATCGGGGTATTTTATCAACCATGTATATGGATCTGGAAACAGAAACAGATTTAGACAGCATCCACGCATTGTATGAAGAGTGGTACACGGATGAGCCGTTTGTCACCGTACTGAAAAATGGTTTGTGGCCAGACATCAGTCATGTCCAGCATTCCAATCAATGTCACATCGGTTTAACGGTAGACGAACGAACCAATCGGTTGATCGTCGTGAGTGTCATTGACAATATGCAGAAAGGCGCAGCCGGTCAAGCTGTTCAGAATTTCAATATTATGCTGGGAATAGAAGAGACAGAAGGGCTAGCGATGGTTGCACCATCGTTTTGAGGTGAAAAAATGGAAACCATACAAAAAACTAAAAGTGAACAGCTATTGAAAAAAGTGTCTGGAAATGTCTGTGCAGCGACGGGCTTTGCTGCTTCCGGTATTCATGCGGGCTTCAAGAGAAAAAGGAAAGATCTCGCGCTGATTTATAGTTATACGAAAAGTACGACGGCGAGCGTCTACACACAAAACAAAGTGATCGGGGCACCGCTTGTGATCACAAAACAGCACAGTCAAAACGGACACGCGCAGGCGATCATATGCAACAGCGGAAATGCAAACACGTGTAACGCCAATGGGCTGGAGATAGCAAGTGACGTGTGTTCGATTTTAAGTGCGAAACTGGGTATTGCTCAAGAGGATATTCTAGTGGCTTCAACCGGAGTCATCGGGCAGCCCTTGAGTTTGGATCCCTTTAAAATGGGTATTCCGGCGTTGGTCGAACAGCTTGAGAACACAGGCGGAAGCCATGCAGCCAAAGCTATCCTGACTACTGATAAAGAAATAAAAGAATCCGCCGTTGAGTTTCAGTTGGGAGAAACGACCGCTCGTTTAGGCGGTATTTCAAAAGGCAGCGGCATGATTCATCCTAATATGGCGACCATGCTCGGATTCATTACAACAGATGTGGCGATTACGCCCACAGCATTGAAGCAGGCACTTAAAGAAGTGACTACGGATACGTTTAATATGATCAGTGTAGATGGCGACACTTCTACCAATGATATGGTGACCGTATTGGCAAATGGACAGTTAGGAAACAACGAAATAGTGTCCGATCAGGATCCGGATTACACGGTTTTTAAACAGGCGTTACATGCAGTCTGTGAAGAGCTGGCCATTGCAATCGCGAAAGACGGAGAAGGAGCGAGCACCCTCATCACCTGTAACGTATCGAAAGCCAAGACTGAACAACAGGCCAAACTCGTTGCGAAACAGGTGATCAGCAGTAATCTGGTTAAAGCAGCCGTTTATGGAAGAGATGCAAATGTCGGACGTCTGCTTTGCGCAGTAGGCTACAGCGGGGCAGAAGTGGATTTCCAGCTTGTGGACATATCCTTACGTTCAAGAGAGCTTGGAACGGTTTGTGTATGTGAAGCAGGAGCGATCGTCCCATTCGATGAGGATAAGGCCTATGCCATATTAGGGACCGATGAGCTGTTTATTGATGTTTCGTTCAATGAAGGCGTAAAACAAGCGACAGCATGGGGATGCGACTTGACTTATGATTACGTGAAAATCAACAGTGCATACAGATCATGACGATAAAGGGCATGGATAGTGCTGAAACTGCAGTCAGACTAGAGGGTCGGAGTATAACTAAATGAGAGTCATTTAGTTGGGAAATGGGGGATCAGTATGACAGAGAGTAGAGGTGTAGAAATGAACTCATTTGAGATCGGAAAGATTTTAACGGGAGCATTACCCTACATTCAACACTATGATAAGAAAATGGTCGTCATTAAATATGGTGGCTCGGCTATGATGGATGAAGCGCTGAAGAAATCAGTTTTAAGCGATGCGATGCTGTTAGCAAAAGTCGGTATGAATGTCGTGATCGTCCATGGCGGTGGACCAGATATCAATTACTGGATGGAAAAAGCGGCTGTGGAAAGTACCTTCGTAAATGGGTTGAGAAAAACAGATCTGGAGTCCATGGAAATCGTTCAGATGGTCCTGGCAGGAAAAGTAAACAAGGATCTCACTCGAGTGATACAGTCTCTCGGCGGAAAAGCCATGGGGATCAGCGGAATCGATGGCGGCCTTGTCAAAGCAACGCTTAAGGACCCTGAAAACCTTGGAGCTGTCGGAGAAGTCAGCGAAGTAAATACACAGGTCATCGAAGATCTGGTTGGCAACGGCTATATACCCGTTATTTCCAGTATCGGAATGGATGAACATGGTAATGTGTGTAATATAAATGGAGACGAAATGGCCAGTGGTATCGCCAAAGCGCTGAATGCAGATAATTTTGTTTTGATGTCCGATGTCCCAGGCGTTTTAGAAGACGCATCAGATCCTGCGACACTGATTTCCCAAATCGAAACAGGGAGCGTAGCAGAATTGTACCGCCGAAATATTTTAAGCGGTGGCATGATCCCGAAGGTTCAATGCTGTGTGGAAGCAGTCAATGACAGTGTCAGACAAGCGGTCATTCTGGATGGAAGAATACCGCACGCGCTGATCGTAGAATTTCTAACGGACAGCGGGATCGGAACGTTGTTTTATAAAGAAAAACTGCCAATGGAGGCGAGTTTGAAATGAATACGATCAAGTTAACAGATACATTTGTGACGCCTACCTATAATCGCCTACCAGTGGTGTTTGAGAAAGGAGAAGGCTACTATCTTTACGATCAGGAAGGAAAGGAGTACTTAGATTTTACAGCAGGTATCGGCGTGAATGCTTTAGGGTACAATCATCCCCAGTGGATCACCGCCACTCAGAAGCAATTGGGTCAACTGCAGCACACGTCTAATCTTTACTACACAGAACCCGGAGCCAAAGCGGCTCAAAAACTTTGCGTGCAAACGGGAATGGAACATGTCTTGTTTGTCAATTCTGGAGCGGAAGCAAATGAGGTAGCCATCAAAGTAGCAAGAAAATATGGCCATGCAACAGCTCCAGAAAAGCATGAAATCTTGACTTTACGTAACTCCTTCCATGGGCGAACCCTCGCAACCTTATCTGCAACAGGACAGGACTCATTTCATCAGCATTTTGGTCCGTTTTCTGAGGGATTCGATTATATCGAAACCAACAGTGTAAGTGATTTGCATGAAAAAGTAACGGACAAGGTCTGTGCCATTATGATTGAAATTGTTCAGGGAGAAGGCGGAGTCATTCCTCTGGATGTCGATTTCATAGAAGAAATAGCTTCAGTTTGCGAACAAAAAGATATATTATTAATTATAGATGAAGTGCAGACTGGGATGGGTCGTACAGGCAAACTGTTTGCCTACGAGCACTACGGAATAAAGCCTGATATCGTGACATGTGCCAAAGGACTGGGAAACGGATTACCTATAGGCGCTGCACTCTTGGGTCAGAAAGTGAAAGATGTCCTGCAACCTGGAGACCATGGCTCTACTTTTGGAGGGAATCCGGTGGCAACTGCCGGGGCCAATGTGGTCTTAGATTCGCTGACAGAAGAGTTTTTGATAGCGGTCGAAGAGAATAGTCTTTATTTGAAAGAGCAGCTTGAGGCACTGGACGAAGTTGAGCAGGTAAGCGGATTGGGCTTGATGATTGGCGTCACCTTTAAAAACATGACTGCGAAAGACGTCATGCTGAAAGCAAAAGAGGAAGGGGTGCTGTTTTTAACGGCTAAAGATAAATTGCGTTTGCTGCCGCCTCTTATCATTGACAAAAAAGGTATCGACTCGGGCATTGCCTGTCTCAAAAAAATAGTGACTATCCATAATTTGGAGGGTGTTAAATGAATCACTTACTGAAATCTAACGATTTAAAGAAAGAAGAGCAGCTTGCTGTTCTTGAAAAGGGACATGCTTTGAAACTGAAACTTAAGATGGAACTGAAAAACTCACAAGTCGCGATGCTTCATCTGCTGGGGGTGTCATCTGATGTCAACTGACAAAAATAAAGTGTGGCAGGGACGTTTGAGTGGTGAAAGTGCGAAAGAGGTCGATGTGTTCAACTCCTCGATCAGTTTTGATTATGTATTGTTTGAAGAAGATATCGCAGGGAGCGTCGCGCACGCCAAGATGCTAGGCAAGCAGTCTGTCATTACTAAAGAAGATGCTGCGCTCATAGTGGACGGGTTAGAGGGAATTCTGATGGATTTAAAAAAAGGCTCTCTACTCTTCGATCCCAATGCAGAAGACATCCATATGTTTATCGAATCCGAACTGACTGAACGCATAGGTGAGGCAGGGAAAAGACTGCACACGGGCAGAAGCCGAAACGATCAGGTAGCATTGGATTTGAGATTATATGTCAAAAAACAAGTGGCAGAAATCAAAAACCATTTGTTGGATTTTGAAAAGGTGCTGATCAACAAGAGCGAGCAGCATCTGCACACGATCATGCCGGGGTATACCCACCTGCAGATTGCCCAACCTGTTACTTTTGCTCATCATTTAATGGCGTATGCACAGATGATCCAACGAGATATCAAGCGATTGGAAGAAGTCTTGGAACATACAGATGTCATGCCCTTGGGTAACGGTGCACTCGCGGGGACGACTTATCCACTTGACCGTCAGTATGTAGCCGAGCAGCTGGGATTTGAGGCAGTCACTGCCAACAGCCTGGACGGCGTTTCTGACAGAGATTTCGTCATCGACACAGCCTATGCCTTGAGCATGATCATGATGCATTTATCCCGACTATCCGAAGAAGTGATTTTATGGTGTTCTCAGGAATTCAAATTTGTGGAATTGGATGATGCCTTTGCTACCGGTTCATCGATCATGCCCCAGAAGAAAAATCCTGACGTAGCCGAACTGGTTCGCGGAAAAACGGGTCGGGCATACGGGAATCTGCAGACGCTGCTGACCATGATGAAGGGCATTCCGCTGGCATACAATAAAGACATGCAGGAAGATAAAGAAGCCTTGTTCGACAGCGTCAGCACGGTGAAATTGGCACTCTCCGCCATGATCCCCATGATCGATACCATGGAGGCGAAAAAAGACCGCATGCGAGAAGCGGCGTCAAAAGGGTTTATCAATGCGACCGACTGTGCTGATTATCTGACTAAAAAAGGTGTCCCATTCCGTGAAGCGTACGGTGTGATCGGGACACTGGTGCAGACATGTATTGAAACGAATCAGACACTGGAAGACGTCTCCTTGGAAACGTATCAGTCATTGCATGAATTATTTGAAGAAGATATTTATGAAGCCATTAGTCTAGAGAACTGTGTAACCAAACGAAATATTGACGGCGGACCGGCTCCTGAAGCTGTCAAGAAACAAATCGAACAGCTGAAAGAAAGACTGGGTCTTTCTAATTTGAAGGATTAAATTACACTAAATGTAGTTCAGTTAGTGAATTCAAGGCTAAACTAAACAATATAGATGGATAATGGAGTTCAGTGAGGAATGATCTTGCTGAACTCCATTATTTAATAGAAGAGAGCAGTTGACCTTTGATCAAACAACCTGAACTCATCCTAAGTCCCAACTAGGTAAAGTACAGAAGCAGTCAAACAACCTGAACCCCATCTAGATCCCTATTAAGTGCAGTCCAGGAGCAAGGAAACAGTCTGAACTCGACCTAAGCATCAATAAGTCCATTCTTTATTTCCAAAAGATCTTTTAAAATATAAAAAGGAAAATCTGGCACAGCCAGATTGATCTGCATTAAAAAAGCTAAATAAAAAACCCTTGTCGGCTATCAACCGACAAGGGTTTCATTCTTCGTTTATTTTTGAGCTAAGGCTGACTCGGCCGCATGCATCCCAGCTACTCGACCGGTAATGAAGGCGCCGGTGATGTTGTAGCCGCCGGTATAGCCATTGTAATCAAGAATTTCGCCTGTGAAATACAAGTTCTTTTTCTTTTTACTCTCAAGGGTCTTAGGATTCACTTCTTTCGTATGCACGCCACCGCCAGTAACGAAGGCTTTTTCGATCGGCAGTGACCCGTGTACGTCAAAGCGGAAGTCTTTAAGAAAGGCTATGATCGCTTCGACTTCTTTAGGGGTCAATGTCTTGAAAGCATTATCGCTGTCGATAGATTGGTGTTCTAAACCGAACAGAATGTAACGTTCGGGACCGAACTGTTTCAGAACATTTTTAATGCTCTTATCACCGTCGTGCTTTTTCAACTGTTCGAATTTCTGCTTCAATTCTCCTAGGGACTGATCCGGAAGGGAATCGATCGTCATCGTGGCAAAATCGGTCTTGTCGCGTTTCATCGTCTGCAGGACAAACATGGAACAACGCAGCACGGCAGGACCAGAAATGCCTAAATGAGTGAAAATCATATCCATTCGATGCGTGATCACTGATTTGTTTTTCTTGTTTAAAACACTAAGATTGATGTCTCTCAAGGACAACCCTTGCAAGATCCGTCCCTCAATAAAGGATTCATTGGATGTGATCGGTACTTCAGTCGGGTACAATTCTTTGATGGTATGTCCGGCTCTTTTTGCCCATTGATACCCGTCGCCTGTCGAACCGGTCTTAGGCATCGCGCGTCCACCGGTAGACAGGATGACCGAGGTTGCTGTGAATTCACGGCCGTCGATCAGTCTGACTCCCGTCACTTTTTCATCATCATATAAAACGGCATCAACGGGAGCATCGATATGCAAATCGATCTTTAAATCTTCAATAACTTGTTTCAAGGCATCAACGATCGTTCGTGATTTATCGGTTGTCGGGAACATCCGGCCGTGGTCTTCTTCCTTTAAATCGATTCCACGTGATTGAAAGAATTTCATAATATCGTAGTTATCGTACTGATAAAAAGCACTGTACAAGAAGCGTCCGTTTCCCGGGATATGGGCAATGATTTCTTCTTTGTCAAGATTGTTGGTTACATTACAGCGACCATTTCCAGTCACCAGTAGTTTTCGTCCAACAAATTTGTTCTTTTCAATAAGTCCAACAGTAGCGCCATGTTCTGCTGCCGAAATAGCAGCCATCATTCCACTTGTTCCGCCACCGATTACAAGGACATCATAGTGTGTCATTTCAATTTCCTCTTTCCTAAGACTATAGTCACAGCCACTTTAACATAATATTCGGCATTAAACTAGTTAACAAAAAGTGAATTTATTTTACGATTTGTCTTGTATGTAATGGATTACACTCTATAAACTGAAAGAGTACTGGAAAAACAACACCATATATAAACTACTAGGAGGAAGACACATGGGATTCAAAAAAGATTTCTTATGGGGCGGCGCAACAGCGGCTAACCAGCTGGAAGGCGGATATGACGAAGGCGGAAGAGGACTGGCGAATGTGGACGTCGCACCAGTCGGCGAAGATCGTCGGGCTATTATTTCTGGAAAAGTAAAACATTTAGATTTTGATGACGAGCATTTTTACCCTGCCAAAGAAGCGATCGATCATTTTCACCGCTACAAAGAAGACATTGCCCTGTTCGGCGAAATGGGATTCAAAACCTATCGACTGTCTATCGCCTGGACACGCATCTTCCCTAAAGGTGATGAAACAGAACCTAATGAAGACGGACTAAAATTTTATGAAGATTTATTCAAAGAATGTCACAAACACGGCATTGAACCACTGGTTACGATCACGCACTTTGATTGTCCAATGCACCTGATCAAAGAATACGGAGGCTGGCGCAACCGTAAGATGGTCGATTTCTATGGTAACTTGACCCGCACCTTGTTTACTCGCTACAAAGGTTTGGTCAAATACTGGTTGACCTTCAACGAGATCAATATCATTCTGCATGCACCGTTCATGGGTGCCGGCCTGGTGTTCGAAGAAGGCGAAAACAAAAAGCAAGTGATCTATCAAGCGGCTCACCATGAATTAGTATCCAGTGCTCTGGCAACCAAAATCGCCCGTGAAGTGGATCCGGAAATTCAAGTAGGCTGTATGCTGGCTGCAGGTAAGTATTACCCGAACACACCTAACCCGGTAGATGTTCTGGCCGCACAACAAGCAGACAGACAAAATTACTTCTTCATTGATGTTCAATCACGTGGGGAATATCCGGCTTATGCCCTGAAAGAGCTGGAACGTGAAGGCATTGAAATTCCATTTGAAGAAGGCGATAAAGAACTGCTCAAAGAATATACGGTCGACTTTATTTCATTCTCTTACTATTCAAGTTGTGTTGCTTCTGGTGATCCGGAAAATAAAGAGAAATCAGAAGGCAACATCTTCGCATCCGTGAAAAACCCTTATCTTGAAGCAAGTGAGTGGGGATGGCAGATCGATCCACTTGGTATTCGTATCACAATGAACGAGATCTACGATCGCTATCAGAAACCTCTGTTTGTGGTAGAAAATGGTCTCGGCGCTATCGATACGCCGGATGAAAACGGCTATGTCGAAGACGATTACCGTATCGATTATTTATCATCACACATCAAAGCAATGAAGGATGCCGTAGAATTGGATGGCGTAGACTTGATGGGTTATACTTCCTGGGGATGTATCGACTTAGTCAGTGCCGGAACAGGTGAGATGAAGAAACGTTACGGTTACATCTACGTGGATCGTGATAACGAAGGTAACGGAACATTGGAAAGAACACCTAAAAAATCATTCTACTGGTACAAAAATGTTATTGAAACAAACGGTGAAGACTTAAGCAACGAATAGTTGAATATGAATGAAAAGTGCTGTTCCTTTGGGCTGGCGCTTTTTTTCGTGTTCACTTACGCGACTGATCTCATAACGACGAGCAGTTGTTGAGAGATGAAATGAAATACTGTAGAGCATAAAAAATTCAAACTGTATTGTTTGATAAGTCACAAACGTAACCGTATACTTAACGTGAAATCATTACTAAATTAGTCATGTTTTAGAAATTCGAATTATTTATTTCTATCGTTGGGGCATGGAAATTACGGTTTTGATGAATAATAGAAAGCTATCTTACATAAAAGGAGAAATTAAAGGAGGATGTAAAATGTTTGAAAAAATAATGGTTGCGACTGATTTGTCCAAATCTTCATATGCCCTGGTTGAGTGTCTGGATAGTTTGAAAGAATATGGAACAAAAGAGATATTGTTAGCACAATGTTTAAGTATGCAAGAGGTCACGTCTGCTGCCTTGAGTTATTCGACTGTCTTTATGGATAGCATCTTACAGGAACAAAAAGGAATGCTTGAAAAAAAAGGTTTTACTGTAGATACGAGGATCCTCAGTGGTTCAGTGGATAATGAAATGAATGAAATAGCCGAGAAAGAGGGTTATTCAGTTATTGTTGTCGGTGCAGAAAGTGAAAACATGATGAAAGTACGAATGTTTGGCAGTTTCGCCTATGATGTCATTAGATACGCGCAAAAACCTGTTTTATTAATCAGACTTCTTGAAAAAAAGAAAAAAGGTGAAGAAACTGTTGAGGCAATAAACTGTGGCATAGGAGATAGTGTTTTATTTCCGACAGATTTTTCAGAGAATGCGGAATACGCTTTTGATCATTTGAAAAAAATAATAGCTGAAGGTGCAAAAAAAATCACATTGACGCATATCCAGGATGAATCCAAGATCGTCCCTCATCTCAGCGATAAACTTGAGAGATTTAATGAAATCGATGCTAAACGTCTGGAGGACATGAAGCAGACAATCAGCGGTGGTGGAGAGGTTGAAGTAGATACAGTGATACGCTTCGGTTCACCATCTGTTGAAATTTTGAAATTAGTGAAAGAGCGAGACATAAAACTTGTTGTCTTGGGTAGCCAAGGTAGAGGTTTCGTAAAACAATTATTTTTAGGCAGTGTGAGTAACAACGTTGCCAGAAGATCTAGTTCATCAGTTCTACTGATACCAGCTTTTAGGAAATAAAACCGAAGAGATATCAAGTTGATAAAGCCAAGGTTTCATAGTCGATAGGTCTAATAACAAAAAATTATAGGTCTGCTGTGCTCAAACGAGTATAGCAGTCCTATTTATTAGAATGAAAAAAGTGACAGATGAGTGCAGTAACTTGCTACGTAAATCAATAGAGAGCAGGTACTTTTTTGATGCATGATGTCAGCATGAATGTTAAAGTAATAATGCAGGGCAAAAAGGTATTCGCAAAATGTTGGCCTGATCAACGACTATAGATCTAAACAATCTGGAGGATGATTATGAAAAAAATATATTTTTTGTGCACGGGTAATTCATGCCGAAGTCAAATCGCTGAAGGGTATGGTCACAAGTTTTTAGATCCGGCTAAATTTGAAGTGAGAAGTGCCGGGATTGAAGCACATGGGCTGAACCCTAGAGCTATTAAAGTAATGGCCGAGGATGGCATAGATATTACGAAGCAAAATTCAGATATGATTGAGAACGAGTACTTTAATCAAGCTGATTTAATCATCACGCTATGCGGCGACGCCAGGGATAAATGTCCAACTATACCGTCCGGGGTAATCCATGAACACTGGGATCTAGAAGATCCGGCAAAAGCAACCGGGACAGAGGAAGAAATTTTATCAGTGTTCCGTGAAACGAGAGAGACGATCAAAGAAAAAGTAAAAGCAATCAAGTAGGGCTGACGAGTAGAAGAGTCTGTGCCCGAAAAATTGTAAAAAATCTATAGTTTTATTGTGCTGCTCCTTTGAAGTTGGACGAAAAATCTAACAAGAAGGGGTTCTTTTTTTGAAGTATTTAAAAGCATAAAAGATGATAATTAAGGAATAAAACAGTAAACTTGTAAGTGATTACTAATATTATCTAATGTTTTAACGCTAGAAAAAATATAGAAGAGTTGAATGAGCTTAAATTAATCCTAGAGAGGAACCTATTATAATGAAATTAGGCACTGCATTAAAATCTGTGGAGATCATCTCAAAAGATTATCCGAGCCTGAAAACAGACCTGAACGCAATAGAAATCCAAAAAATAGCTTACCATTCCAGTGAAGTGGCACCTGGGACCTTGTTCATTTGTATTCGAGGTTATCACACGGATGGACATAATTATGCGGAAATGGCAGCTGGACATGGTGCTTCAGCGCTTATTGTTGAAAGATACCTGACGGGACTGAAGATCCCCCAAATAAAAGTAACGGACAGTCGTGAAGCCTTAGCGATTATAGCCGGCAATTTTTATGATCAACCTTCCAAAAATCTGCGACTGTTTGGTGTCACTGGTACCAATGGTAAGACAACGATCACCTATATGACTGATGCATTACTTCGCGGTTACGGTCTAGATACGGGTCTTATTGGAACGGTGATGATCAAAAGTAAAGACAGGATCGAAAAAAGTGTATTAACGACACCGGAATCTGCGGATCTGCAAAAGTACTTAGCCAATATGATTGACGAAGGCGTCTCACATGTATCGATGGAAGTGTCATCGTCAGCTCTAGATCTCAAACGTGTTGGTCAAACGCACTTTGATATCGTTGCGTTCACCAACATCAACCACGATCATATCGATCTGCATGGTTCTTTCGAGTCCTATTTCGATGCTAAGGCGTCACTCATACGGGAAGCCTCAAAAGAAAGTGTGGCGCTTCTTAATATTGATGAACCACTGTTGATTCCACTGATAAACCAGACGAAAGCACAAGTCGTGACGTTTGGAATTGAGAACACCTCAGGAACGGTGAATCTGTCAGACATAGATATTTCATCTGGAAAACCCACTTTTACATTCAACCTTACCGAGCCCCTAATTACTTTGAGCGGCAAAAAGATTGATCCATTCTCGTTTGAAATTATACTAACGGTACCTGGCTACCACTCAGTCTACAATGCTACAACGGCCATCTTGACAGCTCTACTGAATGATCTACCTCTTTACTATGTAAAATTAGAAATCGAAAAATTTAAAGGAGTAGAAAGACGCTTTCATGTCCTTTATGATAATGAATTCACCATTATTGATGATTTGCTGCTAAATGAAAATAATATCGATTCATCTATGAAGACAGTAGAAGATCTTAACTATAAATCCTTTCATATCGTCCATGCGATCAGAGGAAATAATGGCCTGAAGTTGAGCAGGCAAAATGCAGAAGTCATGGCTAGGTGGTGCCATAAATTGAACATAGATAAAATAATCTTAACGGCTAGTCGCTTACATGTGAAAGAAAAAGATCGAGTGCTAAAAGAAGAACTGTACACCTTTTTGTATAGTATGGAAAAGGCTCAAATCGAAGTCGATTTCTTTGAAGAACTAGAAGATGCGTTGACATTAGGTCTGAACAGAATGGAACACGGTGATCTCTTTCTCATCTCCGGAGCAAGAGGGATGGATGATGGCGCAAAATTATGTCTGGAGTTACTGATGGAAATGTATCCTTATGTCGATCAGAAAGCAATCAGGGACGTATTAAAGACTAAATTAGTTGGCATGCCTTCACCTGCGGACAGTTGAAGGCTGAAAAAAAGCACCATCAATAGAGAGGTCGTGCTTTGTGAAAATGCAAAAGTTAATTGTGGTTTCGTTTGATAGAAGAAGAATCTGGTGTAGAAAGATGCACCCGGTCATAAACTGAGAGCCAATGTATGATAAAATGGTAACGCGTGTTATTTAAATAATGAGGAGGGGTCGCTTGGTAGCAGTCATGTGGTTTAGAAGAGATTTGAGACTGGAAGACAATGTAGCACTGAAGCATGCCATAGAAGAATCTGATGAGCTGTTTTTATTATTCCATGTGAATCCAGAGCAATTTTTAGGTGAGGGGTCCATTAATCAGTCAGCCTTTTTCAAGAGTGTAGTGATTCTTCAAGAAGAGCTGAAAGAAAAGGGTGCAACTTTACATATTCTTTACGGAGATTTAAAAGATTGTTTTACGAGACTGAAGAAAGAACTCCCGAACTGGTCTGATGTCTATATAAATAGAGATGAGAAAGGATACGGGCTGGAACGAGACAAAGTAGCGGGAGGATTGTTTAAGGAACTAGGCATCAAAGCTCATGGGTATCATGACCATCACCTCCATTCAGCACAGGAAATAAAAACTAATTCCGGAACATATTACAAAGTGTTTACGCCTTACTTTAATAAATGGAAAGAACTGCAGAAACCTCATGTGGTCGATGTGAATTTTGACGCTGAAAAAACAGTCAAACAGCCTGTTTTCATAGAAGACGAGAATCAGTTTGACCAACTGCTTGATAGACAGGTTCATATTGATAATCACCAATCAGGCACTCAAGAAGCCCATAAACGCTTGAATGATTTTGTTGAAAACCATTTAAGTGACTACAAAGAAGCAAGAGATTACCCGTTGAAGGATGCGACGAGTCATCTATCTAAACATTTAAGAGCGGGAGAAATTTCCATTCGAACCGTTTTTGACAGAGTGAATCGGGCGGAAAACTCTTTAGGAAAACACACCTTTATTCAAGAACTGGCATGGAGAGATTTCTACAATGCGATTTATGCCACCCATCCTGACCAAAAAGAAGTCTCTATCAATCCATCTTTCCGCCAGGTGGAATGGGATAATAATGAACAGAATTTCAAAAAATGGAAAGAAGGTCAGACCGGATTCCCGATCGTGGATGCGGCAATGCGACAACTCAATGAAACCGGGTGGATGCATAATCGGTTACGCATGGTAACGGCTTCGTTCCTGACAAAGGATCTACTGACCGACTGGAGATGGGGAGAAAAGTATTTTCAGGAAATGCTGAGTGATTATGATGCAGCCAGCAACATAGGCGGTTGGCAATGGGCCTCCTCAACCGGTGCGGATGGCGTTCCTTACTTTAGAGTGTTCAATCCGACAACACAGTCAGAAAAGTTCGATAAAGATGGCAGTTTCATCAAAAAGTATGTCCCCGAACTTAAACATATCGATAATAAGAAGATACATGAACCGTCAAAACTTACAGCAGAAGAACAAGAAACCTTTGGTGTGGTGATCGGTGAAGATTATCCGGGACCGATCGTCTCGCATAAAAGAAGTCGGGAGCTGGCCATCCAGGCGTTTGAAAACAGCAAAAAGAAAACAGAAAACATGAAAGCTGCAGATCCAAAGTAAAAGTATAATATCAGGTCGATTTGGTTGGTTTTAAATATCGGTCTACAAAACAGAATCAAGCTAGACTGTTTCTAGATTTTTACTATTTGACCTTTACTGACCAATGCGATATAATTTATTTAGATTCAATTCAATATAAAATTATGCTACACTTATTTAGAATCATATTTTAGGAGGAAATTAGATGAATTTAGTACCTACAGTTATCGAACAATCGCCACGTGGTGAACGTGCTTATGACATTTATTCCCGTTTATTGAAAGACCGCATTATTATGTTGGGTGGGCCAGTTGACGATCAAGTCGCTAACTCAATTATAGCCCAGTTATTATTCCTGGATGCACAAGATCCTGAGAAAGACATCTATCTATACATCAATTCTCCAGGAGGAAGCGTTACAGCAGGATTGGCTATCTTTGACACTATGAACTTCATCAAAGCTGATGTTCAAACGATTGCTATCGGTTTAGCAGCTTCTATGGGAAGTTTCTTGCTTGCCGCTGGTGTCAAAGGTAAACGATTTGCTTTACCAAACACTGAAATATTGATTCACCAACCTTTAGGTGGCGCGCAAGGTCAGGCAACTGAAATCGAAATCGCTGCCAGACATATCTTGAAAACAAGAGACCGTTTAAACAAAATTTTGGTTGAACGTACGGGTAACAGTGTAGAAGTAATCGAACGCGACACAGATCGCGACTTCTTCATGACGGCACAAGAAGCAAAAGCATACGGTATCGTAGATGAAATCATGGATAGTACTGCTGATTTAGCTGAATAATTTTTTAATTGAAACGATCTGCTCAACAGAGCAGGTCGTTTTTCTGGCTTACTCATTATAATTTATTGGTGAAGTAAGTAATAATGATAAAGCGTTTGACTGGTCATCTATTTTTTTCGAGAGTATAATTGTAAAAGTAGAGTAATAATGAAGGGAGTGTGTGGATGGATATATCTGTAATCAATAGGAATGCAATTACGACAGAGGGGGGATTTCATTTTGGAGATCCCGAAGCACCTGTCAAAGTTGTTGAATTCATCAATTTAAGATGTCCGTTTTGCAAAATGTGGTGGGAGACCGCTTCAACCGTTTTGGATGAATACGAGAAGAATGGTAAAGTGGAACGAATCGTTAAGCATTTTGATAAAAAGAAGCCCGGACTGGACAAAGGGAATGTTCTGCACAGCTATCTTGATTACGGTGATCCTGAACGAACTCGGGAAGACATCGATTATTATGTGGATCATTTAGATGAATGGGGCAACTTATCCAAAGCGGATATAGCAACCTATGCAGAAGACAAAAGGAATTCAGTAAAGCAGAATAATTCAGACCAATCAGAAGCTATCATTAACGAAACAGAAAAAGTAAATGTCTCGATGGTTCCTACTGTTGTGATAGGTGAGCATATCTTTGATGAGAACATTTCAGAAGATGAATTAAAACAAATTATTGAAGAAGAGTTGTTAAAAAACGGATAAAATAGAGGTTTGGCAGGACCTGAAAAGTCCCGCAAATTTGGGTTGATGGGTTGAATTATGACCCGCATCCTGTTACACTATGAATGAAGTTAAAACAAGAATAGCTGTCCTGATTTAAAAAAGTTGACCAATAGATGCAAAGGAAAGGTGCTTGTGCAAGTATGCTGTCGGTAATCGAAAAAGTTGCGCCAGGAACACTGCACATATTGAAACGGCGGTATTACATTCTGAGTCAAATCCAAAAAGTAGGACCCATTGGACGTCGCGCATTAGCGAATCGTTTGGAGTTCACTGAACGGGTGTTGAGAAAAGAAGTGGATGTTTTACGTAATCAAGGTTTGATTAAATCCTCTTCCCAAGGTATGGAATGTACAACGACAGGTATCACGGTCTTTCATCAACTGGGTAAACTTATGGGACAGCATGTGCAATCACAGGAAAAAGAAGCAAAGTTAGCAAACAAACTAGGTATTCACCATTGTACGATCGTTTTAGGAAATGCCGATGCCGATCAGTCGGGTACCAGTGACATGGCACGAGCCACAACGGAAGTGCTGAACTTTTTACTTCCTGAGGGCAAAACGACAATTGCGGTTATGGGCGGAACGACAATGGTTCAAGTAGCTAAAGCGATGGATCAGCAAATCGGATTAAACCGGGAGTTGCTCTTCGTGCCAGCTAGAGGTGGACTGGGTGAATCTGTAGATATTCAGGCGAATGTCATTGCTGAGAATATGGCAAGACGAACAGGCGGTAAAAGCCGAGCGCTCTATGCGCCGGAGCATGTCAGAAGTGAAACGTATTCTCTGTTGCTCGAAGAACCTGAAATCAAGGAAACGCTCGAAATAGTTGAAAATGCCTCGATTGTTTTGTACAGTATAGGTAACGCGATGGAAATGGCTAAACGCAGAGGAATGAACGATCAGATGTTGAAGCAGCTTGAAGAGTCAAGAGCTGTAGCTGAAGCTTTTGGTGAGTTTATCAATCTGGAGGGTGAGATCGTGTACAAACTTTCTCGCATAGGTTTGCAATCGTCAAAGTTACCGAGTATTCCACATATCGTTGCAGTTGCCGGTGGCAAAAAGAAAGCCAAGGCGATTGAAGCACACATGAAAACTGCTCCTCCGCACACATGGTTAGTGACGGATGAGGCAGCCGCAAATGAGATTTTAAATGGGGGAAACCCTTTAAAATGAAATATATTTAGAATTTAATAGGAGGAAATTATATTATGTCAGTAAAAGTAGCAATTAATGGTTTTGGACGTATTGGTCGTTTGGCTCTTCGTCGTATCTTGGAAATGGATACAGAATTAGAAGTAGTCGCAGTTAACGATTTAACAAGCAACGAAGATCTAGCTTATCTGTTAAAATACGATACAGCTCAAGGTTCTTTCCCTCACGAAATAGAAGTTAAAGAAGATGCTTTAATCGTTGGTGGCAAAGAAATCAAATCATTCGCAGAAAAAGACGCTAAAAACTTGCCATGGGGAGACCTAGGAATCGATATCGTATTAGAATGTACTGGTTTCTATGTTTCTAAAGAAGCTTCACAATCACACGTTGATGCTGGAGCAAAACGCGTATTGATTTCTGCACCTGCTAAAGGCGACTTGAAAACAATCGTTTATGGTGTAAACCATGAAACTATCGAAGCTGATGATAAAATTATCTCTGCAGCTTCATGTACTACAAACTGTTTAGCACCAATGGTCAACGTATTAGACAATGAATATGGTATTGACCATGCTTTAATGAGCACAATCCATGCTTATACTGCTACTCAAGCATTACAAGATTCACCAGGCGGACGTAAAAACCGTGCCGGCGCAGCAAACGCAATCCCAGCTTCAACAGGTGCTGCTAAAGCAGTAGGACTAGTTCTTCCTAATGTTGATGGTAAAATTGACGGTACTGCAGTACGTATCCCAACAATTACTGGTTCAATGGTTGAATTATATTCTGCTTTAGATAAAGAAGTAACTGAAGAACAAGTAAACGCAGCAATGAAAAAATACTCAAGTGATGCATTCTTATACAATGAAGATGACATTGTTTCATCAGACGTAATTGGTGTACCTGCAGGGTCTATCTTTGACGCTACTCAAACTAAAATCATGGGTGGAAAAAATGGTCAAATAGTTAAAACTGTAGCTTGGTATGACAATGAATATGGTTTTACTGGTAACATGGTACGTACTTTAGAATATTTCTCTAGCTTATAATCTCTAGCGTACTGAATATTCTATTACACCTAATCAAACAGAAATAAAATAAAGCGGGGGGAGCAACTACTCTAATATTTATGCGAACAGAACGATGAATGCGTAAGCAGACAATCACACTTGTTCAATCAAATATAGGGGATCGCGCTTCCCCCTTTTTTTTGTAAAAAACGTAAAAAATAAAGAAATTCAGGAGTTAATTTTCATATTCGAAAGGATGGATTCGACTAATGGCAAAGAAAACTGTAAAAGACTTAGAGCTTAAAGGCAAAAAAGTATTAGTTCGTGCTGATTTTAACGTGCCAATGAAAGACGGTAAAATATCTAACGATAACCGCATTCAAGCAGCACTACCAACAATAGAATATGTTTTAGAACAAGGCGGAAAAGCAATTGTCTTTTCTCACTTAGGACGTGTTGCAAGTGATGAAGATAAAGCTGGTTTGTCAATGAAACCTATATCAGAACGTCTAAGCGAATTGTTAGGCAAAGAAGTTAAATTCGTTGCTGAAACACGCGGTGAAGAACTAGAGAACGCTGTAAACAACTTAGCTGACGGCGCAGTCTTGATGTTTGAAAACACACGTTTTGAAGATGTTGATGGTAAAAAAGAAAGCAAAAACGATCCTGAATTAGGTAAATACTGGGCAAGCTTAGGCGACGTCTTTGTTAACGATGCATTCGGAACCGCTCACCGAGCACATGCTTCTAACGTTGGGATTGCTTCTAACGTGGAATCAGCAGCTGGTTTCCTAGTAGAAAAAGAAATCAACTTCATCGGTGGCGCAGTAGATGAACCGAAACGTCCATTTGTGGCTATCTTAGGTGGCGCAAAAGTTTCTGACAAAATTGGCGTTATTGAAAACCTGATTGCTAAAGCTGATAAAGTTCTTGTCGGTGGCGGAATGACTTATACTTTCTATAAAGCATTAGGTAATGATATCGGTAATTCTCTATTAGAAGAAGACAAAGTTTCATTAGCGAAAGAATTAATGGAAAAAGCTGGTGATAAACTTGTTTTACCAGTTGATTCAGTTGTTGCTCCAGAATTTTCAAACGATGCACCAACAGATGTTGTAGGCGAGAATATTCCTGATGGACAAATGGGATTAGACATTGGACCTAAAACGATTGAGCTTTTTGAAAAAGAATTAAAAGGCGCAAAAACAGTTGTCTGGAACGGACCAATGGGCGTATTCGAAATGTCAAACTTTGCTAAAGGAACCGCAGCTGTATGTGAAATCTTAGCTAATTTAGATGATGCAACAACAATCATCGGTGGCGGAGATTCAGCTACAGCAGCACAAGAATTAGGTTTTGAAGATGACTTCAGTCACATTTCAACAGGTGGCGGAGCTTCACTAGAATACCTTGAAGGCAAAGAATTACCAGGAATCGCAGCAATCTCAGACAAGTAATTAAGAAAAGCAAGCCAAGTCGTTCTGATTCCTGTGAAAAATAGGGAATTTAGCCTGAATGAGCATACTGCTCAATGGTTAAATTCATCTTTTGCTCACCGGGAATCAGACTTGGATTGCTAGACAACAAGAAAAGCAAGCCAAGTAAGAAAATGAATAAAATCCAATTGCATCGGGAATCTTAAACCTATAGTGATAGATTCCCAATCAATTGATCATGAACAAAATAAAGCAACAAAAAACGAAAGAGGGATAAAAGAATGCGTAAACCTATTATTGCAGGAAACTGGAAAATGAACAAAACGTCTGTTGAAGCTGCTTCATTTATTGAGGCAGTAGAAGGTAAGATTCCTTCAACTGATAAAGTGGATGCTGTTATTGGCGCACCAAATATTTTTCTTCAAAGTTTAGTCGATTTAACTGCAGGTTCAAATTTAAAAATTGCAGCACAAAATTGCTTCTATGAAGACGAAGGTGCCTTTACAGGAGAAAACAGTCCCAAAGCACTCGCAGACTTAGGCGTAGCTTACGTGATCATCGGACATTCTGAACGTCGTGAATTATTTTTTGAAACAGATGAAATGGTCAATAAAAAAGCACATGCTATCTTTAAAAATGGTATGTTACCAATCATCTGTGTTGGAGAAACACTTGAACAAAAAGAAGCAGGTCAGACAAATGAATTAGTAGCCAACCAAGTGAAAGCTGCTTTAGCAGGTTTATCTGCTGATCAAGTCAAAGAAACAGTTGTCGCTTATGAACCAATCTGGGCAATCGGAACAGGTAAAACAGCGACTTCAAAAGATGCAAATGACACAATTGCTATCATACGTCAGACCATTGCAGGCTTGTATTCTCAAGATGTGGCTGATGCTGTACGTATGCAATATGGTGGTTCAGTTAAACCAGCTAACATTAAAGAATTAATGGCGCAACCAGATGTCGATGGTGCGTTAGTTGGAGGAGCAAGTTTAGAAGCTGAGTCTTTCTTACAATTATTGGAGGCGGCTGAATAAATGAGTAAAGCACCTGTAGCCATCATTATTTTAGACGGATTTGGATGGCGTGAAGAAGAATACGGTAATGCCGTAGCACAAGCAAACAAACCAAATTTTGATCGTTACTGGAACGAGTTTCCACACAATACGATGTTAGCTTCTGGATTAGCCGTTGGGTTACCAGAAGGCCAAATGGGTAACTCCGAAGTTGGCCACACCAATATTGGTGCTGGACGCGTGGTATACCAAAGCATCACACGTATCGACAAAGCAATCAAAGATGGCGAATTTGCTACGAATGAAGCCTTAAATAACGCAATCAACCACGTGAATGAACATGATTCTTCCTTACACTTATTTGGTCTTGTATCAGATGGTGGGGTTCACAGTCATCAACGTCATTTAACAGCTTTAGTCGAAGCTGCCAAAGATAAAGGCGTCGAAAGAGTTTATATCCATGCCTTTACAGATGGTCGTGACGTTGCACCGGATTCAGGCGTGCGCTTCATCGAAGAATTACAGGATATTGTCAAAGATTTAGGCGTTGGAGAAATTGCAACGATCTCAGGTCGTTTCTATGCAATGGACAGAGATAACCGCTGGCCACGTGTGAATCGTGCCTATGACGCTATTTTCCATGGTGAAGGTGTCAAAGCAACGGATCCTGTTCAAGCAATGAAAGACAGCTACGCTGATGAAAAAATGGACGAGTTCGTTGCACCTGTCGTGATTCAAAAAGACGGCAAACCCGTTGCAACAGTTAAAGATAACGATGCCGTTCTGTTCTTCAACTTCCGACCTGACCGTGCGATCGAATTATCTCGCGCATTGACTGAGCCTGATTTTGACGAATTTGACAGAGGCGAAACACCATCAAACGTGAAATTTATAACGTTCACTCAGTATACTGCTCAGATGGACGCTGAAGTCATGTTCCCACCTATATTCTTGAAAAATGTATTAGGTCAAGTATTGGCTGACAACGATTTGACGCAATTGCGAATCGCTGAAACAGAAAAATACCCACACGTGACATTCTTCATGAATGGTGGAACTAATGACGAATTTCCTGGTGAAAAACGTATCCTGATCCCATCACCAAAAGTTGAAACATATGACTTGAAACCGGAAATGAGTGCGTATGAAGTAACAGATGCCTTGCTTGAAGATATCAAAAATGATGTTCACGATGCTATCATCTTAAACTACGCTAACCCGGACATGGTTGGACATTCAGGCATGCTGGAACCTACCATCAAAGCGATTGAAGTAGTAGATGAAAACTTAGGACGCCTGGTTGACTTGATTCATGAAAAAGGCGGTTCAGCGATTATCTTTGCCGATCACGGTAATGCAGATACTGAACTGACGCCGGAAGGCAAACCACACACAGCACATACAACTGTACCCGTGCCTGTTATCGTAACGAAAAAAGGTGCCACTTTACGCACCGACGGTAAACTAGCTGATGTGGCTCCAACAATGTTAGATTTACTTGGAGTAAACAAACCTGAAGAAATGACAGGCGAAAGCTTGATCCAGAAAGACTAATCATATTGATTTTAGATTGTTCTTTGAAAAAAGAACAAGTAAAATAAACTAAACAACTTGTTTCCCGGCAAAATGCCGGGGAATAAGAAAACCCAAAGGAGAGTATTATCAATGCCATTTATTACAGATGTAATTGCACGCGAAGTTTTAGATTCACGCGGAAATCCAACAATCGAAGTCGAAGTTTTCACAGAATCAGGTGCTTTTGGACGCGGTATGGTGCCTTCAGGCGCTTCTACTGGTGAACACGAAGCAGTAGAACTACGTGACGGCGACAAAGACCGTTATCTAGGTAAAGGTGTAACTAAAGCTGTCGACAACGTTAATGATACAATCGCTGACGCTGTTATCGGTATGGACGTTCGTGACCAAATGGGTATCGACCAAACGTTGATCGACTTAGACGGTACACCAAACAAAAGTAAATTAGGTGCGAACGCAATTCTGGGCGTGTCTATCGCTGTTGCACGCGCTGCCGCAGATTATCTTGACTTACCACTTTACAGATATTTGGGTGGAACAAACACTAAAGTATTACCAACACCAATGATGAACATCGTCAATGGCGGATCACATTCAGATGCACCTATTGCATTCCAAGAGTTCATGATTTTACCAGTTGGAGCACCAACATTCAAAGAAGCTCTACGTTGGGGTGCTGAAATCTTCCAC
The DNA here is from genome assembly GCF_001885615.1 of Alkalibacterium sp. 20. Taxonomy (GTDB): domain Bacteria; phylum Bacillota; class Bacilli; order Lactobacillales; family Carnobacteriaceae_A; genus Alkalibacterium. Next base: position 78,054 of record NZ_LSRN01000045.1, on the reverse strand, counting down.
TCATTGAAAGGTATCTTGAAAGAACGCGGACTGGAAACTTCAGTTGGTGACGAAGGTGGATTTGCTCCTCGTTTCAACGGAACAGAAGACGGCGTAGAAACAATTCTTGAAGCTATTAAAAAAGCTGGTCTAGAACCTGGTAAAGATGTCTATCTAGGATTTGACTGTGCCGCTGCAGAATTCTACGAAGACGGCATTTATAACTATGCTAAATTCGAAGGCGAAAATGGCGCAAAACGTACTGCTGCACAACAAGTTGATTACCTTGAAGAATTAGTAAATAAATACCCAATCATCTCTATTGAAGACGGCATGGATGAAAACGACTGGGACGGTTTCAAACTATTAACTGAACGTTTAGGCGACAGAGTTCAATTAGTAGGGGACGATCTATTCGTTACCAATACTGAAATCTTAGACCGTGGTATTAAAAACGGTGTATGTAACTCAATCTTGATCAAAGTTAACCAAATCGGTACAATGACAGAAACATTCAATGCTATCGAAATGGCTAAAAAAGCTGGATATACAGCAGTCGTATCTCACCGTTCTGGTGAAACAGAAGATTCAACAATCTCTGATATCGCTGTTGCAACAAATGCTGGACAAATCAAAACTGGTTCATTAAGCCGTACAGACCGTATTGCTAAATACAACCAATTACTAAGAATCGAACACCAATTAGGTGACGCAGCAGTTTACGAAGGCATGCAAGCTTTCTATAACTTAGCTAACAAATAATTCTTAATTGAATAGGAGCTCTCATGCCAGATGCATATGGCATGAGAGCTTTTTTTTTTTGAAATGATGAAACTGACCCACATGGGTCAGTTTCTACTTTCTTGAGTGATAAAAAGAGGCAAGCCTTTCTGAAATCAAGTGTAGTTATTATAGAAATCTTTTTTGGTACGTCATATGGGTTAACAAAGGTCTTATTAGTGCCGACTCGGTGCTTGTTAATGTCGGGTAGTCAGTAGGGCATTTTTTAGTGGTCACTTGGTTAAAGAAAGTATTTGAGCTGGCAGTATTGGTGTCAACTAGTGACTACTCATGCCTAAATGTTACGCGAGCTAGCGTTTTTAGACCTCGGTAGTGACCACTCATATAACAGAGGATCTGGAGTGGGAAGTACAGCACCCTTGTAGTGACCGCTCGCTAAACACTGACCTGTCGGCTGGTCACTACAAGGGGCTAAGTGACCAGCCAGCATTTTTTGACTTCTGAGTGGACGCTATCAGCCTAATAAAGTCCAACTCTGAAAGCTAGACTCATTCAGTGGTCACTAAATATCACCCAAGGTATCACTCAGTAAAAAACTATTACTCAGTAATCACCAATTCTCAATATGAATTTCACTTACGACTTAAATCATTTCTATTTAAAGATTGAATCGCATAAATCTCTTTTTTTTAAGAAATTTTGAAAATAGTTCTCGAATAAAACTGGAAATAATCTCGCACTTGTGCTATATTATACCGTAGGAGAACTGTAGAAGGAGGTTACGTTTTATGTATGATATTTTACTTGCTATTATGCTTGGATTATCTGTATTCATTATCATTGTCATCGCTATGCAGCCGACAAAGACACAAAGTGCATCTAATGCGTTTATGGGCGGTGCAAGCCAATTATTCGGAAAACAAAAAGCACGTGGGTTTGAAGCGGTGCTCATTAAAACGACCATTGTGAGTTTGATACTCTTTTTCGTTTTGACTTTAACCTTAAGCCAATTATTTTAAACTATAAATGACTAGGTAGTACTCTTGTTGATCTTTAACTTACACGAGCGAAAGCTTTTGTAGTGAAGAATTCAAGAGTGCTTTTTTGTTTCGAGATAATATGCGAATGCTGTTTCGGTATAAAAATGTCACAATTTAGGGTAAAATGGAGGAGAGGCTGAAGGAGGATTTTTTAGTGGACAATCAATCATTGTTTTATGAAAGCGGGAAACGCGCAGTCATCTTGTTCCATGCTTTTACAAGCACGCCAAAAGACGTTTTAGGTTTGGGACGAGCATTAGAGCGAGCTGATTACACCGTTTACGCCCCAGTCTTTTCTGGACACGGCACTGGAGACTTGGACGACTTATTGGACTACAAGATCGATGACTGGATGAAAGATGGCGAAGAAGCGGTAACGTTTCTTAAAAGCAAAGGATACGAAGAAATTGCTGTCTTTGGACTCTCTTTAGGTGGTGTCGTCGCTACCCATTTACTCTTAAGTGAAGAGTCTATTATCGGCGGCGGAACATTTTCTGCACCGGTAGTCACGAAATATGACACCAATGTCCCGGATAGTTTCCTGCCATGGTATAAGAATGTGAAGCGAGAAGAAGGCTATGGCCCAGAGGAACTCGCCGGTTTAATGACTAAAGCGGAAGTGCAATTAAAAGAAATGTTTGCAGATTTAACTGAACATGTCGCTGCTATGGAAACAGAGTACGCGTCACTCAGTAAGAAAATATTTATTGCGCAAGGTGGAAAAGATGAACTCATCAAACCAGACACAGCGCGGCTGTTTAGAGAAGCACTGAGTCAGGCCGAAGTGTCAACGCAATTGTATGAAGAAGGACAACACGTTATAACAACAGGAAGTGTAGGGAAAGAATTACAGACGCATGTCTTGACATTCTTATCCTCACTTGACTGGAATGGAGGAATAAAATGAGTAATGAAAAAGAAAGCAGTTTAAAAAAAGACATACTTGAATACATGAAAGAACAAGATCAAAAAGCGATGGAAGTTAGCAAGATCAGTGAAGGTTTGAATCTTTCTGGAGCGGATGACTTTAGAAAGGTAGTCAAAGCTATTGCTGAATTGGAAAGAGAAGATAAGGTTGTCCTTCTGCAAAATGGACAGTTCAGATTAAAAGCAGCCGCAGCGTCTATGACTGGCCGGTTTAGCGGTACTGACCGTGGGTTTGGCTTTGTAACGCTTGAAGAATTTGAGCAGGATATCTTTATTCCGCCTAACGATACCCTATCAGCTTTGAATGGAGATACCGTTAAAGTTGTAGTGACTCAAGAAGCGTTACCGCAAAAAGATAAAGGCCCCGCAGGTAGAATCATCGAAGTCATTGAACGTGGCACAGAGCACATCTTTGGAGAATTTCATGCTTATAATGATGAAGAAGTAAAAGAGAAGAACCTCTATGGTTACGTGAAGCCTAAAAATCAGAAAATGCCTGATTTGATGGTCCAAATTGAAACTGAAGGGATCCGTCCTGTCGAAGGAAGTATCGTTCAAGTAGAAATAACGGACTTTGCACACAATGGCGAAATGAATCATTTAAGCGGTATTGTATCGAAAACACTTGGACACAAAGATGAACCGGGTATTGAAATCTTGACCGTGGTTCATAAATATGATATTCCAAGCGAATTTCCGGAAGAAGTCTTAGATGAAGCAGAAAATGTTCCGGATATGATAGATGAAGAAGATATCAAAGGACGTACCGATTTGCGCGACGAAATGATCATTACCATCGATGGTGCGGATGCGAAGGATTTAGACGATGCGATACAAGTGAAACGCCTGGATAATGGCAATTACTATTTAGGGGTCCATATTGCGGATGTCAGCCATTACGTCACGGAAAACAGCGCAATGGATGTCGAAGCCTTGAATCGCGGAACGAGTGTGTATTTAACTGACCGTGTCATTCCGATGATACCTCAGCGCTTATCCAATGGTATCTGTTCGCTTAATCCGAACGTAGACCGACTAACGTTAAGTTGTGAAATGGAAATCGACAAAGCCGGTGAAATAGTGGATTATACCGTTTCATCAAGTGTCATTAATTCCAAATACCGTATGACCTATAAAGGTGTCAACGGGATTTTAGATGACGATGATCAAGATCTTAAACAGGAATACAGCGAAATCCTTGAGATGCTTGGAGAAATGCGAACACTGCACAATATATTATTGAAAAAACGTGAAGCACGTGGATCGATAGACTTTGATACGCGTGAAGCGAAAATTGAAGTTGATCCTACAGGTTTCCCTGTGGATATCATACTCAGAGAAACAGGTGTGGGTGAACGACTCATTGAATCGTTCATGCTGTCTGCAAACGAAACAGTATCTGAACATTTCGCTAAACAGGATTTACCTATATTATATCGTATACATGATAAACCCGATGAAGGAAAAATGCAGCGCTTTATAGAATTTGTGTCAAGCTTTGGCATTAAAGTCAACGGTCTAAAAGAATCAATTACTCCAAAAAAATTGCAAGATATACTAGATAAAGTAGACGGTAAGCCGGAAGCAGGCGTCATCAGCATGCTGCTGCTTCGTTCGATGCAACAAGCGAAATACGATGTTGTTCCGATCGGGCACTATGGTTTGGCTGCAGAGTATTATTCTCACTTTACGTCGCCGATCAGACGTTACCCTGACTTGATCCTGCATCGACTCATTCATTATTATGAAGACGAAGGAACAGGCCAGAAAGCGAAAGACCGCTGGAACGCTCTCTTGCCAGAAATTGCTGAACGTAGCTCAGTGACAGAACGTCGCGCAGTAAGTGCCGAACGTGAAACGGATGAAATGAAAAAAGCCGAGTATATGTCTACTAAGATTGGTGAAAAATTCGAAGGCGTAATCACATCGGTTACAGGCTTTGGCTTGTTCGTTCAGTTGGAAAACTCTGTGGAAGGACTCGTCCACATTTCCAACATGAAGGATGACTATTATGAATTTAACGAGCGCGAGCTCTTGCTCGTCGGTCAGCGATCAGGTAATATCTTTAGAATCGGAAAAGCAATTGAAATCGTCGTAACAAAAGCCGATAAAGAATCTTATGATATCGACTTTGGTTTAGTCGAAGACGAAAAAGCAAAAGAAAAACGCATCAAAGATAACATAGCGAGAAGAGCACGCAACAAAGACAAAGGTGACAAGAAAAAACGCTTTAGAAAAGGGAAATCTAAAGATGATAAAGGTGACAAAGGGAGTCGTAAAGCGAAAAAACCCAATAAATAATAGGGAGGAATCATATGCCAAAAGGAGAAGGCAAGCTGATTGCTCAAAATAGGAAAGCACGGTACGAATATTCTATTCTTGATACGGTTGAAGCGGGCATCGTCCTGCAGGGAACCGAAATCAAATCGATTCGAGCCGGCCGGATCAACCTGAAAGACGGCTATGCGAGCATTCATAATGGCGAAATATTTTTATATAATGTGCATATCGCTCCGTTTGAACAAGGTAATCAGTTCAATCATGACCCAGTACGCGTTCGCAAACTGCTTATGAAGAAAAAGCAGATCGACAAACTTGCCGTCGAAGTGAAACAAGGTGGCGTGACGTTGATTCCTTTGAAAGTGTATATCAAAAATGGCTTTGCTAAAGTTCTCATTGGTTTAGCTAAAGGGAAGAAACAATACGATAAACGTGAATCATTGAAACGTCGCGATCAGGACCGTGATCTAAGACGAGCTGTCAAAGACAACTATCAATAGGAAAAGGTTGGGACTATTGTCCCAGCCTTTTTTGTTGATGGAAAACTTTGGTTTAATAAGAAAACCGGTAATATTTGAGTGTGATTCGGTAAGTACAGAATGGATTTTGTTCTCTAGATGTCGAAGTCAGCCTAGTTCGTCACTTTGAGTGAGTGAGTTTCAGGCTACTTACCGAATATCCTGTTCATTCGGTAAGTAGCCTGAAACAAGGTGTCTGTAATCGCCGAAGACGCCCTCGTTCGGTTGTTTAGAGTACACAAACATTCTCAAAGTGTCGAATGAGGTACACCTTCGGTAAGTAGAGCGAGACCTCTCGATACAAACGACCGAATGTTTTCAATCGAACTGCATTTCCGACTATAACCAAAGGTATTCTTTTAAATTTGAACAAAAAATATAATGCTGTTTATAATAGACCAAAAGCTTTTTAAAAATTAACTAATTAATCGCTAAATATCCAGGACTTTGTTAGAATGAAAGAAGAAGAAGATGAATGAAGGAGAGGAATTAAATGTCTGAAAAGGGTGTCACTATTTATTTTGTCCGTCATGGAGAAACATATTTTAATTCTTACGGCAGAATGCAAGGGTGGAGTAATACACCACTAACAGAAAATGGGAAAGACGATGTACGACGTTGCGGACGTGGACTGGCTGATACAAAGTTCAATGCAGTCTATACGAGCGATTTATCACGTACTCAAGAGACAGCCAGAATCATATTGGAAGAAAACGGTCAATTAGAAACTCTTAATATGATTCAAATGCCAGAATTTAGAGAAGTTTTCTTTGGTTCCATGGAGGGCATGTTTGGTTCTGAAGCTTACGACAAAGTCAGGGAATATTTAGGCTACGAAACGAAGCAGGAAATGTTTAAAAATACAGATGTTCCAGAACGAATGGATGCCTTTCGCGCCGTTGATCCTGAAGGACATGCGGAAGATTTCATGATGTTCTGGTCACGCGTTGAAAAGGGCTTGCTTAAGTTAATCGATCGCCACCGTGATACAGGCGAGAAAATATTACTCGTTGCTCATGGCGGAACGATTCGCTATATTTTACAAAATTTTGTTCCTGATTTGGATGATACTAAGGCATTACTTAATGTCAGCGTCTCTGTTGCTAAATATCAAGACGGCTCATTTCATCTTGAACGTTATAATGACGTGTCACATTTTAAAGATGCTGAATAATTAGACTGAAAAGGTTAAACTCTTACATTGCGGTAAGCTTTTTCTTGTCTTAGAGAGAAAAGCTGTGATGTGAGAGTTTTATTATATACTTATAAAATAAAAAATAGATACTACTAAATTGATGATAATGATTATAAAAACATTAAAATATTGTTAGTGTATTTTCATGAGATTTTCTGAAAACATTTTTTGCTATGTGATATAATGAGCTTGCAAAATAAAAAAATGAGCTATCAAGCTTTAAATAAGGAGAAAAAACATGATAGATAATGAACAATATACTTTTAAAGATTATTCAAATAAGGTACTTGCGGGTACCGCTAGCGGGATCGTCATTGGTTTAATTGCTAATGCCATCTTAGGAGGAATTTTTAAAGCTTTAATTCCTTATGCTTCAATCTTTGTAACTTTAGCAATGGTTGTTTCCACCATGCAGTTCTTAACACCTGCTTTAATCGGGGTATTGGTTGGGATGCAATTCAAGCTGAATCCTATGCAGAGTGTCATTATTGGTGCTGCTACATTTCTAGGTTCAGGTGCATACGCTGTTACAGAAGCGGGTATTACACTAGTAGGCATTGGTGACCTAGTCAACGTTATGCTTATAGCTGGATTAGCCGTCTTCGTCACTCGCTTTTTAGAAGGAAAATTAGGATCTCTAACTTTGATTTTACTTCCTATTATTGTTGGTGCTGGTGTAGGGACAGTTGGTGTACTTACTTTACCGTATGTCAGTCTAGTAACTACAACAATCGGAAATATCATTAATACCTTCACGCTGCTACAACCATTGTTGATGGCCATACTCATCGCTGTTGCCTTCTCTATCCTTATTATTTCACCGATTTCTACAGTAGCAATCGGCATAGCAATCGGGATATCAGGATTGGGCGCAGGAGCTGCTGCTATTGGAGTGACAGCTTGTACAGCAGTATTGGTAGTCGGCTCTAGAAGAGTGAATCAAAAAGGAACAACGTTGGCCATTCTTTTAGGAGCAATGAAAATGATGATGCCGAACCTTGTCAGACATCCGAGAATCGTAGTGCCAATTATTGTCAATGCTATTCTATCTGGTACCGGTGCGTATCTGTTCAGTATTCATGGTTTACCACAAACAGCAGGATTTGGAATCGTCGGCTTGGTTGGTCCGATTCAAGCAATCAATATGGGATCAGCACTTTGGATGGTAATCATGGCATACTTTGTCATTCCATTTGGTGGAGCAGTATTAGTAGATTTATTATTCAACAAAGTACTGAAAATTTACGAACATGAGATTTTTGAATTTTTACCAGCAACAAATTAAACACAAAAGGGGATAAGATTTATGAAAATAGCAATTGCAGGATCAGGAGCATTAGGGTGCGGATTTGGTTATCATTTACAAAAAAGTGGCGAAGACGTGACATTACTAGATAATTGGGAACAACATATCCAAGTAATCTCTGAAAACGGGTTAACCATTACGGTTAATGGCGTTGAAGATAATCAAGCAATGAAGATTTGTAAACCTAATGAATTTAATGAAGAAATGGATGCCATTTTTGTTTTCACAAAATCAATGGGATTAAAATCAATGATGAAAAGTATTGAGCACATCATAGGTAAAGATACTAAAATCATTTGTTTGTTAAACGGCTTAGGTCATTTACAAACACTGGAAGCATTTGTAGATAAAAAGAATATTATCATGGGTACGACAGTATGGACGGCTGGTATCGATGCTCCCGGAATTACACACTTTGATGGACAAGGACCGGTTGAACTACAAAATAGTGTTCCTGAGGAAAAAGATGGAGCATTACAAATAGTCGATATTCTGAAAAAAAGCGGTTTATACGGAGTGTATAGTGACAACGTCAACTATACAACTTGGCGTAAAGCGTGTGTCAACGGCACAATGAATGCCTTGTGCGCATTGCTAGATTCGAATATCGAAGAAGTATTCGCGACTTCAACAATTGATTCAATGTTATCAGGAATCGTAACAGAATTTGCTACATTAGCCAAACGTCAGGATGATATCAACCTTGACGTTGAAGAAACAATTACCTATCTTAAAGCATTAGCTGAAAAAGTAGGGGCTCATTATCCATCTATGCATCAGGACTTGGCAAATAAGAGACCAACTGAAATAGACTTTTTAAATGGTTCAGTAGCTGAAGCTTCAAAAAGACTTAATCTTGAAGCACCTTATTGTCAAAACATTACGGACCTGATCCATGCCAAAGAAGATATTTTAGGTATTAAAAGAGCAACAAAATAATAAAAATATTTAGTTAAGAGTTAAAAATACGATAAAAGACACACCTATTTCAATTAAATAGGTGTGTCTTTTTGTACATTAGTTAAACTTTTACTGATTAAAGTTTGTTCATCGAATTGATTGTCGGACATTACTTATATGGTGAAAAAAGCTTTAGGGCAGTTGTTTTTTGCGATGGATACTTACAAAACGAAAGTGAAGTAGACTTTTATTTTCCACAAATATGTGCTATAATATCTATATAGTCAAATGAGACTCATTTTATTATGTCGGGGTTGTTACGGATTCGACAGGCATAGATTGAGCTTGGGTTGCGTTCCGCAGGTGACGAGACTGCGTATCAACGTCACAGTTAAATATAACTGCAAACAATAATAGCAACACATACGCTTTAGCTGCGTAACAACAGCTTCTTATAGCGTGATCCGACCGGTATCACCCATGTACTCGGTATCGGGTCCTATAATATGTGGGATACGATCAGTCTTTCCGTCTGGAAGACTGAGAAGAGATTATCAGACTAGCAGCGCATGATGCCTGTTTTACGGCTAGTGTTGAGCGAAACTTTAAATAGTAAAGCTATGAACGTAGACGCTTGAGTGTCGATGTGCTTGGACAGGGGTTCGACTCCCCTCAACTCCATTGATTTTTATAAAAGGTTAGAAGTGCTGATTATTCAGTGTTTCTAGCCTTTTTTGTTGTCTTTAGAGGCTATATTATGCTATTTGGGAGACGGACTAGACTAAAAAGGAATACGGAGTGTGATAAGAAAAAGTAAAGGAGAGAAGATGTATGGGGCTTTATACAGTTGATTTAAAAGGTCAAGAGGAATCTATTGAGTTTGGACATATTAGCGGTAAACATAACGAGTTAGAGAATTATTTAGATTTTTTGGAGACTAGACTTAAATTAGAGAACCTTAGACCAAGAACAGTAAGGAATTATATGAAATGGTATAAGCATTATATTAATTATTGCAAGGGACAGAGAATATATGAACTATCGGAATTAAATGCAAATACTATTTATGATTGGCTCTCTATCATGGAGCTGCAAACTCAACAAAAAATATAAGACTAAAGTCATTAAAAGCTAGTTTGAATCGTCTATACGACACGAATTATGTACAGTGTAATTACTGGAAGAACATTAGAATTTAAGTTGATTCAGAACAAAAACATAGTGCGAAGGAAAACGACGTTCAAAATTGTTGTCTACTTTGAACTTTAATGATTTTTTTGGTATACGTGATGCAGAGGCGATCTTTTTGATGTATAGAACAGGAATAAGAAATTCTACTATGATGTTTAACAGAGAAAGACACTTTGATTTTACTGATAATATTGTATACCTCGATGGTACTATAATGATTACCTCTTTATTAATCGATCTGGTGAAGGCATATGCAAAGGAGGGAGCAATTCTAATACTATACAGAAAAGATTATTTGAATACTCCATTAAATATAATTTTAGAAATATTAATCCATATTGTTTAAGAAGAGGGTTCGCAACTAATTTACTGAAAGCAGGAGCAAACGTAGTATTAATAAGTAAAGGGTTTGGTCATAGCAGTTCAGAAGTTACGACAAGATATTTAAATATTACTGAAAAAGAGTTAATCGATGGTGTAAGAGAGTATTTATTTCATTAATGATATCTAATACCCTATTAATAGTTGGGATATGTAGCAGGACAGTTAATAGTTATGTCGTTCAGTATTTAAGTTGTTGCATTGCCTTTCATTAAAGTATTCTACGATGAAATATTTACATCAGCTTCTTAGTTCAAAGCCTTATAATATCCTCGTCGATAAAAGTGTGTTTTTCCAGAACCTATTTAACCTTACGTTAGACCTGAAGGATTAAAATTGAAGTTGTATACTATTAATGTAGTACATGATGTATCGCATGATACTGTGTTATATCGTATCGTATTATATTGTAATGTTAAGTTAAGTAGTAATAAAAAAAGAACCCTGCTAGATACAGTATAGCTTTAGTAGCAAGACTATAGCTATACTGCGGTATTTTCAAACAATTGAACACAAATCAGCACCATGCTTAAGGCCTCAATTCTAATTATGGTGTTTTTTGTGCGTATTATGGCTTTTCCCAGTGTTATCTTAGTCTTTTTTAACTACCTATGAAGGCGGGATCGTGGTTGAGAACGCTTTGGAATCTTCGGATAAGAAAGTGGACTTTCGGTTTGTGCCGGACATGATTTTTACCAACCCGTCCATTGCGACAGTCGGGCTGACTGAACAGCAAGCCCGGAATCAGGTATATGACGTGAAGATTTCCATCCAGCCGCTGGAAAATGTGCCCCGAGTATTAGAAAAAAGGGAAACAAGCGGTGTCTTTAAACTGGTTGTCGATCATCAATCAGGAAAAATCCTTTGGGCACATGTCATGGCTGGAAACGCGGGCGGGGTGATTTACAGCGCAACACTTGCCATACAGTTCGGCTTAACCGCAGACGATTTAAAAGTTTTAATGGCTCCCTATCTGACAATAGCTGTAGGGTTTAAACTGGCCGCCATTACACTGGATAAAGACGGCAGTAAAGTTTCCCGCTACGCCGGGTAACCGGATCGCATGGGCTGTATCGCTAGTTAAGAGGTGATTTTGATGATATGATTGGTAAAATAGTAGGGCTAGTATGATAAAAAGTAAAGGGGAAAAATACTTTCTCTTTTTATATGGAAAGGATGAGGGAAGTGGAAGGGAAATTTGATTTGATTATCATTGGGACGGGTTCGGGAGGTTCCGCTGCAGCTTTCAAGTGTAATAAAGCAGGGTGGAAAGTCGCAATAGTCGATTCACAGCCTTTTGGCGGTACCTGTGCTCTCCGAGGATGCGATCCGAAAAAAGTGCTTGTGGGAGCTGCGGAAATGATTGATGGTATTAATAGAATGAAAGGGAAGGGTATCAGTTCTGATTCCAGCATCAATTGGCCGGAATTGATGGCCTATAAGCGTACCTTTACCGAACCGGTGCCGGATAACAGAGTGAAGAACTTTCAAAAAGCAGGAATTCATGTCTTTCATGGACGAGCTTCTTTTTTGAGCGAAGACAAAATTCAAGTAGGCGAAGACGTTTTGAACGGAAAGTACATTCTGATCGCAAACGGAGCCAAACCTGAACCTTTGCCGATTGAAGGGACGGAACATCTCACATACAGCGATGAATTCTTGGAATTGGACGAGCTTCCAGCAAAAATGGTGTTTATCGGCGGTGGATATATCTCTTTCGAATTTGCCCATATCGCTGCACGGGCCGGATCGGAAGTACATATCATTCACCGTGGCAAACGCCCGCTTGAGAACTTCGAACCGGATTTAGTTGAACTGCTGATGGAGAAATCGAAAGAAATCGGAATTCATATCCATCTCAATACGGAAGCAAAGTCGATTGAAAAAAAAGGATCTTCTTACATCGTAAATGGAGTTAATAATGGCCAACAGATTCACTGGGAAGGTGATCTGGTTCTACATGGTGCAGGGCGTATACCTGACTTAGAAGATATGCAACTTGAAAAAGGGAACGTAGAACGCGAAAAAAGCGGCATTGCCGTCAATGAATTTCTTCAAAGCCGCACCAATCCAAGAGTATACGCAGCCGGGGATGCAGCCGCGACCGAGGGACTTCCGTTAACCCCGGTTGCATCGATGGAGTCGCATGTAGTGGCATCAAATCTGCTCAAAGGAAATCACCGGTTACCTAATTACAAAGTGATGCCGACTGTTGTGTTCACTCTTCCCAAACTGGCATCTGTTGGATTATCTGAAGATCAGGCGAGGGAAAAGGGCCATCAAATCAAAGTGAATAAAATGGAGACATCTGACTGGTACACCTACAAGCGCACAAATGAAAAATTTGCAATGGTGAAAGTTATCACTGATGAAGAGACCGGTAAAATACTCGGTGCCCACTTAATCAGCCACGAAGCAGATGAATTGATCAATCATTTTGCCACAGCCATACAGTTTGATTTAGCGGTCAAGGACCTCAAGCAGATGATCTATGCTTATCCAACGGCAGCTTCTGATTTAGGATATATGCTTTAGAAATAATTGAAGATGCAGGTTAATAAAACATGGACAAAATTGCAGTACCACAGCTGATGATCAGGAATTGAAAACTTTTGATTTCCAGAAATACTTGTTGCCAAAAGCGACATTGAAGGATTTTGAATATAAAACAGTATTAGAACACAGAAGAAACCATTAAATGAATTGAAGGGGAGTAATTAGATGCAACCATTAAAAGCTTTATTCTTAAATGCTTCATTAAAAAGCACAGGCGAACTGTCTCATACAGAAGGATTTATGAACGATGTGCAAGTTCATTACAAACAGTTGGGAGTCGAATCTGAAATTATCCGGCTGGCTGATTATAAAATTGCGCTTGGCGTGCAAGAGGATATGGGTGGAGAGGATGAATGGCCGGAAATTTATGAAAAAGTCCAAGCAGCAAATATTCTCATTATTGGAACCCCGCTATGGCTGGGAGAGAAAAGCTCATTAGCTACCCAAGTTATTGAAAGACTCTACGGTAGCAGCAGCAAAACCAATGATAAAGGACAAGCTGTTTTCTATAACAAAGTCGGAGGAGTAGTAGTGACGGGCAATGAAGATGGCGCTAAGCATGCGTCTGCATCCTTATTATATGGATTGTCTCATATTGGATTCGTGGTTCCACCGAATGTGGATGCGTATTGGGTTGGAGAAGCCGGTCCAGGAGCGTCCTATATGGATGCTGGAAAGGAAAATGAATTTACGAAAGCTGCCATTAAAAGGCTTGCTTACAACACATATCACCTTGCAGGCATGCTGAAGAACACACCTATTCCTGCAGAAGGAAATACACTGAACTGAAAAAAGATGTCTGTCGGACTATAAGAAAACAGTGGCAGACATATATGTGACGTTAAAAAAGAAGCTGTATCCGGCATAAGAGCTATATTTCCGTGATTTCCCGATAAAAGATTTAATAATGAAAATATAGACTTAAATTACCCGACAAGCCTAGGTTTTATTGGAGTATGGTTATTGACAAATGGTAATATACAGAAATACCGACTCCCCTCAACTCCATACTCTTTAAAATAATAGGCACTGTAACGTTGGTTTGACGCTAGTCATCCAATGTTGCAAGGCTTATTTTTTTGTTGAAATCAAATATCGGTTTAAAATTTTTAAAACAATGCAAATAAAAGGTATAATGGAAATGACTCAAACGAATGAAGCCTTATTGTATAAGGAGGATTGTGTGTTTGACCCACTGATGGTTTCTTCAGTGAGATTCCATCAGTGTGCAGAGAAAGGATCCGAAAGCTGGTATGATTGCAATAAATATTCGCCCAGTCCCGAAATAGATAGGGATCAAAATTTCATTGGAGATATAGGTCAATCAAGTAAATATGATTTTAAAAGGAGTATTCAAATGAAGCCAACCGCATTAGTGTTTTTTGATTTGGATGGAACATTGTTAAATGACGAGTCATTAGTGGATGAAGAGGTAAAAGAAGCGCTCGTTCAGTTGAAAGCAAAGGGTGCAGTACCTTTCATAGCGACTGGAAGAAGCCCACTGGAAATCCAGCATGTACTGGAAGAAACGGTGATCGATTCGTTCATTACCCTCAACGGACAATATATCCAATACGAAGGAAAAGAAGTATACCGTAATGTTATTCCGAAGTCACTGGTGGATCTCCTGAAACAAATGATGAATGAAAAGAAACTACCACTTTCTCTATACAGTACTGACAAGATACGAACTACACGCTATAGTGAAACGTTGAAAAAGGCCTATAACTTTATCCATGAAAATCCGCCTGAAATTGATAGTACCCTTGGCGAAAAAGAAGAAATCTTAATGATGCTTGTGGTAAATGAAGATCCTTTCCTGGATCATGAATTCATCGATACATTCCCGGAGTTGTCCTTTTACCGGAATGCTCCTTACAGCATGGACACGATCACAAAAGGACATTCCAAAGCAACGGGCATTGATGCCTTACTTAAAGCCATAGAAATGGAAAATGTCCCGCTATACGCATTTGGAGACGGACCGAATGACAAGGAAATGCTGGAACGTGCTGATTACAGTGTGGTGATGGATAATGGAATCGATGACGTAAAGGAAGCAGCTGACTACATCACCTCCTCCAATACGGATGGCGGAATCGTAGAGGGTTTGAAACGCTATAAGTTGATCGACTGATAATAAAAAGCAGATTAGAGGGTGAGATAAGCATTTCTTTATTAAAAGAAATGCTTATTCCAGCCTCTTTGACATCTTTCGTAGCCTTTTATAATGGAAGAAAATCGCCTGATTGATTGGATCAGATTGGGACTCGTTCTGCACCGGCAAGGACGTCCAACTCGTTCCTTTACTTCTTTTACGTTGTAGGAAGAATTAGTCAGCTTATCACGAAAGAGAGATATGCAGAGGCGTATGATTCAATTGCTCAGAGTGAAGGCTTATCTTTTCAGCAGCCGATCATTGAGGAGCTGGCTGATATGAAAAGGACTATAGTAAACCAAAAATAATTTTTAAATCAGATTTAGTTTATCTGTTTTCTAGAAGGAGAAAAATATGCTTTACAAATCACATGTCGTTGTCACTTATGCCGCAGTGTTACCGCTACTTGTTTCAACCAATTCTTTAACTGCCGGAAACATTATTGCTCTGGGGATCGGTTCGGTTTTTCCGGATATCGACCACCCAAAATCCTTTATCGGCAACCGAACTCGAGGCATTAGCGATGGCATAAGAATGGTCTTCGGACATAGAGGGCTATTGCACTCTATAATCGGCGTTATCTTCTTCATGCTGGCAGCTCAGTTTATTTTGTCGTCTTTTCAGCAGCCTCTAGAATGGGCTTACTGGTCTACTGCCGGCTATATTGCTCACTTAGTCGAAGACTCTTTTTCGAAAACCGGCGTGGCATGGCTACAGCCAGTTTATAATAAGAGGATACAGTTTGGTTTTAAGCTGATATATTACAAGACTGGGAAGGTGAGCGAGACGGTTCTTTTTCTAGCGGCTTGTGCCGGACTATTCTACCAGCTTGTGCTTCTTACCACTTAGGTATCGTATATACTTAGAAACAACGCTTGCTGTTTGATGGATTTACTTCATAAGTAAACGAGCTGAATTTTTAAAAAAGCCGTCTCTTCATAGCAGGAAGAAAAAGTCCAAGCGAGGTGCAGCAGGTCCTTTAAGGGATAGTCATGGACGCCTGCATCATATTCAATGGGATTGGAAAAAAATAGAATGGTCGACTATGTCATTGCTTCTAACGAGTATGGCGGAATAATGAAAGGTATAAAAATTTTTAAGCTGATTGATAATAAAGAAAAAATGCGTTCCTCTCTTCAGTCCTATAATCAGGAAGTGAAACAGGAATGCATTTTTTGCTGGAGACTTTTGTCCTGACTCTTATAACTTAGAAAAGCCTGTCCCAAATAAACTGGGACAGGCTTTTGTGTTTAAGTAGTCAGATTATTAAATTCTTTGATTTTACCATCGATTCCTTTTGGGAAATGATGATACAACTGGGCAAGTAAGTTGGGATCACGACTTGTCATCAGAAGTAAATTGTTCACACACTTAATTAATTCATAATGTTCATAAGTACCTTTTATAGCATTAGAATCTTTGTATTGCGTTAAACCATCTAGAACTGAGTGAAATTCAGTTACAAAATATTTGAACTCGGATCCTTTATTCAGCAGCACAGATTTTAAAGCTTGATTTTTTTCGTGAAGACTTAAAGCATATTCTTCAGGTGTCATACCTATTGATTCCGCATGTCGTTTCAAGTCAATGTAATCATTTTTAGCTAATTCGTCCATATTTTCACCTCTACTTACTACAAGCGTTTTACTACAAGCGTTCTTTTATAAAAGTTGAGCAAGTTATTTTATAGTACTTATTATATGATTTTAAAGCGTCAAAGTAAATATTGGAGAGTGAACTCTCATAAACATAAAAAGGGATGTTCAACGCTTAGACACTAAGCGTTTGTATAACTAAAATTTATCACACTGATTAAACTAAAGGGATGTCATAAATGATAACAATTAACTGTTTGCCATATTTTATCCACATTTGATTGTAAGCGCTTTGTTGCCGAAAACGACAACTATAATGAGTTATAATAAAGAATTTGATTAGAATACAATGATAGGAATAAAGGTAAAAGCATTGACAATCGGTTTTGTAGTGTATAGACTTTAAAAAACGACACGAATTATTAAAAGATTCTCATTTTCATTAGATTAATCTAATTTAGGAGTGGGTCACATGTTAATTAACCAACTAGAAAAAGAATTGAATCAATGTTATCCCACTACGGTAAAGTGGCGCAGACATTTACATCAACATCCGGAGCCATCATTTGAAGAATGGCAGACCAGAGAATATATCGCAGATAAATTGAGAGCGTTCGGTTATACAGAGGTTGAAGAAAATGTTGGGGGCGGAGGGATTGTCGCTTATTTAAGAGGAAGCAAATTGGGACCAACGATTGCTTTAAGGGCTGACTTTGATGCCTTACGCATAGAAGAACAGACTGGCTTACCCTTTGCATCACAAAATACGGGAATCATGCACGCGTGTGGTCATGACGGCCATACAGCGACTTTACTCAGTGTAGCTAAAGTGATGAAAGCATATGAAGACGAACTTGCAGGCTCGATTAAATTTATCTTTCAACATGCGGAAGAAGTTTTACCCGGTGGCGGAAAATCAATAGTCGATGCCGGCGCGCTGGAAGACGTAGATGCCGTTTATGGGTTGCATTTAAGATCGCCACTCGAATACGGAACAGTATCTTATTGTTCAGGGTATGCGATGGCCGCGGCTGATTTCTTCGATATTACGATACAAGGAAAAGGGGGACATGCAGCCTATCCAAATGCTACGGTCGATTCGATCGTCGTCGCTTCATACGTGGTCAATCAGTTACAGTCTATTATCAGTCGAAACAAAGATCCTAAAAAAGCCGGTGTGTTAACTGTTTCCACATTAAAAGCGGGAAATGGTGCGGACAATGTGATTGCAGACAAGGCATCGATCAAAGGAACCGTTAGGACCTTCGATCCGGAATTAAGAGATTTGATCGAAGGAAAAATAAAATCCATGACAGAAAGCATTTGTGACGCTCATGATGCCACATGTGAGGTCAACTATATACGTGGGTATCCGGCACTATTCAATCATGAGAAAGAAACGGCACTGATTCAGACATTATTTGAAACGAACCGTAAAGATATGAAAGTTGAATCGATTCCTCTGCGTATGGGAGGCGAAGATTTCGCTTATTACCTGCAGGAGAAACCCGGCTCATTCTTTTTTGTTCATTCAGGTAATAAAGAAAAAGGGATCAGCTACCCACATCATCATCCTAAATTTGATTTTGATGAACGCGCCATGTTAATCGGAGCGAAATGCTTCGTTGATATTATTGATTATTATTTATTTAGTGGCGTGGAAGTAGTAGCGGAAACAGAAACCGCAGTCTTAGACTAAGAGTGAAAGAAGGGTGACGAATGACTTTAGACAAATGGAGACAAGAGTTAGCAGATAACTTTCAGGAAACAGTGAAATGGCGAAGATATCTACATGAACATCCGGAACCGTCTTTTGAAGAAGTTGAAACAGCAAAGTATATCAGCGAACAGTTAGAAACGATCGGCGTGGATGACATTCGAACGAACGTCGGAAATGGCTACGGCATTGTGGCAACGATCAAAGGGAAGCACGACGGTCCAACGATTGCCTTGCGCGCTGACTTCGATGCCCTGCGCGTGACCGAAGAAGTCGAGAGTGACTTCAAGTCCAAAGAAGAGGGCATCATGCACGCCTGTGGCCACGATGGTCATACCGCATCCCTGCTCAGTGTCGCTAACGTACTGGTGAATCACCAGGAAGAGCTGCACGGCAATATCGTCCTGCTCCATCAACATGCGGAAGAAGTATTGCCCGGGGGGGCCAAATCGATGGTGGAAGATGGTGCACTGGATGCAGTCGATTATGTCTTTGGCATCCATCTCGGCGCCGAACAACCGCTGAACAGAGTCTATTACAATTACGGGTTTGGGTCAGCTAACTCCGATACCTTTTCAATGAAAGTCCAGGGTAAAGGTGGACACGGTGCTGCACCTCACGATACCCATGATGCCTTGACCGTCGGCACACAGATCGTCACGAATCTACAGCAGATCGTGAGCCGCATGACCGATCCAGTGAAGCCAGCAGTTTTAACCTTTGCCGGCTTTCAATCAGGTGGCGAGGCCTATAACATTATCGCAGACACGGCCGAAATAGTCGGGACAGTCAGAACGATGCATCAGGATATCCAGCAGCTGATGGAATCAAAATTAAAAACAATGAGTGCCCAAATCGCGGCAGCTTATGACGCAACCGTAGAGATCGATTATACACATGGTTATCCGTCCATCCAGAACACCACTGAGGAAGTAGACAAAGTCAAAGCTGCGTTTCTAACTGCCTTTGCAGCAGAGGAAGTGGAAGAAGTGGAAGGACAAATGGGTGGCGAGGATTTCGCTTACTTCTTATTAAATAAACCGGGAGCATTTTTACGCGTCGGGGCCAAGCCTCCTGAAAAGGAAGTTACTTATCCACACCACCATCCGAAATTTGAAATCGATGAACAAGCACTATTAAGATCTGGGGAGGTCTTTTTAACCATTATCGATAGCTACTTGACAAATTAAGGTATGTTTCAAGAGGAAAGAAGGGGAGAAAATGAAAAAGTATATTTTAAAACGGCTGCTGACAGCTCTTCCAGTCTTGCTGATGATATCGATCGGAGCATTTATCATGATGAATCTTGCACCAGGAGATCCAACTGATCTATATATCACACCTGATGCGACACCGGTGCAAGTTGAAGCGACGAGAACAGCATTGGGATTAGATCAGCCATATCCTGTTCAATACGTAAGATGGCTTGGGCGAGCGCTTAGAGGAGATTTGGGAATCAATTATTCTACACGCTATCCGGTCTTACCTATTTTAGTTTCTCGTATAGGACCAACTATTGTTCTGATGGGGGCAACCTTACTCTTTTCTTATTTAGTCGCGATTCCACTTGGGATATTAAGTGCTAGAAAACACGGAACGTGGGTAGACACCTTACTGACCGGGGGCGCATTTGTCGGAGTTTCCATACCGAACTTTTTCTTAGGACTGGGGTTGATTTATATCTTTTCAGTCCGACTCGGCTGGTTCCCAACAGGTGGGATGTCGCAGCTAGGTGAAGAGAGTAGCATATTGACTGTTCTGCATCACCTGATATTACCCGTAAGTGTTCTCTCAGCCTTTTATATTGCGAATATGACGCGTTATATGAGAGCGACGATGATCAAGGTATATGGGGAAAATTATATTCGAACCGCCACGGCAAAAGGTCTGGCAGCTCAAGTGATCTTAACTAAGCATGGCATCAGAAATGCTCTTATTCCCGTAATTACGATTATTGGGACAGATTTGCCTAGGCTTGTTGGTGGAGCCATTGTAACAGAACAGATTTTTCAATGGCCGGGTCTGGGGCGTCTGACGATCATGGCTATCCAGCAACGTGAATATCCGATGCTGATGGCAATAACAATGTTGTCGGCAGTTGTCGTGTTATTCGCTAACTTATTTGTAGATATTATGTATGCGGTAGTCGATCCGCGTATTAAATATAATTAGAAAGGGGGGAGATAAGAATGGCACAAAATGTAGGCAATAAAAATGCAGAAGCAATGTTTCGTTTAGTGAGTACCATGGATAGAGCGAATTATCCGGACACTGCTGAACAGGTTGCGACAGATGGTGATAGTTACATTAAAACAGTGGCTAAAAGGTTTTTGAAAAATAAAATTGCGGTAATTAGCCTCGTGATCTTTCTTATCTTACTTTCAACCGCCGTTTTCGCCAATCAAATAGCACCGCATCCA
The DNA here is from genome assembly GCF_001885615.1 of Alkalibacterium sp. 20. Lineage (GTDB taxonomy): Bacteria > Bacillota > Bacilli > Lactobacillales > Carnobacteriaceae_A > Alkalibacterium. The sequence continues at coordinate 57,150 of NZ_LSRN01000045.1, read as the reverse complement.
CGTGATGCTTCAGTGGGTATGTTTCAGGCAGCGCCCTATGATAATTTTTATTTAGGAACGGATGATATCGGACGAGATGTTCTGACGAGACTTATCCATGGGACGCAAGTATCTATGATTGTCGGAATTGGTTCGGTTTTCGTTTACGTCATCATTGGAACGACCTTAGGTTTAGTTTCAGGCTACTTCGGAGGGTTCGTCGATAGTATTATCATGCGTATAACCGAAGCCTTTATGTCTTTTCCGTTTTTTATGGTTATCTTAACGCTGGTATCATTACTAGGATCCGGAATATGGGTCGTAACGATCGTACTTGGAACGTTAGGCTGGCCGCCGCTTTGCAGGCTGGTCAGAGGGCAAGTACTGACATTGAAAGAGCAGGATTTTGTTTTAGCAGCTGTTTCAACAGGTTATTCTGTGCCCGGTATTTTATTCATTCATATTTTACCCAATGTGCTATCTCCGATCCTAGTAAATGCAACATTTGGGATCGCAACAGCCATATTAACAGAAGCATCATTGAGCTTCTTGGGTGTTGGTGTGCAAAAACCACGTCCAAGTTGGGGGAATATTTTATCCGAGGCGCAGTCATTGAGAGTATTGACTTCAGAACCTTGGAGATGGGTGCCTGCAGGTATCTTGATCTTTATCGCAGTTCTGGCCATCAATTTTATCGGAGAAGGCTTACGTGAAGCGATTGAAGGAGAAACAAAAACATAATGGCTTTTTGGGGGGAACCATTGATGTTGAAAGCTTTATAGAAAGTAAAAAAATAGTTAAATAAAATCATTAAAACATATAAGCGTTGCCTTTAAGGTAACGACTTAAAAAGGGGAGACTAACATGTCTAAAATGAAAAGCGTATTAAAATATGGAACAATCGTATTCGCATCATCTCTATTTTTATCAGCTTGTGGTAATGGGGATGTACCGGATTTGGATGAAGATGCATCATCAGAAGAAGGAGCAGAAGAATCAGCTGAAAGTCTTCCGGAAGTTGATGCTGGAGATGGTTCAACGCTTATGGTCGGGTTGACTAATGCACCAGACAGTTTCAACCCGTTCTACCGTCCAGGTGTAGCAGGAACATGGATTCAGCGCTTTTTCTATGACAGTTTGCTGGTCATGCCGACTGCAGATAGTTTTGAACCTGGACTCGCATCATTCGAAACAGAGGATAATCAAGTCTTTACAGTTAACATCGATCCTGACGCAAATTGGTCGGACGGGGAACCTGTCTCTGCAGATGACGTAGCCTTTACACTGAATACGATTGCTGATCCGCAAGTTGAAACAACGCTCGGTACGAGTGTAGCGATGATTGAAGGAACGGATTCATCAGGAGTACGTGAAGAAGGGACAGAAGAATTAGCTGGTGTTGAAGTCGTCGATGAAAAAACATTGACTATTACGACTAAAAGTCCAGTCGACTTAGCTTACCTATCAGAATTCTTAGGGTTCAATGTTCTCATTGCACCGAAACATGTCTTTGAAGATATCGAAATCGTCGATATTCCAAACTCACAAGAGGCAACAATGCCGTCTGTTTTCAGTGGGGCTTATCAGTTCGTTGAATATGACAACGATAACTACGTTCATTTAGAAGCTAATCCTGATTACTTCCGTGGTGCACCAGCAATTGAAACTGTGTATGCACGTGTAATGAATGGCACATCACTAATTACTGAATTCCAAGCTGGCAACTTACACATGACAGCTGGCGGAGGTATCGGCATGGTGCCAGTACAAGATATCGGTTTACTAGAAGACATTGAAGGATTAGTTGTTGAAGAACACCCAAGTTTTAACGGTCAATACATGGTTATCAATAATGAGAAATTTGATAATCTAGAAGTTCGTCAAGCTTTTGCCTATGCACTAAACAGAGAGCTGACAGTTGAAAACTTACTGGGTGGACGTGGCGAAGTCCTCGCTTCAACATACTCTTCTGCCAGCCCATATAAAGATGACAGCTTAGAGCCCTTGGAATATGATCCGGAATTGGCAAAAGAAATGCTTGAAGAAGCCGGTTTTGACTTTGATACCCCACTTGAATTTGTGGTACCTACAGGAAATGCCGTCAGAGAACAAAACGGTAACTTGATCGAACAATGGTTCTCAGAAATCGGTGTGACAGTTAATCTTAATAGCTATGACTTCCCAACTTGGTTATCCATGGCGCAGGATTTAGACTATGACATTGGTTTAATGGGATGGGGACATACAGTCGATCCGAACATTGCAAGTTATATCCAAACAGGTGGAGCTTCCAATAACATGGCTGTATCAGATCCAGTCGTTGACGACCTGATCGAACAAGGCATGGCTGGAACCGATTTTGATGAACGTTACCCTATCTATGCTGAACTGCAACAACATATGCAAGATGAAATGCAAATCGTACCTTTATATTCCGATTCTCAATTCAGTGTTCAAGTGGATAATTTGAATGGTGGGATCAAGGAATACTGGGCAGGTTCACTACACGACTTGCACGAATGGACACTAGATACGGAAGAATAGACCCTTTTTAGTTGGAATTATTGGAGAGAGACACCCATTAAGAAAGGTTTAGTGTGTGTCTCTTTTTTCAATATACGTTGGTAGAAGAGTTGTAGTTAGAAAGGATAAGGTGAAAAAGATGGAAGAAACAACAATTTTAGAAGTGAAAGACTTAGCGGTTTCTTTCCAGACATTTGAAGGCGTTGTACAAGCAGTCAGAGGTGTAGATTTTTCATTAAAAAAAGGAGAAACATTAGCCATTGTTGGTGAATCAGGAAGTGGTAAATCTGTTTCCACTAAAGCAATCAATCAGTTGCTCCCAAAAAAGAATACCCTAATTGAAAGAGGGGAAATCCTGTTTGAAGGAAAAGACCTGCTTAAACTTTCCGAAAAAGAAATTCAGAAAATCAGAGGCAATGACATTGCGATGATCTTTCAAGATCCAATGACGTCATTGAATCCGACAATGCAGGTAGGAAAACAGATAGCTGAACCGATCATAGCCCATAAAGGCGTGAGTAAGGGAGAAGCAAAACAGAAAGCTCTTGAATTGATGGATTTAGTCGGGATTCAACACCCGGAAAGAACGTATAAAAGTTACCCACATCAATTTTCCGGTGGAATGAGACAACGCGTCATGATAGCTATCGCACTGGCATGTGAGCCCAAAATCCTCATTGCCGATGAACCGACAACGGCGTTGGATGTGACCATTCAGGCTCAAATACTGGATTTGATGAATAATTTAAAGAAAGATCTGGATACGTCCATTATCTTTATCACACACGATTTAGGCGTCGTCGCTCAAATGGCTGACCGCGTAGCTGTTATGTATGCAGGCAAAATAGTGGAAATCGGTACGGCAGATGAAATATTTTATAATCCGATGCATCCATATACCTGGGGATTGCTTGCGTCCATGCCGACATTAGATGTGGAACAGACAAGTTTGTATACTATCCCAGGCTCACCACCGAACTTATTGCATCCCCCAGAAGGAGATGCGTTTGCTGCCAGGAATGAATATGCTTTAGGTATCGACTTTTATGAAGATCCAGAGCTGTTTAAAGTCAGCGAGACCCATTTCGCTAAAACGTGGCTTTTGCATCCGGATGCACCAGAGGTTATACCACCCGCAGAAGTAATAAGACGGAAGGAAAAATTCCGTTATTTAAATTCAGAAAAGAGAATGTCTAAAACAGTGGGAGGGGAAGCTTATGGCAGAAGATATTGAAGAAAGAAAACGAATCGTTGAAATAAAAGAATACAAACAGTATTTCAATGAAGGAAAAAAATCAGAAGTACGCGCAGTGAAAGATGTAAGCTTTTCAATATATGAAGGCGAAACATTTGGTCTCGTTGGCGAGTCGGGTAGTGGCAAGTCTACTACTGGTCGAGCAATCATCAAGCTGGGAGACATTACCGGAGGTCAAATTCTCTATAAGGGACAAGATATCAATAGCATCAAACGGAGAAAAGATTTATTGAAATTCAGAAAATCGATGCAGATGATTTTTCAAGATCCCTATGCTTCCCTAAATCCACGGTTGACGGTAAAAGAAATAATCGGGGGAGCGCTGAAGGTTCATGGTATGGAAACAAACAGTGCTGAACGGACTAAGAAAGTGCATGAATTGCTCGAATCAGTAGGTTTGAACAAACAGTTTGCGAATCGCTATCCTAAAGAATTTTCTGGTGGACAGTGTCAACGGGTAGGGATTGCGAGAGCTTTAGCTGTCGAACCGGATTTTATCATCGCTGATGAAGCAATCAGTGCATTGGATGTTTCTATTCAAGCACAGGTGATAAACCTGCTAAAAGAGTTGAAAGAGAAAAACAATTTAACGTATCTGTTTATAGCCCATGACTTATCCATGGTTAAATACATCAGTGACCGCATCGGTGTGATGAATAGAGGACGCATTTTAGAAGTCTCCAATGCAGATGAACTCTATATAGCGCCACTTCATCCGTATACCGAATCGCTGTTATCAGCTATTCCAACACCCGATCCTGAAGCTGAGCGGCATCGTGTCCGGACCGAATATGATCCGGGCTATCATCACTACGATAATCATAACGGAGTCGGTTTGCATGAAATTGCGCCGGAACACTTTATTTATTGTCATGAAGATGAAGTCCCTTTGTATCGTAAAAAGCGACAAAGGTTACTGAAAAAGGCCAAGCAGTATGCTTGATACCTTGAGCAAAAAAGACTACAAAGCGGCATAAACGAGAAGCCACCGATAAAGGTAAACTTCTCGTTCGTGTCTTTTTTAATACATAGGGGGAGATAAAATGTTGACAACAGACCATGCTGTAAAAGAAATCATCCGGGAACGGAAAGAAGAATTCTTTGATTATTTACGTTTAGCCTCAGTGTCCACTCAAAATAGAAACATCTTGCCTACGGTGAAATACGTGGAACAGATGATTCAAAAAACGGGTGGAGAGACACAAGTGTTAGACGATTGTGGTGGCAACCCGGTCGTTTACGGCTACTTTCCTGCAGGTGAAAAGGACAATCCGGATAAAACAGTGCTGTTTTATAATCATTACGACGTGCAGCCGGAAGATCCGCTAGACGAATGGAAAAGCGAACCGTTTGAACCGACTGTGAGAGACGGCAAACTTTTCTGTAGAGGTGTGGCCGACAACAAAGCTAATTTCGTTGTCCGTTTATATGCGATTCAAGCTTTGATGGCGACAGAAGACGGTCTGCCGTGTAATGTGAAATTTTTAGTTGAAGGTGAAGAGGAAAATGGTAGTCCGAATCTTGGTCCGTACATTAAAAAGTATGCCGATCTGTTCAGCAGTGACGGCTGCATCTGGGAATTCGGCGGCAAAGACGAGGAAGAAAATTTTGTCATTCAAACAGGAGTCAAGGGCATGGCTTATTTTGATCTGCTGGTTGAAAGTGCAAACGTCGATATTCACTCGTCACTTGGAGCGGTCATCGATAATGCGGCCTGGCGATTAACACATGCCTTAGCCAGCTTGAAAAACAAAGAGAATCAGGTATTGGTGGATGGTTTTTACGATAACATCGAAGAGCCTTCTGATTACGCGCGCGAAGTCGTCAACCAGCAAAAAGTAAACAGTGAGAAGATGACGAAAATATATGGATTGAAGCATCCGTTCATCACAAAAGATCTGGACTGGTCAACGGAAGAAGCCTTGACGTTTTATCCGACGATGACGATCAGCGGACTGTTGTCGGGGTATACAGATGAGGGGACAAAAACAGTTTTACCAAGAAAGGCATCTGCAAAACTGGATTGCCGCTTGGTCCCCGGACAGGATCCAAAACACATCGAACAGGTCATCAGGAAACATCTGGATAAAGAAGGGTTCCAGGATGTCGAACTGTTCTTACTCAAAGGACTGAAGGCATTCCGTTCAGACTTGGAAAGTCCATTCTTACAGACAGTCAAAAAGGCGGCTGAGAAAGTATACGGAAAAGAGTCAGGAGTTGTCTTGTCACCAACGAATGCTGGATCAGGTCCAATGGCTTATTTTGGAGAATACCTAAACGTTCCGGTAGCGAGCAGTGGTTGCGGGTACGCGGAATCAAAAGCGCATGGGCCCAATGAATCGATTAGATTGAAAGATTTCGAAGATGGTGCATTACACATGGTTCAATTTCTCAAAGATTTTTAAACAGCTAAAACAGAGCAGATGCTCTGTTTTTTTGCGTCTGAAAAAATCTGACGGGCAGCTTTGTAAACGAATGGTTTAAAAAAAGTGAATTTTGTTACGAAAATGTGAACAAGAGGTAAATGAAACAGAGAAATGAATGACGGATAATGAACAATTTGACAAGAAATGAAAACGTGTTACATTCGAAGTCTTTCAGTCAATTACGAATGCTCAAGCGAGACAATTACATACTAGTTCGCTTTTGAACAATTAGTGAAGAAACCATTTTTTAATAGCGCTTTCTTTGTATTGCGATTCCTTGCGATCGATCAGCCCGTTACATTAAAATATTCTCAGACAGGAAAAACATATTTTTTTTGTCTAAGATAACATTTATGATAGATGTATAGTGTCTGAAATGGGCTAAGCAGAAACTGCTTTATTCAGGTAGTTGTTTCAGCATTTATGTTACTGAGATTATAAAATGGAGGGTTTCGCGTTGGATATACAAGAAATGCTATTTATGTTTATAGGTGGATTAGGTATTTTCCTGTTTGGATTGAAATATTTGGGAGATGGCCTACAAAAATCTGCTGGAGATAGTTTGCGTACGATTCTAAATACGATGACAGCCACACCCGTTCGTGCGATCATTGCAGGAATAGTGGTTACAGTGCTGATGCAGACGAGCACAGGAACGACGGTATTAGCCGTAGGACTTGTTAGTGCTGGATTTATGAAACTCAAGCAAGCCATTGGTGTCATTATGGGTGCTAATATCGGAACAACAGTGACAGCGTTTATAATCGGGATCGATATCGGTGCTTTTGCATTACCGATCATGGGAATCGGCGCCTTTTTACTGTTTTTCTTTAAACGAATCTCGATCAATAATATTGGACAGATCATGTTTGGTTTCGGTGGTTTGTTCTTCGGTCTGGAACTCATGGGAGATGCCATGTATCCGTTAAGAGACTTTCAGGCTTTCCAGGACGGAATGGTCAGCTTATCAGGGAATCCAATTCTGGGTGTAGGGGTTGGGACCGTCTTTACCTGGCTCGTTCAAAGTTCCAGTGGTAGTATCGGTATCTTACAAGAATTATATGCACAAGACCAAATCGCACTTGCTGGTGCGCTACCTGTATTATTCGGTAATAACATTGGTACCACAGTGACCGCCTTTCTGGCTGCTATTGGTGCCAGCGTTGCTGCAAAACGTACAGCCGCTTCACATATCATTTTCAATTTAGTAGGGACCTTTGCTGTTCTTCTAGTGCTTAAACCGTTCACTTCATTGATCGTCACGATCACACCTATATTAAATTTGAATCCGGCAATGCAGATAGCCTTTGCGCATGGATTGTTCAACATCACGAACGTGTTGATTCAAATGTGGTTTATCAATCAACTGGCCGATTTAGTAACCAAAATCGTTCCTGGTGATGATGCTCTTATCGAATACGATGCGTCACATTTAGATTTTTCTATCATCACAACCGTACCTGCCATTGCTTTGAACCAGGCGAAACTGGAAGTTCAGCAAATGGGCGAGTTTGTTTTGGAAGAATATAAAGAAATGTTTAAGTACTACAAGAATCAGGATGAAACGAGCCTGTCTAACTCCTTGCAGCTTGAAGAGGTCGTGAATGATATCGATATGCGTCTGACTGAATATTTGATGCTGATCTCGGTAGAAGACCTTCCACTGAAAAGTTCGACGGAACATGCAGAGCTAGTGGATATCACCAAGTATCTGGAACGTATCGGTGACCACAGTGAGAATGTATTAAACAACATCAAAGAAGCCGCACGGGCTCAGAAAAAAATAGCGAAGAAAAGCAATAAGGAACCAGAAAAAATCTTTTACGATGAAGATTTGATTGCGTTGTTTGGTCTCGTGGAACAAAACATTTCCGATGCCGTCGCGTCCTACACACAAGATAGTTATTCACTTGCGGGTAAAGTGATCAAACGTGAGAAAGAAGTCAACCGTTTAGAAGAAGATATCCGTAAGAAATATATCGATCGCTTGAACAGAGGAACCGGTTTACCATCCGATGGGATACTGTTCGTTGATATCGTTTCAAACCTGGAAAGAATGTCTGATCATGCAGCTAAAATTGCCAAGCATTCATTAGGTATAAGATATCCTTTCCAACAGGATATAAAAAGACCGCGTCACACACGCAAAGTAGAAGAAGCAACTAAAACTAATTAAAAACGAAAAAAGAGGGAATGACTCATTCAAGTCGTTTCCTCTTTTTTCTATGCTCTCTATACGAATGTATTCGTCAAGGTGCCGAGCGATTCAATCGTAATTTCAATTTCATCTTTTGTCTTTAACCAGTCCTGTTGCTCTTTTGGTTTCTCCAGGATAACGCCCGTTGGTGTACCGGTAAAGATCAAGTCTCCAGGTTTTAAAGTCATAAATTGAGAGGCTTGACTCACCAGTTTATTCACATCAAACAACATGTCTTTGGTTGAACTGTTTTGAACGATTTTGCCATTACGTTTGGTTTGAATCGTTAAGTCTTGACAATCGGTTATCTCGTCTTTTGTAACTAAGGCGGGACCCACAGGTGCAAAATAATCCATTGTTTTTCCGATCAACCACTGAGAAGATTCAAACTGAAAGTTCCGCTCAGAGAGGTCATTGCCAATGGTGTAGCCGAGTATGGCTTCACCTGCTTCTTTTTCGCGCACGCTATTCACGCTCTTACCTATAACGACAACGAGTTCCGCTTCATAATCAACGCGTTCGGCATTAGCTGAAAGAGGTATTTTCTGTTTGTGTGCAGCTAGAGCATTGGAAAATTTACTGAAAAAAATGGGATCTGTTGGGACCTCTCCACCCGTTGCTTTTATATGTTCAACGTAATTCATCCCTACACAAAGGATCTTTTCGGGATTTTTTACAAGCGGTAAGTATATGATCTCTGTTTCCGGTATCAAATAGTCTTTCAAATCTAGATGTAAGTCGCCTGCTTTGTTTAAAGTATCTTGAATCTGCTTTAATCCGTCGCCACTATGCTCGAGCAAATCTGCCATCGTTTGAGGGAGAGAGGTGTTTAAATGTCGAGCTAGGCGTAAGATATCTAGCACATCGGTTTCCATTTCTAGTCCTATTTTTTCAGTCAACTTTTCTTGTGCCCGATAACGAACCAGTCGCATAATATAACCCCTTTTTTGTTTGTTGCTATACTTAGAAGTATAAGTAAAACGATATCAATAACAAAAAATAGCGCTTGTGATTATTTAGGATAGTAATATTGCTTCTTGCTCAAAGGGTTTGTTTTTAGTACACTTATGGGACAGAAGAAAGTGGAGGAATTCATATGGCAAAAAGAAACAAGCAAATCGAAGTAGAAATCAACGAAACTAAAAATAATACGGATGCGTTTACTGAATTGGAACTCGTCGTTAAGAAAAAAGTGATCGGTACCTTGCAACAAGAAGGTGACAGTCTCGTCGGCGTAGAATTCAAGTCAGGCAAAAAACGAACAGCCCAATCTATCGATGAAGGCGTCCAAATGATTATTGAAGAATATAACTTACATGATGAATAAATAGTTTTTTAAATACAATACAAAAAGTACGCTTGTTTTGGCTGAAATCAAAACAAGCGTATTTTTTTTGTTTAGTCACTGATGGATTCGATTCGGTTGCGTACACATAATGGCTAGCCGTCTAATTAGTTTCATGTTATCACCTGTTACTTCTATCTACATCCAGTACTCGACAGTGCTTCTTGATAGGGATGAAACACCTAATTATGCTATGATTGATAAAAGAAGAAATTTGAAAGAAGGTGTGTAATAGTGGAAAAAGTTGAACAATTTGAAGAGAAGATTCCACGAAAAGATAAACTCGTGCGTTTCATCAAAATCGCTCAATCAAACTGGGAGAGAGGAACAATAAATCAAAGTGCTGCCGAAATGGCCTATTTTTTACTTTTATCTTTGTTTCCTATTTTACTGGTTTTAGCGAATATTATTCCGTTATTACCGATCAATTCGGATGAAATATTGAATATCGCACAAGATTTTGTGCCACAGGATATATATAATGTACTGGAACCGGTCATTTTGAATTACCTGGAAAGTGGAAGTGGAGGTGCGATTTCCTTTGGTTTGTTAGCCGCACTCTGGTCAGCGAGTCGTGTGATCACCATTTTAAGACGTGTATTGGATGATGTCTACGGTTCCACGCAAACGAGTAATTTTGTCATCGGCCGGATAATCTCACTTATAACGATGGTTGCGATAATCCTTGTCATTGGCATGGCAATATTTGCTTTTGTCTTTGGTGAACAGATATTAGTGTTTGCACAAGAGACGATAGGCATAACAATTCCATTCATTCAACAATTCTTATTATTGCGATGGGTCGTACTGATCGTCATTTTATTCCTGGTCTTTTTAATCGTTTTCTGGTTTGTACCCAATCATCATTTAACGTTCAAGTATTCTTACCAAGGCGCCATTTTTGCCACAGTCGGATGGGTAGCGTTGACGGAAGGATTTTCTATCATATTGAACTTTGCTGGTGGAGATGCCGTAGCGAACGCCACATTCGGCGCATTCATTGCGTTGATGGTATTCTTGTATCTGTCGAGTTTGATCTTGCTCTTTGGCGCGCTTATCAATGCGATGATCTTTGAATGGAAAAATTATATATCTGTTCCTGAATACGAAGCGAAAAAACGCAATGAAAAACGCCTGCTAGATTCAGATTGGAAAGGTTATCCAAGTGAAGCTGAAACAATCTTACTGAAACGCAAGCTCTATAAAGTAGGTAAATTGAAAGAGGACGAATTGAAAGAATGGGAAAAGAAAAACCCGGATATTGATACGGACAAATGATGAGCCTAATGTAGAGTGAGTGCCTGGCTGCCTCACTCTTTTATTTTTGTTCGAAAGTAGTCTATAATGATAAAGGCACACGATGTATCACAGGGAGGAATACATTTGGAATTTTATTGTCATCCACGGTGCAGCACATGCAAAAAGGCACAGAAGTGGTTAGATGGACACAACATTTCATATACTTTCAAAAATTTACTGGAGACATCGCCATCCAAAGAAACATGGATACAGATCTTGTCAAAATCGGACCGTACGATAAAATCCTTTTTCAACACAAGCGGAAATGTCTACAGAGAAAACAACTTGAAAGAGAAAGTACCCAATATGAGTATCGAAGAAGCGGCTGAGTGGCTCTCTTCAAACGGTATGGTGGTCAAACGTCCGTTGGCGATGGACGGAGATAAACTGACGGTCGGCTATAAAGAAGACATTTATAACCAAACTTGGCTATAGTCAAGTGCATACAGCAAAGGAGAAATGATAATGACAGTTAAATATCACAACAATGGTATCTGGATAGAAAAAATGAACGAAACGGATTACCGTATCGGTTTATCAGAAAAAGGCCAGGACGATGTGGGCGAAGTCATGTTTGCGGAGATCACTGAAAACGACGGCAAGCTCGAGCAGGGGGACGCCTTTTTAAACGTTGAAGGTGCCAAAGCGGTCACCGAAATCACGCTGCCGTTCTCTGCAAGTGTTAAAGAAACGCATAAAGAACTGGAAGACGAACCTGCGTTATTAAATAAAGAAGATAAAGCTAAGAACTGGATCATCACAGTGACCGAAGTGGCTGCCAGTGTCTGGGAATCACTGGATACGGAATTGGCATTCGACAAGGAAGCCGAAGCTTAAATAATATAAAAGGTAAAGAGCAGAGAAATCTGCTCTTTTTTTTTACTTAAGTGCACTTAATTAAAGCCCAATTGGCATCACTCAAACATGATTTTCACCTCAGTACGTCGAATAGGGGCAGTCTTAGGTAGACTCCAGTAGAAAAGCCATTGAGCCTTCCGAACTTGGCACTACTTGGCACCACTCACTGAGATTTTTCATTGAGTATGCCGAACATGGGACTACTTGGCACCACTCACCGGATTTTTACATTGAGCCTGCCGAACTTGGCACTACTTGGCACCACTCACTGAGATTTTTCATTGAGTATGCCGAACATGGGACTACTTGGCACCACTCACTGGATTTTTTCGTTGAGCCTGCCGAACATGGGACTACTTGGCACCACTCACTGGATTTTTACGTTGAGTATGCCGAACTTGGCACATCTTGGCACCACTCACTGGATTTTTACGTTGAGTATGCCGAACTTGGCACTACTTGGCACCACTCACCGGATTTTTACATTGAGTATGCCGAACATGGGACTACTTGGCACCACTCACTGGATTTTTACGTTGAGTATGCCGAACTTGGCACTACTTTTGAGGTAGTCTTAATAGTGGACACAATAAATTGGAGTATAATTAGCCTATAAAATAAAGGATGTGTCCATTATGCCAAAGCATTACGAACATGGCACTACTTGGCACCACTCACTAAAATCTTCCATTGAGTATGCCGAACTTTCATGTAGTCCAAATGATGGACACAGTAAACTATAGTATAATTAAGTATAATATAATTATAAATCTAAGAATGTTTTCATAATGAATGAATAAACGAGCCCGCCTATTCAAGACCATATTGACATTACCCAGTCAGTCATTTCCTCGAGCAAGACGAATCTATCAAATGTTGACACTTAAACAAAGAAAGCGATTAAATCATTATCATATACAGCTGAAAAAATCTATGATATATACTTTTTCCATAGTATAATTGAAGCGAATACATAATGAGGAGGAAGAACAATGAAAGTTAACGATAAAACATTAGTCATCACGGGTGGCGGTTCGGGTATGGGCAGGGAACTTGTCATGGAACTATTACATAGAGGTGCGCGGGTAGCCACTTTGGACATAAATGAAGAGTCTTTGCTTGAGACGGCGCGTCTGGCATCAGATCATAAAGAACAGATCTCCACACATGTTATCGATATCACTGACAAAGCTGCGATCGAAGCGTTAGTCGATGAAGTGAAGCAGTTTCATGGCAGTGTTGACGGAATCATCAATAACGCCGGAGTTATTCAGCCGTTTATCAACGTTAACGACTTGGGTTACGACAAAATCGAACAGGTCATGAATATCAATTTTTACGGGACGCTGTACATGGTGAAAAGTTTCTTGCCTGAATTGTTGAAACGTCCGGAAGGGCACATTCTTAATGTTTCGAGTATGGGAGGTTTCTTACCGGTTCCGGGTCAGTCGGTTTATGGGGCATCCAAAGCAGCTGTCAAACTGATGACCGAAGGATTGCACTCGGAACTCCTGAATACCAATATAGGAGTGACGGTTGCCTTCCCGGGTGCGGTCAAAACAAACATCATGGCAAATTCTCAAGTTGTACGCGAATCTAAAGCAGGTGATTCCGGTAAAGAGCATAAATTGACCAGTGCCTCAGATGCTGCTAAAATGATGATCGATGCTATCGAAGCCAACCAATACCGGGTGATGGTTGGGAATGATGCAAAAATGATGGATCGCCTGTATCGTCTCATGCCTAAAAAAGCAGCGGCAATCATCGCCGATAAATTGAAAAGTTAAATCGGTCTGTGAATCCATCCGACACACACGAATATAAAGGTTTTTACACATCCTTATGTAGCGATGTGTAAAAACCTTTTTTATTTTAATTGAAACTGAAATTTTTGATGTTATTTTCAATGAATTAAGGTAAACTGATAAAAAGAAAAGTTGGAGAAATGTGGGGAAAAGATGAATCAAGTGGATTTAAGTCGAAAATTAGTGAATTGGTTATGGAAAACAGCAGCAGTGTACTTACTTTATGTTTTAGTTACGGGAATCATTTGGCCAGTCATCAGGCCGACCCCGGAAAAGATCGACGTGCAGCCTGAATTTGTTGAAACATCAGAAAAGGTTGCTTTGCTTGAATATGGCATCGAAGGCTTTGGGGCACGGATGGATATCATCGATGAGGCTGAAGAAACTATCGATGTCGCTTACTTTTATATGAAAGAAGGGGAAAGTGTCGATCTCTTTTATGCCTACATATTAGCTGCTGCCAACCGTGGCGTGAAGGTCCGCTATATTTTGGATGGTGTCTTTCACGGGGTAAGAGGTGAAGATAGGGATGTCATGCATGCCTTCAACGAACACCCGAATATTGAATTTAAACTTCACGAGCCCATTAGTTCGGTCTTTTATGCACCCTGGCGTATAAACAATCGCCTGCATGATAAATTGCTCCTCGTTGATAATAAATACTCAGTGAGCGGGGGACGTAACATCAGCGATTTATACTATGAGCGGACCAGTTCAGATATGGCGTATTCCTTTGATCGAGATATTTTCATGATGAAAACCGAAGCAGATGAAACGGGAATAATTGATCAGATGGGTGACTACTACAACGAGTTGTTCAATAGTGATTACGCGGTAGACCAAACGAATTGGTCTACGTTTGACTGGAGCGGGGATAAAGCGGATCAGAAAATGGCTGAACTGGAAGGCGTTTACCTTGACTATAAGAAAGAACGTGAAGATAGAGAACCGCTGACCTCGATTGAAACGTGGGAAGCAAAAGCCGTAGACATCGACCAGGGTTACTACGTGCACAATGAACTGTCGCGCGGGTTCAAACAACCGTTCGTTTGGAGCCATCTACTTACCTTAGCTAGTCAAGCTGAAGAGCATTTATATGTTCAAAGCCCCTGGATAGTGCCGAACAGCCAGATGCGGGCAGATATAGAAGCAACAGATTTCCAGGCTTCAGAGGGCCTGATGTTAACGAATGGCATGTCGACCGGCAACAATAAAGGCGGCCAGGCAGGAACGGAAAACAGGAAATCGGTCTTCATTGATTCCTTTTTGGATTACTACGAATACCAGCCAAAAGAATCGACCCTACATACGAAAACATGGGTGTTCGATAAGCAGATCAGTGCCATCGGTTCGTTTAACCTTGACGCCAGGAGCAGTTACTTGAGCACCGAATCAATGGTCATACTGGACAGTGAAGCATTAGCCGAACAACTGCTGGCTGAAGCAGAAGAAAGTTATCTGGAAAAAAGCGTACAAGTCTATGCCGATGATTCAGAATCAAACGGAGAAAAAACAAAAGGACAAAATCCGACTTGGCAGACGCGGGCAATGATGCCGATACTGAGATCCTTTGCGTGGTTACTTGAAGATCTGCTCTAAACTGTATGCAAAAAACGATAGAAAGTGACTGATCGATTAAATCGATCAGTCACTTTCTTTTTTCACTCGGATTTTCCAAACAATAATTTATATAAACTGGTATTCGGGCAGAATCAGGAGATATAATGATATTATAAGGTAAATAGGAAGAATAACTTGAATATCATTCTCAATTAGACTAAAATAATAGAAGTAAGTAAAAAAAATCAAGTAGAAAAGGAAGGCACATAATGGCAGTTTTAGAAATCAAGAACCTACATGTATCCATTGAAGATAAAGAAATTCTAAAAGGCGTCAATTTAACCATGAAAACAGGCGAGATCCACGCAATCATGGGACCAAACGGAACAGGAAAATCAACGCTTTCAGCCGCAATCATGGGACATCCAAAGTATGAAGTCACAGAAGGTGAAGTATTGCTTGACGGCGAAAACATCTTGGAAATGGAAGTCGACGAACGTGCCCGTGCCGGACTGTTTTTAGCTGTACAATACCCAAGTGAAATTGCAGGGATATCCAACGCAGAATTTATGCGCGCTGCCATCAACTCACGCCGAGACGATGACAACAAAATGGGCGTTATGGAATTCCTTAAAAGATTAGATAAAAAAATGGCACTTTTAGATATGCCGGAAGAGATGGCTGAGCGTTATTTGAACGAAGGCTTCTCTGGCGGAGAGAAAAAACGTAATGAAATCTTACAATTGATGATGATCGAACCCACCTTTGCGATTTTAGATGAAATCGACTCAGGACTCGATATCGATGCCCTGCAAGTCGTTTCAAAAGGGATCAATGAAATGCGCGGCGAAGGCTTCGGTTCATTGATAATCACACACTACCAGCGCTTGCTCAACTACATCACACCAGATATTGTTCACATCATGATGGATGGACGCGTAGTGAAAACCGGTAACGCTGATTTAGCGAAAGATCTGGAAGCAGAAGGATACAAAGGTCTAATGGAAGAACTAGGATTAGACATCGAAATTGAAGAAGACTAAGTGTAGAGGAGGCATAATATGGAAACCAAAGTAAGTGAATATGTGAGTCATAAAGATGCTTTAACCGCCTTCTCTCGCGGATTACAAGAACCTGAGTGGATGCTTGAGATGCGCTTAGCTGCGTTAGACCAAATAGACGAGCTGGAACCTCCCGTTATTGAGCGTCTGCGTTACAACCGCTGGCCTCTATGGCAAGTACCGAATTTAACAGGAGCTCCGTCACCTAAACCAATCGATCCGTTTGAATTTATTGAAGATAAAGCGGATGCGACACGTGTCATTCAAGCAGGAAACGATACGGTGATCGAAACATTGCCCGAATCACTCAAAGAAAAAGGTGTAATCTTTACCGATCTACACACGGCATTGAGAGAACATCCAGAGCTGGTAAAAGAAGCCTACATGAGCAAAGCAGTGAAACCGGGAACCAACAAAATCACCGCGTTCCATGCCGCCTTCATGAACTCCGGACTCTTTTTATATGTCCCTAAAAATGTTGAGATCGAAGACGCTTTTGAATCGGTCTTGATCCAAAACAGTTTAGTGGAAGATACATTTATCAAACATGTTTTGATCTATGCAGACAGCAATTCTAAATTCAATTATGTTGAAAAAACCTTGACCAAAGGGGATAAAAAGAACGCTGCGAACATCATTGTGGAAGTCATTGCGAAAGCCGGCTCCCAAGTGAAATACAGCGCAGTCGACCAATTGGGGGAAAACTCCACCGTCTACTTCAGCCGTAAAGGCTACACGTTTAGAGATGCCCATATCGACTGGGCCGTTGGGGTCATGAATGGCGGGAACGTTGTCGCTGACTTTGACACCGATTTGATCGGAGACGGTTCAAGCACAGATCTGAAAGCTGTTGCTGTCAGTAATGGACGTCAATTGCAAGTCGTTGATTCAAAAGTCGAGAACCATGGCAATAACACTGTAGGGAACATCTTCCAGCATGGGGTTATTTTGGACCGTGCGACTTTAACATTCAACGGGATCGGTCATATTCTCAAAGGGGCTAAAGGTGCAGATGCACAACAGGAATCTCGTGTCTTGATGCTTTCAGACAAAGCCCGTGGAGACGCTAACCCGATTCTCCTGATAGATGAAAACGAAGTAACCGCCGGGCATGCGGCCAGTGTTGGTCGAGTGAATCCGGAAGAAATGTACTACTTGATGAGTCGAGGTATTGAGAAGTCAGAAGCTGAACGCTTAGTTATTCGTGGCTTCTTAGGCAAAGTGATCCAAGCGATTCCACTGAAAGGCGTTCGTGATGAATTGATTCAGACAATCGAAAGGAAGCTGACTTCCAGATGACCATCTCAAGCGAAAAATGGAGAGCAGATTTTCCGATTCTCCATCAAGTCGTTAACGATGAACCGCTCGTTTATTTAGACAATGCCGCGACGTCACAAAAACCAACAGCCGTTCTGAAAGCTGTGGAAGAGTATTATCATACTTCTAACGCTAACGTCCACCGTGGTGTGCATACCTTGGCTGAGCGGGCAACCACACAGTATGAGAATGCACGCGAAACCGTGAGACGGTTCATCCATGCAAACGAAACGGCAGAAGTGTTGTTCACGCGTGGTACGACAACGAGTTTAAACTGGCTCGCACAAAGTTTGGGCGATGCCATCGTTGAACCGGGTGATGAAATCGTGATTTCCTATATGGAACACCACTCCAACATCATCCCGTGGCAGCAGCTGGCTAAGCGCAAGCAGGCCAAACTCGTGTATATCGAACTGACTGGTGACGGCCAGCTCGATATGGATGATGCCCGCAAAAAAATAACCGATAAAACAAAGATAGTGTCATTGACGCATGTCTCAAATGTACTGGGCAGCATCACACCAATCAAAACGATTGCAGAGTTAACGCATGCGAAAGACGGCGTGATGGTGGTAGATGGGGCTCAAGCAGTTCCGCATATGCCCGTTGACGTCCAGGCTTTGGATGCCGATTTTTACGCATTCAGTGGACACAAGATGCTGGCACCAACAGGCATCGGCGTTTTGTATGGTAAGCGTGAATGGTTGGATAAAATTGAACCGATCGAATTTGGCGGCGAAATGAACGACTTCGTGGGGCTAGAGAGTAGCACCTGGAAAGAGTTGCCGTGGAAATTCGAAGCGGGAACACCGAACATTTCCGGTGCGATCGGCTTGGCGAAAGCGATCGACTATTTGGAAATCATTGGCATGAGTGAGATAATGGAGCATGAACAAGAAATCGTTGACTATTTGATGCCGAAGCTGGCAAAAATCGAAGGCTTGACCGTTTTCGGACCCAAAAATCCCAAAGACCGTACCGGTGTGATCGCCTTTAACTTGGACAGTGTCCACCCACATGACGTAGCGACCGCTATGGACATGGAAGGTGTCGCTGTCAGAGCCGGTCACCACTGTGCGCAGCCGTTGATGACCTATTTAGAACAACAATCCACAGCCCGGGCAAGTTTCTATTTGTACAACACACGTGCTGATGCAGATAAATTTGTCGAAGCACTTATAGCCACAAAGGAGTTTTTCGCATATGGCCTTGACTAAATTAGATCAATTATACCGAGCAGTCATTCTTGACCATTCACAACACCCGCATAGAAAAGGCGTACTGGAAAAAGCCACAGCGCAGATCGAACTGAAAAATCCAGCGTGCGGCGATGTCATTCAAGTTCAACTCAATATTGAAAACAGTAAAATCACCGATGTCCGTTTCGACGGCAGCGGCTGTACGATTTCCATGGCCAGTGCCAGCATGATGACCGATGCCATTATAGGCAAGTCACTCGATGAAGCCTTAGCGTTATCCAAAGAATTTTCAGGACTGGTTCAAGGTGAAGATCCTGAACACGAAGATGACTTAGGCGACGCGATGATGCTGTCAGGCGTCGCGAAATTTCCAGCCCGCATCAAATGTGCCACGTTATCCTGGAAAGCTTTGGAAAAAGCCCTAGCTGATAACGAACAGACCGGTGTCGACGGACAACTGAAACACGACGAATAGCATGTTAAAAAACATAAATAAAACAACAAAGGTTAGATTTGATCAGTGTCTAGCAGTTAAAGCCTGAAAGAAAGGACTTTATCTGCTTTTCCGGATGTGAGGAAGGGGAAAACACATGTCTCAAGTACCAGAGAAAAATGAATACAAATACGGCTTCCATGACGATGTGGAATCCGTTTATGACACGGGTAAAGGGTTGAATGAAGGTATTATCCGCGATATTTCCGCTCGTAAAGAAGAACCTGAGTGGATGCTTGATTACCGATTAAAAGCGTACGAACACTATAAATCTCGCGCGATGCCAACATGGGGAGCAGATTTATCAGATGTCGATTTCGATAACTACACCTATTACCGTAAAGCAAGCGAGAAACCCGAACGCAGCTGGGACGATGTTCCTGAAAAGATCAAAGAAACCTTTGACCGTTTAGGCGTACCCGAAGCAGAACGTCAATTTTTGGCCGGTTCAGGCGCACAGTACGAATCTGAAGTGGTTTACCACAACATGAAAGAAGAATTCGAGAAACTGGGGATCATCTTTACAGATACAGATTCCGCGTTGAAAGAATACCCGGAAATCTTCAAAGAACATTTCGGGACAGTGGTTCCGCCAACAGACAACAAACTGGCTGCGCTGAATTCGTCCGTCTGGTCGGGGGGCACATTCATCTATGTACCCAAAGGCATCAAATGTGACGTACCGCTGCAAATGTACTTCCGTATCAACAACGAATCGATGGGACAGTTCGAACGTACCCTGATCGTTGTCGACGAAGGCGCAAGCGTGCATTATGTTGAAGGCTGTACCGCACCAACATTCTCATCCACCTCACTGCACTCTGCAGTCGTTGAGATCATCGTTAAAAAAGACGCATACTGCCGTTACACGACCATCCAGAACTGGTCCGATAACGTGTATAACCTGGTTACAAAACGTGCCACAGCCGCAGAAGGCGCAACCGTTGAATGGATCGATGGTAACCTGGGCGCAAAAATAACCATGAAATACCCAAGTATCCACCTGAACGGACGCGGCGCGCGTGGAACAACCATGTCGATCGCAATGGCCGGAGCAGGACAAATACAGGATACGGGTGCTAAAATGATTCATAACGCACCGAATACTTCCAGCTCGATCGTTTCTAAATCGATCGCCAAAGATGGCGGAGCCGTGAACTACCGTGGACAAGTCACCTTCGGCAAAAACTCCGAAGGTTCAATTTCACATATCGAGTGTGACACCATTATCATGGATGACCTGTCGAAATCTGATACTATTCCATTCAATGAGATCCACAACTCAAACGTGTCATTGGAGCATGAAGCGAAAGTTTCGAAGATTTCAGAAGAACAACTTTATTATCTAATGAGTAGAGGACTCAACGAAGAAACCGCGACGGAAATGATCGTCATGGGCTTCGTTGAACCGTTCACCAAAGAATTGCCAATGGAATACGCCGTTGAACTGAACCGTCTCATCAGTTTCGAGATGGAAGGATCAGTGGGTTAATAAATAATCGGAAGCCTCGCAGCGATGCGAGGCTTTTTCCTATAAGGAAGAGCTTTAATATGGAAAAAAGACTGGACAGTCTTTTTAGTGACTAGTTCATGGCGAATAGTTGTAGGAAGTGATCTCAAAAATGTTATTGAGACTAGTTAATTGACAAAAGCTACAAGAAGTGGTTCCAAAAGGCTTATTGCGACTACTTCCTTTTGGGAAATAAAATAAACTGGTCACTAAATGAGTTTTGAGACCACTTCAACTTCATACTATTCTGGAACTGGTCACAAAGATAGTTAGATCGCAAATTAATTTGCTATTACTGTTGATGCGTCTATTTTTTATATTGAGAGACTTCTTTTTGCAATTCTTTTTTCAGCTTATCATTTTGCATGATTTCAAGAAGTTTGTATCCATTGTCATACCACTCTTCGGAACCAGTTTGACTGAGCAATTCCATTAATAATCCTTTGCGAACATAGCAAACGGCCAAATGCATAGTCAGATTTTTGGAAATACAAGAGGGAATCAATCTATCTACCTCATCCAGTGCTGCTTCATATTGTCCATTTTCTATCAAAAGAAGTAACAGATTCATTTGGATACTTATAGATAAATTATTAACACCTCTCATTTCTTTATATTTCTCTAATTGATTAACAGCTAATTGACCAATGGAAACGGCAGTATTGACAGGAAACAGATAAATTATATTGTTAATAATTTGAATATCGTAAAGATACCAATTGTCATACTTTTCTAAACGTTCCCATATCGGTTTGATTTTCTCTTTAGCTGCTTTGAAATCGTTCTTCTCTCCAATAAGGATTAAAGCATCATATATAGCTACAATTTCTAATTCACGAGTAGTCAGCTTCTCTTTTCTATCTAGCCGATGTTTATATTCTGCAATTAGTTCAGTGTCGTTAAACTTTAAATTTTTCAATTTACTCATTTGAGAATGGGCATGCTTTTTATAATCATTCTTTATATACATAAACTCATCGACTGACATATCGAGACGATTGAGCAGCTCCACCATTTTCGAAAAAGAAATATCGATTTCTCCTTTTTCTACTTTTGAATAATTGGATTGGGACATTATATTTTTACAGACTTGTGACTGAATAAAACCAAGACTTAGCCGTATATTTTTAAGCGTTTCTCCTATAGTATTCATTATTCCCATCTCCTTTTATTCATATATAACTATTATAAAGAATATCATATTTTGCATGCTACAATATAATCAAAAGGAGGTAAATTAGGTGAAAAAGATAATGTTGTTGTCAACATCTGTATTAATGTTCAATATATCTACTATAGAGAAAGAATATAATATACCGAGAGATCAATTTACAGAAGAAAAGA
The DNA here is from genome assembly GCF_001885615.1 of Alkalibacterium sp. 20. Classification (GTDB taxonomy): domain Bacteria; phylum Bacillota; class Bacilli; order Lactobacillales; family Carnobacteriaceae_A; genus Alkalibacterium. Next base: position 34,979 of record NZ_LSRN01000045.1, on the reverse strand, counting down.
AAGATGGAGAGAATGAAAAGATTTTTCCAACTGGTGTATTTTTCCCAGGAGGTATCGAAGACGAAGAAGTTCCATGAATTATTATTTAATTTCATTGGTGTTGCATTTAATTTGGATGTTTATATAAAACAGGGGGGTAATGCAAACTGTTCACCTAAATAATTTCAGATTTACATTACAAAAATATCACACATAATAGTTGAAGGTTGGCTTATAAATAAAATCATCTAAGATAGGAGGTCATAAAATGCGTATAACAAAAAAACAAAAAAACTTTTATACTATTTTCTTGCTGGCATGGCAATCTATTTTCTGATTTCTCTTAGTTTAAACTTAGCGGGGATAGAAATTACTAACTTAATAACTAGTATACTTGAGCAAATGTTTGATTAATTTCATGATATTAAAAAATATTCAAAATAACTATTATCTCGGCAGAGTAAACCTTACTGTTTTTAACAGTAGCACCAAATGAAAACGTTCTTGTTGAAAATAAAGCCGATTTATAAGGTTAATAATATAGTGCACACCTATTATCTTCTTTATAAAATTTGAAGGTGAAAAATAAGTTAGTATGCCTCGATAACTAAAATGTTGAAAGGATATATGATATGTCTACTAAAAAAAGCTTTTATGTTCTATGTTTCATAAATTTAATCCTTATTGGAGTATATACTTTATATATTGTTATCCCTGAGGAGCTTTACCTAGGATATTATCCGATAGGTGTTATACAAATTGTTCTGATGATAGGAACTTTAATATCTTTAGTTATATATATCAAAAATTGGAAAATAAAATCCAAAAAAGGGAAATTAAAAAAGTTCCTTCTTATTATTGGTTATGTCATTTCTATTATATGGATGGTTTACAGTTTATTTATTTGGTATGCATTTTTACCAAGATAAAAAGATGAAAATGGAGGAATCTGATGAATTTTAAAAAGAGTTTTATTTTATTGAGCACTATCAATCTTTTAAGTCCAGTTTTATTGAATGTAGATAATGTTTCTGCAAATGAGAAAGTTACCAATGAACAACAATATGTTGAAAGAGAGTCAGAAAATCTTAATGATACATTCTTAGATGTTTACAATACTGCAAAAAAACTAAAAATAGAGGAAATACAAACAGATGAAGAAGCATATGCATTTCTTATCCAAAACAAAAAATATATTTCTATTACTCCAAATGGTCAAATCAAGGAAGATTATAATGGGTATCCTATATTAGAATCCCGTTCCACTGAAGAAATAGAGACTATTAAAAACTTTGTATATAGAATGAATTCTTTAGTTGCAAATCAAGCCATTTCGATTGATCATGATCTGGTATTTAGTATTGTGCAAAACATAGAGCCTGAATTTACCATGAGACCTCAGGCAATAGCAATAATAAACATAATGTATACTACTAGAAACAATAAAAATACTTTGAAGTCAGTATTTGATAATGCTCCTTTTGGGACAAGGCACGCGGTTGCCGGCTTGTATTTTGCCCAAAGAGTAAGAACAGGTGGAGTCTGGGATATGAAAGCACAATTAGGAACCAATACATCATATTATATTGATGATTTAGGAACAACAATGACTGGAGAAGCAATTGGTAATTTTCATTATGGATACGTAGGAAGAGCTGTTTTTAGTGGTGCTACTTTAAAAAGTTCTGCAGGAATGTATCAAGTTATTAGTGGAACTTCAAGTATTAAATACTACTCTTCTTTCTTTGATGACCCTAGAGATCAGGCTCAAATCCAAAGAGGAATCGATATGTATGATAGAGAACATTGAGAAAAAGTATATTGTAAAACCTCTTAGTTACTGAATGTGTCCATGCTGAAGGCGCAACAGTCGAATGGATCGACGGGAACCTGGGTGCTAAAACGACCATGAAATACCCAAGTATCCACTTGAACGGACGCGGCGCACGCGGAACAACCATGTCGATCGCGATGGCCGGTGAAGGACAAGTTCAGGACACTGGGGCGAAAATAATCCACAACGCACCGAACACATCCAGCTCGATCGTGTCTAAATCGATCGCCAAAGATGGCGGAGCCGTTAACTACCGTGGACAAGTCACCTTCGGCAAAAACTCCGAAGGTTCAATTTCACATATCGAGTGTGACACCATTATCATGGATGACCTGTCGAAATCTGATACTATTCCATTCAATGAGATCCACAACTCAAACGTGTCATTGGAGCATGAAGCGAAAGTTTCGAAGATTTCAGAAGAACAACTTTATTATCTAATGAGTAGAGGACTCAACGAAGAAACCGCGACGGAAATGATCGTCATGGGCTTCGTTGAACCGTTCACCAAAGAATTGCCAATGGAATACGCCGTTGAACTGAACCGTCTCATCAGTTATGAGATGGAAGGATCAGTGGGATAAAACATTAAGCAAATTAGGCTGATACCGGGACAAAAATCCCGTCTTAAGCTAGCATAAGAAAACCCGAGTTAATTTGTTGATACATACAAATTAACTCGGGTTTCTCTTTTTGCTAAAATCATTTTCGCTTTTGGTATTTTACTCAAGTGAAACTTATATTAGCGTTCACTTGTCAAAAAGCTGGATCGACCATTATTTTTTTTTTCCCATAGTGTCGTATTCATTCTTTATAACGTAAGCAATAACAAACTAAAAACAACGCAGCCCCTGTCATCAAGGGGGCTGCGTTGTTATATATTTGAATTAAGTCTCTTGCTCAAAGTTCTCTAAGTCAGGAATAAGGAAATACATCATAACATTGTTAACGCCAGTGAAAATCAATTGAAAGGAAACAGTCCAGTAAAAAATAGCCACTGCTAATTGTGGGTCAAATAAGGATAGGATACCAAACCAAACAACCAGAATGTTCAACACAATAGCAACCCATTTTAAATTATTCTCCGATTTGAAAATAGCAAGAGTATTAGTGACAGCTAAAATCATCAGCATAATAACAACTAGACTAACCACAAGAAAAGCCCCACGTGCGGGGTTTCTTAAAAAGAAGACTACACCAATAGCGCTAATTAGTAAACCTTCAAATATACGCACTATTTTATACTTGGTTTCTTTCGTCATGAAGATACCATCAATGACAGTAACAATGCCTATAATAGTAAATGTGACCCCGATAACCGTTAAAAATATAACACGCTGACGGACTGGGTTAGACATAAATAACATGCCTAAAATCAACAACAGAATACCTTGAAAAAGAAATTTCAAGCGTTCTTTTTTCATTGATAAACCCTACTTTACTTATCTCCTTTACTTTATAGTGTGAGTGTATGTCTATACAAATGGGATGTCAAGCAATATGGATTGACATCCCATTTGTGTTTTTTCTTCACAATAGATAGTTTGAATAACCTGTTAATTCGACGAATCCTCATACTATCTAATCGCCAGTGCTTCCCGCTATGAATGCTGAAAATAATTAGTGCTAAACAAGATTCGGAAGTTTTCATCTCACTCATTAATTATGAGATGACAGGATCAGTGGGATAATAATAAGTAAAAAGGATCGTAACGAAGAAATAACGTTGCGGTCCTTTATTTATTTGGAAAGACTGTTAATTCAAGTATAAGTGTCAAAATCCATTTCTGCTCTAATGGAATTTAGAGAGGAGATGTTGTTTGCAGGATGGAACGCTAAATGAAAAATTAATATGTGAATTTTGTAAGAATGCTGCTTTGAAGGATAAAAGTCTAATATAATAAGTCCTATTTTGAGTCGGTCAAAAATAACTGGCACGTGTTTTTCTTCGAGCCTATTAATTGACTTACAGTATTCTTTTTATTAGTATGATGGTGTAAAGAAGAAGTATTTGTTCTCTATTGTCGAAGCATTCTATGTACACTATTAGAGAGGAAGGATTTTTATGAACAAAGAAGTATTGAAGAGGTTACGATTGGGTGTTCTCTCTTTTTCAGCTCTAGCTTTATTAGCCGCCTGTGGGACCGATGATACGGACGAACCATCAGTCGACGAAGACCCAGCTGTTGAAGAGCCGGTTGATGATGAAATGGCAGATGATGAAATGGCAGACGATGAAATAGCAGACGATGAAATGGCAGACGAAGACCCAGCTGGCGAAGCCGAAGAAGATATTGTCGGTATTGCACAAGGTGATCCTGATTTTAGTATCTTGGTCGCTGCTCTTCAAGAAGCAGAACTTGTTGAAACGCTTCAAGGGGAAGGACCGTTCACAGTGTTTGCACCGACTAACGCTGCCTTTGAAACACTGTTGGGTGAATTAGATATTACAGCCGACGAATTACTCGCACAACCAGATTTAGAACAGATTCTTACGTATCATGTTGTGTCCGGTAATGTTTTAGCCGCTGATTTAACAGATGGGATGACAGCAGAAACTGTTAATGGAGAAGAATTGACTTTTGACTTGTCAGGTGATCCCATGGTGAATGAATCAACAATTATTACAACCGATATCGAAGCGTCAAACGGTGTTGTACACGCAATCGATACCGTCTTGGTTCCTTCTGATTTTGAATTACAAGAAGTAGAAGCAGAGTAATTCACCGATGCATTTTCCTCATCATTAATGCAGTGATCTAAAAAATGTATGCTTATCTACTTTAATGATAGTTTTATTTTGTTCTTGAAAATAAAAAATCGCTCCCTTTGACTTTTGTCAAAGGGAGCGATTTTTTTAATATTGTCACTTGATACAGTGACGACTTCAGTGGCTTTCCCAATCTACAGTGCCGGCAGTATCGTATTAATAAATATAGACGGCTTACTCATTTATAGACAAAAAATTGAGCGGAAGAATCAGTTGGCCATTGTCATGACGATCATCGCGCTTGTACTGATCAATGCTTAATAACAGTAAAAACCTCGAAGTGCCGTTAATGGCACTTCGAGGTTTTGTTATCGATAGGAGATATTATTTTATATTCTTATATTCTAAAGCCAGTGCACGTTTTACGGCAGGCCGTTCACCGATGCGGTCGGCCCACTCGTTTAAGTTCTTATACTCGTCAGCTTTTAAAAACTCCGCGGCATCGCCGTACAACGCACCTTGAACAAGGCGCCCGTACCATGGCCAGATTGCCATGTCCGCAATGGTATAGTCATCGCCGTTTATATACTCTTTATCTGCTAAATGTCTATCGAGTAAATCAAGTTGACGTTTTGTTTCCATGGTAAAACGATTGATCGGGTACTCCTGTGCAAAGGGTGCGTAGGCGTAGAAGTGGCCAAAACCGCCACCTAGATACGGTGCAGCTCCTGTTTGCCAGAACAGCCAGTTCATCAGTTCCGTTCTCTCAGAAAGTGTTATCGGAATAAACTGTTCATATTTATCAGCTAAATATAATAGAATGTTAACTGACTCAAATATACGAACTGGTTTATCCTGTGAATGATCCACCATGGCTGGAATTTTCGAGTTAGGGTTGATTTCAACAAAGTCACTACCGAACTGATCGCCTTCTCCAATGTGGATTTTATATAAGTCATATTCAGCCGATTTAACACCAGCTTCTCTCAACTCTTCCAGCATGATCGCCACTTTCTGTCCGTTAGGTGTTCCTAATGAATAGACTTGCAAGGGGTGTTCGCCTACTGGAAGTGTTTGTTCAAATCGACTTCCGGCGACAGGCTGGTTACCGAACTGATTCTTCTCTTCCTGATTCCATTCCCATACTTTAGGTGTTTCATAGTTTGACATAATATCCGCTCCTTATATATTCAGTATACTGATTTATGATTTTTTAAACAAGAAATCTAACATAGGCATTTGATAAGAGTTCACTGTAGAGGCTGATAATGAACATATTATTTGTGAAACTTAAAATAACAGCTTGATTTTCGGATCCAAAACAGAGGATCCATTTTTGTTTGGGGATCTTTTTGGAGATGGTCATTTTCACGAAAAAAAAGGAACAGCGATGATAAAAAATGGAGCTTTAAGTTCAGATTACATATACGATAATAGTGGGGATTTGTAGTATCGAGATGGTGTAGCTTTTTGAAAAAAAATTGTATGAAAGGCAATTTTAGAGATATCGTGATACAATAAGAAAATGAGTAAAAAGCTCAGCTAGTAAAATTCTGGAGGGAAAAATGAAAACAATAACAATTGTAATCCCTATTTATAATGAAGAAGAAGTACTACCTCAATTAGTTCGCCGATTGGACGACATGAGTAAAAGTCTAACCAATATTGAGTGCGAATTTTTATTTATAAATGATGGAAGCGAAGATCAGACATTAGATAAAATCAAAGAAATCAGAGAAAAAGAACCAAGAGTAAATTACGTTGATTTATCCAGAAATTTTGGCAAAGAGTTGGCTATGCTGGCAGGATTTGATTATGCAGATGGCGATGCCGTAGTAGTCATTGACGGAGATTTACAACAACCACCTGAGTTGATACTGGAAATGGTGAAGTGGTGGGAAAAAGGTTATGATGATATTTATGCCGTTCGAGTGGACAGAAAAGGTGAAAGTAAACTCAAGAAATGGACATCCGAGTTGTATTATAAGTTGATTCAGCAAATGACGACTGAAAAAGTCTATCCGTTGGCCGGTGATTTCCGTCTGCTTGATAAAAAATGTGTAGCAGCACTACGAGAATTACGTGAGAGTGAACGATACACTAAAGGAATGTATGGTTGGATTGGATTTAAAAAGAAACAATTAACCTATGTGGCAGATGAACGCGCAGCAGGGCTGACAAAATGGAATTTTCCGAAGCTGTTTAAACTTGCCATGGATGGGATCACTTCTTACAGCACCATACCTTTGAAAATCTGGTCATATGTCGGCTTTGCAATTTCATTTTTTTCATTTTTGTTTTTGCTTATTGAAATAGGGAAAACGATTTTTTTGGGAACGGATGTAGCTGGTTATCCGACACTGTTAGCAGGCGTTCTATTTCTCGGAGGTATTCAATTGATTTCACTTGGTGTGATTGGTGAGTATTTAGGAAGAGTATTCATTGAAACAAAGCGAAGGCCGCCTTATTTCATTCGTGAAAAATCAGGTAATGACTCAAATAAAGATGATAGTAAGGAAGACCGGTCATGAAGCACCTATATTCAAAGTACCACCAGTGGATCGATTATATATTTGTCGGTGTACTGACAACGATTATTAATTTCGGTGTATTCTTTCTGTTTGATACTATTTTTGGTATCTCTTATTTAATTGCCAATGCTATATCTATTGTTGTGGCGATTTTATTTGCTTTTTATATGAACAAAAAATACGTTTTCAAATCACGAACAACGGACCGCAAAGTGTTATTTCGAGAGTTCACTTTATTTGTGGGTTTTCGTTTGGGTTCAGGATTTTATGACATGTTAAGTATGTGGGTTTTGGTTGCCTATTTCAGCCTCAACACCAATGTGTCTAAATTGTTGACCGAAGTTGTCGTTGTTCTGCTCAATTACGCCTTCAGTAAATTTATTGTTTTCAGAAAGAGGAATACACATGCATGAAGAAACAAGGCAATTAACAGATAAAAGAAACATCACATCCCGCACGTTTTTAGTGTATACCGGACTTTTTCTGGTAATGATCAGTGCGATCTATAGCTATTTTGTTTGGACCAATACGTCTTTTATCTGGGAAAGTGATGGCTTCACCCAGCATTATCAGCTGTTTTTTGATTATATTTCTAAAATCAGAGGATGGGTCAACGAAGGCAGTATATCCTTATGGGATTGGAATATTGGACTTGGCGCAGATGTAATTTATTCTTACGGGTATTATGCTATCGGAGATCCATTTGTTTATTTGGCGTTGCTTTTCCCGTCTCATTTAATGGAAGCAGCGTATCACATCCTTATTCTGCTGCGTGTATGGGCGATCGGGATCAGTTTCTTATTCTTTCTTCGGAGTCAACGCGTCTCTCATCACGCCGGTTTGGCTTCAGCCATTGCTTATTCATTTACACATTTCGTTATTTTTAATGTGACACGCCATCCGTTCTTTTTACTGCCTTTGATCTGGTTTCCTCTTTTATGTTTAGGGATCGATAAGATTCTAAAAGGTGGATCCAATCGTTTGTTTATGGTGGCAGTGACGGTAAGTGCGTTAAGTAATTTTTATTTCTTTTATAAACTAACTCTTTTAACTGTTCTATACGCGCTGGTCCGGTTTGCGTATCTGAACAAAAAATGGGACTGGGCTTCTTTTGCAAACGTCTTTTTGAAGGCAGCTTATGCCTATGCAGTCGGATTATTGATCTCAGCTAGCCTTTTCTTGCCTATGGTTTTTGGCTTTTTGGATTCTTCTCGTCAAGCAGGAGAAATGGGTATCAATCTTCTGTTTTACCCGCTGGAGTATTATTTAGCTTTGGTCCAGCATACGGTCAGTCCCGGAAGTTACTTTTGGATGATCGGCGGATTTCCTATCCTGTCAGTATTTGGATTCGTGTACATCTGGAAAAAAACAGACTACCGCTTTATTCGAACGACGGTTATCATATTATTCATACTCGCATTGTTTCCTTTTTTCGGGTCAATGATGAACGGGTTCTCTGGACCTTATAATCGCTTTTCATTTGCATTGCCTTTCTTCTTTTCACTGGCTTTAGCTCACTTTTTGGATCAGCGGGAACACATGGATACGGACTACTTGAAGAAGATGAAGTGGGTACTGATCCTATATTCTGTGTTTTCCTTTATTACGTGGGTTTTTGTTGATGGTTCACTTCCTTATATGCTTTTTCCGGTTGCTTTAGGCTGGGGAATATGGGGATATCTTAAGTTGCCATCAGACAAAAAAATCTCCCGCCTCAATGAAAATCGGTTAGTGATCGGTCTAATTATGTTGAATTTGATCGCGAATGCCCTGTACTACTATTACCCATTTGGCATGAATAAGATGGACAGTTCTATTAAATATGGAACAGCTGAAGAAGCCTATCAGCAGGTACTAGCGGATGGACCAGAATACTTACCAGACAAAGGCTTAGACCCTTACCGTGTGGGAGTCACTTCTCAGGACAACCATGTCAGAAACCAATTTTTATATCTTGATGTAATGGGACTGAATTCCTATTTATCCATTACGAATGGCTATGTCAGTGATTTTGCGAAAGCGATCGAAACGGCAGGCTTTCAGATCATTCAACCCCTTAGAAACGGAATCGACGACAGGCGTATCGCCAATCACGTAATGGGCGTGCGCTATATCATTACGGATTCCGAGAATGAGTCGTATCTTCCTTTTGGTTATGAAGTAGTCGAAGAGTTGAGCAACAACGAAAATGAGCAGTACATCTTAGCGGAAACAACGGATGCGTACCCTTTTGCATATGCCATGGGGAAAGCCATCTCAGAGAATGATTTTATGGAACTGAATGCAGTGGAAAGAGAAGCTGCTTTAGTTGAAAATGTGGTGTTGGAAGAAAGTGTCCATCAGGAATCGTCACTGGAAAAAGCGTCTAGTGAGAGTATCGTGAAAGAGATTCGTTTTGAGGTGAAGAATGATGAAAATGAAACGATCAGTCTGCCTGACGACGAAATTTTAATCGAGGAAGAAAACACACAGTTTACGATCGTCTTAGAAGACCCTGATGAACTGATCGGACACGAGTGGTTTATCCGATTAGACGGGTTAGACTACCGTCCATTCGAACAATCGCCTTGGCTGCGTCAATCAACGAATTACCGTTTAGCAGTGAACGATGGTGAACAGAGGAAAAGTATTTATCAGTCAGATCAATACAGTTTCAGCTCTTATTTCCATCGGGAGAATATGCTGTTTAATATGGGTTACGTGACAGAAAACGATGTAAAAGAGCAAGTGGATATTGTCGTGGATCAGGCTGGTATATATGCCCTAGATGAAATCGCTGTTTATGCCGTACCGGTCAGTGCCCAAGAAGATGAACGTATCGCTGCCGAAAAAAGGGAACGTGCTTTAGATATTAAAGTGTTCTCAGGTGAAAAGTTAGAAGGAGAAATCACCGCTGACGCAAACGAGCTTTTAGTGACCGCTATTCCATTCTCTGCTGGATGGTCTGTAGTGGTCAACGGTGAAGAAAGTGACGTGCTGAACACGAATTTAGGCTTCGTAGGGGTTGAGCTGACTGCTGGAGAGAATAACGTACAGTTCACATACCGTACGCCTTATCTACGAATGGGTATGGGTCTAACTTTAGTGGGGATTATTTTAGCCGCCCTCAATATGAAAAGTTGGGGCAAAACGAATGATAAAAAAAGTAATGACTAGACAGGAACCCGTATGATGTATCTAGTCAAAATATCAGGCTCTGTTTATAGTAAGTCTCGATATGAGATGCTTTTCAGCTAACAGGTTATTATATGTTTAAGTATTTCATTACTTTCCGATTGGAGGTTGAAATGATGAAGCATGAGTATAAAAAGCACGAGAAAGAACTCTATGCTCCTAAAAATAAAGCAGAGTTAGTAACAGTGCCTAAACAAAAATTCTTTTGCATAAAAGGTAAAGGTAATCCGAATAGTGAAGAATTCTCTGAAAAAATTGGTGTATTATATTCTCTTGCCTATGCTGTCAGAATGATGCCGAAGAATGGTTTTACTCCGGATGGCTATTTTGAGTATACTGTTTATCCACTAGAGGGCTTATGGGATTTGACGACGGAAGGTAAAAAAAGTGAATCCCTGAATAAAGATGAATTATTATATACGATTATGATTCGCCAACCAGAGTTTGTCACTGAAGATGTTGTTGAAAAAGCATTTCAGATAGCCAAAAAGAAAAAACCAAACCCATTACTTGAAGAAGTATATTTTGATGAAATTGAGGATGGTTTATCTGTTCAAATTTTACATGTCGGTTCTTATGATAATGAACCAGAATCCTTCAATAAAATGAAGGGTTTCATTGAAGACAATGAGTTGGAAATCAAAACGATGGTTCATAGAGAAATATATTTATCAGATGTAAGAAGAGTTGAAAAGGAAAAACTGAAAACTATATTGAGATATTTGGTCACAGAGTAGAACGACAATTAATTATAATATAAAAAGTGGACAAATTAATTTGTCCACTTTTATACGTTCTATTATCAGTACTATTTTTAAAACAGAGCCAATTATTAACATTAACTCTGTATAATAAAGCTTGAAGATCAAATAATGCTTTGGATACTTTTAGACAAAGGGAATCGCAATAGTAGAAGTGACCGGATTTGCCATCTACACAGGGTGCAGCACCTGTCTGACAGACCACCCTGTTCATGAGTTTAACGCAGTCACTCCCGAACTGAGCGCCTTTTGAAATGTCGGTTTTATAAAAGAAATCGACGGTGGGGATATGAATTAGTTTTGCCATAGAAGCACTAAAACTATACAAACATAATAGTGAGGGAAGTCAACGTTCTAATCTAAATCACTTTCGTAATTATCTCTCAGTAACCCCATAGACAAACTAGTATGATAGTGTCCTTTGATGAAATACTGTTGTTCCTTTCTGCCCTCAACTTTAAATCCCACTTTTTCATAAATATGGACTGCTTTTTTGTTGTAGTCCACGACATCAAGCGTGATTTTGTTCAAATTCAGTTGATAAAAACCATAGTCGACTATTTTGTGCACGACCTTTTGGGCATGCCCGTTACCTTGATTGTCTGGATCCAACATTATAGCTAAAACTGCAGTCCGATGGCGTAGATTAATTAGATGCAGATTCGTGTATCCAATTAGTTTATCTTCTGCATAAGCGATAAACTGTCTAACGGAATCATCCTTTTGGCGTGCTTCAAAAGAATCGTTGAATTTATCTTTATTCATATAAGGTTCACTGAACCAATAATCCATAATCTCAGGATTTGTCCACATTTTAAGCAAGTAATCTATATCTTCTTTCTCTGTTGGTGTAATACGAATCACATCGTCCATTGTAGCCCTCCTGATCTTATCTTGATATTTTACTAGACACAGCCAATTGTCCTTCTTTAGAAAAACGGCTATCACAAGACTAACTGATTTATACTTCAATGACAAACTAAGAGAACAATCCGGACTTGTGTGCTAAACTGACAATGACTCACCGGTCAATCAAAATTTATACTATATTAACAAATACACATGTGTGGAGATGAAGAAAATGAAAAATTACAAAGGGTACGCTTTGCTATCACTTTTCTCAACTGGTGTGGCTTTAGCGATTACCTTTATGCTTAAAGCATCTGTGGGATTAGGTCCTTTTGATGCCGTGATCCAAACATTATCATTACTGTCAGGGATTAGAATCGGAACCGTTTCTATGATGTTGAACTTGTCCTGTGTGATAGGCCAGTTGATCATTCTGAAAAAGGATTTTGGCTTTAACCGTCTCCTGCAAATCCCTTTAAGTATATTAATTGGTATACTGGTCAATTATTTCTATTATAATTTATTCGTATCTGTTGAGTTTAATAGTTATGCGATATCTCTGATAGTTTTTATCTTAGCTTTAGTCTTAGCGATTTTTTCAGTAAGTATGGTAATGATGTTGAACCTTGTGACATTTCCTATAGAAAGTTTCTGTATGGTATTGTCTAAATTAGTTCCTTTAAAGTTTGCAGTGTTAAGACAAATGGCTGATATTCTATTTGTGGTTATTTCAGTTGCCTTAACACTTATATTTGGGTTGGTCCCATCAGTTAGAGAAGGAACAGTCATCGGCATGCTGATTTTTGGGCCTTTAATGGGATTTTTCATTGAGAAAGTTCATCCAGTATTAACAAAAAGAGGAATTATAGAGGAAATACGAATTTAGTGTATATCCATTGATACCTGCTCGGTTAATTAGAGTGATAAATATAGTATTGATCACGTGTATTCAGAAAAGAGTGCTTAATAGATTTTCCCACTAATAAATCAAACAACTTAGGAGGAATCGTATGTCTATTTTTTCATTAGACGTTTTTACAGGCAAACATGCTTTAATTACAGGGGCCACTGGCGGAATTGGTTACGAAACAGCGAAGGTGCTATCTGCTATGGGTGCGGACGTTACGATCACCGGGAGAAAGGAAAGCGTCTTACAACAACTGAAAGAAGAAATTGAGAGCGAGTGGCCGTATGCGAAAGTGATGCTGGTTGTGGCTGACTTGGTCAAGGCTTCTGACAGAGAAAAATTGGTTCAAACTGCAGAAGAAAAGTTGGGGCCGGTCTCCCTCTTAGTGAATTCAGCTGGAATAATGGGCGGTGGCGTAATGGAAGAGCTGACCCAAGAAGAGTTGGAGCGCGTTATGCATTTGAACTTCACCGTACCGATCCTTCTGACTCGACAAATTTATGAGACGATGAAGAAAAATAAAGAAGGGGCCATAGTAAATGTCTCTTCCCTTTCTGGTCTGAGAGGCGTGGTTGGTGGGACTGCTTATGCGGGCTCCAAGTTCGCACTCAACGGCTTCACCCAGTCGTTTGCATTGGAAGCCATTAAGCACAACATCCGAGTCAATGCCGTTTGCCCAGGCTATGTAGACACAAAGATGGGCAGAGATGCGATTCGATCTAAAGCCACACGAGAAAATAATAGTTTTGAAGAACAATTCGAAATCGAAAGTGGAAATCTACCATCTAGACGGATCACGACTGCAAAAGAAGTCGCCAATACGATTGCCTTTTTATTGTCAGACGCTGCAGAAAACATCGTGGGGGAATCAGTTAAAATCTCAGGTGGATCAGTCATGCGTTAATGAACAGCAAATGAAAATTAAGAGCACTATTTCAATCTAGGATTTCATAGATGAAATAGTGCTCTTTTTTTAACTCACTTTATAATCCTGCTCAATATATATAATCTAAGGATTTACATAATATTGACAAAAGTCTTACAGTAAATTGATTAAAACCAACAGAAGTACCTTTATACTAAGGTAGTAGTAATAAACAGGAGGTAAATAAAGTGGAAAAAAAGAGATTATTCGGCATGACTTTTATGACACTATTATTTGCACTTGTATTTATGGGATGTAATAGTAATGGTGCTTCAGAGATCAATGATTCAGAAATTAATGATGTGATCGAAGGTCAAGAAGACTGGCCTACAAAATTACATTTTGCAGAAACAGGTGTAGAGGGAAAGGAAGAGCTACAGAGAGCTTTTGGACCGTTTCAAGAAACGTTAGAAGAAATATTGAAAGTGGAAATAGAATTTTTCCCTGTATCAAATCATACTATCGCTACAGATGCCTTAGAATTTGATCAGGTAGATATTGTTTTGGCAGGACCATTTGAATATACCCAGATCAAAGAAGTAATACCTTGGATCGAAGCAATAGCAGCTATCGAAAAAGATGAATATAATGCTGTGATCATTGTACATGAAGAAAGTGAGTACCAAATATTAGAGGATATCAAAGGAAGCAAAATGGCCATGAAAGATGCCGGATCCACTCGCGGACTTATAGGTCCTAGTGCAATATTAGCAGATGCTGGCTTTGATTTAGATAATGATGTAGATATTTTACTGTTAAATGAAGCCAGATTCGAAGCTTTCAAAAACCACGAAGTAGATGCGCTGGCTATGGGAGTGGAAGAGTATCATAGTATGATAGAGGAAGATGGAGAAGGAAAGTATAGGGTATTAGAGGAAGGACCAATATTACCAGCAGATACTATTGTTGTAAGTCCTAATTTACCTGAGGATTTTGTAGCTGAGATGCAAAGAAGAATTCTTGAAAATAAAGAAAAAATTTTAGAAAGTATTGTATCTAGTGGTGAAAGAGATCAATATAGTTCAGCAAAAATTGTTAAGGCTCAAAATTCTGATTATGACTAAATGGAAGAAACCAATGAAGTGATTAGATCGGACTGTAATTATTGGAGGGAAATAAATAAATTTCGTTATGGTAAAAGGTTAGAAAAAATGTCTTCTGATGGGACAAGGACTTTTGATAACGTTGATTTCCAGATAGAATTAGGGGAAGGCATGGTGCTGCTGGGACATAATGATTCTGACACACCACTATTATTGAAAAGGTAAGTATGTTTCAATAATGTTTTGTTTGGTGCTCTTGGAAGAGTTTCTCCTTACTATTTTATGAGTAGAGTACTCGACGAAGAAACCGTGACAAAAATGATCGTCATAATATTCGTTGGACCGTTCACCAAAGAACTCCCAACGGAATACACCGTTGAACCGAACTGTCTCATCAGTTATGAGATAGAAGGGTCAGTGGGTTAATAAATATAAAAAAGCCAAGAACATTGTTAAGTCAATTAGACTAACACAATTAAATGGGACAATATAAAACACCTCCGAAATTGTACACTTACTACAAGTACTGAAAACGGAGGTGTTTTTGCATGGGCAAAAACGTATATTCAAGTGAGACAAAATGGGCCGTAGTAAAAGACAAAATGGACGGTCAGCTGACGACCAAAGAGATTATGAAGAAATATGGATTCAAAAACAAATCACAAATCGAGACGTGGATGAGATGGTACCGGGCAAATGAAATACACCGGTTCGACCAACCAATCGGTAAACAATATTCATATGGGCATGGGCCGCAATTTGCAAGTGAAGATGAGAAGAAAGATCGGCAAAACGCACATTTGAAAATGGAAAATGAGATCTTAAAAAAGTACTTGGAAATGAGAGAGGAGTTGAAAAAGAACTAATACTGCAATTGGTCGAAAGATACCGGCAGACATATACCATCACGGCCATTTTGTCTGCTTTGAGTGTGCCACGCTCCACTTATTATAGGTGGCTCGACGAAGGCGCTAAAAGTGCATTGACAGAAGTGGAAGAAGCGATTATCGCATTGTGCAAGATAACAAAGTATCGTTTCGGTCATCGGAAAATCAAAAAATTACTGAAGGAAAGGTACAAGTTGAACCGGCATCGAAACACGGTTCAATCCATTATGCAAAGGCATAACCTGCAATGTCGAATAAAACCGAAGCGAAAATGGAAATCACAAGGTGAATCGGTCATCATAGCGCCGAATATTCTCCAACGCAATTTCGTTGCATCTGCGTCGAACCAAAAATGGGTAACGGATATTACATATATCCAGTACGGAAGTTCCACAATGTACCTGTCGACGATTATGGACCTGTTCAATAATGAAATTGTAGCCTATAAGATGTACGATAACCAAAAGACGTCGTTGATCATCGACACATTGAAAGATGCACTGGAGTTGCGGGGAAACCCCGAAGGGGTCATCATCCATTCCGACCGAGGAAGTGTATACACATCATATGCGTACCAGGATTTGTTCAAGAAGAATCATCTGGTCAGTAGTATGTTGCGTCGTGGAAATTGTTGGGATAACGCGGTTATTGAGTCATTCCATTCTAATATCAAGTCAGAGGAATTCCAGTACGTCAAATCCAATTCGCTTCATAATAGTCATGTTGTGGAGAAAGTGAACACGTATATCTGCTATTACAACGAAGAACGAATCCTAGAAAAATTAGGCTACCTAACCCCCAAAGAATTCGGGGCGCAAGCAGCCTAAAGAGGTGTTTTATAGTTGTCTCAAATTGCTATGTCAGTCTATAAAGTTCTTGGTTTTTTTAGTTTAATAATTATTATTAACTAAAATTCAATTATTCAAACATTACTACAGAGAAACACTTAAAATAGATTCACTAAATAATTTTTTCCTAAAGTTAACAAAACTCAGCCTAAACCCATTCTGCTGATCGCCAAACTTCTGTCCTTCTGACACGATGATCTTCTTTTCCAGCAACTCCATTAGAATCTCATCAACTTCTGCCTTCGTTTTATTTGGAAAACGACAATACAGATGAAACCCGCCTTTAGCAGGGTGAAAGTCTATGTCATCTTTAAATTCTGCTCGCAACCATTTTTCCATGTTGCGGGCTCTTTTTCGTAATTCGTTTGTGATTTTTTCCTGATGCACATCCATTTCGGTCCTTAAGAAATGGTCAGCCATAAATTGAGGCAAGAAACTCAGCTCTGAGTCAGTTTGAAGGCGGATATCTGCCAGTTCTTTCAAGATTGCAGGGGGACCGATCATCCAACCGATTCTTAAATGATGGCCGGCGAATTTTGATAAGGTGCCTAAATAAATGACTTGTTGCTGCTTATCCAGCTTTTTCAGAGGGCTGTTATCGACTGACGAGTCAAACGTTAACCCACCATATGCGTCATCTTCTACGATGGGAATCCGTTTCAGTAGGCAATAATCAAGGATCTCTGCTTTGCGCTTGGGGCTCATAACCAGTCCGGTCGGGTTTTGAAAGATGGGATTCAGAAAAACCATCTTGAGTGGATAAGTTATGGATGCTTCCTGTAACGCTTTGATGGTCATACCTTCCGCATCCATCGAAATGGGAATGATGCGCAGACCGGCTGCTTGGAACAAGCGGAGTGAATAAAAGTAGGAGGGCGCCTCGATCCCAACAGCGTCTCCTGGTTTCAACAGCCCCTGTGAGATAAGAAACAGCGCATTTTGTGTGCCTGAAGTGATCATGATTTCATCCAGCGGGACTGTCATCTGATATGTTTTACTGAGATACGCCTGTACGCTTTCTCTTAAAGAATAGATGCCTGTGTTCCGTGGCGTCTGTTCTTTTTCCTGCTGGACCAGTTCTTTCCAGGATAAACGAGGTGACTGAAGCTCCGGCAACAGATCAGAAGGCAAGACACCTTTAGATAAATCCAAAATTTCTCCAGGTTTTTTATCCCGCAGTTTTTCAGCAGCCTGTTCATACGCACTCTTTCTTTTCAAGCTTTCGTTGGTGAGGGAGGTGCCCCAGTTGATCAAGGGTTTTGTCTGTAACCCCCATTTATCTGGGTTCACATACGTTCCGCTGCCTTTTTTTCTAATTAAAACGCCCTGAGCGGTCAATTCCTCCATGGCCCGGATCACGGTGGACCGATTCACGTTCAGCGCTTCAGCCAGTTTCCTTTCAGATGGCAGACGGGTCCCGGGAACCAATTCACCCGATTTGATTTTTTCTTCCGTCAGCAGCATGATTTTTTGATACAGCGGCATGGTCTCATCTTGACTGATAATCCATTTATCCATGATAGTTCCTCTTTCCTACATGTTTTTTCTATTGTACCATAAAATTGGATGGGTTTATTCCGATCCAATTGGATGTAGACCGTCGCGTTTATCTTGCGTATACTTTTAAGTAACAACAGTTTAATACAAACATTCAGGAGGAATAAATATGAGCGAAAAAAGAATTGGAAGCGCACGAGTCAAACGCGGAATGGCCGAAATGCAAAAAGGCGGCGTCATCATGGACGTGGTCAATGCCGAACAAGCTAGAATTGCAGAAGCGGCAGGAGCCGTTGCGGTCATGGCTTTGGAACGCGTGCCATCTGACATACGTAAAGCCGGCGGAGTCGCACGTATGGCGAACCCTGAAATTATTGAAGAAGTTATGAATGCCGTCAGTATCCCGGTCATGGCTAAAGCACGTATTGGCCATATCGCCGAAGCACGCATATTGGAAGCGATGGGCGTGGATTACATCGATGAAAGTGAAGTACTTACACCGGCAGACGAAGAGTATCATTTACTGAAATCCGATTATGTCGTCCCATTTGTCTGCGGCTGCCGTGATCTAGGGGAAGCGCTACGTCGAATCGGCGAAGGTGCCTCCATGCTCCGGACTAAAGGGGAACCTGGTACCGGAAATATCGTTGAGGCTGTGCGTCACATGAGAAAAGTGAATAGCCAGATTGCAGTGCTTTCCACGAAGTCAAACGATGAGTTGATGACGTTTGCCAGAGATATAGGTGCACCTTATGAATTAGTGAAAGAAATTAAAGAACTTGGTAAATTGCCGGTCGTTAACTTTGCGGCAGGCGGCGTGGCTACACCGGCTGATGCGGCCTTGATGATGAGCCTTGGAGCAGATGGTGTCTTTGTCGGATCCGGCATTTTTAAATCCGAATCACCAGAAAAATTCGCCCGTGCTATCGTTCGCGCAACGACAAATTATGAAGACTACGCATTGATAGCGGAATTATCTAAAGACTTGGGTGAACCGATGAAAGGAATCGAAATCAGTCATCTAGGGGAATCTGAACGCATGCAGGAACGAGGTTGGTAAGTATGTCAAAAACGATAGGTGTACTCGATTTACAGGGTGCTGTGAGAGAACACCTTCTTGCTCTAAAAGCTTTAGGTGTAAACGCAGTATCTGTAAGAAATGCAGAGGATTTTGATGCGCTAGACGGTTTGATTATTCCCGGTGGAGAATCAACTGCCATTGGTCGACTGATTCGCGAACAGGGACTGGAAGACCGTCTGCGCGCTTTTCATAAAGAAGGCAAGGCTATTTTCGGTACCTGTGCGGGTCTGATACTCTGCAGTACAGACGAAAGTCATGAAACGGACGATCTGCGTCTGGGCTTTATCGATATGGAAGTTGAACGAAACGGCTTTGGCAGACAGATCGCCAGCTTTGAGACGTCTCTTACTTTTGCAGGGATCGATCAGGAAGTCGAAGCGGTATTCATCCGTGCGCCTTACATTCAGTCTGTTGGACCAGACGTCAATGTACTGGCTACCTATGATGATAAAATCGTCGCTGCTGAATATGAAAACGTACTGGTGACGGCTCATCACCCAGAATTAACTAAGGACTATGCTGTGCTTAATTACTTCTTAGACAAGATCCGTTAATCGATCCGTCCTGTATGGGATGATTCAAAAAGAGCCACTACACATAAAAAAGGCATTCAAACACTTGCTGTTTGAATGCCTTTTTTTGGTTTGTCTGGGTTTTTTTCTTCACTCTGAAAGATACCATCTCTTCAAATTCGGTTAAGAATTTTTTGTTTCAAAGATGAGATAAACATTCATTTATTCTTAAGGAAGTAAGACCACTTTTCCTAGTTTTCCTGCTTTTTTAAAATAAAGTTGAGCTTCTGGTGCTTCTTCTAAAGGGAAGGTACAATCAATTACTGGTTTTATTTTACCTTCGGATACAGCCTGAAGCAGGCGTTTAAACTCTTCCCTAGTACCTAAGACAGACCCATAAAGGGTAATATGTTTTAAATATATTTTTCTAAAATCAAGCTCAGTTTTCTGGCCACCAGCAGATCCAGAGGTACAGAATTTTCCGCCTTTTTTTAGTACTTCTAAAGAAGTAGAGAACAAAGCATCGCCGACAACATCTAATACCGAGTCAACCGGACCACCATTCACCTGGATGATCTCTTCAGCAAGGTTTTCTGATTTATAAGATAAAACATGTGTTGCGCCTAGTTCCTTCATTTTTTCTTCCAGAGTTAAGTCACCAACAATCGCAATGACTTTAGCGCCAAATACTTTTGAGGCAATTTGCACATTCAAGGAGCCAACGCCGCCATTTGATCCAGTTACCATTATCGTTTCTTCAGGCTGCACTTGAATTTGTTCGTTCATATGCCAAGCTGTCAAACCACTAACTGTGAACACGGAACTTTCTGTGTAGTCAAAAAGGGGCATATCAAAGCAAAGGTCAGCAGGCCACGCTACAAATTCCGCATAGCCACCATCATATTCAGAACCGATGAAAGACATATCTTCTGAAATATGTTCGAACCCGGGTTTTCCACTTGATTTAAATGGGAAAAGAACAACATTCTTTCCAATCATGGCCTTATCTACAGCGCTACCCGACTTGACTACGGTTCCTGCTATATCGGAGCCAGGGGTGCGAGGGAAATGAACGCCTTCTGGTCGCCAGCCCGATTTTGAGCCTGTACCGTAAGCTCCTTCTCTCATCCAAATCTCTGTATTATTTATTGCGCATGCTTGGACTTTGATCAGCACTTCGTTTTCTTTTGGTTCTGGAACAGTTTGGTCAACTATTTCTAACTTGTCAACATCTCCGTATCCCTTTACTTGTACTGTTTTCATAAAAATCCTTACCTTTCTGATTTTCTGTGAATGCATCCACTGCATTATATCATATTATATTTCGACTATTTATTAAGCAAGCTTCCGACTTTTTTTAGGCTCTTGTCCTTATAATCCTGCTTGTTATTATAAAAAAATTAAAGAAGATGATTCCCGGAGCTTATCGGAATCATCCTCTATGGACTGCACAGTATCGCCTTTTTAAAGTATCTAGTTTAAAGCTGTTCATTCGTATTACGAAGTTTCCAAGACTTTTTATATTTCGAAAATTAAAAATTATATAGCGCTGAACCAATTATGTTTCCTAAAAAAAATGAACGCTGCTATTCGAGCTCTTCCTGACCTGTAATGATTTCGTGATGTCTGAAAATCTGACTATTCATTATTCGTCAACGTGACTCTGATCTTTGTGTCCGTTTCGGTCAATAATCCCTCGTTCATATTTTCTTCAACGTCAATCTCTCCGTAGTTATTTGGTTTAGGAGGCTCAAGCTCTCTATTACAGGCTCCGAGAAAAAATGCGCTTGCCAAGACTATTGTTCCTAAAATCTTTTTCATTATAGATTTTCCTCCTTCATATATTTGTTGAGGTAAAAAGGATATGTACCGACTTTGAATAGGAAAGAGATAGCTAATAAACATATTATAGTCTGATTTTCTCATATTTATAAGAGATTGTAAAAAGTAAGCGATTTTACTATGAATTAGAGCAGATGACACTAGAGTGAATGTTTTTCTTTGAATGGTATATACTTATTTCTGACTATAATTACGTATAAAATGCCATTAGTGAAAGTTTATTCCAATAATAAATAAAAAAAGAAAAAATACACCAAAACGCTTGAATTATTGTAAACGCTTTAGTATACTTCTAAGTGTAAACAAAAAAGGAAAATGGAGGGAAGAAAATGACTAAATCATTTAGAAATAAGTTTTTGTTTAGTTCAGCTTTATTGTCAATTTTACTAACAGGTTGTGGGGATGATAATGTTGATAATGAGGGAACTGGTGATGTTTCAGAAGATGCAGAATCAGATACAGAAGAGAGCAGTGAATTATCGGGTGAAATTACTTTCTGGACCGCATCATTATCTGGAGATCCGTTTGACGGATATTTCGAAGAAATAAAGAGTGATTTTGAAACAATGCATCCTGATGTGACAGTCAATATCCAAGATACACCACAAAATGAAATGGAACAGCGTGTATTGACATCATTGACTGGCAGTGACGCGATGGATGTTATCAACTTGAATCCGCATTATATGGCCAATATAGCAAGTCAGGGCGGATTACTTAATATGGAAGAATATTTAGACGATGATATTGGTTCCAGATTCGTTGAAGGTGCATTTGAAGCTGGCTATTATAATGACGAGCTATTAGCACTTCCATGGTATTTAACAACGACAGTCAGTTGGTATAATTCAGATCATTTTGAAATGGCAGGAGTTGAGAACGTTCCTTCTAACATGCAGGAACTGTACGAAGCATCCAGTGCTATTACCGAAGAAACAGGCAATCCTTCTTTCTTCCAAATCATAAATGATGGCAACACGATCATGGAAAAAATGGTGACGATCGCTAACGGAGAAAACATTGTAGAAAACGGTGAAGCTGTTTTCCAAGACAATGCAGATATACTCGAATTTTTTGACACTGTTCAAACGATGTACAGCGAAGGGTTAATTAGTCAGCAGAATGCTGAGGGATCCATCGGTGCTGCTCAGGAACTATTCATGAATGAAAATCTTTCTCTAGTTGAAGGAGGAATAACCTTCTTAGGACCTGTTGAATCGGGAGCGCCATCAGTATATGAAGCAGCTAAAGCAGGCCTACCACTAAATGGTGACGACGCACCTATGAATATTGCAGTAATGAATTTGGCCGTTCCGACAAATACGGAATATCCGGAAACAGCTGTAGCGTTTGCCGAATTTGTATTAAATGCTGAAAATCAATTAGAATTTGCTGAACTAGCGGGTACAGTCTTACCTTCAACGGTAGAATCTCTTGAAGACGATTACTTTACTGATCCAGGTGATTCTCCTAAGGCTTCCGGCATGCAGCAAGGTGCCCAAGCTTTAGAAAGAGCAAGAGTGCTCATTCCATTGACTGAAAATAACTTCGAATTAAGAGAAGTGACTAAGAATACATTCGTTGAGGTAATGATCGGTGATATATCAGCCGAAGAAGGATTGAATCAGTTAGCTGAGGAATGGACCAAATCGTTTAGCAACTCAGATATTGATGTTTCATTTTAATATAACATACTTTGGTAGAGACTATCTTTTTTAAGGTAGTCTTTACTTTTCAAAGTAAAACAGAAGAAAGTCATCAAGAGGAGGAAGGTAGTTGAGATTAACTTTAAACAAACAAAGTAATGTTAAAGTGAAAAAGAGAAAAGAATCAAGTGTTTTGACTCCTTGGCTGTTTTTATTACCTGCATTATTAATGATCAGTGTCTTTTATATTTACCCTATTTTACAAGCGTTTATGTGGAGCGTGCAAGATTACAAGATCATTGCAGGAGAAGGAGCATTCGTGGGGCTAGATAATTTTAGATATATTTTCCAGGACAGTCTGTTTTGGAGAGCATTAACTAATTCACTATTATTTTTGGTAGTCGTACTTCCATTAAATGTATTTTTACCTATAATAGTAGCTTCAGCAGTAAATCAAAAAGTAAAAGGGATCGGTTTATTCAGGGTCATTTATTATTCGCCAGTCGTTACACCTATGGTGGTAGCAGCATTGATGTGGAGAATGTTATACGTTGAATCTGGTTTTGTAGGTAATCTCGTTCACTTCTTAGGTTTGTACGATAGACCGACAAATTTGTTGATGCAGACATCCACCGCTTTATTTGCAGTAACTGTCATAACAGTGTGGAAAGGTCTTGGGTATTACATGATGATATATTTAGCTGGTTTACAATCTATATCAGATGAAGTATATGAAGCAGCTAGTATAGATGGGGCATCTCCAATTCAAAAATTCTTCAAGATAACCGTACCCATGCTTGCACCCAGCATTACTCTAGTATCAATAATGACCATAATTAATGGATTAAAAGTGTTCGAAGAAATAGCTTTAACTACTGGTGGGGGACCCGCCGGCGCGACAACGACCTTGGTTATTTATATTTTTGATAAATTCAGGAATCTAGAAGTAAGTACGGCTTCTGCAGCTGGTATTGTGTTGTTAGTCCTTGCTGCTACGGGATCCGTTATACAATTGAAGTTGAATAGTGGAAAAGAAAAAGATTTGAAAGGATAAAGTGGTTTATAATGAAAATGACTAAAAATAAGATATTGCTCTATCTTCTAATCATATTTTTTGTATTTGTAACTGTAGGTCCATTTGTTTTTACATTATTAATGTCATTAAAAGGACCGGCAGAAGGCGTATATACAAATATCTTCCCTAGAGATCCGTCATTGGATAATTATTTCATCGCCTTTCGACAGGCACGCTTTGATGAGTATCTGATCAATACAGTTATCGCAGTATTAATAGCTGTTCCTCTGAATATTCTCTTTTGCAGTTTGGCTGCGTATCCATTAGCACGAATGGATTTTAAAGGGAAAAATGTAATACTCATTACTATCATCGCAACAATGGCAGTCCCGTTCCAACTGTTTATGGCACCCTTATTTAATCTGGTAGGCAACATGGGATTGAGAAATAGCTATATTGGGTTGATTGTTTTACAAGTAGGAACGGCTTTTGGTATTTTTCTAATAAGACAATCTTACCTGACCATTCCTAAAGCACTGGAAGAGTCGGCTTATATGGATGGAGCAAATAAATTTCAAGTATGGTTCAGAATAATTCTGCCTATGATCAAGCCTACGCTGATTACATTGGGTATTTACACCTTTACTTTCACTTGGGGAGATTATTTATGGCCTTTGATCAATACGACAGATAACGAAATGTACACATTGTCTATTGGCCTGGCTCAGTTATCCCAGAGTTTTGATGGATCAAATATTAAGTTGATTAGTGCAGCTTCTTTATTGACAACTATCCCATCTTTGGCTATTTTCATCTGGCTGCAAAAATATTTTGTTGGTACCACTAAAGGTGCTGTGAAAGGTTAAATTATTGGAAATGAAGGTGGAAAATCGTGAAAAAATTTTTAACAATTGATATAGGCGGATCGTTGATCAAGTATGGAATTATTGATGAAGATGGGACCCTCTTGTATAAGTCAGAGATTGATACAGAAGCGCATCTTGGCGGACCTTCAATCATAAATAAAGTGAAAAAAATCGGCGAAACACTGTTGGAAGATTACACCGTTGAAGGCATCTGTGTAAGTACGGCGGGACAGGTCGATTCAAGACTGGGAAAAGTAATCTATGCAACGCCGGATATAATTCCTGATTATACTGGACTCTCTGTAAAAGAAGAGCTCGAGTCCTTTTTCAAGCTTCCAACAGAAGTAGAAAATGATGTAAATTGTGTGGGACTGGCAGAATCATGGCTGGGAAAAGGTAAAAATGCAAAAAGTTTATTTTGTCTAACTGTGGGAACCGGTATAGGTGGCAGTTACATTCTAGATAATCAACTGCATACAGGCTTTAGTTATTCTGGTGGAGAAATTGGTTACATGTTGATGAATGATCACCAGACCTTACAACAAATCGCTGCGACCAGCAGTTTGATTGAATATGTGTCAGAGAAGAAGAAGGTTGACCCGAGTTCGCTGAACGGAAAAATAATTTTCGAACAAGCAAAAAAAGGCGATCAGATATGTATTGACGG
Source organism: Alkalibacterium sp. 20 (assembly GCF_001885615.1). GTDB lineage: Bacteria > Bacillota > Bacilli > Lactobacillales > Carnobacteriaceae_A > Alkalibacterium. The sequence goes on along the minus strand of NZ_LSRN01000045.1, from coordinate 9,405 downwards.
TATCGACCGAATGGTCAAGCATTTAAGTAAAGGCATATCCACTATCATTTATATGATGAATCCGGAAATGGTTGTGATCGGCGGAGGGATTTCTGCTCAAGAGAGCTATCTAAAGCCTTTGATATATAAAGAGCTTGAAAAAATAATGGTTCCGGCCATATTCACTCAAACAAGCATTGAATTCGCCAGCAATATGAATAACGCTGGCTTAATAGGCGCGTTAAGAAATTTTTTGATCAAAGAAGCATTACATCCTATCAATAAAATCATCACGTCAATTGATTCCAATAGAAATAAGTTAACCAAAAAGGAACAAATCATTGCGGATTATATTTTGAATAATCTCTCTGAAGTACCCAATTTGACGATTAATGAGATGGCTAAAAAAATCGGTGTCGGTGAAGCATCGATCAGTCGGTTTACAAAAAAAATCGATGTAGGTTCCTTCAATAACTTACGCATGTTGACTAGTCGTGCGACGGCCAGTAAGAAAAAAATGGAGAATCGAAGCAATCAGTATCACAATATAAAAACACTTTACGATGATGTCATTACTCGGTTTGAAGAAAGTGCGATCGCTAAAGACATTGATTTAATAAAACAAACGTTAATGACAAATGACAGATTTTTTCTGGTGGGTAAACACGCATTAGAGAAAGAGTTGACGTTTATGAAAGACAAATTACTTGAACTGGGTTTTGATGTTCAATTGTTTACGGACATATCACAGAGGAATTTATCAAAAAAAATCGTTAACGACTCAATCAAAGTACTTGTTTTTGATGTTGAGGGATATGACGGTAGTCTGGTTGATTATGTAAAAGAAGTAAATCAGGTAACAAACACAGTGGGTATCACTTCTCAAACGGATTCGCCATTAGCCAGACAGGTTGGTAAAATAGCCATTCTTCCTTTTTCAAAGAATGATGAACAATCAAATGCGTATGAGGTGTCTTTCTACTTCTTCATGGACTTGTTGACCAATGCTTTGGGACAAGTTAGTAGTGAATCGATTAAAGATAACAGCAAAATTAAATCTGCTTGACTGAGGAGTTTGTTATGAATATTCTATATCTGCCTATAGATGAGCGGCCCTGTAACACGCTGGTAGTGGCCAATATTGCAAAGACGAATAAGGGAATCCATTTAATTACCCCTCAAAAAAGACTGCAAGAAAAAAAAAAAATTCCCGCCATTACACAGGAATTATGGCAATGGGTAGAACAAGAGGCGGCACAGTGTGAAGGATTGATATTTAGTCCTGAATTGATGCTTTATGGGGGGCTTATTCCATCGCGTATTCATCATTTAAGTGATGAGAAAAGAGACAGTTTTATTGAGAAGCTTATTAAATTAAAGAATGATAATCCTCAGTTAACCATCTTGTCTTCTGCCATCGTTATGCGAACACCAGGTTACAATTCTTCTGACGAAGAACCTGATTATTATGAGCAATATGGAGAGGCAATCTATAAGTCGAAGTACCTATTTGATAAAAAAGAGCGAATGGGTTTGTCTTCAAATGAAGAAGACCAGCTCGTCCGTCTGACTGATACTATTCCTCGAGAAGTTGTGGCTGATTATGAGAACAGACGGGCGTACAATTTGAAAACGACGCTCGCCATTTTAAAACTTGCAAAAGATTCAGTTATAAATAACGTAGTCGTGCCGCAAGACGATAGCGCTGAGTACGGGTACACAGCGATCGATCAGAAAAAAGTGATGACAGTCATCAATGAAAATGGGTTGGGCCGGAGCGTTCTCGTTTATCCTGGTTCTGATGAGGTCGGGGCAACCTTGCTGGCACGCTTCATCAATGATACTAATCAGTATCAACCAAAAGTTTACGCACTGTTCAGTAGTACGCTCGGACCGTCTTTGATACCGAATTACGAAGACCGCCCATTCTTCGAAACGCTGAAAAAACATGTCCAGGCTATAAACGGCAAGCTGGTCGAGTCGATGAGCGAAGCTGACATCGTGCTGGGGTATAACACACCTGGAAAAATCATGCAGGAATCTTGGGAACAGGAAACAAATATCGATCAGACCTACTATTCGTTCAGAGACTTGAATACGTTTATTGACGCTTTAAAAGAGGCGATTTCGGCAGGCAAAAAAGTGATCGTTGCAGATAGTGCTTTTTCCAACGGTGGAGACAGAGAATTAATCAATGCTCTGGTTCGAGAAAATGTCTTTTTGGGCCTATATTCTTATAAAGGCTGGAATACCAACGCCAACACGCTGGGAACGACTCTAGCTCAAGGCTGTATTGCGGATTCTTTATCTAGGGAAACAATCAAAACAAATATCTATCATTTACTGGATGACTTCATTTATCAGGCTATGATTCGAATGAACCTGACCAAATCTGTATTGAAACAAGAAGACTTGAACTATTTTGACCTGAAAGATAAAGCGGAAAAAATCAATACATTGATTTCTCAAGCCATTCTAGATTATTACAACAATCATCTTACAACGCTGGCGAACGAGGTTGCAGTTAAATCTTTAATCACTAGAAGCCCATGGAATCGCATGTTTGAAACTGAACTGGAGTTTGATATACACATCAGAGAAGGTGAAAGAGTTGAAGAATAGTAATACAGACGTACTGGTTGTCGGTGGGAGCATAGGCGGATGTCTGGCAGCCTATTCGGCAGCTAAACAAAAGAAGAAAGTGATTTTGACTGAAGAGACAGACTGGATCGGAGGACAATTAACAAGTCAGGGCGTACCTCCTGATGAACATCAGTGGATTGAACAAACAGGATGTACGGCTACATATCGTCAGTTTAGAGAACAGATTAGAAGTTATTACAGAGACCATTATCCATTGACTGAAGAAGCAATGCAGGATCCTTTGCTCAATCCAGGTGAAGCCTGGGTCTCACGATTGAGCCATGAACCCAAAGTAGCATTAAAAGTACTAGAGAATATGTTGGCTCCTTACATTAACAGTGGACGAATCATACTATTGAAAGGCATCAAACCAGTAAAAGCGGTGGTAGTCGATGATAAGGTAAGGGAAATCAAATTTTTTGATTCAACTAAAAAAGAGCATAGGCTTGTTTCGTTCAAAGCAGTTGTGGATGCGACAGAATGTGGAGATGTCTTGCCATTAGCGAACGTAGAATATGTTCTAGGAGCCGAGGGAAGAGAAGACACAGGGGAGACACATGCTTCTTTAGAAAAAGATTCTCAAGACATGCAGTCCTTTACATATGTTTTTGCAGTAGATTTTGTGAAGAACGGGCATTTTATTATAGAAAAACCCGAAGACTATGACTATTGGAAAACGTATATTCCACCGCAGCATTTTAATTCGCTACTCAACTGGCATGTAGGTCATCAAAATGACGCTGGTTCCGTCAATACCTTTACATTATTCCCTGACAGTTCAGATAACCCTGCTTTGTTTACTTACAGAAGAGCTTTTTCCACTGCCTTGCAACAGGAGAAAATATACGAAGGCGATGTTTCGTTGATCAACTGGCCGCAGAATGATTATTTCTTTGGCTCGATCATCGATGTGTCTCCGGAGGTACGTGAAAAACATATTCATGAAGCAAAACAGCTCAGCTTGTCATTGCTTTATTGGCTGCAAACGGAAGCGCCAAGAGACAATGATCAAAAAGGATATCCGGAACTAAGGCTCAGGAAAGATGTTTTCGATACCGAAGATGGTTTAGCCAAGTATCCGTATATCAGAGAATCCAGAAGAATCAGAGCAATGTACACCATTAAAGAAGCAGATGTAAGTATCGAAGACAGAAAAGAAGCTGGGATCAAAGAGTACCAGGATAGTGTAGGGGTAGGCAGTTATCACCTTGATCTGCATACCACGGTCAATTCAAAAACCAGTATGTATATACCGACCTATCCTTACGAAATTCCTTTAAGAGCCATCGTCCCCGTGCGTATTAGAAATTTGATCCCTGGTTGTAAAAATATCGGGACCACTCATATTACAAATGGCTGTTATCGTCTTCATCCGACAGAATGGAATGTGGGAGAAGCGGCCGGATGCTTAGCTTCATTTATGATAGATCAAAATAAGTCAGTACAAGAGATTGCAGCTGATAATGACCTGGTTTACGATTTTCAAGTGCTTTTAACTAATGAAGGCATTCAACTTCATTGGCCGGATGATATAAAAAAAGAAGTTTTAACGCCGAATCGACTATGAGAGGAAAATAATATGTTTTGGGAGAAGGAAAAATTTTTATCAAGAGTGACCGAACTTTATCAGTACCGGTATGTTGAAAAAGATACGATTGACTGTTTTTTGAAACGAGAAGATGAAAGCAATGAAGTTTCACCGTCATTTCCTGATTTTCAAAGTGAACAGACAGAGACATTTAAAACGGGGGAATATTGGAGTGGTAGAGACCGTTATTTATGGCTGAACACGAAAATAACACTACCGGCAGTGGATGAGCATCACAAAGTTGTCGGCTATTTCGATTTTGGACAAACAGGCGATGGAAACAGTTCGGGCACGGAGTCACTCCTGTATATAAATGAAGAACCCTATCATGGTTTGGACGCTAACCACAAAGAAATAGTCATGAAACCAGAGTGGCAGGGGAAGGAACTGACTTGTCACATTAGATTATGGTCTGGTATGGAAGCAGGCGGCGCACACAAAGAACAACACCATTTCTTTAATGACGCTTTTTTAGCGGTCCTTCATAAAGAAACCGATGAATTTTACTGGCGATTATATACGGCAGTTGAAACCCTGATTTCAAAAAGTGAAAATGAGGAATTCTCTGTACGGTTGATCCAGGCGATAGATGCCTCTTTGAATAAAATCGACTGGCGGAATCCTGGAAGTAAAGAATTTTATCACTCTATAAGTGAAGCAAATAAAATACTGAAGCGTCAGTTGGCTGCTTTGAAAACAGTCAGCCCGGTCTCTATCCATACGATTGGTCACACTCATATCGATGTTGCCTGGTTGTGGCGCACAAAGCACACGAGAGAAAAAACAGCCCGGTCATTTTCAACCGTTTTAGCCCTGATGGATGAATATCCAGAGTATACATTTTTACAGACCCAACCCCAGCTTTACAGTTATTTAAAAAAAGATTTCCCGGAAATATATGACAGAATCAAGCAAAAGGTCAAAGAGGGACAGTGGGAAGTCGGAGGAGGGATGTGGCTTGAAGCAGATTGCAATATTCCGTCAGGGGAATCGCTCGTCAGACAATTGCTTCATGGCTATCATTTCCTGAAAGATGAATTCGACGTGGAGTCAGAGTACTTGTGGCTGCCAGATGTTTTCGGATACAGTTGGGCACTGCCCCAAATATTGAGAAAAAGTGGGATAGATACATTCATGACTACCAAGATAAGCTGGAGTCAATATAACCGCATGCCGCATGACACCTTTAACTGGCGAGGCATCGATGGAACGGAAATACTGACTCACTTTATCACGACACCCGACCAGAACGGTTTATGGTATTACACTTACAACGGCGACATGAGTCCGAAATCATTAAGTGAATTATGGGAAAACTACCGAAATAAAACCATCAATCAGGACTTGCTCATTGCTTACGGATACGGCGATGGGGGAGGCGGGGTCACCAAAGAAATGCTTGAAATACAAAAAAGCGCTAAAGAAATGCCCGGTCTTCCTGAAATTAAGGAATCAACAGCAAAAGACTACTTCAATACCCTCCATCAAAATATAGAACAGACGGACCAGTACGTTCATACCTGGGATGGTGAATTGTATCTCGAGTATCACAGAGGGACCTACACCAGCCAGGCAAAAATCAAAAAATTGAACCGACAATTCGAAATAAAATTAAAAAGTCTGGAGACGTACTGTTCGCTGATGTGTCTGGCCAAAGGCTCCTGGAGGGATTACCCGCAGGAAGAAATCCATGCGATCTGGGAAGTCGTGCTTAGAAATCAGTTCCATGATATTATTCCCGGAACTTCAATAAAAGAAGTATACGTGGATGCCTATAAAGAATACGAGTGGGCAGAAAAACAAATAACAGCTATTTATAAAACGCTCAACACGAATCAGACTAAAGAAAATGTTCTGTTCAACCCACTTTCATTTAAACGCTCTGGCCATACCTTTTTAGCAGAAGACAGTCAGTTTGATTCAGACAACACGATGGAAACACAAAACACTTCTGATGGCACGCTAGTCTTTCTTAAAGATGTAAACCCGTATTCTTTTGTCAAAAAACTGGGAAATGGGGGTCTTTCTGAGAAAATAAAAACTGGATTTATTATAGAAGGTTGGAAAATCTCAACGCCTTATTACACGGTTACATTTAATGAATTCGGTCAAATTGAATCTTTATATGATAAACGATTTAACAAAGAATGGATTGAAGACAATAAAGTCGGAAATGAGTTTCAGATTTTTGAAGATAAACCTTTGACCTATGATGCCTGGGATATCGATTTGTATTATCAGCAGAAACAATATCCAGTTACTCATGTAGAGAAGATGGAATGGATTGAAGAAGGTCCTTTAAGAGCATCTTTACGTTTAAAGATAATCTATCAGCATTCTGAAATCGATCAGACCATTCATTTTTATAAAAACAGTCCAAGAATTGATTTTAAAACTGAAATTGAATGGAAAGAAGCGCAACAACTATTGAAGGTTGCATTTCCGGTAACTGTACGTTCAACGGAAGCCACATATGATATTCAGTTCGGAAATGTTAAGCGACCTACCCATTGGAACACAAGCTGGGACTACGCAAAATTTGAGACCGTTGCACACAAGTGGGCAGACTTGTCTGAGAGGAATTTCGGTGTCGCGTTATTGAATGATTGCAAGTATGGATATGATATCAAGGACAATATAATGAGGTTGTCTCTTATAAAATCCGGTATTCATCCCGATTTGAAAGCGGATCAAGGTCATCATTCTTTCAGTTACTCACTTCTTCCGCATGTAGGAGATTGGTATGAAGGTAACGTCGAAAAAGAAGCGTGGGACTTGAATAATCCAATGACACTGTCGTCCGCATACGATGATTTTAATGAAAATGAAAGTCATTTTGAAGTCGATTCAGACAATGTGTTCATCGACACGATCAAAAAGGCAGAAAAAGATAATAAATTGATCATACGGTTATATGAATATGCGGGTGCCACGACTGAAGTTAACGTATCAACAAGTTATAAAATACAAGAATGGATCGAATGTGATTTAATGGAAAGACCGCTTTCTCATAATGTAAATACTGACAAGCTGTCTTTTGATATGAAACCATATGAAATTAAAACCTTTTTAGTTTCATTTTAAAAAAACGACTTGCGAGGGTGAATGAAATGAATATGTTAGACAAAGTTAAAGGTGGCCTGATTGTTTCGTGTCAGGCCCTACACGATGAACCTCTTAATGGTTCATTTATTATGGGACGAATGGCTAAAGCCGCTACTGAAGGAGGTGCCGTAGGGATACGAGCGAATTCCAAAGATGATATCGAAGAAATCAAAAAACAGACCACACTGCCGATCATTGGCATAGTGAAAAGGGACTACACGGATTCAGATGTCTATATCACTGCGACCATGCAGGAAGTGGATGAGTTAATGGACGCGAGGTGTGACATGATCGCACTCGACGCCACAAAGCAAGTAAGACCTAATGGGGAAAGTTTAGAAAGCTTCGTAAAGAATATCCGTGATAAATACGTTGACGTATTACTGATGGCTGACACATCAACCGTCGAGGAAGGAATAGAAGCTGAGCGCTTGGGATTTGACGTGGTTTCAACGACTCTGGTCGGCTACACAAACTACACGATAAACCAATCCATCTTTGAAAATGATTATGCGATGTTAAAAGAATACGTGGATGTAATTGCAGTTCCAGTCATAGCTGAGGGAAATGTTGATACTCCTGAAAAAGCCAGGGCAGTTTTAAATCATGGCGTTTATGCTGTTGTCGTAGGAAGTGCAATCACGCGCCCTCAACTGATGACTAAACGTTTTGTGGAAACGATGAAGGAATAATAACTAGATCGACAAAGAAAACAGCTACAAAATGATTATTGGGAGATTTATTGAACTATTTTATAAAAGATCTTCCAATGGAATAGGTCGTTGAACTGAATCGTCTCGTCAGTTATGAGACGGAAATAGTAGTGGATAAAACTTTTCAAGGATAGGAATACTGATTTTAAAGTATTCCTATCCTGTTTTAATTCAAAGTAGGGAACAGTGTGTTAAGGCGAGTATGAACCTTTCAAAAATATTTTTTCTTGATAATAAGGATTATCTTCACGATTTCTATAAATAGTCAAACACACTCCTTAAGATTACGTCTTATCTTAAGGAGTGACAGTTTCTGAAGTATTAACTCCTGAAGATTTCCGGTTTATCTTCAGGAGTTTAGTTTGAAGTAAGTCCAACTTCTTAAGATCAACAATTAGTTATACAATTAAATCAATATATATCTTCAAAGTGTGAATAGTTTCGTAACGATGTAATGAATTTACCTATAATAAAAGTGTATTTGCTATACTGTTAATAAATATAAGCCGATAGTTCAATAAGGAGCTGAATCATGTTACATTATCAAAAAAACAACCTCACTGTTTTTCAAAGTTCACTGTACAAGACGACATCCGCTGTCATTCATTCAGAAGAAGCCATAATCATGACTGACCCCACCTGGCTGCCGGAGGAAATAGAAGGAATTAAACGCTACATTAAAGTGCATCTCGGTGACAAGCAACTTTACATCATTTACACACACAGCGATTTTGACCATATCATTGGTTCAGGAGCTTTTCCGGAAGCGACCGTGATCGCGTCTGAAGAATTTCAGAATAATCCCAAAAAAGAAGAAGTCTTAAAAGATATCGATGCTTTTGACCAGGAGTACTATTTGGAGCGGAACTATGTGCCACAGTATCCAACCGTTGACAGAGTAATTAAAAAGGACGGAGAAAAAATGGAACTGGGAGACATGACGTTAAACTTTTATAAAGCCCCCGGTCATACCAATGACGGACTGTTTACGGTCATTGAACCCTGCGGTATTTTTCTGTCCGGCGATTATTTATCAGATATTGAATTTCCCTTCATTACAAGCGGTTATCATGATTACATCGATACAATCGATAAGGCATCCTTAATCATGCAGTATCACGATATTAACATTCATGTGCCGGGACACGGTAACGCTACAAACCAAAAGCAGGAAATAATGGACCGGATCGATTTTTCGAAACAGTATTTAAAGCGTCTGCTTAATAACGATACTGAATTGGAAAAAGAATGCCGAAGTAAATTCAGGTTTTTTGAAGGGATGAAAAGTAGTCATCTAGAAAACGTTGAGCGTGCAAATAAAAAGTAAATAAAAGAAAGTAATTTGATTAATAACAAAATTGAGTTGATACTCAATAA
>NZ_LSRN01000044.1 GCF_001885615.1 Alkalibacterium sp. 20 | reverse complement strand
GTATTTAAATTAACTCGAATGAATATTTATTACTATATTTGTTTATCAATAAATGCTTGCCATTCTTCGTATACCTTAATCAAATCATCATCTAGATAGGAGAGTGCATTTTCTTTTGGAGAATCCGGAACACCATAAAAAGGATCTGCTATCGAACCTGTGCTTGCAGCTATGGTAACACTGTCTCCTCCGATTGAAATAGCCGTACGGATAGCATCTTCAAATGAAGTCGATTCTATAAAAGCTTTGATTGCTTGAGGGACTGAACCTTGGCACGATACATCAAATTTACAAGAATCTCTTATGTCGTCCAGTTTAAAATTCAATAAATGCTACCTTTGGAAAGACCTTTTCGAGCCATGTAAATAGCAAGAGTTGCCGCTTCTGCTCCTTTTAGTCCTTCTTTATGATTATGCGAAACCTTTCTAACACATTAATTTCTGTCCTGCAAGCTTAAACCTGCAGGATTCACACGCATTGCTGCACCATTACCATAACTGTTATAGGGTTTAGGATCTGCACTGAAGATCCATTTTATGAAATTGCCTCCGTAACCACAATCAGCATACTTGCGACCGATTTCTTGCATGTAATAAACCGCTAAATCCTCTAATAAATCATAGTCAATACTATCAAAAGCATTCTGATTCACAGATGAATCCTTTTTTTTCGGCTTCTAAAATCGTTTTCCCTACAGCAAGTGCCATAATACTATCATCTGTCGGTCGACAATCGGCTGTAAAAAAATCAACCGCTTTGCTCTCATGGTTAGACGCTTCAAAACGAGAACCCTCTATGTCTCCGATTAATACTCTAATCATTTGAATTCCACCCTTCGTGTCATTATTTTGTTATTAATCTATTATCAGAAATACTGTCATCTATAAATTTAGTTGAATATTTATCCTTATTAAGACAAAAAGACTCAATCTTGTCTAACAAGATTGAGTCTTTTTTGAATTTATAGTTTAAGCTGAATGTTACTCTTGCGCTACCCAATGGTGAGGACTAATTTCAACAAATATACTTTTATCCAAATCAAAGGATTCATCCTTCACTTGTTCAATCGATTGACGTGTTGCTTCATACACGGGATCAGGTACAGGAATAGCAGATAATAGTTTCCGAGTGTATGGATGAACTGGATTATCAAACAACTCTTCCGCATCTGCAAGTTCAACTATCTGACCGTTATACATGACAGCAACCCGATCGGATATTTGCTTGATCATCGCCAGATCATGAGCAATGAATAAATAAGTCAAATTGAATTTTGTCTGGAGCTCTTCAAGTAATTCAACGATTTGAATCTGGATAGAAGCATCTAATGCTGACAGGGGCTCATCGAGTACAATAAACTCTGGATCGACTGCCAAGGCACGGGCAATACCTATTCTCTGACGCTGTCCTCCTGAAAACTCATGAGGATAGCGCTGAGCATAGCTTTTATCAAGACCTACTAAGTCAAGCAGTTCCAAAATGCGTTCTGTCCGTTCATTTTTGTTTTTTGCCAGTCCGTGAATGTCGATAGCTTCTCCGATAATGTCCATAATTTTCATTCGTGGATCTAAAGATGCATAAGGATCCTGAAATATCATCTGGACGTGTTTACGCATAGATTTCATTTCTCTCTGCGATAAATTATTCAAATCAAAGCCTTCATATATCATTTCACCGCTGGTAGGTTCATACAGACGCAGAAGAGATCTTCCTGTTGTGGATTTACCTGAGCCTGATTCCCCTACGAGTCCGAGTGTTTCTCCTTCATAAATCGAGAAACTGATATCATTCACAGCTTTTAAGGTTTCCTTTTTACCAAGGGAAAAAGACTTGTTTAGATGCGAAACTTCCAGAAGTCTTTTTCGCTGACCCGAATGTATTTCAGCCAGTTTCTTTTTATGCGCCTCAGATTTTCCCTTATGCAAGTTAGGTATGGCATCCAACAGCATTTTAGTGTACTCTTCTTTAGGATTCTGAAAGACCGACTTCGTTTCTCCTGATTCTATAACTTTGCCTTCTTTCATTACTATAACTCTGTCACACATATTGGCAACCACGGCAAAGTCATGTGTAATTATAATGATAGATGTGCCAAATTTCTCCTGAATCTCCTTCAGCAAGTTAAGAATTTGAGCTTGAATGGTCACATCCAAAGCTGTGGTTGGTTCATCGGCAATCAACAGCGAGGGATTACAAGCCAGGGCTAATGCTATCATCATACGTTGCCGCATTCCCCCAGAAAATTCATGCGCATACTGACTGTACCGCTCCTCTACATTCGTAATGCCTACTTGATGCATCATTTCTTTTGCTTTATGTTCTGCTTTTTTCTTCGAAATTTTTTCATGATAGCGAAGTGTTTCCGCAATTTGAGCACCAATGGTCATGATAGGATTCAATGACGTCATTGGATCCTGAAAAATCATACCTATGTCTTTTCCTCGTATGTCCCGCATTTCTCTCTCAGTCAATGTGAACAGTTCCCTTCCCTTGAAGGCGATAGAACTTTCCTGATGTATATGTGCATTAGGAGCTAAAAGCTGCATGATCGAACGTGCTGTTACGCTTTTCCCGCTTCCAGATTCTCCTACAATACCGACTGTTTCTCCTTTTTGTACTTCAAACGTTACATTGGACGTCACTTGTTCTACTGTATCTCCTGTTGAAAATGATACTGATAAATTATCTACAGTTAATAAAGATTCCATTGTCTACTCCTTCACCCATAGGGCCCTGTATTTATGGGACTCTTATATTCTAATTCTTTTTTAGAAATGTAACATTATTTTTCTGAAAATGAAACCATTTTCTCGATATAGCAATCAAAGAGAGCATAAAATCTTGATTTTGGTGTCCAAATTCAAAAGATAAATCATCGACTTCTTACAAATAATAAGTATTTTTGCTATTAAGGCTTGACGTTTTAAAATACTTTTGATATATTTGTATTCAATTGTACACAATTAAAAAACGATAAAAAGAAAAGTACAGGTTTGATGAAAGCAAAGCGAGTCCCAATTAGTGAAAGGGGATCTGGAAATAAACCTGGAAGTGCATCTTGGAGTTATATGATTGAACGATTTTTTTCTTTAGATCATATCGGGTTTGCCCGTTACAGCATGTCGGTATGCCCGTTCGTATTTTGGTGCCATACCGAATTGAGATACATAAAGTTTCCCACGCATCATGTGTGGTCTCTTTATGTATATTAAGGTGGAACCGTAAAATTTCATATCTTGCCCTTAAGCAATTCTTCATAATAGAAGAAAGTTTGCTTAAGGGTTTTCTTATTATAAATTGATGTTTATATTTATTTTGATATGCTGTTTTTATTTAGATTACTAAAAGGAAGGAGGATTTGTTCATGAGACAAGAAGATAAAAATAAGCTGGTTGACTATCGACAGTTAGTAATTGAAGCATATGAGAATGCATCCAAGGAACGTCACGTATCATGGGCATTGAAACTTCTGAGTTTTCCTTTTCAACTTATTGTCCTGATTCGATACTTATTTAACAAACGTAAAGATGATTCGAAACATCTCATTGAAAAAGTCGAACAGGAATTTAAAGAAAATGGCGAAGCAGCCGCATTAAAAAAAGAGCTGTTAATTCAGGAGCAAAGAAAGGTATCATTTCTCGATCAGTCGATGTCCCAATCCCAGATAGAAAAAAGCTCAGAAAATCATTTTCAAGAGGCTTATCACCAGGAAATAAAAAAAAGAGTGAACAGCCGATACAGAAAATCTAATACCCTGCCACAGGATTTTCTTCATGAAACCACTATGTTGCTTCGTTTACCATTGGGTTTTCTATTATCTATTGTTTTAGGCTTTCCGATGTATCTACTCTTGTGGATTGTCTCAGTACCTATGGTTCGCTATATTGCCAATCGCCTTGTTGCCATGTTATTAGTGATTGTCGGAGTCATAGCGATTGTTTTCACACTCCTTTATCTCTCACCATCCGATGCGGCACTTAATATCCTAGGTGAACAAGCTACTCCCCAGCAGTTTGAAAATTTTAATCAGGTACACGGTTTGAATGATCCGTATATTGTGCAACTCTGGCGTATAGTTAAAGGCGTATTTACCTTTGATTTGGGCATTTCATTTGCAGGAAATGAACGGGTCGTAGCCAGTATCATGAGACGATTCCCAGTCACCTTGCAGCTGGCACTTTTTGCTCTTATCCTGTCGGTTTCTGTAGCTCTACCTTCAGGTATTTATGCAGCTGTAAAAGCCAATACAACGTTTGATCATTTATTTATGTTTATTGCTCTGATCGGAATTTCCATTCCAAGTTTCTGGCAAGGACTAATTTTCATTCTTACATTTTCTATAAACCTTGGATGGCTTCCGGCCACATACAACGCTTCAAATTTGGCTTCACTCATCATGCCGGCCGTTGTTCTCGGAACAGCACTTATGGCATCCGTTGCTAGGATGACCCGTTCTTCTACACTGGAAGTCATCAATCAGGATTACATTCTGACTGCACGGGCTAAAGGACTTTCCAGTAAACGTGTCATTTTAAGACACGCAGTACCTAACGCCTTGATACCTGTCATTACTATTATAGGCCTCCAGTTCGGTGCCATGCTTGGAGGGGCAGCAGTTACAGAACAGGTTTTTAACATCAGTGGATTAGGAAGTTACATTGTCAACAAACAATTCATTCCCGACATTCCCAGTGTCATGGCTGGCGTTATCTACATCGCCATCGCCCTTTCTATTGTGAATCTGATCGTCGACTTGATGTACAGTTTCCTGGATCCGCGTATTAGATCCCGAATTAATAATGGGCAATGAAAGCAGGTGTAAATAATGAAATCTTATCAAACAAATCAGATTATTCAGCAATTCCAGTTCAACAATGGATTAACCTGGGCCTATTCAATACTATGGCTATTTTTAAGCATCGAGCTTCAGCCTTTCGGTATTTCACTTCCACTCCTGCTAATAGGCGTAGTCAATACTGGGTTCAGCATGATTCATCAGATGTTACTTTACCGTGTGAAGCAAAAAAGTTTTAACGTAGAAAACAAACCTGTAGTTGAACGTATTCTAGCAGCCCTATTGATTTTAGGTCTACTGGCTGGAAATTTTTTCACTTTCATTTCAGGTATCATGGCGTTAAAAAAATCCTTAAGTACCGGTCTTATCTATTCTATCTATATGGTACTAGTGGATATTTTGATTATTGGAGTAACCAGTTTGAATCTCTTCAAGCCTTTCGTAACAAATTCTTTTCTCACAACACTTTCTATATTGATTATCACTTTAGTCTTTCACAGTCTGACTCTTGCATTCGGACAGAAGGTCTCTAACTGGAATCCAGGTAGTCAGAAATTTGGATTGGGTCTCCTTCTCTTATCAGGACTCACAGGTAATTTACTGGTCTTTCTGGTCGCTGCTTCCTTCTATTCAGACAATCAGCCTGAATCAAAAGGAAAACGTCAGACTAGTATCCGTGAAAATTTAATCAAAAATCATGCAGCACTGCTTGGACTGTTATTTATTTCATTTCTTGTAACATTGGCATTAACCAGCAACTTCACTTTCAGTTATTCATTTGCTGTACAGAATAATTATTCAAACATTCTGCAGAGTCCGAGTATACAGTATCCGTTTGGGACAGATAATTTTGGACGCGATGTCTTTACCCGTATCGTTTATGGCACACAGATTTCTCTTTCGGTCGGTGTACTAGCCACGGCTATCCCACTGCTTATTGGTGGAGCACTTGGAGCAATTTCCGGTTTTTATGGCCGTCAGACCGACAATATTATCATGCGTCTTTTGGATATCCTTTATGCAATACCTGGACTGCTGCTGGCAATTACGATCGTCGCTGCCTTCGGGGCATCGACAACCAATCTGATTATTGCACTGAGTCTGGGTTACATCCCATCCTATGCACGAACCATGCGGGCTAATGTTCTGCAGGTCACTAACCTTGAATACATCGAAGCAGCCCGTGCACTCGGACAGAACAATACACAGATTATTTTAAAACATGTCATTCCTAATTCGATGGCCCCTATGATAGTGCGTTCCACATTGACTATCGGGACAGCTGTGATCGCCACAAGCAGTTTAAGTTATCTTGGATTAGGTGTTGAAGCTCATATACCGGAATGGGGTAATATTCTCCGTATCGGCAGTCAATACCTTGAAACATATCCTTACCTGGCGATTTATCCCGGCCTGGCAATTATTCTGCTGGTTCTTTCATTTAATTTTCTTGGAGATGGGATACGTGATGCGACAGATCCGCGATTGAACTAGTACTTTCTTAACTTTGGCAATAACTTTAATAAAAGAAAAAACATATTATAGGAGGATTTATATAATGAAGAAACAACTACTACCTTTTCTGACAATTGCGGCGACCATATCCTTGGCAGCTTGTGATGTTCAGACAGAGGACGAGGCAAACACTGTTCCTGAAGATTACGAGTCATTTGAAACAACGGAAAAATTATCGCTCGAACTTCTGGGCTCACCTGCTGATGAAACGGATCTGAATATTGTTCGTGATCAGTTGAATCGAAACGGTTTTGATGTAACACTTAATACTCAACCGGATTACGCCAGTTACCGCTCATTAAGAGACGCCGGAAACTATGACATTTCTATCGCCAGCTGGACAACGGTAACCGGGAATCCGGATTATTCTGTACGTTCCCTCTTCACCAGTAATGGTGATAACAGTATCATTTCAGACGAAGAAGTCGATGCGCTTATTAATGAAGCTGCACTTCAGACACCCGAAGAGTATATCGAAACCTATGATAAACTGGAACAAGAACTTGTTGAAGAGAACGCTTACATTGTTCCCCTTTATAATTCACTGAAAGCACAAGCATTTAATCATGATCTGCTAGATCCAGACACTATCCGGCTTTCCAAATCACGTGCCTTTGCCTGGGAACCAGTTTCATATAATGATGAGTCTGTGAACGAGACTGAATCATTGATGCTGACTCAAACTATGGGCGATCTGACTTCGCTTGACCCTATCAAGGGGAATGATGGCTCCATCAATCAATTGAATACCAATATGTATGTCCGTCTTGTTAATTTAACAGACGACGATGACGTTGTATCGGAAGGGTCATTAAGTTATATTCACGCCATTGCTGAAGGCAATGCTGATTACTATTTTGTTTTACGCGATGACATCAATTTTGCGGCTATTGAAGATGGTGAAGCTATAGATACGGGCTCTTTAGTCAGTGGGCAGGATGTTATTTATTCGCTAGATCGTGCAAAAAATCCAGATTCTGTTCCTGATCACCGTACGTACAGTCTGCATGAGCACATTGACACAGTTAGCCTGCTTACAGACATGTCTGAATTGGAAAACACGCAGTTAACTGATGGCAGCGGATCTGTTCTAGAGGCACTGGAAGCTGAACTGGAAACTCCTATCTCTTCTGTAGTTGAATCTGAAGACGAAGTAAATAATGCATCCGGAAATTATCAGGTCATTAAACTGACAACAACTGAACCTTTCCCGCAGGTGTTGAACTACCTGGCTCACCAGTCTGCCGGTATTGTTTCACAAGAACAAGTGGAAAGCATCAATACCTATGACAATGATAATTTTGACATCACAACTGATATATCATACGGTGATCAGCGTGCTATTACCGAGGGCGAAACTTATGATAATCATCTGTATGCCAGTGGTCCTTATATCATGATTGAAAAGAATGATTATGAAGCCACCTTCCAGAAAAATCCGGCTTACATGACTGATACAGAAAATGAACCCAACATCTCAAATGTAACTGTTCGGTTTATAGGGGATGAAGACAGCGCATTGTCCGCCCTTCGTTCAGAAGAAATCGATTTGATGTATGGTTTAGGCGAAACAAAATATGAAATTGTTGAAGATGAAGAAAACCTGACTCTGCAAAGCAGACAAAGTAATGGAGTGAAATACCTGATGATTAATGTAGACAGTGACCGTGAAGTGGCTCAAAGTGCCGACTTGCGCAAAGCTATTTTATACTCTATCAATCAGGATGAAATCAGTTCTGCCTATGACGGACTGAAATTGAAAGCTTACACAACTGTTACACCCTTAGTAGATACCGGTAATGAACTGATAGCTGATCCAGCTAAAGTGGAAGAATTCTATCAGAACTACCAAGATTCTGGTGAATAATAAAGATTTTACAACAAAAGGGATTATCTCATAAATGAGATAATCCCTTTTGTTATTCTGTTTCTCGTTTTATTTTTTTCAAGTTCCTCTATATTTATTTTCTTCATTTTTAACAATGCTTTAGTAACACGATTAATCTGTTCTCTGCTTCCTGTTGTGAATAATTCATCCATACTTGCAGGAACAATTTGCCAGGAAACTCCAAATTTATCTTTCACCCAACCACATAAATCAGCTTCTGGAACAGCAGATAATTTTTCCCAATAGTAATCAATTTCTTTTTGATCATCACAAAGAATTTCCAGTGAAAAGGCTTCGTTGAATGTGAAGTCTGATTCAAAGGCGTCATCAATCGCATTGAATTGCGTGCCGGCGAGATAGAATTCAGAGAACAAGACTTTTGCCCTTGGATTTTCTATGTCACCTGACTTATAGTGGTGCAAGTCTTCAATAGAAGACTCCGGAAAAACTTCAGTATAATACCTGAGAGCTTCTTCCGCCTTCCCATTTACAGCATTGGAAAATAAAAATTGTGGAATAAGTTTTTGAGAAATCGGGTGGTCCACCAATAATATCTGCCAAGAAAGACCATACCTGTCTTCCAGCCAGCCATAGCTCTTTCCGAAGGAATGTTCACCTAGTGCCATCAGTTCATTGCCTCCGTCTAACAGAGCGTTCCATAGTTTATCCGCTTCGTCTTTCGTTGAACACTGAACCATTATGGATAATGACAGGTTTAATTTAAAGTAGGGACCTGCACTAATAGCTGAAAACGGTTGTCCTGCCAACTCAAAGTTTACAGTAGTAGCAATTCCAGATGGGGTGTCTTCAAGTACATAGATACCGGTAATTTTGGAATTATCGAACAGACTTATATAAAAATCAGCGGCTTCTTCTGCTTCTGTATCGAACCAGAGATAAGGAGTAATACGCTTCATATTGATTACCCTTTCCTATTAAAATTATTGTCCTTCTGTACCGAAGAATGAAAATCATGCATTTCTACGGAGTTATTATATCATGAATGAGCGATTTATGGTTTCGTTAAACTCTTGTGCTTTTTTACTAATCAAACTGAAATAAAAAAAAGGCAAGAACATGAAATTCATCATGTCCTTGCCTTTAAAATTTAGTTTAAAGTTATTAAGCTTTAGTTACGTTTGCTGCTTGAAGTCCGCGGTTGCCTTCTTCTGTATCAAAGTTAACTGCTTGTCCTTCGTCTAAAGATTTGAATCCGTCTTCTTGGATTGCTGAGAAATGTACGAATACATCTTCTGCTCCGTCACGTTCGATAAAGCCAAAACCTTTTTCTGCGTTAAACCATTTTACTGTTCCTGTTTCCATATTAAAAAATTCCTCCTCGTGCCATTCAGCACAAATTATTTTCACATTATTGCTTAAAGGCCAATTCGGAATGCATTACACAGTTCGTTTTTTGTCTCTTACAATATGTTAAACTTAGTATACCATACTCAGAGGATAATGCAAACTTATTTTACTATTGTACATAATCAAGACTAATCTTTCTTCCTTCTGAACTCTGATATACTCTATAATCCCTGTAACAGCAATGATACCTCATTTATTTTCCACAAAAAATTTATCTGGTCAATCTCCATTAATTTAATAATCATTATTATTAAGACTGCTTTTCCCAGTTTCGTTCATACTCCTATGATATAGAATTACCCATTGTTACTATTACCTGTAATATCATAACTTAACTGATTCTACTTTTAGTGAATACAAAAAAGGCGGCTCATTTTGAAGCGTCCCTTTTTGTTTGTACAATATAATTTTACTTCTTAAAAAAAGTTTATCTATCTTCGAAGTCATCAGGTTTGCTTAAGTCGTCAAATTTAATGCTATCCAGATAATCCATATCTCCAATTGAAAGTTCAAAGTCAAAAATATCTGCATTTTCTATAATACGTTTTTCGTGAACAGATTTAGTCAGAGTGACGAATCCATGCTGGAGACTCCATCTCAATAATACTTGGGCAATGGACTTACCATGTTCGGCACACATAGCCTGTACTTTAGTATTTTCTTCCATGTTTTCCATTGGAGAAAGCGGTGACCATGCTTCGACAACCATATTGTGCTTGTGACTCAAAGCAACAGTATCTTCCTGAGTTACACCCGGATGCAGACGAATCTGGTTAACCATCGGCATGATTCTGCAGTTTTCCACAATATTATTTAGATGAGGAACAGCAAAGTTACTGATTCCGATAGCTTTCAACTTACCTTCATCATACAATTCTTCAAGCGCACGCCAGGTGTCGATGTTGTCCTGTTTCCAGTCTCCACCGTTACCTTTGACCACTGGCCAGTGAATCAGGAACAGGTCCAGATAATCGAGATCCAATCTATCCAGTGACTCTTGAACAGTCTTGCGGGCTTTATCATACCCATGATTTTTGTTATTCAGTTTGCTAGTAACAAACAGTTCTTCACGCGGCACGCCGCATTCTTTGATACCTTTCCCGACGTACTCCTCATTACCATACATTTGAGCTGTATCAATGTGGCGATAGCCAGCTTTGACGGCGGCAATTATGCCTTCCACAACTTCATTCGGATCAGTTACCTGCCATGTTCCGTAACCAAGTACTGGAATCTCAACCCCATTTGATAAAGTGTACGTATCATTAAGACTTTCCATATCTATTTCCTCCTAATTGTATGTTGTTACAGAAAATTTTTACTTATTTATTGTAACAAAAATCAGAATTTAAATTAATAGTTCCGACTTATAACCTGCTTTTTTCAACAATTGCGTATGAGAAATGGGAGAAAGATACACCCTTTTCTATTTTTTTCACCTGTATTGTAGTTTGATATCTCTTATATTTGTCAGGTGGTTTTATTAACTTATTACGTTTTCAACTATTACAGACAAAAAAACCAGAGCTATAATCACTCTGGTTTCATTTAATCTAATTGTATAGTGATATATTCAAGAAATTATTTCGCAGTACTTTCTTCTGCTTTTATTTTGGCCAGTACAACTTTAATTTGATCATACGTTATGGAGTCATCCATTGCTTCTTTGATAGGTTTGAGAAAGTCTCTACCTACTTGTGGAATGACTTTTCTTATTTCTTTATCTGCTTCAGGTGAAACGAATCGGTCTAGATCTATTTCTTTACCTTTTTCGATCCACTTGCAAATATGATTCACTATGGTCATCGTTGACAAATTTCTCATTTCAGCAATTTCGTCAATCGTTTGTCCTTCTTCAAAACAAGTGACTGTTTCCTCCACTGTATTTTTAGAGTGACCAGTTATTGACGTCTTCTTTGGCTGACTGATTTTTTCTGTTTTCACATTGTTTTGTTTCAAGGTCTCAGCATCTAGCTGATTACTAGAAACGTAGCCCTTAATGAGAGAAAGGAATGCCTCGCCGTATTCCTGTGATTTCACATCGCCTACGCCATTAATATTTAAAAAATCGTTTTCTGTCAGAGGATACTTCGCTGCCATATCGATCAAACTGCGGTCAGTAAAAACAATAAATGGTGGTTTGCCTGCCTCTTGGGCAAGTTTTGTCCGTAATCTTCTCAGTTCTTCATATAAATCTTCATCATAACGTTCAATATTCTCGACCATTTTGTTTTTCGGAGCCGGCTCTTGTTTAAGCTGTTTCCGTATGGATAAGCTCACCTTGGCCTGCAGCAGATCGCTTGTCTTTTCCGTAAACTGCACTATGGGATAGCTGTCGCCGTTTAAACGCAGATAGCCTTCACTCAACATAATGGAAATCATATCTTTGATATCCCCGTCTGTATAGTCAGACATTAAGCCATGCGTGCTCAATTCGTTGAATCCCAACTGCTGGACACGTTTATTATTTTTCCCACGAAGGACGTCCGTTATGAGTCCGGTTCCGTATGCTTGCTTCATACGGTAGATGCACGATAAAATCTTCTGGCTCTCAACCGTGATATCTGTGGTGACAGACTCTCCGTCACAGTTTGAGCAATAATCACATTCCTGCCAGTCCACTTCTTGATCGAAGTATTTCAGTATACTCCTACGCAGGCAGTTCCCAGTTTTACAATATGTGATCATCGAGTTTAAATTCGTTCGTGCGTGAGGGGAATCCCCTTGTTCGATCAGCATCGTATTGGTAATAATGTCTTGGGCTGAATAAAATAGAATGGCTTCCGACGGGGCTCCGTCTCTCCCGGCACGACCGGCTTCCTGGTAATAACTTTCCATGTCGAGCGGCATATTGTAATGAATCACTCGCCTAACATTTGATTTGTCGATTCCCATTCCAAAAGCATTCGTCGCTACCATAATGGGTTTTCGGTCATACAGAAATTCTTCCTGATGGTTCGTCCTTTCTTCCGCACTGATCCCTGCATGGTAATAAGTAACAGGGTACCCTTTTTTATCAAGCGTGCTGTATACTTTATCCACGCTTTTACGTGTATTACAATAAATGATGCTTGATTCTTTCTTATCCAATATCCGCAATAACTCATTTGCTTTCTTTTTCGGCTTGACGACAGAGAAATAGAGGTTCGGTCGGTCAAAACTGGCGACGTGCTTGAACGGTTTTTCCAGTCTCAATTGCTTAATCATATCTTCCTGAACAATTTTCGTAGCTGTTGCCGTAAAAGCCGCAAATGGCGGACGTGAAGATAAAACGCCCATCAATTCTGGAATCCGTTGGTAACTCGGTCTGAAATCATGTCCCCACTGAGAAACACAGTGGGCCTCATCCACGGCTATAAGATTGAGATTCCACCTACGGGCATGAGACATAAACTGCTGGTTTCCCAGACGTTCAGGAGAAACATAAAGTAAATCTAACTCTCCCCTTGATGCCTGCTCCATGATTGCCTGCTGTTCAAAATAAGTCAGTTGACTGTTTATATAAGCGGCTCTGACACCTATCGTCTGCAAGGTATCAACTTGATCCTTCATCAATGAAATCAAAGGCGATATGACCAAAGTCAAACCATCCATGAATATAGCCGGAATCTGGTAACATATCGACTTCCCGCCACCTGTAGGCATAACACCCAGTACATCTTCTCCTCTGAGAATAGCCTCGATGAGTTCCTGCTGTCCAGGACGAAATTCGTCATAACCATAATAGTGTTTCAGTGTCTCAAAAATACTTTTCATAAATCCTCCATTTATCATTTGCTTCTATTATTGCTGCACAATTAAAACTTATCCGCCAGGTTCTCTAAAGCGTTTCCCTGCATGCTGAACGTTCTCCAGTCATCCATCGGTATTGCTCCCATTTTCTTGTAAAATTGGATAGATGGCTTGTTCCAGTCCAGACAAACCCATTCTAGTCGTCCGTAATTTCTCTCGCGAGTAAGATTGGCCAAAAAAGTGAAGAGTTTACGTCCGATACCTATTCCTCGCATCTCGGGCTTCACATAAACATCTTCCAAATAAAGACCTGGCTTACCAAGAAAAGTAGAAAAATTAGGAAAAAACAGGGCAAAGGCCACAGGCTCATTCCGATATTCGCCGATGATAACTTCAGCCATTTTTTTCTCGAACAAGTTCTCATTTAGACTTTCTTCAGTGGCAACGACTTCATCCAACATTTTTTCATAAACAGCCAGCTCCTTGATCAAATCCAATATCAGAGAAAGATCTTTTTGTTCTGCAAAACGTATAGTAACCTGTTCCTCATTATTTTCTTTTTGCATTTCAACCTAAACTCCTTCTATTTTTTCTAGTGACCTGCGACACTTATGATTTATCCCTTATATCTTCTGTATCGGCAAATTTCCGTTTCAACATCCTGATAATAATCTGTTCCATTATACTCTAAAATAAAACCGCTCTTGTCCAACACTTTTTGTGAAGCTATATTTTCTGCATGACATATCCCATAAATCATTGCTATCTCAAGCTGTTTCATGATTACAGGTAAAAAAGCAGTGACAGCTTCTGTCGCATATCCTTTGCCAGTATGCTCTCTAGCTATATGGTAACCAAGCTCCCAATCATTTCCTGTTTGAACTGCCTGTACATAACCAATATTTTTTCCGTCTTTGAGGATCACCGGATAGACAAAAGGCCCTGTATCGTTCTGGTAACAAGCAATGAGCTTTTCCACAGTTTCTTTTGCTTCATCAAGCGTTGCAAACACCTCGTCCGGAACAAAACGTCTAATATCCTCGTCTAAAGAATTGATATACACGCTTTCTATCATACTTTTATCAAATTCAGTTATAATCAATCTGTCAGTTTTTATAAACATTTTACGATCGATGTCCTCCTAATATATCATATAGTCATTTCAGCTTTAAAATAGCATTTGAAAATTTCATATCACTCACGTTTATTATTCGCTTATTTAAGCTATCTTCTAATCCGCTTATGTTCTTGTAAATGAAAGAAGCCCCAAGACAACAGCATAAACATGCTTGTCTTAGGCCAATGTATTTATTTGTAATCAGGTATCGTATCTCCGCATCATTGAGTTTACCATTTATATATATTCTAACACTAATTATGCTGAAATTGAGATTTAATTGTGGCTACTGATGAAATATGATGACCTAAAGAAATCTTATCTTATGCTTCCTTTCGATATTTAAAGTTTTTTTCGATCCTTTCAATGAAAACAAAGCCATATAACCCTAATATCGCATTGAACACAGCCACACTATAGACGCTGAAACGCTCAGCTATTCCGAAATACGTCTTGGGTACTATGCTTGTACCGATGGGACCGATAATCATGAATACTAATGTGACAGTTGCCCAAATAGCCAATGACTTATATTTTTTATGATTTTCAAATCCCCCGATGATAATCAGACTAATTGAAACGATCGATAAAATGACAACTATAACTGTAACGACGTATACATGCATAACATCTTGAAAAGTTCCGGCATAACCACTATCCGTAAATGGAAAAAGAGTGTAGCCTATCGCCGACGCCCAATTCATTATGGCAAACAGATATATCCCAATTCTCAATACTTCATTTCCCTTGCCCTGAATGATTATACAAACCAACACACTACTCAAACTGGCAAATAGATGATGAATGGAGACCAGTCCATTTGCGATCACAAATGAGGGGGCATTCGTTGCAGTTAGATCACTTACTGCTTGGCTTCTCCAATCGTATCCAGGGTAATTCATTGCTCCGATAACAGTATGCAAGATATAAAAAAAGAGGCTTACGATGCCTGAAAGACACAACCAGTTAGTCAGTGTTTTCCCTCTCATTTCATCTCCCCCTAATATCGGCAGCATTACACTTTTAATCAGCATGTACTAATAAAGTCCGTTGATAGTTTTTAAATGATCACATAATCCAGTCTCATCATTATTCTTCTTTTATTTTCTTCTTTTTGGGTTTCGGCAACGGTAATTCATTTGCAGTGATCTTGATTAATTGGCTGATCCATTCTTGATCATCAATTTTATCCTCTATTAGAAAACTCATTTTTGCTCCTGGGTATGGAGGAGCTTCCTTCACATCATCTATAAAGGCTTTCCCTGCTTCGGTTTGTTTTACAAACAGCTGATCATCACATATCAGCGCAACAACTTTTTTGTCACAATAAATGGCATACTCCCCAAACATTTTCCTGTATGTTATCGTGCCTGCATTGCCTATTTGTTCCACCACATAATCCACAAAATCCTGGCTTGACGACATCTCTTCTCCCTTCTTTCATAGGCTTTGCTTAGATTTTATCATTTTCATTTTTCCCGTTTCAAATAACAACAGAGGAGACTTGGGCAATTTTATTTATCGACTTGCTCAAGTCTAAAGAGTGATTCAGAAATTTGATTTGTTTTTTCATCTGCACATAAGTCGGGACTGATTTTCCACATTTTCTCTTGCAACTGCTTATTCAATATTTGCATATCTTCTTTAATTTCTACAAATTCATCATCTTTCAAAGTAATAAACTTTCCTGACTTTTTAAAGCTTTCTTCTTGATATTCGGTAAACAGAGGGGCCATCATTTCTCCGCATTCTTCTATCGTAATAAATCTTCCAAACAATTTCAGCAGAATTGCCATCATTCTCATATATGCAGGAACAATATTTATTTGGTTGCTCCACACAGTTTTAGGGATTTGAAAGCCGATAAAAGATATCTTTGAATTATGTTTGTTTTTGTATAAATCATGCAATTTCACAAGAAACATTCTTTTTGCAGCCATTGCCTGATGAATACCATCTTCATATCCCCATTTATTTATCATTTGTATATCATTCCAAAAAATTTCACCTCCTTCCGTGACATTAAAAATAACTCTTCCTCCACTCTGGGACTTCTCCAATAAGCTTAACAAGTTCAAGGTCAGCATAAAATGAGATAAATAATTGATCTGGAAATGTGAATCCATACCATCTTCTGTTTCTACTCTCTCGGAAGCATATCCTAAGCCAGCATTTATAAATATTCCATCTAAAAAAGTATGCTTACTTTGAATCTCATTTATCGCATTTTCAACATCATCTAGTTTTGTAAGGTCACATATAATTAGTGAAATTTTTTTCATTGAGAGTAGTACTCTTAAATTCCTCTATTACAGTCTCGCCAATTTCTTTTGATCTACAAAGGATAATTATCTCGTGTGATTGGTTACCAATAGATGCTAATACTTTAGCAACACCTTTTCCCATTCCATTGGTACCACCAGTTATTAAAATCTTCATAGTTTTCCCCTTCTTTATGAAACATATGATGCCGCTTTTACTAGCCGTTTGATATCTCTGAGTCCAATTTTTCCTTTGAAATATTTGTTCTCTTTATTCACCTTATCAAGTTTGCTACATAATTCGTCTGCGTCAGCCATTGAAACCATTCTCACATTAGTATATCCGGCAGAAACTAACATCCTGGCAAAATTGGGACTGACCCACTGGATTCTTGTCAGATCAAGTAAATTATGGATAGATTCAATAAACTCCGGTTCAAATCCATAGTCATTGATAATTTCAGTCTTTTTCTCAGATAAACTCAATGCCTCAAATAATAAAACGGAATTCTTATAATCAAGGGTTTCTAATTTCGCTATATCTTTTTGAGGAAGCCAATCAAAAGAGTTTAATTGACATGCCTTTGGGAAATAACCTTCTATTTCTCGTCTAAGTAAAACCAGATAATCATGATCTATTCCGGTCTTCTTTGATAGCGTTGGTATGTCTTTTTTATTTTCCAATCCTTTTCTCAAATCCTTAAGCGTAAAAAAACCATGCTCTTTTAATTTTACAAACTGTTTATCAATCTTTTCCAATAGCAAAATTCGGCTGGGGACTAAGTCTGTTTCTTCAATCCTATTTTGTAAATTATCAAGGGTTACTTTATCCTCATCAATATAATAAGACAAATCGATTTCTCCTTTATAATCCTTCTACCATTCATTTGAAATAATCGAATTAAACGTTAAACTGTAATCTGATTCGTTTAGTCGAATTATAGTTAGTCATCCACTTTGGTATTCATCGTTTGGGCGAATGCCTTAATTGTCTCTTCTCTGACATCCGAGTAATCCGAAGAAATCTTAACTATCTTTTTAGTGATTGCTTTATCAAAAAAGCTCATATCCTCAAACTGGAACTGCCCTCCGAAGTGTGCGGTGACACTTGCCTGCTGTATTAATTCTGACGGAAAGCTAGATTGCAATTCATCTTTGATAACGTCTTCGTTCTGCATCCCACAAACAAATAAACCAAGACGTTTGCTTTTCAGCATTTCAAGGTGGTCTTCACAGAAAGAAGTGATATCTTTACGTATCTGTCCCATGTATATGGGGCCACCGATGATGATCGTGTCGAAATGAATCAAGTCTTTGTTAACGCTGCTTTTAACCTCCAAATAATCGACGTCATCATGGAGTTTGTCTCCCAATAGATGGGCAAATTTTTCAGTACTTCCGTATTTAGTAGCATAGACAATTAAAGTTCTCATCATTTCATCTTCCTCCATAATTTTTTTAGGTGGGCTAACACAGAGTTTATGAATTCTCTTTCAAAGTTACCGTATAATTAGATGTTAATGGAAAAAACAGCTGTGTTTACGAGTATCGAGCGGTCTTGCTAGATTAGTTTGTCAAATATCACTAATAATACTTATCTTTATTGTTAAATTCATTATACCCAATCACATATTGATAGTTCATTGATTAACTCTTATATTTCTGTACTTTCAATGTTATTTAAACAAATTTCAAGTAGTAAAGTGGAAATCCCCCCTTTAATATAAGGTATCTTACACCTCGACATTTTTAATGTCGAGGTGTATTTTTAATTTTACTTGCAAGAAAAATATCATGATCAAATAAAATGGTCCCTGACTTTTCATTTTTACCAGGGCGTAAAACCCGTTATTTTTTTGTAAAAAACACATATTGCATTGTTATATATAGAAAAAAAGGCGTTCTCATCACCTTGTGAGTGAACCCCTACCCAAAAACTAGACACTCAAAAAAAGAGTGTTTTAGTTTTTGGGTTATTTTTTTACGTTATTTTCGTTATACTTTTATAGAATAGTTTCTAAGTGGAGGTTTCTCAGATGAGCAAAA
>NZ_LSRN01000043.1 GCF_001885615.1 Alkalibacterium sp. 20 | reverse complement strand
AATAAGAATAAAATCAGTTTTAGACATTTTACTTGCACTCTGAAAATAATAGTGGTATTATTCTAAAGTACTTATTGTATAAGGATTTACAAGCATAAAAAGGATATTGGTATATATGGGAGGAGAGGTTAAAATGAGTGAGATCACTGAAGAAAAGATAGTAGAAGATGTCAAGAAACAAAATGTGCGTTTTTTGCGGTTAATGTTCACAGACATTTTAGGTATCGTTAAAAATGTAGAGGTACCTGTCAGCCAAGTTGGAAAAGTTTTAGAAGGAAAAATGATGTTTGACGGTTCTTCAATTGAAGGCTTCGTGCGTATTCATGAGTCAGATATGTATCTAAAACCTGATTTAAGCACATGGTTAGTTTTTCCATGGGAAATAGAAGCATTTAAAGGAGGCACAGTAGCACGCTTGATTTGTGATATTGTTAATCCGGATGGTTCTCCATTCTTAGGTGACCCTAGAACCAATTTGAAAAGAGTAATGAGTGAAGCGAAAGAAATGGGTTTTTCTTCATTTAACTTAGGTCCCGAACCTGAATTCTTTTTGTTTAAACTTAATGAAAACAATGAAGTAAGTGAAAATTTAAATGACAATGGTGGGTATTTTGACCTGGCTCCAACTGATTTAGCTGAAAATTGTCGTCGAGATATTGTATTAGAACTTGAAGATTTAGGTTTTGAAATAGAAGCCAGTCATCATGAAGTGGCACCGGGACAACATGAAATCGACTGGAAATATGCCGATGCAGTTGAAGCCTGTGACAATATTCAAACATTCAAATTAATCGTTAAAACAGTTGCACGTAAATATGGTCTACATGCGACATTTATGGCTAAACCTCTATTTGGAATCAACGGATCTGGCATGCATTGCAATATGTCTTTATTTAAAGGTGAAGAGAATGCTTTTTACGATGAAACAGATGAGAGAGAATTAAGCCAGACAGCCTATCAATTTTTAGCGGGACTACTGCATCATGCTCCAGCTTACACAGCAATAACCAATCCGACAGTGAATTCTTACAAACGTCTGGTGCCAGGTTATGAAGCTCCTGTTTATATAGCTTGGTCAGGGAGCAACCGAACACCAATGATTAGAATTCCAGCATCAAGAGGATTGTCTACTCGTTTAGAAGTAAGATCCGTCGATCCGATGGCCAATCCTTATTTAGCTTTAGCGGTGATGTTAAAAGCTGGTCTCGATGGAGTCAAAAATGAATGGATGCCTCCTCGTGAGACATGCGACAATATCTACGATATGAATCAAAATGATTTAGATGAAAATGGTATCAAATCGCTACCTACTAGCTTGCATGATGCGTTACAAGTGTTGAAGAGTAGTATGATAATGAAAGAGGCTTTAGGCAATCATATCTACAGAAATTTCTATCAATCAAAAACGGTAGAATGGAACTCCTATAAGGCTTCTGTAAGTCAGTGGGAGAAAGATAATTATTTGAAACTCTATTAAAGTTAAACCGATAAAAGCATTATTCTGTTTTTAAGAGTAATGCTTTTATTGTGTTTAAAAATTGCTATAAGCAGGTCGAATGAATTATACTACACATATAAATGATGAAGCTATGGAGTGATGATAATGAAAATATATACTGGTAGAGGCGATTATGGAAACACCAATTTGATTGGCGGAGGAACGATTAAAAAGACTGATAAACGGGTAGAAGCCTATGGCGGCATTGATGAACTTAATTCGCATGTAGGCTTGTTGTTGAGTTTGATCAACGAGGAATGGGCTGTGTCCAGAAATTATATCAAAAATTCTCTGAGTCGGATTCAACATCAATTATTCGACATAGGAAGTATACTCGCAGATAAAGATAATAAAATGGAAATGAACTTTGAAAGTTCTGAAATCAATAAAATCGAACATGAAATTGATGAAATCAATCAGGAATTAAGTGAAATAAAGTATTTTATATTACCCGGGGGAACGAAACAAGCCTCTCAAGCTCATGTTGCTCGTACGGTTACGCGACGCATAGAAAGAACCATGCTGTCTTTACATGATGTGGAACCTTTACCCAAAGAGATACTGATATATGTTAACCGTTTGTCAGACTATTTCTTTGTGTTAGCCCGTTATTTGAACAAAATAGCGGAAAAAGAAGAAGTTTTTTATACAAAAACTGGAGAAGTGTTTCATAACGACTAATTGTTATAAAAAGAAGAAGCTCCCGTCTAAAAATAGACAGGAGCTTCTTCTTTTTTATTAACCGTATTAATTACGTTCCGGAAGGGATTCGAACCCCTGACCGTTCGCTTAGAAGGCGAATGCTCTATCCAACTGAGCTACCGGAACTATTTAACCAACATATTTTATTATATAGATGTTTAGACTAGATGTCAATAAAGAAATTTAATAATAGAATAGATTTGTGATTTATTGACATTCTACAAATTCGTAAGTTTGATAAGTAATAGAAATACATCTTGTGAATCATTTCGTTTATAGTCGTTTTCAGCTATAATTACAAAGAAAAATATAATAGGAGGAGAATGAGAAATGGAATGGTTTATTGAGCAACACCCCGTAATGCAGGCTTTTTTAGCCACGTTATTTACTTGGGGCGTCACAGCATTAGGTGCAGCTGTTGTATTCTTCTTTAAGGAAATCAACAAAAATGTACTGACTGGCATGTTAGGCTTTGCGGCAGGGGTTATGATCGCTGCAAGTTTCTGGTCATTGCTTGCGCCTGCCATCGAGATGACAGAACTGACAAATACACCCGCATGGTTTCCTGCAGTCGTCGGATTTTTATTTGGTGGTTTGTTTCTTCTCATCACAGATAAAGTACTTCCTCACGTACATCCGGGAACTGAAGTAAGTGAAGGAATTAAAACTGACTGGCAACGAAGCGTCTTACTGGTATTAGCTATTACGTTGCATAATATACCTGAAGGGTTAGCTGTTGGAGTGGCATTCGGAGCAGCAGCTGCTGGTTATCCTACGGCTACAGTAACAAGTGCGATTGCCTTAGCTATCGGTATCGGTCTGCAAAACTTTCCGGAGGGGGCTGCAGTTTCTGTGCCTTTAAGAAAAAATGGAATGAGCCGACTAAAAGCTTTCTCATATGGACAGGCTTCAGGCCTTGTTGAACCGATTGCTGGGGTTATAGGAGCGGCTTTAGTCTTAATGATGCAGCCTTTATTGCCATATGCCCTGTCTTTTGCTGCCGGTGCGATGATTTATGTTGTCGTCGAAGAACTCATACCAGAAGCGAAAGTTGAACGATGGAACGATATCGGAACGATTGGAGCCATGCTTGGTTTTGCAGTCATGATGTTCTTGGATGTCTCTTTGGGTTAAAAAAGGGTCAAGTCCATTATTGTGTGTAAAATTGTACAGTAATTACTTTCTTATTCAATTGAACGTGCTGGCAGGCAGAGCCTGCTATAGGACTCGCTAAAGTAGGAATCAAAACCCGATTTCTACTTTAGCGAGGCCTTTCTTTTTAATTATTTGTTCATTTCATCAATCGCACTATTCTGTTCTCTTAAAAAAGGGCATGACTATCTAACCATTTTTCATGAATATCAAGCAGAGCTGCTCCTATTAGACTCACGGCTGAAGCGACATTTGGAAATATCGATACCACTTTTTCGCAGCGTCTAACCTTACGGTTTAATCATTCGAGAGTATTCGTTGTTCATAAAGACACGTGGTAAGCCTCAGGTTCATTTAGATATTGAATGCTATCCATAAATCCATTATCCAGTTTTTCTAATCCTTTTTCATATTTCGGGTTGATTTCTACAAAAGCCTCAAAGGCTTCAATTTCAGGATCTATCCGTTTCAAAATTGAGGACACAAATGATTTTGATATTTTTTCACCACACAATTTTTCGACAATCTTAGTCACTTTCCGGGTAGAAACACCATTAATCACAGCTTCTATCATACTTAAAACAAGCACTTGTTCCATTCGTTGATACCGTTCAAATGATTTCGTCGAAAATTCCCCAGAACGAGTCCGAGTGACGTTTAACTATAAACTGCCCACCGATACAATGTAGTGACGAGAATAGTACCCATTGCGATAAACTTCATGGCTTAAACTTCGTTCATACTTCTGAGCATTGATATATTCATCTCTATCTGTTTCCATATACGCATTCATAACCAAGACTGCTAAAGACTTTAATTTACTATTCATATCACTTTTCCTTTCTCAATGTGTGTTGGTAACTACATTGTACCAAGGTTGATATGACCTTTTTTATTTTACACAATTATACAGACACAACTTAAAAAAGCATAAGCGTTTATATTGGTGAGATGAGACACTTTAGTGATACTATCACTAAAGTGTCTCATTATATTTAGAAGATTGGAATGTAAGCTTTGAATGCTAAGGCTTTATAATATTGTCTGACTTTCCCCAGTTAAAGTTAACAGACGTCCTCGCTCCATAAAATCTACATATTCATTGATTATGATAAGCAGTGTAAAAGATTTAAGGAGGATTATACGATGTATCATAATATGTATGGCTTATTTGGAGGAGCATTCATTTCCATGATGTTCGGAGGATTATTTTAGATCATACTCATCATCATTTTCTTGTATTTACTATTTAGAAAAGTCTCAGAAGGTAATAATGGCTACCACACGAATAAAAAATCGGCTTTAGATATTCTAGATTTAGAATACGCTAAAGGAAATATATATCAGAAGAAGAATATAGGAGGATTTACTTTTGAAGTTTATCGTTGCTCATCAAGATGTTATTGAAATGGCTGTAGAAATGGAAAAATTGCTACAGAGTGGTGTATACAAGCTAGAGGAATTAGTAATCGTCTGTGCAGAAGAGCGACAATCAGATATAGAATCAATGGTTTCAGTAAAGATCGATACAGTAAATGCAGACGAACAAAACGATGATAATCAATCAACAATGAGAGATCATCGATTGGAAGGAAATAATCAACGTCTTTATGATGGAATGATTTACAGAGGTGGTTACGTTCTAATGGAAGACGATAAAGTGCCTTTCTTAGAAGCGTTAAAGCCTACAACTAATAAACAGGATGATGATTCTAAGCCTAATAACATGTATGCTCCTAGGTTTGGTGTAGATTTAAAAGGCCCGGAAAGTGATGCAACAAATCATGAAGACAATTTTAACCCTGACAATCCGAACCCTCAAAACAAATAATTTGATAGAGACAGGTGAGTAGTGCATATAATTTACTCACCTGTCTCTTTTATTTTGGATTGATATTAATCAATAAATTAGATATACTAGTAAATGTAACTACGAGAGTTACCCAAGCCCGGCTGAAGGGGACGGACTCGAAATCCGTTAGGCGGCTTATGGCTGTGCGAGGGTTCGAATCCCTCACTCTCGGTATATGAACCTATAATCCATGTGATTATAGGTTTTTTGTGTTTTTGATTACTTTTTTACTGATTTCGGTATATGTTTCTATCAATGCCTCCATAAAAGAGTGCCAGTATATCTTCAAGTGAAAAACAAAGAAATTAGTAGACGATAAAGTATATAAAAACAGATTTTATTCATTAACAATCGAAACGCTTTCATTTATACTGTATAATATAATAATGTTAGATTTATTAACAGAACGGAGGCGAGGACATGGTGACGGAAAAACAATTAAATGAGTTGAAAATATTAAAAAATGAGCGTAAAAAAAGTAATGAGTCACTTCGAATCGCTGAAGTGACTAAAATATTATATCCTGTAGTTAAGAAGCACGGACATAAATTGATTAATAGCAGTCAGGAATAGAACAATAAGGCAAACTAGAAATAATAGATAAATATATGAAGTAGTTAGGTAAATGTTATGAATCACAATATTAAAAGCTCAGATTTGAAGTTGAACGACTTTTTTGGAAATTCAATTATAAAAACCTGATTATATGAATAATGTTTTGTGTGTATCTTGTAGTGTGACTTCGAAGAGTTATGATATACTAATAAAATAAGAAATAAATAAAAGAATCAGTTTATACAAGGATTCTCTTTTAGTACATCAGTAACTACTAATAATTAAGTATGAAATCATGAAGAGTGAGTGTTTTTCAGATCGTATTACGCCATTAATATATTTACGCAGATTTTTTACCTTGAATTATTATGTGAAAGGAATGATGATATGGATAAGAGAGACTGGTTTACGATACCAAATATTCTATCTTACTTCAGGCTTATCCTCATTCCTGTTTTCGTATACTTTTACGTCACAGCTGTAACGAAAGAGGATTTTAGGCTTGCAACGGGCATCCTCGTTTTATCCGGAATAACAGATGCTGCAGATGGGTTCATAGCCAGACGGTTTGATCAAGGGACTAAAATAGGTCAATTACTTGATCCGGTAGCAGACAAACTGACTCAGATAGCTGTAGTTAGTGTACTTATGTTGAGGTGGCCAGTATTTAGCTTTCTATTACTCCTCTTTATTATCAAAGAAGGGTACATGTTTGTTGAAAATATACGATTATACCGAAAAAAAATAACTTTAGATGGCTCAAAATGGTACGGGAAGATTGCAACGCTTGTTTTCTACCTTACTATGTTTATAGCGGTCTTTTTCCCGAATCTGTCCAATGTGACGGTCTTTTTCTTAGTCATACTCGCCAGCGCCTATCAATTACTTGCCCTATTTTATTACGTTAAACTATTTAAATATTTACATAAAAGTGAGGAAAATTAAATCTGATATTTTCCTCACTTTTTATTTGTGTTAAAATATAAAAATGGCACTCTATAGGTTACGATACATAAAAATAAAAAATATAGTAAATAGTAAAGGTGAGTATAAATGAATAACAATCGAGATGAGTTGAAAGCATTAACCATCCTGTTAAAAGCGTCTTCAAGTGTTGAAAAAGTCGTGAAAAAAGATATGTCTTCTTACGGATTGAATGCGACAGAATTTACCGTTTTAGAACTGTTATATAGTAAAGGTAAACAGCCTATTCAAAAAATTGGGCAACAAGTTTTGCTTGCTTCAAGCAGCATCACTTACGTGGTTGATCGCTTAGAAGAGAAAGGATTTGTCAACCGCATCGCAGATGAAAATGACAGACGTGTGACATTTTGTGAATTATCCGATGTAGGAGAAAAACTGATGAAAGAAATTTTTCCAAGACATGCTGAAAAAATTGCAGAACTCTTTGAAGCCTGTTCAAAAAAAGAAATTTTAGCGCTTCAGTCAACTTTGAAAAAAGTGGGTTATAAAGCGGCTGGATTGTTGGAGTAAAATCGTTCCTATACAGAGAGTTAGCTAAGTTAAATAATGTGCTTAAAGTGTTTAGTCGATAAACACTTTTTTTTATGGTATAATGATTAAAGGAGCTTAAAAACTTTATGAAAGAATTGAGGGATGAAAGTGGCAAAAGTTGTAATAACCGCTGAAGTTCAAGAACTAGTGGAAACAGAGCTTCGAAAAGGCGCCAGCAATTCCCGTATTGCTAATCTACTGAATTTACCTTACAAAGAAGCCGTTGAAATAATAGAGACCATAAAAGAAGATTTAAGACCGGATGTAGGAGATGAAATTGTTTTTTCTTTCAGAGATGAAGCGATGGAAGGTATTATCGAAAAGCTCCTTACTAATAGTGCAATAGTTAAAATAAATTGGACGAATTCAGCCGAAAGAATGCATGATCTGGTTGAAGAAAAAACGGTTGTTAACTTTAAAGATATTGAAGGATTTAAGAATCAAATCATTGAAGAAACTGAAGATTTAAAAGAAGAATAGTAGTATTTAGATAAGCCGTCAAATTGATGGCTTATCTTTTTTTTGCATTTTTTTCTTGACAGAATTAGTAATCTAAGTTATTGTTTGAAAGTCAAATAGTTTGATGTTCAAACAATATTTGAAATGATGGATTAGGAGGAGTTGATGTGGCCCAACGAATAAATGAAGTCAACAGTTATTTGGTTTCGATTTTCAATGATGTATTGATGATTGAAGAGCGAACTTTACAAACAAGCCAATTTAAAGATGTTTCAATTAAAGAGATGCATACGATAGATGCCATAGGTATGTACGTGGAACACACGACAAGTGAAGTAGCGAGGAAACTGGGGATTACCGTAGGGACCTTAACCGTTTCTGTAAATAATTTGGTGAGAAAAGGCTATGTCAACCGTGTGAGAAGCGAGATCGACCGTCGGGTAGTAACCTTAGCTCTGACAAAAAAAGGGCGATTACTTTACCGACTTCACGATAAATTCCATCGTGATATGGTGAATGAAACAATTAATGAGATGGATGATAAAGAATCAGAAGTACTCATGCATGGTTTAAAAAATCTTCATGGATTCTTGAAGCGAACAAAGGAGCAGTTGCCAGACTAATGAAAACCTTTGGAGTAACAATTCGTTCAACAGGCAGATACGTTCCTGAGAATAGTGTGTACAATGAAACACTTGCTCAGTGGATGGATACATCTGATGAATGGATCAATAAAAGAACTGGTATAAAAAAAAGACACCTATCGACAGGTCAGGATACAAGCGACTTATGTATAGAAGCGAGTAAAAAAGCTCTTGATAAAAGCGAGATCGACTCTAGTC
The DNA here is from genome assembly GCF_001885615.1 of Alkalibacterium sp. 20. Taxonomy (GTDB): domain Bacteria; phylum Bacillota; class Bacilli; order Lactobacillales; family Carnobacteriaceae_A; genus Alkalibacterium. The sequence continues at coordinate 11,469 of NZ_LSRN01000043.1, read as the reverse complement.
AAATAGGCTTAATTATCGTTGCAACCATGACACCTGATAGTCAATCGCCTTCTGTTGCAAGTAAAGTTCAAGCAGCTCTGAAAGCTAACAATGCTGTTGCTTTTGATCTGAGTGCAGCGTGCTCAGGCTTTATCTATGGTTTGTCAGTGGCAGAAAAAATGCTTCGACATATGACATTTCCTTATGCCCTAGTTATAGGCGGAGAAGTTATGTCAAAGACACTGGATTGGAATGATAGAAAAACATCAGTACTATTTGGTGATGGAGCTGGAGCAGTGCTGTTACAAAAAGAAGAGTCTGCGGAAGCATTTATTGCTGAGGATCTACATACAGACGGCGAAAAAGGTGATGCATTAGTTTCTGGGGAACAAGAGGTTAAGAACCCACTCTGTGTTTCACAAGAAAAAAGCGGCTATCTAACAATGGATGGTCGGGCTATTTTTAATTTTGTTACCAAGACCATACCCAAAAGTATCAATCTGGTATTGGAAAATAGCCATACCGAGCTTGAAAATGTTGATTATGTGCTTTTGCATCAAGCAAATGCAAGAATAATAGAAATAGTTTCCAAGAAATTGGGCAGTCCGCTGTCTAAATTTCCAATAAATATTCAAGATTACGGAAATACCTCTGCTGCTAGTTTGCCGATATTATTAGACGAATTGGTTGAAAATAATACGATTAGACTGGGCAGTGGACAAAAAATAGTATTAAGCGCGTTCGGCGGGGGATTAACCTGGGGAACGTTACTAATAAAAATGTAATAAAAATAAAAAAACAACTTATATGGAGGAAATTAAAATGACAACATTCAAACAAGTACAGGACATTATCGTGGATCAATTAGACAAAGAAGAAAACGAAGTACAATTAAACACTAACTTCAGAGATGAATTAGAAGCAGATAGTTTAGATTTATTCCAAATCATCAACGATATCGAAGACGAATTTGATATTAAAATTGAATCTGAAGAAGGTTTAAATACCGTTAAAGATCTCGTCGATTATGTTGAAAAACAAGTAGAATCAAAATAAGTAAGAAGGAGCTCCTAGATGAAACAATCATTAATAGAAAAAATAGGTATTGATTATCCAATTATACAAGGAGCCATGTCTTGGGTAGCTTCACCGAGTCTTGCAGCAGCAGTTTCAAATGCTGGTGGTTTAGGTATGCTGGGTTCCGGTCATGAGCCTGCAGAAGTGGTAAGGAAATCAATTAAAGAGACCAAAAAATTAACGGACAAACCCTTTGGTGTAAATGTATTGCTCTTATCTCCATACGTGGATGATGTCGTTGATGTGGTTTGCGAAGAAAATATTAAAGTCATCACAACTGGAGCAGGCACCCCAGGGAAATACATGAAAAGATTTAAAGAAGCTGGGATTACTGTCATACCTGTCGTTGCGTCTGTGGCATTAGCACGACGCATGGAAAACGAAGGGGCAGATGCCATCATTTGTGAAGGAATGGAAGCTGGCGGTCATATCGGGAAATTAACAACGATGACGTTGGTCCCACAAGTGGTCGATGCTGTAAGTATTCCAGTAATTGCAGCTGGCGGTATTGGTGACGGACGCGGAATGGCTGCAGCATTTATGCTTGGAGCAGCAGCAGTACAGTTAGGCACACGATTTGTAGTGGCGCATGAAAGTATTGCTCACGAGACCTTTAAACAACGCATTATTAAAGCACGTGATATTGATACCGTTGTTACGGGAATGGTTACCGGACATCCGGTCAGAGTACTCAGAAACAAACTGACTAAGGAATACCTAAAAGTAGAAAAAGAAATTTCGAGTGATGAAAATCCTGATTTTACACGCTTAGAGGCACTAGCTAAAGGTTCTTTGAGAAAAGCAGTAGTAGAGGGAGACAAAGATAGCGGTTCCTTCATGTCTGGTCAAATTGCCGGATTAGTAACAAAAGAACAAAGTTGCCATGATATCATCCAGGAACTTATGGGAGAATACGATGAGTTAGTTAAACATCCGAAACTTTTTTAATTATATACTTTGATATTCAAACCATTTTTCTTTGACTAATTATTTTGAAATGCATTAAAGAATAGGAGAGATAGCTTGAAAACAGCTTTTTTATTCAGTGGTCAAGGGGCACAATATAACGCTATGGGTCAAGACTTCTACGATGAGTTTGATGAAGTCAAACAAATTTTCTATAAAGCAAGCAAACAACTTGGTGTGGACTTAGCTGAAATTTGTTTTGAAGATGATCCAAGATTAAACGAGACGGCCTATACGCAACCCGCGATACTGACTGTTAGTTATGCCATAGAACAAGTTGTGAAAAAAACGATCGGTTTGACTCCCGATGCAGTCGCCGGATTGAGTCTGGGGGAATATACAGCTTTATTATCTTCAGGTTCTTTAAGGTTCGAAGACGCTGTTCCTCTCGTTCATCAGCGTGGTTCTTTAATGGAGAAAGCCGTACCCGATGGTGAAGGTGCTATGGCAGCGATCCTGGGACTTGACGCACTAGCTTTAACCTCGATATGCGAAGAAGTATCAAAAGAGAGTTATGTTGCTATAGCAAATTACAATACTCCCGGTCAGTTGGTTATTTCAGGTAAAACAGACGGTGTTGAAATGGCGATGATTCAAGCGTCAAATAAGGGAGCTAAGAAAGCCATTAAATTAAATGTTAGTGGTCCTTTTCATACTAAATTACTTGAACCGGCAGGTCAGGCATTCGCTGAATCTCTTGCTGAAGTATCATTTGAGTCATTTGAGTATCCTGTTTATTCCAATGTAACTGCCAATAGTTATCCGGATACCGAAGCAATAAAATCACTGTTAACGAGTCAAATTTCTTCACCAGTCAAATTTGAACAAATGATAAGACAGATGATTTCTGATGGGGTATCGACATTTATTGAAGTGGGACCGGGCAAAACCTTGCGTTCTTTCGTCAAAAATATAGATAGAAATGTCACGGTCAAGAATGTTGAAAATGTTAAACAATTAGAAACTATAGCGAAAATTATGCATTCCTAAAGGAGTCGAGTATGGACAGTAAAAAAGTTGTTATTGTCACCGGAAGTTCAAGAGGAATAGGTAAAGCTATTGCTTCCTCTTTTTTAAAGCAGGGACATACAGTCGTAGTCAATGGTCGCAGTGAAATGTCATCTGATTTAATGGATTATTTCAACAGTTTAGGTGGAGAAGTGTATCCTATCATTGGTGACATAAGCGATGAAGCATTTGCAAAACAGTTAATAAAAGAAACTAAAAAAATGTTTAAAAAAATAGATGTACTTATCAATAACGCCGGATTAACAAAAGACAATCTACTCATACGAATGACCGAAGACGATTTCGATTCGACTTTGACCGTTAACTTGAAAGGGACCTTCTTTACAACTAAAGAAGTAGCAAAAGTGATGCTCAAGCAGCGTTCCGGTCATATCATTAACATTTCGAGTGTTGTCGGTACAGTAGGAAATGTCGGACAAGCTAATTATGCGGCGAGTAAAGCTGGAGTCATAGGTTTTACAAAATCAATTGCAAAAGAACTAGCACCACGAGGGATTGTGGCAAATGCTATTGCACCTGGATTTATTGAATCAGATATGACAAACAATCTAACTGAAGATGTCAAAGAACAAGCGTTACAATCTATACCACTCAAACGATTAGGAAAAGCAGAAGAAGTCGCTGAATTAGTGAATTTTTTGAGTGACCAAAAATATATAACCGGTCAAGTTTTACATGTTGATGGTGGAATGGTCATGAACGGTTAATTCTAGGAGGATATGAATGGAAAAAGTTGTCGTTACTGGGTTAGGGGCTATTACGCCTCTAGGGAACTCGGTTGAAGAGTTTTGGACAGGATTAAAAACAGGTAAGAATGGCATCGTGCCATTGACTAAATTTGATGGTGAAGCAATCAATGTAAGTGTTGCTGGTGAAGTGAAAGATTTTCAGGCTAGAGACTTAATGGATAGGAAATTAGCTAAAAGAATGGATCCTTTCTCACAGTATGGTGTGGCTGCAGCTCTAGAAGCAATGAAAGACAGCGGATTGGATGAGTTTGCCTTTGACGCTGACCGTTTAGGCGTTATCGTAGGTTCCGGTATCGGCGGTTTACAGACGATGCAGACTCAAATTATCAAAATGCACGAAAAAGGGTTAGACAGAGTGGAACCACTTTTCGTGCCAAAAGCAATAGGAAATATGGTAGCTGGAAACATTTCGATTGCAACAGGAGCCAAAGGACCTAACTTATCTATTGTTACGGCGTGTGCCTCTGGTAATAATTCAATAGGCGAAGCGTTTAGACAAATCAAACACGGTTATGCGGATTATATGTTAGCAGGAGGGGCAGAAGCTAGTTTGAACGAAATCGGTATGTCTGGTTTTGCTGCACTTAATGCCTTGTCAACAAGTGATGATCCGGATGCAGCTTCTCTTCCTTTCGATAAAAATCGTCACGGTTTTGTGATGGGAGAAGGCGCAGGTATATTGATTCTTGAAAGTTTAACCTCTGCCTTGGAACGTGGGGCTCACATCTATGCTGAAATAGTAGGATACGGAGCGACCGGTGACAGTTTCCATATGACCGCTCCGACACCCGATGGCGAAGGCGCTGCGAAAGCGATGAAGTTAGCAATGAAAGAAGCGGGTATCGAACCGAAAGATATAGGTTATATCAACGCACACGGCACGTCTACACCGGCTAATGATTCTGCCGAAACGAACGCTATCAAAATGGCGCTTGGTGAAGAAAGTTCTAAAACCGTCGCAGTATCAAGTACAAAAAGTATGACCGGTCATTTACTTGGTGGTGCAGGAGCCATTGAAGCCATTGCAACCGTGAAATCTCTTGAAGAGAATATTATGCCACCGACAATCAACACAAAAGAATTAGATGAAAAATGTGATTTGGATTATATTTTGAATGAAGCTCGCGAGCAAGAAAATATTTATGCTTTAAATAATTCGCTTGGTTTCGGAGGACATAATGCTGTGACGTGTTTCAAAAAATGGAGTGAAACTAAATGAATAACAACGAAATAAAAGAACTGATTCATTTGATCGATCAGTCCGGTTTGAAGTATTTTGAAATGGAAAATGATTCAGTTTCTTTGAAATTAAGTAAACGCGAATCTGATCATGTAAATATCACTCAGGATAAACCAACAGAAAATCAGAATGATGCCCTACATGAAACATTAAATAATACTGAAGTTAAAAAGCAGAGTAAAGAGAAAAATGAAAATACTTTGAATAACACCGAAGAAGACAATGCAGCTGATGAGACACTTCACAATATAAAATCACCGATCGTAGGAACGAGTTATCGTTCTTCCTCCCCAGATTCGCCAGACTTTGTTAAGGTCGGAGATTCGGTGGATGCCGGGCAAACTATCCTCATTATTGAAGCGATGAAAGTAATGAATGAAATCAAGAGTGATGTCTCCGGTGTAATTGAAGAAATACTTATTGAAGATGGACAGGCGATCGAATATGATCAGGCCTTAATAAAAATAAATGTGAATTAAAAGGAGATTACTATGACGACTATGAATATTGCAGAAATTCAGGAATTAATACCGAATCGCTATCCCATTTATTACATTGATAAAGTAACAGAAATGATTCCTGGTGAACACGTGACGGCCATTAAAAATGTAACAATCAACGAAGAATTTTTCCAAGGTCACTTTCCTGGAGAACCTGTAATGCCCGGAGTTTTAATCGTAGAAAGCCTGGCACAAGCTGGATCTATCCCATTATTGACACTCGACAGATTCAAATCACAAACGGCTTACTTGGGTGGTATAAACAAGGTTAAGTTTAGAAAAAAAGTGGTTCCAGGAGACGTCCTTGTATTAAAAGTAGATATTGTTAAGCTTAAAGATTATGCCGGCATTGGAAAAGCCGTTGCTTACGTCGATGGAAAAAAAGTGTGTGAAGCAGAATTAACATTTATCATTGGAAAGTAAGCTCTTTAACGTTTAATAATGTATAAGGAAGGTATGTGCATGTTTCAAAAAATACTTATAGCCAATCGAGGAGAAATTGCGGTACGGATCATCAGAGCGTGTCAGGAATTAAATATCAAAACAGTGGCTGTATACTCAACTGCAGATAAGGATGCTCTTCATATGCAGCTGGCAGATGAAGCGGTGTGCATAGGGCCTTCTAAAGCGAATGAATCATACTTGAATATACAGAACATTCTGAGTGCAGCGGTATTAACCGGTGCAGAGGCTATTCATCCGGGATTTGGTTTTCTATCAGAAAACAGCACCTTCGCAGCGATGTGTGAAGAAGTAAATGTTTCGTTTATCGGTCCTAATAAAGATATTATTGATCAGATGGGTAATAAATCAAATGCGCGCACGATGATGAAAAAAGCTAATGTGCCAGTTGTCCCGGGAAGTGATCATTCGATCACTGCATTTTCAGAGGTTGAAGCAATGGTCGACGAAATCGGTATGCCTGTAATTATTAAAGCGGTAGCAGGTGGTGGCGGTAAAGGTATGCGGATGGTTTTCAATGCAGAGGAGCTGGAAGCGAAGTTCCTGCAGGCTCAATCCGAATCTAAAGCTGCTTTTGGTGACGATAGAATGTATGTAGAACGAATCATTACACCTGCTAAACACATCGAAGTACAAATTTTAGCTGACCATTATGGTAATGTGATTCATTTGGGAGAACGTGATTGTTCTCTTCAGAGAAATCACCAGAAGATTCTTGAGGAAGCGCCAAGTCCAACGTTGTCTGAAAAAACAAGAAAACGCATTTGTGAAAGTGCGGTAGAAGCCGCTAAAATGGTAGGATATGAGAATGCTGGAACCATTGAATTTTTAGTGGATGCAGATGAAAGATTTTATTTCATGGAAATGAATACCCGTATCCAAGTCGAACATCCAATAACTGAGATGATTACATCAATAGACATCGTTAAAGAACAAATCAAGATTGCTTTTGGCGAGCGTCTTTCAATCACTCAAGATGACGTGATTCTGACTGGACATGCTATTGAATGTCGTATCAATGCGGAAAATCCCTTGTTTAATTTTGCCCCCTCTCCCGGGAATATAGACTTCTTGAATGTTCCTTCAGGAGGGCTGGGCTTGCGCGTGGATACAGCCATGTTTGCCGGAGCAACGATCCCACCTTATTACGATGCGATGGTCGCTAAAGTCATCACCCATGGAAACAGCAGAGAAGAAGCCATTAGCAAAATGGATCGTGCCTTAAATGAAATGGTGATTGAAGGGATTCAAACCAATTTAGATTTTCATATCGACTTGCTCAGGGACGCTAACTTTAAAACAGGAGAGTATACAATCGATACACTGTCACAAGTGATCATACCTAAGTGGTTGAAAGATAAGGAGGCTAATGATGAGGTTGTTTAAAAAAAGACCTTATATTACCCTGCAAAAAACTGTGGGAGAGAGCGGTCCGCAAGTACCAGATGGCATGTTTGAAAAGTGTCCTAGTTGTCAGAAACCCATTTATGTTAAATCTTTAGGTAAAGCACGCCGATGTCCTAATTGTCATTATACTTTTCGAATCAGTGCGCAAGAGCGGTTGTCGATTACTGTAGACCCTAAAACATTTATAGAATGGGATGCAGACGTAACAACACATAATCCGCTTGATTTTCCGGATTACGAACAAAAAATTTCTCGAATTCAAATAAAAACAGGACTAAGAGAAGCTGTGTTAACTGGCGAAGCCTATATTCAAGGTAACCAAGCCGCTATTGGCATTATGGATTCTCACTTTATAATGGGAAGTATGGGCCAAGCGGTAGGGGAAAAGATTACACGCTTGTTTGAAAAAGCATTGGATAAAAATTTGCCCGTTGTTCTTTTTACAGCTTCAGGTGGGGCACGTATGCAGGAAGGGATTTTCTCTTTAATGCAGATGGCAAAAACCAGTGCAGCAATAAAACGTTTTTCTGATCAAGGGTTGTTTTATCTTACCGTACTGACGGATCCAACTACAGGTGGAGTGACGGCCAGTTTTGCTATGCAGGGTGATATCATTCTAGCCGAACCAGGTGCGCTCGTAGGATTTGCCGGCAAAAGAGTGATAGAACAAACGATAAAAGCATCATTACCGGATGACTTTCAGCTCGCTGAGACGGTACTGAATAACGGATTTATCGATCAAATTGTTGAGAGAGAAAAACTGCGGTCCATCATTTCGCAACTCATAGACATGCATTCTTATCAAGCTGATAGAGTAGAAAAAGAAGGTGAATCTTTATGAGTAATGCGATGGAAATTGTTAATCAAGCACGTAAATTAGACCGATTAAGCATGAAAGATATTACAACGCAATTGGTTGAGGGGTTTATTGAATTACACGGAGATAGACTCTATAAAGATGATGAAGCCATTATTGGTGGCATTGGTAAAATCAACGGAAGACCGGTCACGGTTATCGGAAATCAAAAAGGATCATCCATCGAAGAAAATATGAGACGGAATTTTGGTTCTCCACATCCTGAGGGTTATCGAAAATCATTGCGACTGATGAAACAAGCTGAAAAATTCAATCGTCCGATCATCAATTTTATCAATACCTCGGGTGCTTATTGTGGTTTAGAAGCTGAAGAACGCGGACAAGGAGAGGCAATAGCCAATAATCTTTTTGAAATGAGCCGTTTGAACGTGCCTATTTTATCTATTATTTTAGGTGAAGGTGGTAGTGGTGGAGCATTGGCACTGGCATTGGCCGACGAAGTTTGGATGATGGAATATTCTATTTATTCTATTCTATCGCCTGAGGGATTCGCATCTATTCTCTGGAAAGATTCCAAGAGATCTGCAGAAGCTGCTGATTTGATGAAATTAACCTCCTACGATTTAAATGAACTTGGCATCGTTGAAAAGGTAATTGCTGAAAAAATTGAAAACCAGTGGATCAATAAAGAAGATTTGATGAAACAGATGAAAATAGATATCATCGATAAGCTGGATAGTTTAAACACACTACCTAGAGAGACTCTGTTGGAAAAAAGATACGAAAGATTCAGGGAATTTTAAGCAATGGGAGTTTATCCTATTGCTTTTTTTGTATATGTCTCCTTAAATTTGGTATGATAACTACTAAAGAGGTGAAGGGGATATGGGAGAGCAAATCGAATTTCCAAAGAATTTCAATATGTACATGGCTCAAGTGATGAGTTGTCTAAGAGAAGGAAATGTAGAAAAAGCTGTTATACAAATGAAGAAAGCATATGCTATTAAAGATGCAGAAAGTCTCAATATTCTTCTTGTTTCATCCTTATTGCAGATGGGTCATTATCAAGAAGCGCTCGAGCTGGCCAATGAAAAAAACTATTTTTACGAGTCTGATGAAAAGAGACTACTCATATATGTTGAAGTCTTGATAGAGAATAATCAAATTCTTCAAGCTGAAAAATATATTAAAGACTCACTCTCTAGTTCAGCTATAAAACACAAAGACTCTTGGAGCAGGCTGGAAGAAAAACTTGATCAATCAAAAAGACAACAAGAAGAGAATAAAAGAAAAGCTGAAGAAAAAACAGTTAAAGAACTTTATTCCCTGGCATCATTAAATACTTTGGAGCAATTTTCTAAAATTGAGGATATTTATACATTACCCAATGATAAATTGGAAAAAGTTGCACCACACGTTTTTGTTAATCCATATGTTCATCCATTAGTTAGGGCGACTTTATTCTCACTGCTGGCTGAAAGAGGAATAGACAGACAATATAACTATCTCTGGTTTGAAGAAACAGAAGAAATAAATCCTGGAGATACTACTTCTATTGAAGATAATCCGACGGTGAAAGAACTGATGAACGTCATGAATGATAAATTAATGCAAAATCCTTCTTTGTATCAAATAGTAAAGAATGAAATCGACACACTATTTTTAATGCTTTATCCGTTTGAAGAAAAAGTCATAAAAAGAGACGGCGTTGAAGAGTGGGTGAATAGTGTGATTCAGGCTATCGAACCAGATTTTTTAACTGAGGAAAAAATAGACGATAAAAAGAGAAAAAATATCAGTAGGTGGATAAAAAAAATACACAGTGAATTGCTTAGATTTGAGTAACGAATGTTTACAAATCAAGTTAACTATTGTATGATATATTAGTATGTTCAAATAATAAGTGTAATAAATTGATTGTTGCTAGAAGATAAGTGAAACTAGTGCAATCATTTTATAACGTTAAAATACAATTAATGTCGGAGGTTAATAGTAATGGAAACAAAATTTGAGAAAACTGGGCCAACTACTGGTCGCTTAGAATTTACTATCGAGCAAGAAACAGTGGCAAAAGGGTTAGATAAAACATTTAAAAAGGTTCAAAAAACATTAAATGTGCCTGGATTCCGTAAAGGACGAGTACCTCGTCGAATTTTCAACCAAATGTATGGTGAATCAGCTTTGTATGAAGATACATTAAACGATTTATTACCAGCAGCTTACTCACAAGCTATTGAAGAAATTGACATAGAACCTGTTGCTCAACCAGACGTTGATATCAAATCAGTCGGTAAAGACCAGGATTGGGAATTAACTGCTGAATTAACATTAAAACCTGATGTTGAATTAGGTCAATATAAAGATTTAGATGTTGTAAAACAAGACCGAGAAGTATCTGAAGAAGAAGTTGCAGAAAGTTTAGAAAAACGTCGTCAAAGCTTAGCAGAATTAGCAATCAAAGAAGATGCTGCAGAAGAAGGCGATACTGTTGTTATCGATTATGAAGGATTTAAAGACGGCGAAGCATTTGAAGGTGGCAAAGGCGAAAATCACTCACTGGAACTAGGCTCAAATTCGTTCATCCCTGGATTTGAAGAAAAATTGATCGGTGTTAAAGTCGACGATGAAAAAGAAGTTGACTTGACTTTCCCAGAAGATTATCATTCTGAAGACTTAGCTGGTCAAAAAGTAACATTTAAAGTTAAAGTTCATGAAGTCAAAGCTAAAGAATTACCAAAATTAGATGATGATTTTGCTAAAGACTTGGATGAAGACGTTGAAACATTTGATGAATTAAAAGAAAAAGCGCGTAAAGAATTAGAAGAGAATAAAGAAACGGCAGCTAACGACTCTCGTGATGATGAAGCAATCAGAAAAGCTGTAGAAAATGCAAACATCGAAGAAATTCCAAAAGAAATGGCACATGAAGAAGTGCATCGTCAAATGGAAATGTTCTTAAACAACTTGAAACAACAAGGTATTTCAGCAGAAATGTACTATCAAATGACTGGGTCAACTGAAGCTGACTTGCACAAACAATTTGAAGGTGAAGCAGAATTTAATGTTCGCACTAACTTAGTATTAGAAGCAATTGTTGAAAAAGAAAACCTTGAAGCTACTGAAGAAGATATGGAAAAAGAAACTTCTGATTTAGCTGAACAATATAATATGGATATCGAACAAGTGCGTAAGGTTCTTTCTCCACAACTATTAAATAGAGATATTTCATTGAAAAAAGCGATT
>NZ_LSRN01000042.1 GCF_001885615.1 Alkalibacterium sp. 20 | reverse complement strand
ATTCAAACCCAATAGTTATCTGTAGTTTACCAATATCAGAGGGAGTATTTCAATTTTTAAACAACAAAAAACTGGGTCCTAAAAGTAGGGTGCTTTATTAAGCGTCTACTTTATAGGATCCAGTTTACTGTGTGAGGACAATGGGGGTTTTTTTTTTTACTTAAATCTGTTAATATCTTTAATTTCACTCATATTCTTTTTCAAATGTTTTGGTGCTTCTGACCGTGTCGATGTAACGCACTTCGTTTTCGATGATAGCGCGCTGGTTTTCCAAAAATGGCGGAAGAGACAGTTTTTCACCTAACGTTTCGTAAGGTTCGTCTTCCATAAATCCGGGTCCTTCTGTCGCTAATTCCACAAGGATACCGGCCGTCACGCGTGCGTATAAAGAGCCAAAGTAGAAGCGGTTCACATAGCCTGAATTTGGTAGTTGAACGGACTGATATATTTTTTTCCAGTTATCGAGGTCTTCTTTATCATCCACCCGAAAAGCCACGTGATGCACTGTTCCATAACCCTGTTGGTGGCTTTGGAGTTCTGTATTGTGTTCGACCACAACTTCTGCACCGTTACCACCCTCACCCATTTCAAAGAGATACAGATTATCTTCCGTATCGATATGTTTCATTTCATAGACTTGTTCAAGGACTTCTTTGATGTAATTCAAATCCTGATAACGTAAAAATACACGTCCTAGTCCAGTGATGGCAAATCCAAGCGGAATAGGACCGTTCTGCCAAGGGGTACCTGATGCAACACCACTATTGTTTTCGTCTGAGATCAGCTGATAGGCTTGCTCATCAAAATCCACGAACGGTATGACCTTCTTGCCGAACTGTTCCTGAATGCCTTCGTGTTTCACTTTTAGACGGTCAAAACGTTTGAGCCAGTATTCGAGTGCATTATTTGTGGGTACTCTGAAACTTGTCCGAGCGATTTCATCATTCCCGTGGACTCCTTTTGAAATCCCTGGAAAATCAAAGAATGTCATATCTGTTCCGGCACTGCCTTTATCATCCGCAAAGAACAAGTGATAAGTCTGAATGTCATCCTGATTGACCGTCTTTTTGACTAGACGCAATCCTAAGACGTGCGTGAAAAAGTCATAAATCTTTTCTGCACTGCTGGTGATTGCTGTGACGTGATGAATACCTTTTAATTGTTTCATAAGTTCAAATCCTCCTGTATTGTGAAAAATAATTAACGCGCAATTTTATTCCGAATTCGAGATAATTATAGCGTAGACTCCTCTTCGTTGTCAAATCTTCAGCCTAACTCATTTAAAAAACCAAGTGACGTTACTAAAAAACAACTGAACAAGAGTTAAACTTTATTATAGTAATATTTACATCACTTTTTCTCCACAGACAAATTAATTTACTTTCATGTCTCATCATGCTATTTTTTAGTATAACAAAAAAGGAGTGTTATATTTGGGAGAACGGAACGAAGAACCTAGAAGAGATGAAAATCCAAGAGGAACTGAACAAAGACGACGTACGGGCCTATTTGCATTATTTTTAATTGCACTTGTCATTATTGTCGGTGTGATTGCCGTATTCTACTTTTCTGGTGACGGAGGAACATCATTAGACACGAATAACGAAGATCAAACTGAAGAACCTGCCGATTCACAAGACACATAGGATGATGCTGATGTCGATATTGACGTTAATATAGATGGTGGCGAAGATTCTGACGGTGAAAGCGACGATGCTGATACTGACACCGATACAGAAGATGGAGAATAAATAACCTACTTATAATTATTTATCAGCTCAAAAATTCATAAAGCCGGAAAGAGTGGTCATTACTCTTTCCGGTTATTTTTATTTCTTGATATACTGATTCCCTCTTACAGGGGGCCACGTTTCAAGTACTCTTTCCCGAGTTGAAAAGCAAATAGCAGGCAGAAGCCTCTGTCGAGATCCTACCTGCTATGCCTATTATATGTGAGTTATATCTATCATCTCTTATTACATCCATAAAATAATAGGTTTGATGTAATAATGAAATGGTTTCATTGACTATTTTTAATTATTAAATTCATTCGACTTGCTCTTATCAGGACTGAACTCTGTCCGGGACATTTCACCCCAGCTTTTATTGTGCCGTTTATATTCAAAGAATGCGGTAAATCTCCACCATGCATTTAATTGGCGATATCCGAAATTCTCCAACACACTGAAAATCATCAATAATAAGTATTCGGGAATTCTTTCATATTTTGAAAAGTTATATTCATCTAATAAAATGGCACTGCTGGATAAAAAGATACCATATAAAACAGACACGGCAAGGAATAGCAGAAAGAACTCCAGACTGATTATACCTAACCAGAATGAGACGATAAACGAAACATAGCCTAATACCTCAACCACAGCGCCTAACATTTCCACAAAGAAATAATACGGCATTGCCAGCAACCCAACAGTGCCATACTTTGGATTAAACAACATTTTCTTATGATTGAACAGGCTGTCCATTAATCCTTTTTGCCAGCGTTTACGCTGACTTTTCAATATTTTCTTTTCTTCAGGTACTTGTGTCCAACAAACAGGATCCGGAACAAATACAATTTTATAAGGAGTCTTACTTTCAATCATTTTCCGGTGTATTTTGACGACCAATTCCATGTCTTCTCCGATAGTATCCTCTGTATACCCACCAGCTTCAATAACAACACTTTTCCGGAAGACACCAAATGCGCCTGAAACGATTAATAATGCGTTCAAACTCCCCCAACCTAACCTACCGAACAAGAAGGCTCTCAGGTATTCAACTGTTTGAAAACGAACCAAATTATTTTTACTTAAATTTACTGATTCGATAAAACCTTTGTCGACAACACAATCATTTACCGGTCTTACTACCCCACCAGATATAACGACCGTAGGGTCCTCGACGAACGGTCTGATAACCTTCGCTAATGAATCTCTTTCAATAATTGAATCTGCATCAATGGCTGTGATGATTGGATATTCCGAAATATTTATCCCTGCGTTCAGAGCATCCGCCTTTCCACCATTCTCTTTATCCACTAGTACAATATTTTCAAATATAGCAGACAGGTAAATACCTTTAATTTCTTTGGTGTTAATTTTTTTTCTGTATGGCATATCTATTTTTGTCAGTTTGAATTCCTGAATCAACTTTTCCAAGGTCGTATCTTTGGATCCATCATTAACTATGACCAATTGAAATTCGTTATATTCCAGACTTAATAGTGCTTTAACGTTATCGACAATTGTTTTTGCTTCATTAAAGCAGGGAACAACAATAGATAATGGCGGCGTGTAACTGGATGCTACCATGTCTTCATAGGACCAGTACTTCTTTTTTTGCCGATCGATATATAAGGCTCGGATCGATACGAAAAATAGAAGCGTATATACAGTATTTATAAAAATCACATAGTACAACACAAAATTATTGAAATGTTTAATAATCTCTACTAAAAAATCTGCAAATAAATCCATTATGGCCTCCTAAACAGCGGTATTTTACTCTTATACATTATTTATGTATACCGGTCATTAATTTAACCGGCTTTCATTCGTATAATGCTTCTCTCTGTAAAACGGCATTAGCTGTATCTCTTGCAAAAGGATCATCAGAATCCAGCAAAGTCAGTAAAGCCAAATGTCCTCCATTTTTGTGAACAAGCAGTGACTCGGCAGCGTTGTGGCGAACATACCAATTCTCATCACTCATATAATTTGTTAAGATCTTAATCGAATCATCGCGGTTTACTTTTCTGAGATATCTAGCCAAAAAAGACCTTACTTCCCATTCCATATCGTTTTCTAAGGACATAATGTGTGATAAATAGTTGTCATCGCCTATATTACCAAGCATATAACTCGCTTTTAAAGCAGCAATCCTCAGCTCTTTCTGAGGATGATAAATCATCCTCTCGATCCATTTAATGCTTTCCTGATACCGTCTTTTGCCAATTCCTTCTAAAGCAACCACCTGCAAAAAGGTATCATCCGATTCCATAACATCCTCAAGGATTTCTTTGATGTCACCTTCTACAAGTTCGATAAGTGATAAAACATTGTTTTTGCTCATCCGTGTCTGTTCAACTGCTTGTTCTAATATTTCTCTTAAATATAATGCATCACTTATCTGAATCAGGCTTCTAGCCGTAACAAAAAACAACTCATTATCTGATGTCTGCAGCTGTTTTAGTAAAAGTGGCATCAGTTCACTTAATTCATACTCACCCGCTAAAAATGTTCCAGTCTTCTTTTTCCAAATATTACTGCTGCTAAGATACCGTTCCACTTTATCAATTACCGAATTCTTCCCGATATTTTTCAACAATACGGTCTGATTTGTTCCTGAAATGAAAGAGTTGTAATCTAGAATAAGCGACTGTAAAACTTTTTTTTCCAAGTAAGATTTAGGTTCAATCGATAACTCACTGTCCTGTTTTGTTATAAAGCGCAGGAAATTCTCTTCAAACGTTTTTCTTATTCCTGCTTTTTTATTACTTACAACCTTCATCGCTATCTTTTTGATCAACAAAAAAATAAACATCATTACATTAACGGCAAGCATAATAATTAATAATGCCCATATATACTGTCTCAACATTTTATATCCTACCTCTAAGTCGTTAGTATTTTTTTAATTTTATGTTCCAGAACATCCAATGAGAAAGGTTTTTCAAAATAATCATCCGCACCTAACCTTAAGCTCTCCATTACTGCTGATTCACTATGCTTACCTGAAATCATGATGATTTTTGGGTTCACATTCAAACTAACCGCATTAATCCTTTTAAGTACTTCTATTCCAGTTACCTTTGGGAGCATAATGTCTAATAAAACAAGATCATAAGCATGTTGACCCAGTTTAACTAACGCCTCTTGTCCATCCTTTGCATAATCGACATCATAGCCAAGGTAACCAAGTCTGGTTTTTATAATATTTGTCAATAATAACTCATCATCTACAACTAGTATTTTATTTTTAGAGACAGATAATCTTTCATCTTGTAGGATAATTTGATTTTTCCCTTTTTCTTTTGCGATATATAGTGCCTTGTCCGCTTTTTCCAGTAAGGATGTCTTACTTTGTTCTCTATTATTGAATTCAGCTATCCCTGAACTAAACGTAATCGCTATATCCCCTTTATCATCTGGTGCATGGAATACTTTTGAAAGGATATCCAAACTGATATTCTCCATAACTAATCTAGCTTCTTCGCCAGTCGTTTGTGGAAATAAAATCAGGAACTCATCCCCGCCAAAGCGGAAAACTTCATTATCTTTTTCCAGCTTACTAGTTATTACTTCTACCAAACTAATCAATACATGATCTCCAAAAAGATGTCCATGTGAATCATTGATATTTTTAAAATAATCCACATCAAGAAAGGCTACGGAGAAAACTTCATCTTTCTCGATGAAGTTTTCTTTTTCTTTCTCGAATCTCTTCAAAAAGTGTTTTCTAGTGAACGCTTTAGTTAATTCATCTCTTTGATTCTGATCTTCATTTATTTTTCTTTTTTTAATCATTCCATTTATTCGAGCTATAAGCTCGTCCGGGTTAACAGGTTTTTGGTATATTATTTCTGCACCCTTTCTGAGTGCCTCGTATCTTATTTCCTTTTTATTCAACCCTGTTAAAAATATTATAGGTGTATCACTTTTCAACTCCATAATCTCTTCATAAAGATCAAATCCTGATTTTTTCGGCATAACGATATCTATAATTGCAAGATCGATCTTTTCATTTTTCAGATATTCTATGGCATCATTTCCATTATCCGTTACATAAACTTCAAATCCCTGATTTTTAAGTAACGCTGCTAAAAAACTGAGCATAGAAACATCATCATCTATAATGAGTATTTTACCAGATATTAGAATGTCCCCCCCTGTATCTATATCTGTATCTATGGTAGCTGGGGACTCGTTTTCTATTAAAATATCACTTAAACGCTGCTCAATTAATTCTAGTAATTTACCTGTTCCTTTGATTAATGCAGAATGACACTTAGGATCACTCGTCAAGTAACCTTTTTTACTTAACATAAGTTCTTCAATATCTGCGGCTACCAACGAAATATCGTGAAGCTCCAATGTTCCTGACGTGCCTTTCACGCGATGATAGAATTGATAAAGGGCATCGTAATCTTCTTCGTTTTCTTTGTTCAAAAAAGCAATTAAATTTCGAGCAATATGTGTAATCTGTTCATTTTTTTCAACTAAAAATTGCCGTTGACTTCTTCTTATTATGTTTTGAAGCTTCTCTTTATTCAAATTATTCCTCCAGATTTATTTTATAGACTGTCTTGGCTGCTGTAAACGACTATTCCTTTGGCCATAGAAAAATAATTCTATTTTTCTTTCACTCTGCTTGTTCTGCAACTAGTTGTAACATGATTTCAGAAAGTACGTTAGGAGAGTAAGGCTTGACTAAATACTCATAGATTTTATAGTCTTTAAAATCTATCGTGGTCTTATTGATTGCCGAAGAAACGATAATTGGTAAATGATTAGTCTTTTCGTCACTTTGTAATTCTTCAATCAAGTCATACCCTGTCATGCCATCTTCTAATACAAGATCCACAACAATTGCTACCAGGTCCCTTTCATTAGCTATTTCTAATACATTCTGGCTACTTAAATAGTGAATAACATTGAAATTATTTAACTTTAATGTCTCGGACAACATCAATGCCAAACTAATGTCATCTTCCACCAGCAAGACATCCCCCCTTGATTTACATTTGAATTCCTCATCTTTTTCGAACAGTTCGCCATCAACATTGATATTAAAAACAGGTAGAGAGAAGCTTACTGTTGTTCCTATATTTTCTTTGGAATCGATCCAAATCTCTCCTTGATGCGCTTCAACAATCCCTTTACTTATCGCTAGTCCCAAACCTGTGCCGCCAATTTTTTTGCTTGCACTATTATCGACACGTTTAAACTTGGTAAATATATCTGATAATTCCGTTTCCGGTATACCTATACCAATATCTAGGATATTTACCACAATTTTCTCGTTCTCATTACAAATTTTAATTGCTATTTTTCCGCCTGCTGGTGAAAATTTCATCGCGTTACTAATTAAATTGGTAAGCAGTTGAATCAGACGGTCCTTATCGGCCATTGTACTGGTGATTGAGGCAGAGTCTTCCAAGTAAATCGGATGCTTTTTCTCATGCTTAAATGTATCTATAACTTCCATGATTATTTCATTCAAATTGACTTCTTTCATTTCATACTCTTGTTTTCCCGATTCAATTCGCTGCACGTCGAGAAAATTGTTTATCAGGTTAGTTAAGCGTTTCGCCTCTTTGAAAATCGTTTCAAGGTATTTCTTTTGTTTTTCTGGTTTTAAGTCTCTCATCAATAACATTTCAGTAAAACCGAGCACACTCGAGAGAGGCGTTCTTAATTCATGACTAACCGTACTTACAAGCTCAGATTTCATTTCATCGACTTCATATTCTTTCGTAATATCCCGATACATAAAAATCGTTCCCGTTTTCACTTCGCTAATAAATACTGGTGATGTGTATATTTGAATGTATCTTGGATCATCCTCAGCTAACTGGCATCGAATCGAACTCAAATCTATAAACTCTGGATCAATTGCTTTTTCATAGAATTCTCTGATTTCGTTTTTTTCCTGGCAATTATCTGAAAAATCATTTATCCAAATATCTTTAGGTACAATTTTATTTTTTTTGTAGCTCTCCATATTTACTAATTTCAGTAATTTATCATTCGCTTGTAACAAATCTCCTTTTAGGGATACAAGTTGTAATCCCTCGGTGACGTTTTGAACAATACTTTCATTTAAACTTCGTTCTCTTTGAACATCTTCGTAAATATCTATTCTACTTAAGGCAATACTTAATTGTCCCATAAGTACATTGATTTCAGAAATTTCTTCTTCAGTAAATGCGTTTCCAATTCGAGTTATTGCAAAAACTAGCGAAACTTCGCCCAAATCATCGTTAACGGATGCATATAAGTCGTAACAATTTACACTGTCTTCGGCAACACCTATTTCTGTCTCAGTCGCCTCTCTTTTTACAACGTAATAGCTCTCCGTTTTTAAACGTGCCACTATCTCTTTCAAGTAAACATCTGATAAAAACAGCTCTGCATGGTTTTCAGTCAGCCCTTTAATTGCAAATTGCTTTTGATTCGGACTAGCCAATATCCCTTTGTCAAAGTTAAAAGCAGTTACAAAGTAATTGAATACCCGATTTAAAAATTCATCTCTGTTTACCGTCGCTGTCAATTCTTTATTTAAATTACTATACCTTTCAGTTTTTTCCTTTGCTTTTTGCGTTTCACTTAAGAGTTCTTTTAGGACGTCTTCGTTTCGTTTATTCTCAGTAATATCGATCCCGATCAGGATATAGCGATAAGCTTTGCCGTTGTCATTCAGAAATGGAACGATTGTTGCGTTGACCCAATAATATGATCCATCTTTAGCTTCGTTCTTCATTTTACCTGTCCAAATCTTTCCTTTAGTGATCGTAGTCCACATTTTTTCATAAAAAACACCTTTTTGATTACCACTTTTCAAAATACGTGTTGTATTGCCGATCAGCTCATTCTCTTTGTATTTTGATATTTTACAGAACATCTGATTGACGTTTATAATGATTCCTTCGTCATTTGTAATGCACAATAAGGCGGACTCATTGAGCGCTTTATTAATGTGTTCAATTTCTGTAATATAGTCCTGCAACTGATTTTGATTGAACTCCAGTTCATCCTGCTGAGACACTAATTCTTCATTTTGGGCCATCAGTTCATCTTCTTTATCTTGAACCTCAATTGACATGTCTCTAAATGACTGAGCTAAAATACGGAGCTCTTCCAACTGATAATCTGAATTTAATTTTATCTTCTTACCTTTTTTCATGTTTTGTGTGGCTGATATCAACATTTCTAAAGGAAGTATGATTTCTCGTAGCAATCCGCTGATCACGAGAACAAACAAGCTGAAACTGGCTAATCCTAATACGATAAATCCAACTGTAAATTGATTAATGAGTGATAATATTTCATTGTATATGCTCTCTCTCTCAATTTGAGTTTCTTCGTTGAAGGTTTGCGTATATTCAAGAAAACGGTTGATGTCATCATTTGCGCCTCCACTTGATAACGTTCTTAGCGATGCGTAATCATCCGCCTCTACAAAGCTGATAGCCGAAGGAAGCAGATTTTCGCTATAGTTGACATAAAGATTCGAAAGTATCTGATTCAATTCTTCTTCCTGATCAGAGAGAGTTAGAGATTGAAAATAATCAAGACTGTCTTTAAACTTATCCAAATTCACGTAGAGTAGATCCAATTCCTGTTGATCTTGAAAAGCATAATACCCTCTGGCTCTAAATAATACCCCCGTCAGATTTTTCTCTAAGTCATTGATTGCATTATATTTCAACGTGCTTTCTTCGTAATCTTCAGTTATAGACGACTGTGCACGTATCAGTGTATAAATACCCACAGATGTAATCAAGACGATTACAGATAATAATAAAGCAGCCACTTTATAAAATTTTTGTTTAATTTTGACCGGTCGATTCTTATTATCAATCATTCATCAGTTCCTCCACTAAGTGATAAAGTTCCATTGGGCTAAAAGGTTTTTTCATAAAAATATCCACCCCCACAGCTTTTGCCTGCTGCTGATCTTTTTCCTGTGTCTTAGCGGTCAACATTATAATGACCGCCTCCTTTATTTTTTCTTTATCAATTATTTCTAAGAGTTCTATCCCAGTCAATTCTGGCATCATATAATCCAGAATAATCACATCATACTTTTTCTCATTGATTTTTTCTAATGCCTCTAAACCACTTTCGGCTTCATCGATCGTATAATTCAAATCTTCTAAACTATAACCGATAAGCATTCTTAAAACCATCTCATCGTCCACTACTAAAATATTCTTCATTGACTCAACTCCTGCTTAATTATTTAAATAGTCTTTTATAATAGTGTATGATTCTTTCAGTCTTTCTTTATATTCAGGTTGTTCCGACTTTTCGAAGCTATAAGGCAGCATCTGTTTATCGGCAAGCTTATCGTTTGGTAACTGGTCGATTAAACGTTTATTTTCAGTTGCGCTGATGCTGATGTCAATCGTTTCAAAATTGGTTGAAGCGGCTAATCCCTCTGACCACAAATCACCAAGTATTTCTTTGTGACTCGGATCTTTAACATTCAATAGCAGCCAGGGGATTCGCATTTCTACCATACCTGAGTCTTTATTGTTTGTGTAATCCGCCAATGAATCATATGAGTCACTTTCCGGACTTCCGATTCCTTCTTTTAATAATCCTGTTTCGTAATAATCAAATGGTACCTTTAAACCTGTTGAGGGAATGACCATCGGTTTGGACAACGCCAGATTAATTTGATTGAATTGTCCGTCGTTATTTTCAATGATTTGATTATCCTCTAAAAACTCAAGTTCATAACCATACTGATAGTAGAAAGGATCATAATAGCTATCGACCCATACTCTACTTTGCTCTTCATCTGATATTTCAATAACAAAATCGATCCCCTGCTCAAATGTCTGATTTTCAACAAACGGAACAGATTTGTTACCCTGGCCATCGATGGTATTTAACAACACATTTAAAGACATTTCACTGTTCCACTCTTTAGGATCATAATCGATCATCAAGTAGAGGTAGGCTTCATCATGGTCAACAGAAATACCGCGCAGCAGGCCGTCTTCTTTCTGCATAAGAAGCTCATCTTCCTGCCACTTTTCTTTATCCCCATCCAGTAGTTTTTTGTGGGTTTCAAAGCTTAACAAACCAAAACGCTGCTCATTGGTCTGCATATTTGACCAGTACGGTCTCT
This sequence comes from Alkalibacterium sp. 20, assembly GCF_001885615.1. Lineage (GTDB taxonomy): Bacteria > Bacillota > Bacilli > Lactobacillales > Carnobacteriaceae_A > Alkalibacterium. The sequence continues at coordinate 9,844 of NZ_LSRN01000042.1, read as the reverse complement.
GATCAGGATTATCAAGTTCCATCGTGTTCCACGTTCTCTTGAACCACTCATCCTGCCAGGTAAACATAATTCCGCCAACAGCACCCTGTTCATAAATGTCTTCAAATAGACGAACAACGATATCTCCCTGCTCTTCTTCTGACAAAAAGCCTTGATTCCAACCGAAAGGATTCACATGAGTCATACCTCTGGATGAAGGGACACCAAATTCCGCTACGATTAGCGGCATACGATGTGCATCAATTAAATCCTTTAAATAACCGGCATAACTGTTCTTCTGACCGCGATGATCAATGAAATTCAAGTAATCTTCTTCATAGTTAAAAAAGTCCGGATAATAAGGATACACATGATAACTGGCAAAATAACCAGTCTTTAACTCATTACTTTCGTATATATTATTAGGATCAACGCTGACCATATCTTCTTCGGCGGATGGTTCTGACGGATGATCAAGTAAATCTGTGGTTGGCCAGTTAGTAAAACTGATCGGATGCATTGTTTCATAGTTGTTCGCTTCATAAGCAGTGATAAACTCCATGCGTGCTGCCAGCCATTTTTCAAAAGCATTTGCACCTTTTGTACTAAAATGGTCTCCTTCAAATTCATCGGTACTTTCGTGTAACTTATTGGTCTCTTCTACCATAAGTGGATACCATTCGATGCCCAATATATAACCTAGTACATACTGAGAAATATCATATGCATATTTTCCTGAAGCATGACCAATCTTCGGCTCTATCGTCACATTTCCATGCACGACATCGATAACATCTTCAATTTCACGTTCAAAGGCATCGATAGTGGCGGGTAAATACGCATTCAACGTTTCTTCCAGAGCCTCTTCCTCTATCCAGACCCCGTGCATGACATAAATCGGCGATTTTGACTGCTGATTATGGAGCCACAGTGCCTGATAAAATTCCGGTGGGTGTACAGTGTAGACTCGAATCACATTGGCACCCATTTCGTCTATTTGTTCGATCCACCGCGCATATTCCTCAAACGTTATCGCTGACTCTCCAGGCCATGCCCCTGGTTTGGCCATCCCCATATTCACACCTTGTATCTCAAACTCTTCCCATGATCCATCTCGATAAATTTCAAAATGCGTTTCATTTACGCGACTATGGTATGCGACATCTTTATCCCTATACATATCAATGTTGGATCGTTCAACACTGTTCACTGTTTGCTTATTGGTATACGTATCTTGTAAGATCATTTTCATCATTGGTAAATAGGCGCGATAATAAAATGACTGTGATCCTTTTCGCTGCAATTGACTGACCGTTCGATACAACCAATCCAGACCCTTATACTGATAAAAGGATGGCGTCGTCTCTAAGTCGGCATAATCACCAGTAAAATAATAAAGTGGCGTGCCGGATTGAAGCGTTCGTGTGACTGCAGGAATCGTATCGCTGATACCGTATTCACGCATACGGTCCTGCCCCTTTTGGGTAAGTCCCAGTGTATAGTTAGCTAACACTTCTGCTTCAGTAGGCTCGACAATGTCAAACCAGTAATCATAACGAGATGAGAGGGTTGTATCAAAAAAAGCTTGACCTGTTTCGGTAAAATCAAATAAGATACCTTCACCCCCAAAATCTTCGGCTTCTTCCAAGACTACAATGAAATCGTCATCCCTTACAAAGATGAGACCCGCATCAGTAAAGCTCCACTCTTCTTCTGTTTGCCGCTGATAGTTTTCAATCATCCAAGTCGGAAGTTCATCGTTCAGAGCGGGATCTAATTCATCGAAATAACGGGCCATCCAGCCTTCCCATTTCAGTCCCAGGAGTGATGTAAATCGATTTCTCACTATTTGGTCTGTTGGACTCGCAAAGCTGTTGAATTCTGCAATAAGCGGAGTTCGATTGATATAGATTTCGCTCTCGATTGCTGTAAGATCTTCGATCGTGAGTCCGCCATAGATTAACTCTGATCGATTTCCCTCTTGATTTTCACCGTAAAATTCATCTTCGTAAACGCCATATGTATCGGCCATATAAATCAGATCATACAAGTTCTCATTCTCATTTGTAATGGAAGTTATCTCGTAATTATTCTCAGCTTGTGGATGAAACCCGACATAATCCTGGGTCAAATCGTATTCGCTGTTATCTGCTTTCAAGTATTTATAGTGATTCAACCCCCAAGTGATGCCCTTATGTTCACGGTAGGTCTGGTCTGGAACTGTTTTGTCCATAATCAGAACCTGAAGTTCCTCACCGGAATCGACCTGCCATAGCACAAAAGGTAAAAAAAGCAAGCCAATCACAGCTAGTATGCCTATATAGATAATTTTCTTTTTCAAGTCGGTTCATCCTTTATCATTCGTATTTTGAGTTCATTATTAATTTTATTATTCAAGTTTTGATCGAAGTGATTCGAGTCTTTTCATACAAAACTGCTTGATTATGTTAAACTAATTTAACAGTAGTAATAAATTTAAGTACAGTTGCTAACAACTTGTATAAACCCTATTGTTATTGCATATTATATCATAAAGATGTCAGTTAAATACCAACAATATGGTGAACTTAATACAAAGGCGTGTTGATAAATGAACCCTCTATTTAAAAGCAGTAACAAAACGAAAAAAAATGCTGTTATAGTCACAAGTACCAGTCTATTCATTGTTATAATAGTTATACTCCAACCAGTATTTTTTCCTGAAAATATTTCGTTAAAAAGAACTGATAATTACGATTCCGATCCATACACGATATCAAATATTACATTTAAGTCGGATGTTTATACTAAAGATATGCCTCTCGATCTGACATTAGATTTAGCCACTCATACGTCACTTAACAAGACTCTCTGGTTGGGTTTTAGCGTTTTAAATCCTTTGGGTGAAGTGCTTGATTTTCCACTCACTGAAGTTAAGATTGACGCTGCACAACCACAGTCATTATCCCTTTCAGCCTCTTTAGCTGATTTAGATAATAAGGGCATTACAACTGGCTCTTACACTGCTGTTTTTGCTCTATGGAACAGTAATCCGATAACCGATGCCTCCACTCAACTGGCTATGGTGAAAATAGAAGAGGCCTTCCGACTTTATAACGCCGTTGAACACTTCCAGACGATAGATAATACGAAATGGTTCAGTAGAAATGGTCTTTTAGGACGCACACAGCTAAAAAACGAACACGTTGCGGTTTTAGATGATCATTTAACAATCACTATGCCTTCAGAAACTTTAGAGGGCGGAGAAATTCAAACGGTCGATTTTACACATTATGGCTCCTATGAAATCAGCATGAAACTTCCTGACGCACCTTCATCTATAACTGGGTTTTTCCTTTACAAAGCACCTGACTTTCATCATGAAATAGACATAGAAATCTTTAACCAGCCTGAATCAAAAGTGTTATTCACATCCTACGCCAAAGGGTCTACCCAACATGAGAACAGAGCTGATTTGGGTTTCGATCCTACCGCGGCCTTTCATCGATACCGAATTGATTACTACCCTGATCAGGTCACTTTTTACATCGATGACAAACAGATACAGACATGGAAAGATGGTTATTCAGATGAACCGATGCACCTGATGGTCAACACCTGGTTCCCCGCATGGCTGAAAGGCACCGCGCCTGAAGAAGATCAGAAACTGATAATCGAATGGATCAGGTATTAGTGCTACCGACCCTCATTGCCTGAAAGGCAAAGTCATACTGACGTCGTTAATTAAAGTTATGTATTAGATGCTATAACGCTTTGAAAAACAGCTTCACGTTTAATATGAGAGAGGTGCTTTTATCTCTAACAAGTAAAATGGGTAGAATCTCAAAAGAGACTTCTACCCATTTTATCCTGTTCATCATAGTTCTTTATTAAACCATAATTTACACACTCATTCGATACAAGTAGATACCATAGAGTGTTGTGAGGATGGTTCCGACAATTAGTGTTAGATGGTATAGTGAATCCCAACCATCGCCATTAAAGAAGAGTAAAATGATTCCCAGTGTTATAAATAAGAAGCCAATAATACTTGATGCGTACAACCCAAATTTCCCAAAAGGAATTTCGTAGGGTCTACTGATATCTTTATCCACTTTTCTCAATTTTACAACAGCTGGAAATAGCCATAGATAAGGTAAAAAGAAGATCAAGAAACTGAAGGAAAGAATCGTCCAGAATGCATCATTGGCATTCCCACTTAATGCGAAATTCAACACAATCAGAAACGTTGCAATAATACCCATCAAAACATACGAGTAATCCGGTGTATCATATTTTTCATTCCTGTGACCCAAAATCTTTGTATGTTTAGTGAACTCAGCTTCATCTAAAACTTCTACTCCACCTAACGTCCACGAAATCATATTAGAAACTAAGGTAAACAACGCGACGATCATCGTGATATTAAAGACGATTCCCGAAGCCGGTCCAAAGACAGTGGATAATTCTTGTAAAGCATAAAAGAAACCGTCGAGCGGATCTATTGACGCTGCTGGAATCGCAGCTAAAACACCAAATGTCCCTATAATATACATTGCGGCAATTAAAATCCCTGCAAATACAGTCATTTTAGGGATGTTTTTTTCTGGTTCATCTATTTTCGAAGCAATTGCACTGATTAATTCAAACCCTAATAAATTATAGACGATTGCTGAACTGTAAGAAATGGTATCAAAATTCAAGTTCAAAGCAAAGCTGGATAGTGAAAAGTCATTGGCTACACCGTTTTTCATGGCATATATCGCACCCATCAACCCAAAAACAATCAGAACACTGACTTTTAGAATTGCAGCTATGTTTGTAACCGTAATACTTAAATCAACTCCTCGAATACCGATGAATACAATGAGCCAACACATTGCTACCGCTAAAGAAGCCCCAGCTAAATTGCCCATGGCGGGGAAAAAAGCCATTGAAAACCAGGTACTGAATGCAATAAAAACTGCCGGCATCCAGAAAGCCACATTTACCCAATAATACCAGGCAACTAAACTCGCCTGAAACGGACCGAAAGCACGTTTGACCCAGGCATAAATACCTCCATCTTCTGGATAAGTAGCTCCCAGTTCGGCATTAATGAGTCCGTACGGGATAAAAAATAAAATAGCCGTGAGTAACCAGATGGTAATTGAGGAAGCTCCTAAAGCCGCCGGAGCAACGAACGTATCCAACACAACAATTCCTGTAACGGTAAAGGAGACCATCTTGAAGAGACCGACTTTTGCGACATCTTTTTCAGTGGTAATATTTTTGCCTATTTTTCCTTCCATTTTTCTCACCTCTCAATTAATTTTTTCATATCATTATTTTTATTTTTCTGAAGGTTGTTGCTGAGTAATGCAATGAATATTTCCGCCGCCCAACAGTATTTCCCGAGCATAAACTCCCCGTATTTCTCTATCAGGAAACACTTCATTCAAAACATCCTTAGCATTCTGATCATATTTTTCATCGTTGAACAATGGCAAGATTATAGCACCGTTAGCTATATAGAAATTAGCATAAGAAGCGGCCTGACGGTCCCCTTCCTGTCTAGGCAATGTCCCGTCGATCTTATCGACACTTTCGCTTTCTTCTTTAGTAATAAGCACCTCGTTTGGGATGTGTAATTTATGAATGACAAGCTTTCTCCCCTTAGCATCTGTCTCATTCAACAAATATTCATATGCCTTTTTAGAACGCGGATACTGCGGATCATTTTCATCATCTGTCCATGCCAAAACGATTACTCTAGGGGCACAGTAATGCATAATGTTATCCACATGCCCATTTGTTTCATCCAGATAAATCCCTTCTGGAATCCACAGTACTTTTTCAACTCCCAGATACGCTTTCAATTGTGCCTCGATTTCTTCTTTATCTAACTTCGGGTTTCTACTTTCATGAAGTAAACACTCTTCTGTTACTATAACGGTTCCTTCACCATCTGTATGAATGGAGCCCCCTTCCAGAATGAAATCTTCCAATGAATAGTAGTCGAAGTTTTCTATTTCGGAGACTTTTCTTGCGACTTGATCATCTTTGTCCCATGGGAAATATAAGCCATCTGCCAATCCACCCCAGGCATTAAATCGCCAGTCGACTCCTCTAACTTCGCCAGCATTATTTTTCACAAATGTCGGACCACTATCGCGTATCCACGAATCATCCACAGACATTTCCACAACGCGTACTTGATCTTTCAACATTTCACGAGCATTTTTAAATTGATTCGGTGACACACACATCGTCACTTTTTCATATTCTACTAATGTATTTGCTACTTCAGAAAAAGCTTTCTGCGCTGGCTTCCCACCTAATCGCCAATTGTCTGTCCGTTCCGGCCAGATCATCCAGCAGCCTTCATGCGGTTCAAATTCACCCGGCATTCTAAAGCCATCGTTTTTCGGGATCCCTGTTAACCTTTTTACCATTTGCTATTCTCCTCTCTTTTACTGTTACAGTTTCTCTACAAATGATTGAATTTTATTTTGATGATTTTCTGCAACTTCTTTAGACGGTTCTGCTAAAAAACGATGGGTGAAGTAAACGATGATCGCCATTTGAGCGGTCAACCGATTTTCGGATTGATCAAAGGCTACACTATAATCCCCTTCCAGCGCTTCTCTTGTGACCTCTTCTTTGTCGTTCGCTGGCAAGCAGTGGAGCAGCATTGCTCCAGGAGCTGCGCTCTTCATCAACGCTTCTGTGATCACATAGTCTGGCATAAAGGCTGCGAGCCGTTCTTCTTTCTCATCCACTTGGGTGGTCCAGTAGAAACTGTCTCCATAGACTACTTCGCATTCAGAAACTTTTGAAATGTCTTCAGTTATTTCATAACGTGCGCCTGACTTTTGACAATTTTTATCGGCTATTCTCAGCCATTTTTCTTCCATATGATACTTTTTGGGCCCAATCTGTTTAAAATCGATGCCATATTTTGTGCAGGTCAATAATAAAGAGCGACAGACATCCGTGGCATCTCCCATAAAAGCGACCGTTAAATCCGTAAGTGTTTTTCCTTCCGGTAAATGTTCCTGCATGGTAAAGATATCTGCTAACATTTGAGTCGGATGATACACCGTATCCAGTCCATTGATCACGGGAACGGTTGCAGATTCCGTTAATTTCCGAGTTGTTTCACCAGTGTTTGTGCGGGCAACAATAACGTCACACATTCGGGACAAAACTCTAGCCGTATCTTCGACAGTTTCCTTGGAACCTAAATGAATATCACCTTTGGATAAGAAGATAGCGTGACCACCCAGTAACGTCGCTGCTGTTTCAAAAGAAACACGTGTACGTGTTGAACCTGCTTCAAATATCATACCAACTGTTTTATTTTTGAATAATTCCGGTATGGCATTGTCTCTCCTGGCATCTTTCAGTAACGTCATCAATTCAAGCATGTTATCGATTTCCGCTTTCGTGAAATCGTTCATTGTCAGCATATGCTTCAACTCTTTTTTATTTAAATCTGTTGCACTGGATGATGGTTTTTTCATGTGAATCTCTCCCTCTACATTTTTTTAAATATATATATCGTCTAATGGTCTGGACTGATCACTCTTCTTGGTAAAGAGAGAAACGGTCACGATGAGAAGAATATTGACCAGCGGTGGAACAAGTGTAAAAAATTCCCATGGTTCTGGAATAATCGTCCCTTGAATAACCCCTCCCAATACATTCACCAACAGTCCTCCCAACATACCTGCCATGATTCCATAAGAAGTAGCCCATTTTGATTTTAGTGCAATAATGAATGGGAAAAATAATACCCCGAACTGTAAGGTGAAGGCGAAAATAGTCATGTCATAAATGTTAGAACTCAGTAACCCGACTAAGGCGGCTAAAATTCCTGTTAAAACTACACAATAGCGGGTGATCCTCATTAGAACATTCTGATCTGCTAAACCTTCTTTTTTGTCTTTCAAGAAAATAGGATAGATGATATCATTTGAAAAGATAACCGCGGTCGCAAACAAGGATGTACTGGCACTTGATAATACAGCCCCGATCAATGAGGCAACAAAGATCCCGAGCAAAACTGGATTCAATAATTCTTTAGCTAAAAATGGGATCAGCAATTCACTGTCCTGCGCAATCAAGCTACCATCGATCATTCCGCTACTGATCAGTGTATGACCGATCAAAGCTAAAAAAACCGGAATGAGACCAAATGTCCAATACAAACTGCCCGAAATAATCATTCCTTTCTGAGCAGTTTCAGCATCTTTTGCCATCAATGCACGCTGCGCTATATCAGGACTCGGAATATTGCCTAAAGCCATCCCTGCCCACATCGAAACGTATGTCACCCAGGGCATCAGCCCTTTTTCAGATGGAATGAATTGCCAGAAATCATCTGGCGTATGGGCGGCGATATTTTCTATCCCTCCAGCTGCATTATAGCCGACCACTAGGAGTATTATTAATCCAACAAAAATGATGATCATCTGAATAAAATCCGTCCATATGACAGCTAACAAACCGCCCATATACGTAAAACTCACGACCACGACAAGTGCAATAACGTAACTCAGATAAAAGTTTAAATCAAATAAGACCGAAAGAATTTTACCAACGGCTAACAATTGAACAGCCGTCCAGATGATAAAAGTAGGAATCATCACAGCAGAAGCAACGTAACCGGTAGCGCTTCCAAATCTATGCGTATAAATTTCACCTATAGAATTTATTTTTAATCCCCTAAGTGTTTTGACAAAAAGAAGGCCGATGATGATCAAAGATAAGCCGGCAGCAAAAGGATCTTCAATGACACCGTACACGCCATCTTCAAAAGCAGCCCCAGTTCCCCCTACTATTGTTCCTCCACCCCAGAAGGTGGCAAACACCGTACCTACTACCAGGAATAACGGCGCACCTCTGCTAGCAACTAGGTAATCTTCTGTATTCTTGATTCGTTTACTGGCAATCTTGCCTACTGCAATTAAGCTCGCTACAAAGAAAATGATGATCGCTAGTGGCACAGCGTTGTTGAAAGACACAATTTAACTCCCTCCTTTAATTTCTTGTTCGCTTTTTCACAACTTATTAACTTGATTTTATCCATCACAAGTCAAATTGTCAACACATACGATGTAATTTATTCGTTATAATTGTCTTTTTTTATATCAAACATGACCGATTTGGACATGTTTTTATCTTTTTACAGCTTAATTATTTGTTTTCCAAAGTCTATTCGTGCTATTATTGGGTTGAGCTTACTTCATGTAAAGGAGGAAATCTCTCAGTTTACTTATCTGAGAACAAAACTATGGCCAAAAAAGAGAAAAACTATGATCAAATAGACTTTAAAATTATCCAGGAACTTTCTAAAGATGCCAGAAAATCTGTAGCTAAAATAGCCAACGAAATTGATATCAACGAACGTACAGTACGCAGAAGAATTGAAAAGCTGATTGATGACAATACCCTTCGTATCACAACCATTGTGGATCCCAGTAGTTTCGGATACAATGCCATTGCGGATATCAACTTGAAAGTAGACGAGGCAGTATATGATGAATTTGTAGAAGACTGTAAAGCCAATCCAAATGTCTGCTATATCGCAACCGGATGGGGCAAAGCAAATCTATCTATTGAAACCCGTTTTTTAGATAATGATGATATGTATAACTTCATCAACAAGACCTTACCCGAAACGAACGGTGCAGAAGTAATCAATTACTTCATCATCCCTAAAATCATCTACAATATAGATGAATGGCTTCCTGTCCAGGATGACTTTAAAGAAGAGTAAAGCTAGTGAAAAAGGCAAGCATACTTAAGTGAAGAAATCAGATTTCGGTTTAGTTGATATAATAGATATTTAATTTTCCCCCTATCATAAAAACTCCCCAAAGTTATTAACCTAACTTTGGGG
>NZ_LSRN01000041.1 GCF_001885615.1 Alkalibacterium sp. 20 | reverse complement strand
TTTCTACAACAAGCGTCGTCGTCATTCTTATAATGCTTATTTATCTCCTGAAAAATTTGAGATTCAAGAACAGATAAAGGCCGCTAAACAAAATGAACAGGCAATGAGAAAAGTCATTTAACGAGACGTTGTGATGATGTTTATTCGTACTTTGAATCAATATCATCACAATGTTAAGCCAGTCATCGACTGGCCAATTAACCTAATTAAGGTGTCCATTTTCTTGACATAACTCCAGGGATGACCAACTCACTCTATAAAAAATTGTTGAGTCTGGATTTTCACCCTCGAAATGTCTAACTCACGAAATAATTAGCGCCGAATCTGCACTTCAGTAGAAAACAAGTCCTTTTTAACAAGAAAAGTCTAGATCCGTCACTTTCGTGGCTGCTCTAGACTTTTTCATTATTGAAAATCTTTTATTCGTTTTCTAACTCTTCTATCAGTTGTTTCATTTCATCTATTTCTTCTTTTTGGGCTTGAATGATTTCGTCGGCCAGTTCTTGTACGCGTTCATCTTCAATGTTTGCACGCTCGCTTGTCAAGATGGCTATAGAGTGATGAGGTATCATCGCTTTCATCCATGAGACCTGGTCGACTATAGTCTGGCTTCGAACAAGAAATAAACTCACACCGAATATGACCGCTGCACTCGCCAGGATTATGCCATTCAATTTTTTATTGTCATACATGTGCCACATAAACAGCATCATAATAACTGCCATCGTAGCCCCCATGAGGATTGACATATAAATACGGGTTTCACTCAGCGTTGCATGAGAAAATTCAAATACGTTTAAGTACATCAGGAAATACATAACAATCGTTGACGTTAAGATCATGGCTCCAAATCGGATATATTTTTTCATTTCAACCGTTTCCTCCTTGAACTGTTTTATTAAGGACCTCTTACCAATCATGGTATACCTGAAATTAAATCAGTGCAAACAAAAAACTTAGTCAGTAGTGATAAACAGCAGCACTGTCAGGCAGGCTAATGCGCGTCACTATGACTAAGCTTTTAAATTACAGATTTATTCTTCTGAAAGATTGTCTGTGGTGTCTATTTTTTTACCGAAAATGAATATCACGGCGACTATTGCAATCATACCAATCGGCAACGCGAGCATCACGGACATTCCAAACGCTGTTGGGATATACCCAAAGAGAATCGAGATGATCGCTACAGCAACCGCATAAGGTAACTGTGTTTTTACGTGATCCATCAAGTTTGATCCGGCACCCATGGATGACAGGATCGTTGTATCTGAAATGGGTGATGCGTGGTCCCCGAAAATTGCTCCTGTTAAGACGGCACCGGTGGACATGATGACGAAATCCGGATTTCCCGGCTGCATGGCCGTCGCTAGTGGGATCGCCAGTGGCATTAAAATCCCCATTGTTCCATACGACGTACCGGTTGCGAACGAAATAATAGCTCCGAGTAAGAAGATAAACGTTGGCAGCAGGACTGGTGGCATCGTTCCGCTGAGTAAGGATACTAGATAATCGGCTGTGCCGAGTTCTCCCATGACACCTGACAGTGACCAGGCAAGTAGTAGGATCACTCCGGTAATCATCAGTGTTTTCATCCCGTTGACCCAAATATCAATACCTTTACCGAATGTGAAGTGCCCTTGCGAGACACCCATGATCAGTGCGATGATACTCGCAATCAACGCGGCCTGGAAAAGAACGACGGACGCATCAGAAGCACCAAACGCTTCTCTCATTGAAACAAAAGAAAAAGGTGAATTTTCAATAACTTGAATCACTGCTGCATTATTTGAATCTAATATTGCTTGACGGCCATTCGTATAAAAGCCGACAAAACTGAAAACGATCAGTGAACCGATCGGAATCAAGGCGTTCCAGACCGATGTTTTCCCTTTAACAACAACTTCCAGCTCTTCATCCTGATTTTCCATATGTGAGCCTTTAGCTATGAGTTCATGTGTGTCTCTTGAACGTTTTTGCGCTTTACGCATAGGTCCGAATTCTCTTAATGTGACCGATGTAATTAAAACGAAGAACAGCATCAAGATGTTATAAAATCGGTACGGGATGGTTTGTAAAAATATCCCATAGGCATTGACGTCTTGACCGATCGACTGAAAGGCATCATTGATGAGCCCAACTTCATAACCGATCCAGGTTGAAATCAAAGCGATCCCCGCAATCGGTGCAGCTGTGGCATCAATAAGAAAAGCCAGACGTTCTCTGGAAATTTTCATTTTATCAGAAACCGGACGCATGATGGGTCCGACGATCAAGGCATTCGCATAATCATCAAAGAAGATCATCAGTCCGAGTACCCATGTAATAAGTTGAGTACTGACCGGTCCCTTGGCTTTTTTAGCTAAACTTTCAGCGATGGCACGTGCCCCGCCTGTAGAAGTGATGAGCGCAATGAGTCCTCCAATAACGAGCACTTGTAAAATGATTCCCGCATTCCACGGATCAGCTAGTGAAGCTAACACGTAGTCGACGATATCGGTGAAACCGTAGAGTATGCCAAGTAGCATATTGGCTCCACCTGCATATTGAATGACCACTGTGCCTGTAAAGATACCTAAGAAGAGTGACAAGACCACATTCTTTGTAGCAAAGGCTAAAATGATGGCGACAATGGGCGGAATCAACGTCAAAGGTCCCATCGAGTTTGCCAGATTCCCGTTCACCTCCTGGGCAAAAACGGGTGTCGGTATGAGCGACATGAGTGTTGCGATTACAAGTACCAAGCTGAATGGTTTAAATAGTTTTTTCATTATTCTTCTCCGATCTATAATTTTTTACATAGAAAAAAGCACCCAAGGGCAAAATTCCTCAGATGCTTTAAAATTCGCATAATTAAGGATAGTGCTCCACGCAAGCGTGACAGTCATACGCTTGTTAAACGTATGACCAGGACAAGTGAGATGACGCTCACCTTCCTTCGGCAAAGAACCCTTCCCTGTTTTTTATCGGCTGTCATGCCTCCAAACAGTACTCTTTTTCTTTGCGCCTCTATCTTTTATTCTATTTTCAACGTTGTTAATATTACACTATTTCCCTGCTTAATTCAAGGCTTATTTAAAATCTCGTTTTTAACAGAGACCTCATTTTTATAAAAAATGCTCGATCTCTGCTGCAGCTATAGTTTGAAACAGTACCATTATTCGAGAATCACAACTTTAATCTGTTGGCTTTAGGTGAGACACGATCGGCGTGAAATTTTTCAGTTCCTCATCATAGGTCTCGACTTCTCCTTCGCCGATATCGTAACGCCATCCTTTGATCGAAAGGGTCCCTTCTGCTATACGGTCATTTATAAAAGGATATTCTTTCAGATGGTTGAGTTGCTCGACCACATTTAACTCTTCCATCATGCGTGCTTTTGTATCCGAGGTTTCATCGGTGGCATTCTTTTCGATTTTTTCACGCAGGATATCTAGCGGCTGCAAGTAATCTTTTGTATAAGGCAGTTGCGCCAATTTCTCTCTTCCTGTCAGTGCCGCAGAGCAGCCCCCACAGTTGGAATGACCACAGACAATAATCATTTCCACCTTCAGGACAAGGACAGCATATTCAATGCCTGAAAGTGTCGTCATGTCCCTGGTTCTTGCATCGAATGACGGAACAGTGTTGGCGATATTGCGCAACACAAAAACATCTCCCGGCTCAGCGCCCAATAAAATTTCAGGGCTCACTCTAGAATCTGAACAGCCGATAAATAATATCTCAGGATGCTGCTGCAACTCCAGATCATGGTATAGTGTTTCGTATTCTTTGTAAGTATTCATCTGGAAATATTCCAGTCCTCGTTTGATTCTTTCAATCATATTTATTTCCCTTCAAAGCATGCTATAAATAAAAAAAGAAGCTCCGTGGATGATTAAACCCACGCAGCAACCAGTATAACAGTTTTAAATTTTAAATGTAACTGTCTAATTCCTTACGAAAAACTAAATCCATGCTTTTGGCTCGAATCGATCTAATGTAGTTATTCTTTTTTAATTTTTCTCGTTTTCTTTCCTTAAATAAGCTTTGTCTATTTTTTTACCGACCACGAAGAAAGAGATAAACAATCCAGACACAGCAGCCACAAGAGCCCCGAGAGTAGCAATGGTTAATATAATTATTTTTTTCATATTACTCATTTTCCGACCTCCTATTCTTTCCAAGAGTTAAGTCGTTATCAATAATAAATGTTCCTCATTTTTTTACTTTTTCCAATGATTTTATCCGAACTTGTTACAATAGTTACTCGTATTTATTCGAAACAACACGTCACTTCAAACTTCAATAACCTTTAGTCATTCCGCCATCAACCAGCAGCTGCTGCCCGGTGATATACGTATTGACATCGGAGACTAAAAACGCAGCTATTTTGGCGAATTCTTCGGGCTGACCATAACGGCCGAGTGGTATGGTATCTACTACGGAGGCCTTGACCTCTTCCACTGTTTTGCCTTCGCGTTCAGCGCGTTTGCTATCTAATTCCACTAAACGATCGGTATCGATCCGGCCCGCACCGATGGTATTGACCAGGATGCCGTCTTTGGCCAAGTCTTGAGAAAGACTTTTTGACAAGCCTAGAATGCCCATGCGAAAGACGTTAGATAAAATAAGACCATCTACGGGTTGATTGATCGATGAGGACGCATTGTTTAAGATCCGTCCATTTGTTTCTTTCAAATCCGGCAACACCGCTTTGATCGTTCTCACATAACTTAAAAGCGTAAGGTTAAAGGCTTCCTGCCAGTCCCAATCAGAGAGTTGTTCCAATGATCCTCCCGTTGGACCACCAGTATTATTGACCAGAATATTAATTTGCCCAAATGTTTTTCGCGTATTTTCCACCAGTAGTTCGATACTTTTGGCATCGGTTAAATCTGAAATCATATAAGCCACTTTTCCTTGCGCATTCACTTCGATCTCTTTTTTCGCTTGTTCCAGTTTCGCTTTGTTCCGACTTGTCAGCATCACGTTGGCACCTTCTCTGGCAAGTTCATTCGCAATGGCTTTGCCGAGTCCTGAACTTGATGCCAGCACGAGCGCCGTTTTTCCTGAAAGTTTAAGATCCATCTTTTGACCTCCCTAGTAAATTTTCATCTTTTGACTATATCCACTTTGTACAACAAGATCTAAGGTTAACCCTCGTCTGTCTCTCTCTGATAGATCACAATCGGTTTTCTGGCCGCCTTGACTTCGTCTAAGCGTCTGACTGATTTGGTAAACGGAGCACCCGTCACTTGATCCGGATTTTCTTCCGCATCTTTTGCGATTTCGATCAACGCATCCGCAAAGGCATCCAACGTTTCTTTCGCTTCCGTTTCAGTCGGTTCGATCATCAGACATTCTTCGACGATCAATGGGAAGTAAACGGTGGGTGAATGAAAACCGTAATCGAGCAATCGTTTGGCAATATCTGCGGTTCTAACGCCCAGTTTTTTCTGACTGTTCCCACTCAGGACAAATTCATGTTTACAGATCGATTTATAAGGTGTATCAAAGTAAGGTTCAAGTCTGGCTTTCAAGTAGTTGGCATGTAAAACTGCGTCTTCAGATACTTGCTGCAGGCCTGCTGCGCCCATGGATCGAATGTAGGCGTAAGCTCGTACATTGACACCAAAGTTGCCATAATAACCTTTGACACGTCCGATGGATTTCGGATGATCGTACGTCAGTTTAAAGATTTCTCCGTCTTTTTCAATACGCGGAGACGGCATGAAGTCTGTTAAGTAATCGACCACACCGATCGGTCCTGATCCGGGTCCACCACCTCCATGAGGGGTACTGAATGTTTTGTGCAAGTTCAAATGCACCACATCAAAGCCCATTTCTCCAGGTGTCGATTTGCCTAAGATGGCATTAGCGTTCGCTCCATCGTAATAAAGCAGGCCGCCTGCTGCGTGCACGATTTCAGCAATCTCCACGATGTCGACTTCAAATAAACCTAAAGTATTCGGATTGGTGAGCATCAAGCCGGCCGTATCAGGACCAATGGCTGCTTTCAGCGCTTCCACGCTTACACGACCTTCCTGATTGGACTTGATCTCAACGACATCGAAACCGGCAACGACCGCACTGGCCGGATTGGTTCCGTGCGCGGAGTCAGGGACCAGGATTTTACGGCGCTGATCACCTTCACCATTTGCTTCATGGTAGGCTTTGAAAATAAGCAGGCCGGACCATTCACCTTGAGCACCCGCTGCCGGCTGTAGTGAGATAGCATCCATGCCGGTGACTTCTTTCAAGTTTTCTTCCAGGCGATACATGAGTTCCAAAGCGCCTTGTGCCGTCATTTCCGGCTGCAGTGGATGGATGTTGGCAAACCCACTGTAGCGGGCAATATCTTCATTTATTTTCGGATTATATTTCATCGTGCATGAGCCGAGCGGGTAAAAGCCGGTTTCGATACCAAAGTTTTTGTTTGATAAAGCCGTATAATGCCGCATCACTAGAAGTTCGGATAATTCAGGCAATTCAGCCGGCGTTTCTCTTTGTAAATGAGCCGGGACAACGTCACTTAAATCGGTCGTTTCAATAGAAGATTCGGGCAGACTAAATGCCTGTCTACCTTTTTTGGAAATTTCAAATACCAAATCATTGTAAGTTGTATTCATTTATTTTCCCTCCCCTATCAAAACATCGATCAGCGTATCCATTTCTTGTTTCGTGCGTTTTTCGGTTACACATAGCAGTAAGGCATTGTCAGTCCCCAGATAGTGTGAAACGTCATAACCCGATACAATGCTTTGTTGCAGTAATTTTTTGGAGACGTCTTCGATCGGTTCGCTGCATTTCACAACAAATTCATTGAAGAAGGCATCACTGGATAGCACTTCCAAGCCTTTATCTTTCAACTGATTTTTAACATAATGCGCGTGGTTGATGTTCAGCTGGGCCATTTCCTGCAGGCCGACCTTGCCGACGGTCGATAAGAACACCGCACTGGCAAGTGCTGTTAACGCCTGATTCGAACTCATATTGGACGTCGCTTTTTCACGACGGATATGCTGCTCACGTGTCTGCAGGGTCATGACAAAGCCGCGTTTACCATCCTGGTCTGTTGTCTGTCCGACGATACGACTCGGTACCTTACGCATATATTTTTTCTTGACAGCAAAGTAGCCACAGTGTGGACCACCGAAACTCATCGATAAGCCAAGCGGCTGTGTGTCTCCCACGACGATATCCGCCCCTAATTTACCTGGTGATTCGAGTACTGCCAGGGCTAATGGGTTCGCCATGACGATAAGGAGTGTTTTAGTTGTTTCGCACAATTCTTTCACTGCTTGCAAGTCTTCAATGGTCCCGTAGAAGTTCGGGTACTGGATGATGACAGCAGCTGTATCATTGCTTATTGTTTCTTTCAGTGCTTTTAAATCGGTTTGTGTATCTTCCAGTCCGACTTCTTTGACGTCATACTCCATGCCGTATGCATACGTATGCACCACTTCTTTTGCTTGAGGGTGAAGTGCTTTAGAATAGAGTACTTCATTTCGTTTCATTACAGACGTAGCTAAGTTACACGCTTCGCCTAAAGATGTGAACCCGTCATACAGACTGGAATTCGCCACGTCCATGCCGGTCAGTTCGCACATCATCGTTTGAAATTCGAATAAAGCCTGGAGTTCTCCTTGACTTGCCTCCGGTTGATACGGGGTGTAAGCGGTCATAAATTCCGAACGAAGCAGCACATGGTTGACGACACTCGGAATGTAATGGTCATATGTACCGGCACCGATGAAGTAAGCATGTGTGTCGGTCGTAATGTTTACTTCGGCCAAAGTTCTCATGTGTCTGATCAAAGCCTGTTCGCTTAAGGCGTCTTCCAGTTCGATCGTTTTCTCTTTTGTTGCACGAGTAGATTCAGGGATATCTGAAAATAGCTCTTTGACCGAAGAGATACCAATGGTTGCTAGCATTTCTTCTCGGTCTTGTTTAGTCGTTGGTAAATAACGGTGCTGTTTATCCAAACTAATCACTCCTCGTATGGTTTCTTCATACAACAGTTTCTTTAAGGTAACTCTTTCGTGCCATTTCGAATAAAAAGGTAGAAAGAAGAGATGCTTCGGTCTCCTCTTTCTACATAGTGATTTTTACATTGTGTCCAGATAGTCCTGATAGGCTTTTTCATCTAATAGTTCAGATGTGTCTACGGCGTTTGCTGATTGGATTTCTATGAGCCAGCCATCTTCATAAGGTGATTCATTCATTTTTTCAGGTTCGTCTTCCAAAATACTGTTAACTTTAGCGACGGAACCTTCAACGGGTGCAAAAATTTCAGACGTAGATTTTACGGATTCGACCGTAGAAAATTCATCTTCTTCAGATAAATCTGTGCCTACTTCGGGTAATTCGACAAAGACGATATCGCCTAATTGTTCGACCGCGAATTCAGTGATTCCGATACGCACATAATCATCCTTGACTAGCTCGACCCATTCGTGTTCTTTTGTATAAAATAATTTGGCTGTGTCTGTCATTGTGCATTCTCCTTATTGATTAGTTTTTATATTTATTTTTTCAAAAAATTCTTTTTCGTTATTTTTGCATCCACTTTATTTTTGCGAATCTGGATCTTGACCGTGTCGCCCAGTTTGATACCGGCTTTTTTGATGCGCATAAAGCCAATGCTTTTACCTAGGGTCGGTGATTGGGTCCCTGACGTGACCACGCCAATCTCTTCATCTTCCTTATTAAAGACTGTATGACCTTCACGCGCAATGCCTCTACCCAAAATTTCAAATCCACGAGTTAGATACGTCGTCCCTGTTTCGTTCTGATCTTCCAAAGCTTTCTGGCCGATAAACGGTTCGGGTTTGTCCCACTTCACGGCAAAACGCAGGCCCGCTTCCAGAGGGGTGACGTCTTCTGACAGATCATGGCCGTAAAGTGGCATGCCCGCTTCCAGTCGTAACGTATCACGTGCGCCCAAGCCGCATTCTTTGATGTTGTATGCTTCACCGACAGCTAAGAACGTTTTCCAAAGCGCTTCGGTTTGATCCCACTTCACGTAACATTCATACCCGTCTTCTCCGGTGTAGCCTGTGCGGGATAGTAAGACGTCACTAAAGTTTTCTGTTGAAACATTTGATAAAAAGTGATAATTCTTGATGTCCAGCGCTTCTTTACCGAACACTTCTGCCACAACATCTTTTGCTTTCGGCCCTTGAATCGCGATCAGACCTGTTGCTGCTGAAGCATTTTCTAAATCGATCTCTGCTTCTTTGTGTTTGTTTAACCATTGCCAAATTTTGGTGGTGTTCGATGCATTTGGCGTAAGCAAGTATTCTGACTCACTCAGTTTAAATATGATGATATCGTCTAAGATACCCCCGTCTTCTTTTGTTACCAAAGTATACACAGCCTGATTCGTATCTGTTTGAGACACATCATTCGTGATCAGCTTGTTTAACCATTCGGTGGCACGTTTACCTGAAACTTTTATTTCTCCCATATGAGAAACATCAAACAGTCCGACCTGTTCTCTCACGACTTGATGCTCGTCGCTTAATTTTGAGAACTGAATCGGTAAGGCCCATGAGCCAAAATCCACCAGTTTTACATTTTTTTCCTGATAGTACGGGTATAACGGTGTGCGTTTTAAGTCAGTTTCTTCATTTGCCAAAGCTATCCCTCCACACTTTTCAGCTGACAGGCTGTTCGCGATCTAGCCCCCTGTCACTTCACTTTCATTTTAACACTATTCGACCACTTCGGAAACTAAAAAGAATAGATAAATCGAACTATTAAAAGCAGTTACAAATCTTTGCTTGATATCTGAAAACACTAAAAAAATCAAGTATACGCTTGCTTCTCTTATTAGGGAATTCTTAAGTTATGCTATACTTAAAGTACTATAAAAGGAGGTCTCTTTCATGACAAAAGCAATGTCAGATTTTGTTTATTACAATCCAGTAAAAGTGATATTTGGAAAAAATAAGATAGAAGAACTAGCTAAACATATTCCATCAGATAAAAAAGTATTGATTACTTATGGTGGTGGTAGTGTCAAACGTTTCGGAACACTCGACCGCGTACTGGACGCACTGAAAGACTATGACGTAGGCGAGTTTGGAGGCATCGAGGCGAATCCGACTTATGAGACATGTATCAAGGCTGTCGATAAGATCAAAGCAGAAGGCTACGACTACCTTCTAGCTGTGGGCGGCGGTTCTGTCATCGATGGCACTAAATTCATCGCTGCAGCGGCTGAATTTGATGGCGACCCCAAACATATTTTCGGCAAAGGTGTAGGTAAAGGACTACCGGTCAAGTACGCTGTCCCCTTTGGAACGGTACTCACGCTCCCCGCAACGGCTTCAGAAATGAACGACGGCGCTGTTATCAATTTCAAAAAAGAAAAAGCCAAAGTCAGTTTCAGTAACTGGCGTGTCTTCCCGCAGTTTTCGATCTTGGAACCGGAACTCACCTATACTCTACCTAAACGTCAACTGGCCAATGGTGTAACGGATGCATTTATCCACATCATCGAGCAATACCTCACCTACCCTGTCAACGGGATGGCGCAGGATGAATTTGCGGAAGGGTTAATGCGTGTCCTTATCGAAATCGGACCGGACGTTGTCGACGAAGATAATCACGACTATATGTTGCGTTCCAACTACATGTGGACAGCAACCTTAGCCTTGAACCGTATTCTTTCACGCGGCGTTCCTGGTGACTGGTCCACGCACGGTTTGGGACATGAAATCACCGTCTTGAACGACACCGATCACGCACGCAGTTTATCCGCTCTTTTACCGGCAGTGATGATTGTCCGTAAACTTAAAAAATGGGACAAACTCGTCCAGTATGCTGAAAAAGTCTGGGGGGTCACTGAAGGCTCCGAAGAAGAAAAAATCGATGCGGCTATCCTTAAAACCGTTGCATTCTTCAAATCCCTCGGCATGCCGACGAATTTAGCCGAAGTCGGCGTCGAAGCAAATGATATCGCTACTCTGGTCGACCAGCTTGAAGCTCACGGTAAAACAGCGATTTCCGAACGCGGTGATCAGACATTGGATGTGTCTCGCGAGATTTACCGTCAGGCATTAACACTAAATTTTTAATTGAGTTAATTTCATAAGGTGGGAAAGGAGTGGTTCAAGATGTCGGCAACTAAAGTCGTTAAACTTACTTCAACTCTCCTCGTTTCCGGATTGCTTTTATCCGGATGCAGCTGGTTTTTCGGCGATGACACCGAACCGGAAACACCTGATACGGAAGAAGAAGTTCCCGTAGACGAAACCGATACGGATTCTGATGAAGATGATCCTGAGGATGAAGACGAGGCTGAAGTAGATCAAGACATGACTGTCTGGTTCCCTCAAATCGAAGACACTTTACTCGATTATGAAGGCGAGGGCAATGAATTTGCACCTTTTACGCGCTATCCTCAATTCGTTAAGGATGACACACTGCAAATTGTGGAGTCCACTGGCGGAACTGATATTGTGATTATTTATGAGTATGCTGATGACGAAGTGAGAGAGGTCTTCAAACGAGCTGAGACCTATTTCCGGGAAGATTTTGACGATACTGGTTTAGCCAGCGAACAGGAAGATTTCGAGATCATCCTGCAACAGCCTCTCGAGGAAGGTCATTCTTGGGAAAGTCCCAGTGGTTCTATGGCAGAAATAACAGGGACCAACCTGGAAAAAGACCTACCCATCGGCAATGTGTTGACGATCGAAGTGACCCGTTCTTATGCTGACGGCAGTGAAGTCGTTGAGTATTATGGCGAAAACATCGGTTTAGTTGAGCGTGTTTTCCGAGTGGATGATGATGAAGCAAATAATATTTCCTCCACTCTGAGAACAATTTCAGAAAACAGACCCGAGGAATTCCAGCTCACCGTCTACAGTGTCGATGATCAGGCAATGGGACTCGACAGCACACTAGTCACCATGGAGCTCTATACGAACGATCCTGCTCGACTCGCAATTGCAGACATTCTCAAAGGACAAGCACCAACTACCGAAACGGCCCAAATTATCGCTGATGGCGTGGACCTGAACTTCATGTATCTCCGCCAGGACGGGGTTGTGCATGCCGACTTCTCCGTCGAATTGGTAGATATGAATGCCGGTTCCGGTGTTGAGGCAATGATTCTACAAGGAATCGTCAATACGATCGGCGAGTATTACGGCGTCGAGGACGTCTTAACTACAGTCGACAACGAACCGTATGAATCCGGTCATATCTTAATGGAAGAAGGCGAAACCTGGTCAGTCGACCACTCAAACGTCAATTAAAAAGGTAAAAGACTATTCTCCTCTATCCTTCTTTTTTTAGAAGATAAAGGTCGAATAGTCTTTTCTTTTAGATTTGAATTGGATTACGACGGGTCTCGAGATCCGTCGTTTCATTCTATGAGCTCTAACGAGCTTCAGGAATGATAGCTTTGGTGGCCAAAGCTTCCTTTTATATTCTCTGGTTAGTTCGATATTTGGATCATGAAATGACAGACTCAGATTATATTTTTTCGTGAGCTTGTCATTTGGAGCACACAATGACAAGCTCAGCTATTATTCTCTGATGAGTCTGTCATTCGGAGCACACAATAACAAGCTCAGCTATTATTTTCTCGTGAGTCCGTCATTCGGAGCGCACAATGACAAGCTCAGCTGTTATTCTCTGATGAGTCTGTCATTCGGAGCACACAATAACAAGCTCAGCTATTATTTTCTGGTGAGTCCGTCATTCGGGGCGCATAATAACAAGCTCAGCTGTTATTTCCTGATGAGTCTGTCATTCGGGGCGCATAATGACAAGCTCAGCTATTATTTCCTGATGAGTCTGTCATTTAGAGCACACAATGACAAGCTCGGCTGTTATTTCCTGATGAGTCTGTCATTTAGAGCATAAAATGCAGCCTGAAATATAATTTAATTCTCAGCAGCTATTATAAAGTTCTTTAAAAATAGAAAGAAGCTAGCGCAAGGCTAGCTTCTACCTTTTTATGAAGTTAGTTAGAAGAATCGACTGGTTCTTTTTTAGTATCGTCAGTCTTCTCTTCAGATTCTTCTGGTTCTTCATCAGTTTCTGGTTCTTCTTCGTCTGAATTTCCAATCGTTCCGTCAGATTCCTCTTTGACAACAGGTTTTTCTTCAGGTGTCGGTTCTTCTACAGGTTTCGGTTTGTCTACTGGTTCTTTTTTTACGGGTTCTTTCACTTCTTCTTTAGGTTCTTTCACTTCTTTTTTTGGTTTTTCAGTAACTTCCTCTTTAGGTGGTGTAGTGGTTGTGCTCCCAGTACTGGAACTGCTTGGTTTGTTGGTTGCCGGCTGGCTAGTGCTCGTATTTCTGGATGACGAGGTGTTTTTCACCGGCGCTGTCCAGGTTGATTTTTTTTCAGTTTCTTCAGTCTCAGTCACTTCTGCGTCTTCATTATCAGAAACATCACCCACTACAGTTTCTTCTACTGATACTTCAATGTCATCAGTTTCTTCATCGACTAGTTCTTCGGTCTCTTCATCTTCGTCGGTATTCTCTTCTTCAGTTAAATCTTCGTCATCTTTTGTAGATTCCAAGTCATCATCATCATTATTCTCAGTCGAATCTTTATCGTTATTTTCATATGAATATATATCGTTATCTTCCATTGTATCTTCAACTTCTGAACTCATGGCTTGGATGCTTCGACTTTCCACTTGGTGACGTGATTGTCCAATTCCAATGGTCACAATAATAAACAAAACAAGGACCAACGCTGATATGATACTTGTTACGGCTTTGTTTTCTTTAATAAATAATTGCAGGGATCTAAAAATATCGGATAGTAATTTCATTATGAGATATCTCCTTTATCAGTGTAGTTAAACTTAGTATAACATAGCTTTTAGCGCAGAATGACATTTTTTTAAAAAGGCTATATTTTGCTTGCTTAATATAGAAAAACACCCCCGCTACTGCTTCATAAAAGCAATAGCGAAGGTGTCTGTTAGTTATTCCCTCTTATTTAATTAATTCGTAAATGGCTTCTGCATAAATGGCCATTGATTTCATCAAATCGTCGATTGCCATAAATTCATTGGCCTGGTGCATCGTATCGATACTATCAGGGAACATTGCGCCGAAAGCAACGCCGCGTTCCATTAGACGACCGTATGTGCCGCCGCCGATAACCATTTCATGTGCCTCTAAACCTGTTTGACGATGATACACATCTAGTAAAGTCGTGACAAGCGGATCGTTTGCAGGAACGTAATGTGGTTCTTTTCCGTTTGCTTTAGTTAATGTCACGTCATAGTCAGACAATTTTGTTCTGAATGTTTCAAATAATCCTTCTTCCGTCGTCCCTTGTGGGTAACGCATATTGACCGTGATTTTTCCGCCTTCATTCGCTTTGAATGAAAAGACACCCGGGTTAGAAGTTAATTCTCCCATTATTGCATCGGTCACGGCAATACCTAATTTTTCTCCTTCGGGATCATCGTGCAGATAAAGCATGGTCATTTCCAAGAAGGCTTTGGCATCTTTTGAGAAATCAAAATCAGACAAATAGCGGGCTAAGTAAGTGGCCGCATTGACACCACTGGCTGGTTTACTGCCGTGGGCTGCTTTACCTGTCATTTCTAATGTCACCTGGTCGCCATCGACTGCTGCAACACCAGAAACCGGTAAACCGTCTAAGAAGTCAGCTAAACCAGCTTGTAATGCTGCTGGGTTCTTGCTTTTAACGACCGCAACGGCTTCTTGAGGAACCATGTTGGCACGTAAACCAGCTTCAAAAAGAACTAATTCTTCTGATCCACCATCGACTGCACCTTTTGTTTCTATAAATACTGTCGCGTTTCCTTTTTCACCGTTGATGATAGGGAATGCGGCATCTGGTGAGAAACCAAAATCAGGTTCTGGTTCAGTTTCCAGATAATGCTTGATGCCTTTCCATTCACTTTCTTCATCCGTACCAATAATGAAACGGACTTTTTTAGAAACGGGCAATCCCAAATCTTTAATCATTTTCAGCGCATAATAAGCTGCCATTCCAGGGCCTTTATCATCGCTTGAGCCACGTGCATACAAACGGCCGTCTTTGATAACAGGTTCAAATGGATCTGTTTCCCAACCTGTTCCTGTTGGTACGACGTCTACGTGAGCCAGAATGCCCATTAATTCGTCGCCGTCACCGTATTCGATGTGGCCTGCCCAGTTATCTACATTTTTAGTTAAGAATCCGTCACGCTCACCTAATGCCAAGAAGGCTTCAAGTGCTTCTTTCGGTCCTGGACCTAAAGGTGCTTCATCTGTAGCATTTTCGTCGTCGCGTACTGAATCAATACGTAATAAATCAAATAAATCTTCCAAATAAGCATCCTTGCGTTTGGCTGCTTCTGCTTTCCAGTCTATATTTTGTGTCATTCTTTCGTCCTCCTTGATTGGGTAACTTTACTCTCTTTTACTATTTTATCATTAATATCATCAAACGCCAATCGTTCCATCTATTCTTTGACATAAACTATTTGAAAAATAGTGACAAAAGCTATTTATTAAAATGGGTATCAGCGATTCTTTTGACGTGATTATTTTATCATTAAGTACTAAACTAAGAGTAATTACCGTGATCATTTAGGAGGGTTTCATATGAATAAAATTACCAAAGAAACTGTAAAAACGTTCATGCCCACTCGCGAACGTAACAGTTATAAAGGCTCATACGGACGGGTCTTGTTTGTCGGCGGCAATGAAAATATGGGCGGAGCGATTATTTTAGCCGCTTCTGCTGCAGTTTATAGTGGTGCGGGGCTAGTTACTGTTGCCACGCATCCGTCTAATAAATCCGCCTTGCATGCGCGTTTGCCGGAGGCTATGTTTGTGCCCATGAACGATCCAGAACAACTCAGAGACTACGTGAGTTCTATGGAAATGATCGTCATTGGCCCAGGACTTGGTCGTGATGACAAATCACTGACTATTTTGCATACTGTGTATGAGACAGTTAAATCTCATCAAATTTTGCTGGTGGATGGCGACGGTATTTATCTACACATGAACGAGGTCGTGCCGGAACCTAAAGCAACGCTTATTTTAACACCTCATTTAGGCGAATGGCGAACACTGACAAATCTATCTCCCGATGAACAGTTTGTAGAAGTGAACCAGGAATACGTTAAAGACTTGAAGGCCATCGTTGTTCTGAAAAAAGCACATACTGAAGTCTACTGCGACGATGAGGTCTGGGAAAACACGACGGGTAACCCTTCGATGGCAACAGGCGGTATGGGAGACACGTTAGCCGGTATGATCGGTGGGTTTGTCCCTCAATTTAATACGATCAAAGAAGGTGTCTTGTCCGCTGTTTACCTACACAGTTATATTGCTGATGAACTCAGTTCGACTCATTACGTGACGTTGCCTACAAAAATAATCGAACAGATCCCTAAAACGATGAAGGAAATCACCAAAGATAAACAACGGAAATGGCTCTGAACCATGTGAAGCGAGCTTCTCATTCATTCTTTAGGTGATGCGTTCCTTTAGTTTAATAGCCTATACAGCGACAGCAAACTCTTTTAATTATCCTGTCTATACAGTTTGTTAGGAGCGCTTCTTTCACACGTATTTCAATTGCTAGTCATCTTCATACACGATATAATGAAACAGTTAGATACATTACTGTGAAGGATGACGTTCAATGAAAAAGAAATTGTTATGGATTGTTTTATGGGTATTTCTGCTGGGTTTCATACTCATGTGGCTAGACTTTCAACTTGTTTACTTTCTAGGCATCGCCGCTATATTCGTCTTCACGTTGTGGCAAGTACCAAAAGGAAGTGGAGAATATTCAGATGAAGAATATGCCTATGAAAAAAGAAAATCGATCTGGACGATGAGTATTGCCGCCGCCTATATTTCTGCTGGTTTCCTCGCCCTCATTTTACAGACCTTCGTCTTCTAAAAAGACTATAAAATTAATAAGTCATGAAAAAAACCTCCGACAACGGAGGTTTTTTTCATGACTCGCACTTCCGCGAGTATGACCCCTTAAATTCATACTATTTTTGAAGACACTCGCTAGCCAGCTTAATGATTGCAA
Source organism: Alkalibacterium sp. 20 (assembly GCF_001885615.1). Lineage (GTDB taxonomy): Bacteria > Bacillota > Bacilli > Lactobacillales > Carnobacteriaceae_A > Alkalibacterium. The sequence continues at coordinate 5,487 of NZ_LSRN01000041.1, read as the reverse complement.
GTTCTTTTTACACAAAACAAAAAAAGACATGAGATGGGCAAATCACTCAGCATTTTCAGCATAAGTGATCCGTCATACTCATTGTCTTTTTTTATTCCTAACTATTTTGCAGCATTTCAATTTCTTCTTCAGTCAAGGGACGATACGCGCCTAATTCTAGTAGCGGATCCAGTTTCAAGTCGCCCATGGATACGCGTTTCAAGTAAGTCACTTTTTTACCTACCGTTTCCATCATACGTTTGACTTGATGGAATTTTCCTTCTTGAATAGTTATTTCCACTTTAGATGTCCCAGCTTCTTCATCTGTTTCCAAGATCGTTAACTCCGCCGGCATGGTTACATATATTCCAAACTCGTCTTCCAATGTCACGCCTTTTTTAAACGCATCAATGTCTTCTTCAGTCACGATGCCATCCACTTGCGCATAATATAATTTGTTTACATGATGCTTCGGTGACAACAAGCGATGCGTCAGTTTACCGTTATTGGTCAACAACAGCAATCCTTCTGTATCGATATCAAGTCGCCCGACCGGATGGGGTTCCTGCAAGCTATCTTGTGGTTCGAGCAAATCGATGACCGTGTCATGCATAGGATCTTCCGTCGCACTGATGACGCCCTGTGGTTTATTCAGCATGAAGTATACATATTCCTGGTAATCAATAGGTTCTCCTAAAACCGTGATGGTATCTGTTTCAGGATCCACATGTGTTTTAGGATCAACCACAATCTTCTCATTCACTTCTACAATTTTCTTTTTCAATAATTTTTTGACTTCTTTTCGTGTGCCTAACCCGCTGTGGGCTAGAAGTTTATCTAAGCGCATACGAACTCCTTTCTTTCCTTCACATTTGTTTAACGTTTAGTTCATTCTTAATTTACGTCGGACGCTGGCAGCTTTTGTGCCAATCAAGCGATCCGCTAATTTTGTTTTCAGTGCCAAGTACCCGTATATCAAAATACCTATGGTTGAAATGACAGCCAGACTGATAAGTGATTGGAAACGACTATTGTAGTCAATAACAAAGTCCAAGCCGAACTTCGTGAGTCCTGTTCCCACTCCCATCGCTAAGGACAGGACCAATATCAAGAAAGAACGTCTGAACAGTCGGGTGGCTGAATAGTGCGTATGTTTGTGCATGATCATCATCATCATGCCGCAACTGACTAAAAAGCCTGCGATCGCAGACAGCAGCATGCCATAGGGTCCAAACCAGGCAACAAAGACAACTTGACTGAGCACTTTAACGACTAAACCGGTAAACAAGGCTTTGATCGCCGGTCGTGTCAGGTTAGAAGCCTGTAGAATATTACCCAGTACCGCATAAAGTGCCACTAAGATACTCATTACAGCAGATAATTGCGTAATGCGTGTCCCTAAGTCACTTTGACCATAAAAAATAGCGTATAGCGGTTCAGAAACAACAGCCATCCCGATCGCAGCTGGGAACATGGCGAAAAGCAACAGCTGCACTGCTTTGGAGAATTGTCTGCGTACTTCGTTCATATTATTCTTGGCAATCAAATCACTGATAAGTGGCACTGAAGCAATGGCTAAAGCCGTCCCGAATGAGGTCAAGACCATGATCAATTTATGGGCATTGGCCTGCGTGATCCCATAAGTTTCTAGGATCATGTCATTGCTCATATCGGAAAAGGTGCGCATCAATGGGCTATAGGTCAGCTGGTCGACCATTTGAAAGACGATGATTCCTGTCGCAATAATAATAAACGGAATCGAGGTTTTAATGATACTGACAATCAGCTGATTGGGTGAAACCGATAATTTTCCGGCACTTTCTTCTGGCGCAAAATCAAACGCCGTTTTCATGTGCTTGAGGTTGAAAGCTAAGTATCCAAGCGAGAATATGGCTCCTATAAAGGCTGCAAACGTTGAAAAGGCAACGGCAGTCACGACTTCTCCATTCATTACTTGTCTTATTGTGAAAACGGCAATCAATAAGAATATGATCCGTGTCACCTGTTCAATGATTTGAGAAATCGCTGACGGTCCCATTTTATTGTGACCTTGAATAAAGCCACGCGTCACACTTTGAGCCGGGATGATAAGCAGAGCCGGGGTCAATGACCGCATAACAATGATCGCTTCATTTGCATTCGCTGACGGGCCCGACCTAGCTATCATAGGGGCAATAAAATACATGACCAATGCAGATACAATACCCGTAAATGCCATGATTTTCAGTCCCTGCTTGTAAATGCCTTTGGAGATTTCATATTCTCCCAAAGCATTGTAGTAACTGACCTGTTTAGAAATCGCTGACGGCACGCCTGCGGTAGCGAGTGCCAGGAAGAAGCCATACGGTGTGTAGCCCATTTGATACAAGGCATTGGCCGCATCGCCGGGCCCTTGGCCACCCATCCAGGCAAACCAGGGAATAATATATAAGGCTCCCAAAATCCTGGAGATCATACTTCCGGCAGTCATCCAGGCTGCTCCATTAACCATTCTACTGTCGTGTGATTCTTCAGGCTGAACTATATTTGTCGTTGTATTGTTATCCATTCAGTTGAAACCCTCTTTCAATTTATCCTCTTACATTAATACAAGAGGTCTAGCCTTTTAACTCGTTTTACTCAAGAGATTTAATTTTAGATTCATGTCGTTATACTCATGAAAAAAAGGAGCACACGGCTCCTTTTTTACCTAACCCTTATTCTACTGTTTTATTGCTGGAGGTGCAATCTTTTAGGTTAAAGATTCATGAAACGTTCTGGAATTGTCATCAAATCTATATCTTGTCACTCTTTTGATAACTGCTGCTTGGCAAATAACTGATACAGTTGATGCGTTTGGATCAATTCCTGATGTTTACCAACACCTGTCAATCGACCGTCTTCTATAAAGACGATTTTGTCGGCATCCAAAATCGTACTCAAACGGTGCGCAATGACAAATGTTGTGCGTCCTTCCATCAACTTATTCAACGCTTGGGAGACGATTCTTTCAGATTGACTGTCTAGACTGGCCGTTGCTTCATCCATCATTAAAATTTTAGGATCCCTTAAAAAGGCCCGGGCGATATTGATCCGCTGACGCTGACCGCCTGACAGTTTGATTCCGCGTTCACCGATTTCTTCTTCCAATTTATTGGGAAACTGATTGATAAAATCTTTGGCATAAGCCATTTCAAGCACTTCCCATAAACGTTCCTCGGTCAGTGTTTCAGGATGCGGCAGGCCATAACAAAGATTTTCTCTGATGGTTCCTGACATCATCGCGTTCTCCTGGGATACATAGCCGATTTGACTCCGCCATGAATGCAAGCTGATATCTTCGATCAGCGTATCGCCCAAACGGATTTCGCCACTATCTGGCGTGTAAAAGCGTTCGAGAAGGGAAAAAACGGTCGACTTTCCACCGCCGCTCGGACCGGCAAAAGCAATTTTTTCGCCTGGCCGCGTGCTGAATGATATGTCATGAATCACTTCTTTGCCCTGTTCATAGGCAAAACTGACACGATCAAAGGTGATCGGCAGATGCTCGATAGCCAGCTCCATGCCTGGTCGCTCGGCTTCTTCCTGTTCATCAAGGATCTGAGCTATCCGTTCTGTGGCTCCAGCTGCTTTTTGAATTTGCATGAAGAAATTCATGAACGTTGTTATTGGAAAGATCACCTGGAATAAATAAAGCAGGAAAGCAACCAGTTGCCCCGTTGTCATGACACCGCGGGCAACGCGCACACCGCCATACCCGATAACGAAAACCATGACGCCCATCATCAGTGTATACATCAGCGGACCAATAATGGCAATATACTTGCCCTCTTTTAAGCCGATGCGATAAAGTTTGGAAATTTCCTCTTCGCCTTTTTCTTTCTCATAATTTTCAGCAGTCGATGATTTCATCAACCGAATCTCTGCGATGGTCTGCTGGACTTTCCCCGAAAATATGGCAGTCTCATCCTGCATTTCCCGAGAAACTTTCGCAATGCGTTTTCCGAGCGGACGGATCAAACCTAAGGCCAGCGGTACAGCCGTTAACATTACCAGAGTCATCTGCCAGTCCATGACTATCAGGATGAAAAAGATACCCACAAGTGTCAAAATGCCGTTTATAAATTGCGGGAAAAACGAGGAGATCAGATTTTGAACGATCGACGTGTCGTTCGTTAAGCGAGAAACGATTTCTCCTGAAGCATACCGGTCAAAAAAAGTAACGGGTAATTTAATGATCTTGTTCCATAGAAATTTTCTCAAGCCTGCGACAACGTGCTGCCCAATTTTATGTAACACATAATTCGAAAAGCCATTAAATATGACTTGAACAATAAAAATACCAATGATTGCAGCTATCATCCAGGGGGTAAAAAAATCAAACTCGATCCCATCTATAAACCGTTGAGTAGCCAGCGGGATCATGAGTTGCGTCAACGTGGTCAGAACGCTGCCCGTCAAACCGATAACAATTAAACCTTTCGATATATTGGTTGACCACAAAAGACGAGTGAACTGTTTGATATCCTGTTTGGTCGGTGTTTTCAATTCATTCTTGGTTTGCATATGACCGTCCCCGTTTCATTTGAGAAGTCTTGTATTGTGTTGTCTTTATTTTACCGTATCTCTGATAAGGAAGCTATGAAAAAGAAGAGTTTAGCCGATATGATTGGTCAATATTATATTTCATCATTAGTTGCATCAAGTTTGAATTATTGCTTGCTCGAGAATAAACGTTTTTGAGTCAGATCCATTATATTTTTGTTTGTTTATTCGTCTGGCTTGTAGAGTCTTGAAGTAACTTATAACCTCTACTCAAAACGCGATCGACTTCTCAGTTTGGCTTATAGCGCCTTATAACTTCAACTCAAATCGCAATCGACTTCTCAGTTTGGCTTATTGCGCCTTATATTGAGGTAGTCTTAATAGTGGACACAATAAATTGGAGTATAATTAGCCTATAAAATAAAGGATGTGTCCATTATGCCAAAGCATTACGAACATGAATATAAAGAATATGTATGTCGGTTAGTAGTGGAAGAAAATAAAAAAGTCACTGAATCATCTCGAGATTTGGGAATTCCTGTCGGAACGATAAAAAACTGGCTTGCTAAATATAAAGATAAAGAGAAGTGGGACAAAGTCCGTCGAAAAAAACACAAAGACGGAGAACAACCGGTATTCCATTCGCCTACTGACTATGAAGAAGCATTGAAACAGCGCAAAAAAGAAATCGAAATACTGAAAGAGGAAAACGAGATCTTAAAAAAGGCTATGCATGTCTTCACAAAAAACCAAGAATAATCTTTCTATTCATTGAAACTCACCATAATGAATTCTAGGTAGTGAGGATGTGCAGTGTGCTTGGTGTTTCAAAAAGTGGGTACTATAACTGGTTAAAACTAAAAGATAGAGAACCAACAAAACGCGAACTGTATCGTGATAAAGTTAAACAAAAAATCAGACAGTTTTTTCATGAAAGCATAGGGACGTATGGAGCGCCTCGTATCTTAGAAGATTTAATTGAAG
>NZ_LSRN01000040.1 GCF_001885615.1 Alkalibacterium sp. 20 | reverse complement strand
GAAAAATAAACAATATTAAACCAATAGTATCATTTTTAAACAAATTAAATTGCCTGCCATCCAACTTCAATGTTAGATGGTAGGCAATTTTTGTTATTTATCGAAGATACTCTTGGAAACGTCTACCGTTTTTCCCCTCGCATTTTAAGTGAAAGGAGAATAGGTATATCTTGTTGTTCCGATTCGGGCAGGGCCAAGTCGTTCTTGAAAATTTTTAATTTAATTTAATGAGTTTTTAAATAAAAGGACAATAGTATATGTGATAGGAAATCAATACCATTTCTAAAGGGAATTAGTTGCAGAGCTGGTGTTATTATTTAGAGAGTAGAAGGATGTAGAGATATGGGTATATTATAATTTGAGAACGGTTTTAATACATACTTTGATTTTCAATAATCAAAGGAGAATACAAGATCGAATAAATTTCACGAAATTTTAGCAGCACAATACTTACTATACTATGTAAAGGAAGAAATTTTATGAAAAATGATTGGTTTATAGAATTTGTACTCAAACATATAAGAGAGCATGGTCCAGAGAGGGAAGTTGTGGTTATATATGAAGACGATAATGGAAAAATTGAAGACTATCAAATTAATTGGTTTTATTCATCAATGGAAGATTTGTACTTAACATATGGTAAAAGAATCAAAACAATGAAGTTGAAAGATTTATTAAATGAACTGGTTTTGTAAGAGTTAGTGTTGTATTTATTCAATATTATAGGCGACTTTATTTATTTTTCTACACTTTGCCATCGTCTGTAACTTACAAACATATTTTAAGGCAACACGCTCAAGTATATTGCTTGAAAAATTGCGCAAGTCCAAGAAAGCTTCATGGCTGTTTTATACTTGGATGACGAATGATATAAGAAGACAAAAAAATAATAATTGAGAGACAATAGTTCTTGCTGAGTCAGATTTCTATCTGGATTTTTTAAGCAGGGCTATTGCCTTTTTTCTGTTCTATGATTCTATTGCTCTTAATAGTCAAATTCCGAGACGATCTGTGCTATAATAAAAGGGAAAAACTAAGAAAGTAGGGATTACAATTTAATGGATAGTGATAATATAAACAGTATAATCATTCTAATAATTTTAGTGTTTTTATCTGGTTATTTTTCTTCTTCTGAAACAGCATTTACATCAGCTAATCGAATCAGATTGAAAAATGAGGCTGAAAAAGGAGATATACGTGCGGGTAAGACGATGAAGTTAGCAGAAAATTTTGATGCTGTTTTATCTACCATATTGATAGGGAATAACATTGTAAATATAGCCATGACTGCTATTGCAACGTTATTATTTGTGGGATGGTTCCCGGTGTATGGACCAACAATTGCAACGGTCGTAATGACGATCATCGTTTTGATTTTTGGTGAAATAACGCCTAAAACATTGGCTAAGGAAAATTCCGAATTTTTTGCCAAGGCTTCAACACCATATATTCACTTTTTAATGATTATATTTAGACCTGTTTTATGGCTGCTTAAAAAGTGGAAGATTTTATTAGGAAAAGTATTCAATTTTGGCGACGAAGATATCATTAGTGAAGACGAATTACTATCTATTGTAGAAGAAGCTGAAAGTGGCGGAAGCATTGAGGATTATGAAAGTCAGTTAGTGAAAGCCGCAATTGAGTTTGATGATTTAGAAGTATCCTCTATCCTGACGCCGCGAGTGGATGTCGTAAGTTGTGAAATAGACGTAACAGACGAAGAAATAGAAGAGCTGTTTACAGAACATAATTATTCGCGGTTGATCGTTTATGATGAATCGATCGATAATGTTGTAGGGGTTCTCCATGAAAAAGATTTTAACCGGTATCTACGCAAAAATCGTACCGCAGAACAAGCGATATCCATAGTTTCTGCGGTAAAAGATGTCATTTTTGTCCCACCGGTCATGAATTTATCACGACTACTTAGATTGATGCAGCAAAGTAAAACACATATGGCTATTGTTGCAGATGAGCACGGGGGTACAATCGGTATTGCCACCATGGAAGATGTTCTTGAAGAACTTGTCGGAGAAATATGGGACGAATCTGATATCATCGATGAAGAAGTAGTCGAATCAGTAGCAGGTAAACGGTACAAAATTAAAGGAACAGCTAGTTTGGATAAAATATTTGAATTGTTTGGACTCACAGGATTCGAAACCTATGTGTCCAATTCGGTAAGTGGTTTTGTTGTTGAGGAATTAGGTCATTTTCCACAAGTTGATGATCATTTTGAATATCATAATATGAAAGTCACTGTTACCGCTGTTAGAAACAGACGCGTACTGGAAGTTCAGATAGATTATTTACCAAACGATTTGGAGTCAAACGAAAAGGACTAAGTAATGGAGTGAAAGCATAGAAATGTCTGTACTAACAAATACTAATATAGCAACAGAAGAAATGGCTGAGCGCTTATTGGGCTGTCTGCTGGTCAAACAAGCAGATGGCGTGACTACTTCAGGATGGATAGTGGAAACGGAAGCTTATGTGGGGGTGCTAGATGAGGCCTGTCATAGTTACAATGGGAAAAACACGCCTCGTATGAAAGCGATGTTTGAACAGGCGGGAACCATCTATATATATAAAATGCACACGCATCAGTTATTAAATGTTGTCACAAAAGAACGAGGAAATCCGCAAGCTGTCCTCATACGGGCTATTGAACCGTACGAAGGGGAAAATATAATGGAAGAACGACGTCAAAAAAAAGGTGTTGACGTTACGAATGGACCAGGGAAATTAACAAAGGCTATGGGGATCACGATGAAAGATTATGGCACATCCGTCTTAGAACCTTCGCTCTATATCGACACCAGCCATAAAAAAATCCCCTTAGCTGTTGAAAGATCTAAAAGAATTGGTATCCCAAACAAAGGGAAATGGACTGACTCTTTACTGCGTTTTACCGTTAAAGGAAACCCCTATCTAACCAAGGGAAAAGAGAAACTATCGGTAGATAATGGATGGAGCACTATGTTAGACTAATATGAGGAGGGTTTGTATGGCGAATGACTTATCTGGTTACATAGACAACAAGCTTAAAGAGATGCTCCCAAACTTTAAATGGAAAATTGTTAAAGAGAGCAAAAAGAACTTAATTGAACTTTATATTACGTTTCATGTTAAACCTGAGGAATCTGTTCAGGTACAGGATATGCTTGGAAAAAACAATGAACCAGGCTTAGTCCAATTTGAAGATATTTTATGCTTTTATGATCCGGCTTATGCACATGTCAAACCACAAAATTATCTTGCTGCTTTTTCAATGGATAGTCATATCGGTATTGAAAAAGGATACATTGATGCCATTCTTAGAATGTTAAACTACACAACAAAAAAAGGTAAAGTAGAGTTAACCGAGTTCTTGAGTGATGATTTTGCTGATTCGTATTCTCTGAGCTGGAGTGATAGTAATTTAAACAATATGATTCAAACTCTAAAAGAGACGGGACGTTACAGTGAAGAAAAAGTCCCGATGGCCTTGGAAGATGAAAAATCATTTTTAGAAAAATTGAAAAAGGATGAAGCAAATGACGGAGTGGAAAGAGTTTAGTGTAGCCATCAACAATGAGGCTGCGGAAGCTGTAACAGCCATTTTTACAGAACTGGGTTCATCAGGGGTTTCTATCAGCGATCGTAATGATTTTCTACATCTGCCTGAATACGGAACAGATACGCTATGGGAATTAAATGAAGAAGATTTCCCAGAAGATGGTGTGATTATTAAAGGTTACTTCACCGAACATGATGACTTGGATGCTATTCAAGAACAATTAGCTGAACGAGTAAAAAAACTAGAGAAATTTGGGATAGAAATCACGCATCTTGATATCCAGGTAAATGATGTCAAAGAAGAAGACTGGTCAACATCCTGGAAGAAATATTACTATCCAGTGAATGTGACCCGCTTTTTAACTATTGTGCCTCAATGGGAAACGTATGCGAAACGCTTTGCTGACGAACGTATCATCTATCTGGATCCGGGCATGGCTTTTGGAACGGGGACCCATCCGACAACGCAGCTATGTATTCAGGCATTAGAGACGACCCTTTATCCTAAAGCAACAGTATTTGATGTGGGTACGGGTTCAGGCGTGCTCTCAATTGCGAGTGCCTTTTATGGTGCCGGAGAAATCAGAGCTTATGATTTGGACGAAGTAGCTGTGAATTCAGCTTGGGATAATATCAAACTGAATCAGCTAGAAAATGATATCACTGTCAAAGCAAACAATCTTTTAACGGATGTCAAAGACAAAGCGGATATCATTGTCGCTAATATTTTAACTGAAATAATCTTACCGTTTATTCCAGATGCGTATGATCATTTAAAAGATAATGGACTTTTTATCACATCAGGAATTATATTAGAAAAAAAAGATGAGGTTATTCAAGCTTTAAAAAAGCAAGGATTTGAGATTATACAAATCAATCAAATGAAAGATTGGATCGCCATCATCGCTAAAAAATGAAAAAGGAAGAGTGATTATAATGGAAAATTTAGAAAAATATATTGATCATACATTGTTAAAACCAGTATCAACAGATTCGGATGTACAAAAAGTTTGTTTGGATGCGATAAAATATAACTTTAAATCTGTGTGTATCAACCCGGGTTGGGTCAAATACACTGCTGATATGTTGAAAGATTCTGGTGTAGAAACATGTACAGTCATCGGGTTCCCTTTAGGGGCTAATACGTCAAAAGTTAAAGCCTTTGAAGCTCAACAAGCCGTTAAAGAGGGTGCAACTGAAGTCGATATGGTCATCAATATCGGAGCATTAAAAAGCGAAGACTATGCGTTAGTCTATGATGACATCAGAGCAGTTGTCAAAGCTGTTAATGGGAAAGCACTCGTTAAAGTTATTATTGAAGCCTGCTTATTGAATGAACATGAAAAAGTAAGAGCATGTGAATCTGCTAAAAGAGCCGGTGCCGATTTTGTGAAAACATCTACTGGATTTTCAACAGGCGGAGCAACACTTGAAGATGTAAAATTAATGCGCAAAACTGTTGGCAAAAAAATGGGCGTTAAAGCTTCAGGTGGCGTCCGTTCGATTGAAGATGCAATAGCAATGATCGAAGCTGGCGCAACCCGTATTGGTACATCTAATGGTGTAGCAATCGTTGAAGGAAACGAAGCGACAGAAGCATACTAATCGAGTGCACATCAGGATATCTTGAAGTAATCATAAAAAAGCATTATAATTAATAAGAAGAAGTTACCAGCACTCCAATCAGTGCTGGTTTTCTTATCATGAAAGGTCTATTAGATACTATGATAACCTCTAAGAATGAAGGTGATGCCCATGCCACAAAATAAAGATTATACACCCCAAGAAGTGATTGCGCTTTGTCTGACTTATATGAGTAGCGAACATGTTGGATTTGTAAAGAAAGCATTTGATCTGGCTGACGAGGCCCATAAAGGTCAGATGAGAAAATCTGGCGAAGAATATATCATGCACCCTGTGCAGGTCGCTGGAATTCTAGCAGAGTTGAAAATGGATCCTGTGACTGTCGCGACGGGTTTTTTACATGATGTTATAGAAGATACTGACTATACGTATGCTCAAATAGCTGAAATATTTACTCCGGAAGTTGCAGATTTAGTTGATGGCGTTACCAAATTAGGTAAACTTAAATTCAGATCAAAAAAAGAGCACCAGGCAGAAAATCATCGTAAAATGCTTTTAGCTATGGCTCAAGATGTGCGCGTCATCCTTGTCAAACTTGCAGATAGAGTGCATAACATGCGCACGCTCAAACACCATCGTCCTGAGAAACAACGGGAGATTGCCAAAGAAACATTAGACATCTATGCGCCATTAGCGGATCGTTTGGGTATCAACCGCATGAAGTGGGAATTAGAAGATACGTCATTAAGATACCTGAATCCGCAGCAATACTACCGTATCGTGCATCTTATGAATTCTAGAAGAGAAGACCGAGAGAATTACATTGAAGATGCCAAAACAGCTATAGAAGAGTCAGTTCTGGAACTGGAAATTGAGGCGCAAATAACAGGAAGACCGAAACACATTTATTCGATATATAAAAAGATGAAAAGTCAGAAAAAACAATTCAGTGAAATTTATGATCTGCTGGCTATTCGAATTATTGTTGATTCCATCAAAGACTGTTATGCCGTGTTAGGTGCCATTCATACGAGATGGAAACCTATGCCAGGACGTTTTAAAGATTATATCGCTATGCCTAAAGCAAACATGTATCAGTCGCTGCATACGACAGTACTGGGACCGAACGCAACGCCGCTTGAAGTGCAGATCAGAACCATGGAAATGCATGAAATCGCGGAATATGGTGTGGCGGCTCACTGGGCTTATAAAGAAGGCATCAGTAAAAAAATTGATAACGATGAATTAAGTGAACACATTTCCTGGTTCCGAGATATTCTGGAACTGCAAAGTGAATCCAGCGATGCGAGTGACTTTATGGATTCGATCAAACAAGATATTTTCAAAGACAAAGTCTACGTGTTCAGCCCCCAGGGAGACGTTATGGAATTGCCTAGCGGATCCAGTACGTTGGATTTTGCTTACCATGTGCATACTGAAGTAGGCAACAAATCAATGGGAGCGAAAGTGAACGGTAAAATCGTGCCACTTAATTATAAACTCAAAACAGGTGACATCGTTGAAATGTTAACTTCTGCTAATTCATTCGGCCCGAGCAGAGATTGGCTGAATTATGTAAACACCTCGAAAGCAAAAAATAAAATCAAGCGTTTCTTTAAAACACAGGAAAAAGAAAAAAGTATTGAACGTGGAAAAGATATTCTTGAAAAATTATTAATTGAAATGGATTTCAATCCAAAAGATATTTTGAAAAAAGATAAAATGAAAAAAGCAGCTGACCGATTTAATTTTCAAAATATTGAAGATTTGTATGCTGGGATCGGATATGGGGAAGTTAAGAGTGCGACTGTCGCTAATCGAATAACCGGGAAAGAACGCAACGAACGAGAAAAAGAAACATACAAATTTGATGAGTCTACCCATACAATTGAATTGAAAACTAAAAAAGAACCTGAAAAAATGAGGATAAAGCACGAAGGTGGCGTCGTTATTCAAGGCGCAGATAATCTGCTTATTCGTGTAAGTAAATGCTGTAACCCTGTACCAGGTGATGAAATCATCGGCTATGTTACTCGCGGACGAGGTGTCTCGATTCACAGAAAAGACTGTCCGAATCTCCGCACCTCAGATGATAACGAAGACCGTTTGATCGACGTGGAATGGGAATCGACTGATGCTAATACAAACAAAGACTATAATGCTGAATTACAAATAGAAGGATATGACCGGAGTGGCTTTCTAAACGAAATTCTACAAGTGATCAATTCTCAGACCAATAAACTGAGTAATGTAAATGGACGTGTGGATAAAAATGGAACGGCTACAATAAAAGTCGCTATTTCTATTCAAAATCTCAAAGAATTAGAACAAATCGTTGATAAAGTTAAAACTGTCTCAGACGTCTATTCAGTGAAACGCATAACAACGTAAGATTTATAGGTTTTAGGAGGATTTTCGTGAGAGCAGTCATACAACGTGCGAAAGAAGCGAATGTAAGAGTCGAAAATGAAATCGTGGGAGAAATAAACCACGGATTGGTTGTTTTCATTGGCGTGGAAGACGACGATGGAGAAGAAGATATCAATTATCTTGTGCGCAAAATAAGTGATCTGCGTATATTTGAAGATGAAGAAGATAAAATGAATTTATCAGTTAAAGACGTCAATGGGGATATCCTGTCTATTTCACAATTCACTCTGCATGCTGACACTAAAAAGGGTAACCGTCCAAGTTTCGTGGCAGCAGCAAAGCCGGATCATGCAGATAAGGTATACAATCAGTTCAATGAATTATTATCTGAGCAAGGTATTCGTGTAGCAACCGGAGAATTTGGTAAGCATATGGAAATCGATTTTATTAATGATGGTCCAGTGACCATACTCATTGATTCGAAAAACAAATAAGAAAAAGGGTCATCACGAAAAAATTCGTGATGACCCTTTTTTGATTAGTATAAAGTCAATGCGGTGAATAATAGTCGTCTAAGGCTTGAAAAACAGCGTCAGCAACGGATGCCTGATAAGCATAAGTATTAACGACTGTAATATCGTGATCATTGTTGAGATAACCTAATTCTAACAGTATGGAAGGCTGAGCATTCTGATTTAACACAAAGTAGTTACCCTGTCTTACGCCATTATTGTTAAGATCTACATCTTTAGCAAGATAATGATTAACTGTATCGGCCAATGCTTTTTCGTTTTCTGAGTAATAGTAGGTCGTAGTACCTGACATGGAGTTTGCTACTTCTATTGCATCATAATGCAGACTCACGAAAGCATCGGCATTAGCTCTGTGTGCATAATAGACTCGGTCGTTTAAAGAGATATGCTCATCGGTATCACGCGTTAAGATAACATTAGCGCCGGCCTTTTTCAGTTGATTAGCAAGTAAAAGTGCGGTGCTCAGTGTGATCTCTTTTTCAGTGAAGCCGCTCACGGCAACAGCACCTGGATCATAACCTCCGTGACCCGGATCGATGACGATGGTTGCCTCCGCCAATGTGGTCGCATAATGTGAAGGTTCAGTGCTTAACGCTATTTCTTCTGCACTAACTGTTTCTGTTGTAATGGTTTCGGCAATCCAACTGGCTACAAAACCTTTTGTTCCATCAGAAAGCTCTATTTGATACCATTCATTTTCTTCACTGAGTACTTCGAATTCTTCGGCTGTTCTCAACGTAGTCAGGATCTCAGCATCAGTTGCAGGTTGCAGTCGAATGTTTGCGGGTGTGCTCCCGACCCTTATTTTCAACGGATCCGTTGATTCTGTTGGATCAGTAAGAGTTGCAGTTTCAGTAGGTTGATCTATTACATCGATCAAGTCAGAATGTAACCAGGCAACACGTTGATTGAAGAGGATTTGTACCCATTCGTTTTCTCTATATAAGATAGGGAACTCTTCGCCTCGTTTAACCGTACCTAAAACATCGGAGTTTGTTGTAGAAAATTGTCTGACATTTACTTCAGGGGATGTGACGCGTCCAAAAAGTTGATTTTCCAGTGAGACTTCTTCATTTTCCACTAACCAGCTTGCGATCCAACCGATTTGATTTGAATCTAGACGAACTTTGTACCACTCATTTTCTTCTCCCAGTATATTAAGTTGATCTTCTTCCTGGACTTGCGTGAGGATCTCATGTGAAAGACCCGGTCCGTATCTAACGTTTAATGTCGATGCCAGCACGGTTACTTTGTTTTCATTAGCCAAAACTATCATCGAGGTCAAGAGGAGAGTGAACAAAAAAGTGATCATGAGTATGAAAAATGAGCGACTATTTTTTTTATGTAAATAAGTTTTGTTCATTATTATCTCCCCTTGATGTGTGTTTGTTATCATTATACCGATAGAGACGGTTTTTTTGCAATAGTAAAGATATATTTTTACAACATTTCGATTTGTTTTCAAGGTATTTACTATGTAGATAGTCGGAAACCTCGATAATAGACCTGAAAAAGATGTGTATTGACATCTGGTAGCTACTCTTGTAAAATTATAAGAAGCAAATAGAATAGTGATCCTGATATTAGATAAAGTAATTAATGGGTATTTTATTAAAGAGAAAACCTTCCGGGCTGAAAAAGGTTTATGATGACATTAATGAATGACAATCTAAAAGGAATGATAAGGAAACTTGTCACGTGTGAGCGTTAACTCTAAGAGTGAAAGTGAAAACTTTCTAAAATAAGGTGGCACCACGTTATAAGTACGTCCTTTTTCTATGTTAGACATAGAGAAGGGTCTTTTTTTATGGAAAAAAATACTTTGATTTATTAAATTTGGAGGTTTAAAAGATGAATTACCAAAAATTAAAAGGCACCGTAGATATTTTGCCCGATGAATCTGAAAAATGGCAAGTTGTTGAACAACAGGCCAGAGCTATTTTAAGTAATTATCAATTCAGAGAAATAAGAACACCGTTATTTGAAAAGTTTGATTTGTTTGCTCGTGGCGTTGGGGAAACAAGCGATATAGTTTCCAAGGAAATGTACGATTTCAAGGACAAAGGGGATCGCCATATCGCCTTAAGACCTGAAGGGACAGCGGGTGTGGTCCGAGCTTATGTTGAAAACAAATTGTATGCGCCCGAGTATCACAAACCGATGAAACTCTTTTATATAGGATCAATGTTTAGATATGAGCGTCCGCAAAGCGGAAGACAGCGCCAATTTAATCAGGTGGGTGTTGAAGTTTTCGGGAGCAAGAACCCTGCGGTAGATGTCGAAACGATGGCATTGGCTATGGATTTATTCAAGTCATTTGGTATCGAAGATTTGAAGCTCGTCATCAATTCACTGGGCGATTCTGAATCCAGACAGAAATATCGTGAAGCACTGATCGCTTATCTTGAACCACATTTTGATGAGTTAAGTAATGATTCAAAAGAACGTTTGTATAAGAACCCTCTTCGCGTGTTGGATAGTAAAGACAAGAAAGATAAAGTCTTGGTTGCAGACGCTCCTTCCGTGCTGGATTTCTTGAACGAAAAATCTAAACAGCATTTTGAAGCGGTTAAAGAAATGCTCGACGATTTATCTATTTCATATGAAATAGATAAAAACATGGTCAGAGGTTTAGACTACTACAATGATACGATATTTGAGGTTATGACGACGCATCCGAAATTTGGAGCCAATGCAACTATTTGTGCTGGAGGACGGTATGATAGCTTGGTCGAAGAAGTGGGCGGACCAGAAACGCCGGCATTCGGTTTCGGTTTTGGGATCGAACGCCTGCTCATTCTTTTAGATTTCATGAACTACAACTATCCAAAAGTAAGCACGATCGATGCTTATGTGGTGACTATTGGAGATAAAGTCAATAAAGCAGCCACTAAATTGACGCAGTACCTGCGTCAGAACAACTTGTCTGTGGAACGGGAGTTCATGAACAGAAAACCCGGCAAACAGTTCAAAACGGCTGACAAGTGGGATGCTGAATTTGTCTTTACGATGGGTGAAGACGAATTGAAAGAAAATAGAGTCTCGATCAAAGCCCTTAAAAGTGGTCAACAAATGGACATCGATCTGGGAGAGTTATACAGTAACTTTGAAGCAACATTTAAAGAAGTAGAATCAAGACTAATGAAAAAGGGTGAATAAAATGAAACGTACAGAATATTGTGGAAAGATTACCAAAGCATATGAAGAAGAAACAGTTACCGTTACAGGTTGGGTGCAAAAAAGACGCGATTTGGGTGGGATGATATTCATTGATCTTAGAGACCGTGAAGGCATTATCCAAGTTGTCTTCAATAGCGATAAAAATCCAGAAGCGTTAGAAATAGCAGAAAAAATTCGTTCTGAATATGTGATTGCTGTCGAAGGAAAGGTCGTTCTTAGACAAGCAGGTCAGGTAAATAAAGAAATAGCTACAGGTGAAATAGAGATTATGGCTGATAAAGTAGAAATCTTAAACGAAGCGAAAACACCTGCGTTTGAAATATCCGATACGGCGCCAGTCTCCGATGATTTACGTCTGAAATATCGTTATTTGGATTTAAGAAGACCCAAAATGCAGGAAAACATGAAACTGCGTCATCAGGTGAAAAAAGTGTTTAGAGATTTCCTGGATGATGAAGGCTTTTTAGATATCGAAACGCCTTATTTAACTAAATCGACACCAGAAGGCGCAAGAGATTATCTTGTTCCATCACGAGTAACGCAAGGGAAATTCTTTGCTCTACCGCAATCCCCACAATTGTTTAAACAATTGCTCATGAGTTCCGGGTATGACCGCTATTATCAAATCGTTCGTTGTTTTAGAGATGAAGATTTAAGAGGTGACCGTCAGCCGGAATTTACGCAAGTAGATATTGAAACGAGTTTTATAGACAAAGAAGAGATCCAGAAAACGATTGAAAAATTACTTGTCCGCTTGATAGAAGAAGTTAAAGGCGTCACTCTGAAAGCACCTTTTCCACGTCTGACATTTAAAGAAGCGATGGAACGATTCGGCAGCGATAAACCAGACCTTAGATTTGGGATGGAGCTTGTTGATTTAAATGATGTAGCGAAAGACTCTGCCTTCAAGGTTTTTTCATCAGCTGTAGAAAGTGGTGGCATGGTCAAAGGTTTGACTGTTAAGGGCGCAGCACAGCGTTTTTCTCGTAAGAACATTGATGCCTTGGAAAGTATTGCTAAAATATATGGAGCGAAAGGTTTAGCCTGGATGAAAGTGACGGATGAAGGCCTAACGGGTCCAATCGCTAGATTCTTTAATGATGAAACAGATCAAACCGCTCTTGTAGAGGCGATGGATGCCGAAAGCGGCGACTTACTCTTATTTGTAGCTGATAAAGCAAAAACTGTTTACGATGCACTGGGTGCTTTAAGAAGTCACTTAGGGAAAGAATTGAGCCTTATAGATGAATCTCAAATATCTTTTGCCTGGATCGTAGAATGGCCGTTGCTAGAATATGATGAAGAAGAAGGACGTTACAATGCTGCACACCACCCATTCACCAGACCAGTAGAAGAAGACATTGATAAGTTAGCAACTGAGCCTGAGAACGTCATGGCAGATGCTTATGATATTGTTTTAAATGGTTATGAAATTGGCGGCGGATCTATGCGTATTCATAAGAGAGGGTTACAAGAAGACATGTTTGCTGCATTAGGTTTTACGAAAGAAGAGGCAATTAATCAATTTGGCTTCCTGCTTGATGCACTAGAATACGGTTTTCCACCTCATGGCGGGATTGCATTTGGTTTAGACCGCATAGTCATGATTCTTGCCAATGAGAATAACATAAGAGAAGTTATTGCCTTTCCGAAAAATGGAAGAGCTATAGATCCATTGACAGATGCGCCATCTCCGGTTTCTAATGGTCAATTAGACGAGCTGGGATTAGCATTAAAAGAAAGTAAGCATACGGAGGAAAAATAATGGTTTTATTAGGTTCACATGTATCGATGAAAGGGAAGAAAATGTTGCTCGGAGCAGCCGAAGAAGCTGTTGATCATGGTTCTTCAACATTTATGATTTATACGGGAGCGCCTCAAAACACCCGTCGAAAAGACATTGAAGAAATGAATATTGAAGCAGGACAAGCGTATATGAAAGAGAACGGTATAAAGGTAGCGGACATCGTCGTGCACGCCCCTTATATCATAAACTTAGGGAACACGATAAAGAAAGAGAACTATGGTTTCGCCGTTCAATTTATGAAAGAAGAAATCAAACGTGCTGAAGCTTTAGGGGCAACGCAAATGACCATGCATCCGGGGGCACATGTGGGTGCAGGCGCTGAGTTAGCCATTGAACAGATTGCTCAAGGTCTAAATGAGATTTTACATGAAGATCAAACCCTGCAAATTGCATTGGAGACCATGGCGGGGAAAGGGACAGAAATAGGACGTTCTTTTGAAGAATTAGCGCAGATCATTGATAAAGTAAAATTGAAAGATAAAATATCTGTGACCTTGGATACCTGCCACATACATGATGCAGGTTATGATGTTAAAAATGATTTTGACGGTGTTTTAGCTGAATTCGACCGAATCATAGGGCTGGATATGCTGAAAGTCGTCCATGTCAATGATTCGAAAAACATACAAGGAGCAGGAAAAGACAGACATGCCAATATTGGGTTCGGTGAAATTGGTTTTGATGCACTGAACCATGTTGTTCATCACGAGAAACTGGCTCACTTGCCTAAAATACTAGAAACACCCTTTGTAGGGGAAGACAAGAAGAATAAGAAGCCACCATACAAGCATGAAATTGCGATGTTGAAAGAAAAAACATTTAATCCACAATTATTGGAAGACATTTTAAATAGTTAAGACGGTAAAAAGGAATCTGTTCGTTTACAGGTTCCTTTTTGTTATACTGAAATCAACTAAAATACAAATTTGGGGTGAGTGATATGATCGATGGATTGTCTAGTCAGACCATTAAAGCGATCGATACCTTCACCATCGATACCATTGGTATTCCTTCGATGGTATTGATGGAAAGAGCAGCTTTAGCAGTTGTCGAGAAGATTCTAGCGGATGAAACGGATGAACTGAAATCGTATGGGATCGTTTGCGGCACGGGAAATAACGGCGCCGATGGTTTAGCGATCGGGCGCCTTCTTGTTCAGACTGGTAAGACCGTTACTCTCTATGTTGTGGGTGATACACAACGCGCTTCAAAAGAATTTAAGCAGCAATTAAAAATCGTCAAGAATCTGAATTTAGATATTAAAACCTTCGATACAGTAGCCACGGAATTTGAAGGCGACGTGGTCATCGATGCATTATTTGGTATTGGCTTAGATAGAAACGTGGAAGGCTCGTACAGACTAGCTATAACCAGTATCAATGCATCTAAAGGAAAAATCATTGCACTTGACGTACCTTCTGGGCTCTCTGCCAATACTGGCCAAGTGTTAGGAATCGCTGTAGAAGCAGAAGAAACGTATACCATCGGCTTCATGAAAAAAGGCTTTGGGCATAAAGGTGCAAAGTCATATACAGGAACTGTTACGGTTCTAGATATCGGTTACCCAGCACCTCATTTTTTTGAAGATATCATAAAGAAGGAGCAAACCAATGGCGAATCGCTTTGATTTTCAGGGATTGAATGCTAAAGCACCTTATTTTGAAGGTTGGTATGTGAAAACTTCAGATGCTAAACAAAACTTTAGCTTGGCGCTTATACCCGGCATAGCATTGTTTGATGAAGAAGAATCATTTGTCCAGTACAACCTGTTTTATAAAGGGAAAAGTTCAAGCGGAAAAATAACCTTTCCGATTGAAGCATTTGATGTTGTTGCAGCGCCTTACTCCATACTTATGCCGTTATTTGTCTTAAGCGAAACAGGAGTGAAGGCCCATTTAGTGGATGATGACACTGATATACTGATTGATTTAGAATTCGGAAATTTTTTGAGGTTGAAACAGGACAGGTATTCACCAAGCATTATGGGTCCTTTTGAATATATTAAGATGGCCTGCTCACACGATGTGGTCAGCATGCGTCATGATGTTACAGGGACTGTCGTTATCGACGGAGAGACTGTGAAAATGGATGAGGGAACAGGCTATATTGAAAAAGACCGTGGCTCTACTTTTCCCAGCCAGTATGTATGGGCTCAGTCCAATCAATTCAAGGAAAATGACAAGAGTTCATTATTTTTATCGGTGGCAGACATCGATTTGAAAATCAATCATTTCACGGGAATCATTGCTGTCTTTCATGACGGGGTCGCTGAACACCGATTCGCGACCTATTTAGGCTCAAAAGCTGAAGTCATAGTCAATGATGATCAACTTGGCTATACGGTCAAACTAACTGGTCTAAACAAATCTTTAATTGCAGAGGTAAGCTTGCTAAATGGTAACGATTTAATTGCACCCATGGATGATGAGATGGATTACACAATAAAAGAAACGGTAAAAGCTAATATAACACTGACCTTTAAGGAAAAAAACAAAATACCTGTTCATTTATCATCAGAGCATGGAGCAGCAGAAAGAGTTAACTGGAAATAAACAAAAAAGAAGCTGATAAAATCAGCTTCTTTTTTAAAAGGAAAAATTATTTGCATAGAAGAAGTTATCGGAAGAGAATTTAGAATCAAACTTTTTAACTTACCGGTATTTCTTTAAGGTATTTAGTCGGTGTGTTGCCTGTTATTTTTTTGAAAACCTTTGTGAAATACGAATGACTATTGAAACCAGCGAGATTTGCTACTTCACTCATCTGGTAATCCCCTAAGTGGAAGTAGTATTTCGCAAGGTAAACACGCTGTTGGTTGACGTATCCAATAAAAGTGTTACCTGTTTCTTGTTTAAACTTACGTGCCAAATGCACAGGATGCATACCGTAAATCGAAGCAATATTCGTTAGGGTCAATTCATTGGTGAGATTTTCCGTGATATAGGTAACGATTTCTTTCATCACTGATGAGTAATCAGACGTAGAGAAATCAGCTACAACATGACAATATTCTCTGAAAAGTTCAAAGTAAACGTGTTCAATTAAATGATTTAAAGACTGCGTATCTTTAATGATCATGGAAAAACGTTCAAAGATCAAATGAAGATAAAGTGGCAATGCGCCACCGTTTTTAGCAGCTATCCGTGCATATGTGTTCACGGTCATCAAATGGTTTTTGAATGCGTCGATTAATTCACAATTACTATCATTTTCCAGATAACTAAATACTCGGTCAATGTTAATCAGTTCGAGTGTTGCTTCCAACTTTTCTTCGTTCCCTGAACTGATGGCCTCGGCCAATTGATTCTGCATGACATAACGGTAATCCATGGACTCATCTGTCAATTCTTTTAACTTATTTAAACGTTCTTCCATTAGTTTTTCTTTCTCCTCTTGATTCTTCATAGTGCATAACCCTTCCTGAACATCTTTTATAGATAACACTTCGTATGTTAAATATACCATAATAAAAAAATAAATAAACATATAGCCACAAAAAACAAGTTAGTTACGTCATAATTTCACACTCTATGTAACACATTTCCCGATTCACAAAAAGTATAATAGTAAATATCTAATCTCAGTATAATGCAAAAAGTCTTAATAAAGAATGAATAATCTGCTTTTTATTCATTTCTGTTACTGATTATCATATGCGAATCGTTTCTTTTTACATGCGGATTATCAAATGATACCATTAGAAATAGACAAGTGAACAAAATATGACAGTATTAACAGGAAGGATGAAGATATGGATCGCCATATATTAGGAACATTTAAAAACGAGAGGGAAGCTGTTTTACAAGTTGAAAAATTACTTAATGAAGAGGGCTATTTGGCTAATGAGCTGATGCTTTTAATGGATAAAACCAATCAGCATGATATGAAAATCGAGTCATTAAAAAATGTGAAAGTTAATAAGGTGGAATTAGAAGATGAAAGTATCTGGGAGAAAGTAAAAGAAGCCTTCTCATTTGGATCTTATGATAGTGAAGATAATGATTCGACATTAGAAAAGTATGGTGTACCGAGTGAGCGAGCCGATCATTACATGGATGCGTTGAAAGATGGAGAAATTGTACTTCTGGCTGATACCGATGCACCCAAGCAAGGTGATTTATCCGAGGTAAATGAAGATATCATTGTAGACGAGGAGAGAGAACAGAGTATGACAGATAAACAAAATAATCCTATAGATGAAGTGAATTCAGAAGAATCAGAAGCTTTAACAGATAAAAAGCCAAGTGATGTAGATACATCTGAGAATAAGAATTTAAATGAATCCGTAGACCCAAGTCAAGTTAATCAGACTCGTTCGGATGCAGATAGCGAGAATAAAGACGTGGGTAGTAATGAAGAGACACAAGGAAAAGAATCAGAAGAGAAACCAGACTTGACAGGAGAAGAGGACACAGTTGAAACGGAAGGATCTGATCACGGATACGGCAATACTGTTGCTAAAGGGGTCGTTAAACCTAAAGCCGTCAGTCCTTTGAATACTGATGAAAAAAGCCAGAGAGAGCCCCAGGAAAATACAGAAGCGCCAGAGGCTGAAGCGAAATATTCTGAGGAACTCGAAGAACAGGGTAAAAAATCACTTGACGATAATAAGTAACAACCAGATTAGGAACATGTAGAAGAAAATAATTAGATGAAAATTTTGGTGCCTGAATAATTATTTCGGGCACCTTTTTCACGTCCAGCTTTATTGAAAAATACACGTGTGAACTACATCGGCACTGACGTAGCGAGCTTCTGGGAACACCTTTAACTTACCAGTATGCATTTCAGCTTAAAAACAGCGGTTGAATCTGTTTGACCAAGGTATGTCCCATGTAAAAAGTTCGTTGTTTTAGCAGCATCTGAGTTGGATATCGTCATTAATTACTAACTATATTATACCAAAATCAGGTGTCTTAATCGCGAGTCATCCCTCAGTTAAAACTGAGGGTTTTCTCTCTGACACTTATAAATGTTATACTAGAAACTGAAGGATAAGAGGTGCAAAAAAAATGACTAAACGAAAAGAATCATCACTACCCAACCTGGTAGAATTAGGCTCTAACAAACAAGAAAAAAAAACAATAGATAAGAAGAATATTACACTGGAAGATGTAAAACAGATGACTGACAATGAAAATTCTGACTCATCTACAGAGGCCGAATTTGTTATCACTAAAGTGCAGACTCAGAAAGCGAAAAATAGGTTCAATGTCTATGTTAACGATGAGTACGCTTTTGCAGTGGATGACTCGCTATTAATAAAATATCGAATTGTAAAAGGTAAAGAACTTGATAAAGAGACCATTGAAGAATTAAAAGTAAAAGGTGAGATGGGCAAAGCTTATCAAGCGGCACTGCATCATCTAAATTTTAAAATGCGTACCGAAAAAGAAATCAGAGAGTATTTAGCCAAGAAAGATTATGAACAAATCGACGGAGTTATAGAACAATTAAAAGAACACGGATTAATCGATGAGAAGGCATATGCTAAGAGTTTTGTACGAACGAATTTTCAGCTTAAAACCGAAGGACCCAAAAAAATTGAGCGATCACTTTATGCAAAAGGACTGACTCCGGATGAAATAGCCTATGGCTTGATTGAGTATTCGGATGAAGATCAGCTTGAGAATGCAAAAAAATTAACTGAAAAAACGTTGAATAGACAACACGATAAATCGAATCGGGAAATCGAACGAAAAATAAGAGAGCAATTGATGGTCAAAGGATTCGACCGAGAGATTATTTCACAAGTACTGGAAGACATGACTTTAGAACAACCTGCAGAAGATGAGTATGACGCACTGGTTAAACAGGGGGACAAAGCCTTTCAACGTTATTCGCGAAAAGGTGATAAATATCAAGCAAAACAAAAGACAAAAACCTTTCTCTATTCAAAAGGTTATCCCTTCAGTTTAATCGACCAATTTTTATCAGAAAAAGAGGAAAATCAGTGAGTAAGACGGATATGCTAGAAGAGAACAAGATAACAATGTGGTCAGACGATAAGATTCATGATTTTCGCGTAACCCTGTTACAATGGTATGATGAAAACAAACGGGATTTACCCTGGCGACAAACAAGTGACCCTTATTATATTTGGGTGTCTGAGATAATGCTGCAGCAGACACAAGTAGATACAGTGATTCCTTATTACGAAAGATTTATTGACACGTTACCTACTATAGAGGCATTAGCTTATGCCCCAGAAGCGACCCTGCTCAAACTGTGGGAAGGATTGGGCTATTACTCCAGAGTAAGAAACATGAAAGTGGCCGCAAATCAAATCATGGAACATCACAATGGGGAGTTTCCGACGTCTCACAAAGAAGTGTTAACTTTAAAAGGTATCGGACCCTATACAGCAGGAGCAGTGACCAGTATAGCGTTTAATCAAGCGTACCCTGCAGTGGATGGAAACGTCATGCGTGTTTTAAGCCGGTTATTTGAAATCGATTTAGATATCAGTAAGGCTTCAACGCGGAAGGTCTTTGAAGAAATGATCAGACAATTGATCGATCCGGATAGACCCGGGGATTTCAATCAAGCCTTGATGGATTTAGGGGCAACCATTTGTACTCCTAAAAATTATTCGCCGGAAAAAAGCCCTGTCAGAGATTTCAATGCCTCATATTTAAACGAGACCTGGGAAAAATATCCGGTTAAAAAGAAAAAAATCAAAGTAAAAGAGCAGACATTCTTTACTATCGTCATCAAAAATAAAAAGAATGAGTACCTTTTTAGAGAACGATCCTCAAAAGGGGTCTTGATGGGTATGCTAACTCCTATCATGCTAAATCAAGATGATTTAAAAGATAGCGAATGGAAGACCTTTAATCAAGAGGAATTCAGTCAGGATCGTTCCAGCCAGGAAATTGAAGAAATGATAAAAGAAAACTATGATATGACTATTTCTTTAAATGATCAGCCTAAAGGTATCATCACTCATGTATTCTCGCATTTGAAATGGAAAATGATTGTTTTTGAAGCGGACTTAATTGCAGACCAGTCTCATTCTGCAGAACTAAAATGGATTCATCCCGATCGATTCGGAGAGGAAATGTTCCCAATGCCAACACAGAAAGTAAATAATCTGATCAAAACGTTAACTCTATTTTAGAGACAGGCAATTAAATATTTCGATTCGTTATTATATCAGCCTTAGTTTATGATATAATAACCAGTGAGATTGAAGGAAGTAGCGATACATTGTTAAAATAGACTAGAAAGTTGGTAATTAGATGACATTTCCTAAAGAGGGGGATTTCATCACAATCAAGAGTTATAAACATGATGGAAGTCTGCACCGGACGTGGCGTGACACAATGGTGTTGAAAACAACTGAAAATGCGCTGATCGGTTGTAATGATCATACACTAGTCATAGAGTCGGATGGTAGAAGATGGAAAACACGTGAGCCGGCATTAGTTTATTTTCATAAACATTATTGGTTCAATATTGTCACGATGATCCGTCAAAAAGGGACGTCGTATTATTGTAATATGGCTTCGCCTTTTCTAATCGATGAAGAAGGTGCGAAATACATTGACTATGATTTAGATGTTAAAGTCTTTCCCGATGGAGAAAAACGCTTGTTAGATGTTGACGAGTATGAGGAACACGGTAAAAAGTGGGAGTATCCAGACGAGATAGATTTAATACTAAAAGAACACATCAAAATATTAGTTGATTGGATCAACGAAGAAAAAGGACCTTTTTCGGATGGTTACGTTGACCTTTGGTATGATCGTTATAAACAATTAACAGGCAAGAACTGATTGTGATGAAAAACAGTAGTGAGACAGTGATGTCTTCTACTGTTTTCCTTATCTACTGTTTTTTTAAAGTAAAGATAATTTATATAGAAAGGATCAAAAGATGTGAAAAAAAGTTTTATAATAATTCCTTTACTACTTATTGCAACAATATTAACGATTGTTTTTGGACAACGATATTCCGCCAAGCAACGAGAAGAAATGGATGGAAATCAAGTGGGTTTTGCTGCAGCTCATGAGGGTATAAATGAAGAAACGTTGGAAACTGGAAAGGATGCAGCCTCCTCCCATAAAACGCTGGACTACTATGAAGAAAATAGTGAGTCGCTTTCTTTATATGAGTTTTTAGATTTTTTGTCTTTGAAAAACGGCGAAGTATCATTGGCTTATTACGGTGATATCGATCCGGAAGAGGCCTGGGTAGATGAGTTGAATACGATGATTGCTGATTATATAAGTGGCGATTTTAATGTTTTGAATCATACCTATCCAGAACACGATTCTTATGAATTATACTTACAGCAAACTACACAAGCATTAATAAATGATAGTCCGGATGTAATCATTTATGGTATGCCTGCGCTACCAGATAAAAAACGAGATATTGGACTGGCTGAAACAGAAGAGTTTATGAGTTATGTCCTGGATAGTCTCTTGACACAAGAAAAAACCGAACTTTTATTACTTGAGCCATATCCCGTTCCAAACGAAATAAATCAATTCAATTCTCGTTCTCTTGACTATCAAAGTTATTTAGGTAGAATGCAAAATATCGCTGAAGAGAAGGCCCTTACTGTCTTACCTTTACATTCTGCATTCACAGACGAAGCTTCAGAAAATTCTCTTGCAGCATATTTCAATGATAATGATGACTTGAATGAAAAGGGAACACGTCAGGTTGTTACTATTCTAGATACCTTTTTCAAAAAAGAGTTATAAAAACTAAAAAAAACAAGGTACTCATTGAATGAGCATCTTGTTTTTTTTTAGTGTAATGAACGTACTTTAGAATAGTTATCCGGGTGATTTGTTTTGAAACTACTGACTAACTTGTTAAGGTGTTGTAATTGTTCCTCATATTCTAAAACAGCAGACATGAGATGAATCACGGTATTGCTTTGACCATAATCATTTTCTAGATAGGATTCTAAACTTGCTTCAGTAAAGAATGAGAGCATAAATGTTTTTC
Source organism: Alkalibacterium sp. 20 (assembly GCF_001885615.1). Classification (GTDB taxonomy): domain Bacteria; phylum Bacillota; class Bacilli; order Lactobacillales; family Carnobacteriaceae_A; genus Alkalibacterium. The sequence continues at coordinate 972 of NZ_LSRN01000040.1, read as the reverse complement.
TCAAATCAGACTTGTAGGCGATAAAGTTTACTTCTTCAGGTAATACACGCCCGTTCCATTTTAAGATGATCTGTTCGTGAGCAGACATAAGCGTCTCAAGCCTTTCGCGCAATAGTATCCGAAGTTTATCCGGGAAATGATTATAGACGTGTTCAGATTCATGTAATGTTCGAACCAGGAAATAAGCCGATTCAGTCGTGCGAATAAATTGACGATAAATGACTAACAACCTCTTGAAAGACTGTTCCTTTTTTTGACCGAAGGGATGCCATTCTCCATCCAGGAGAAAACTATGCAGACGTTTCATCTCTTTTATAGATTGTTCAATGGATTCTAAATCAGTTCGCATAAGCGAATACTGACTGTTTTTCCTTAAGTTAACTCGTATAAATCTTGTTAAATCATCGGTTACCTGATTAGTTGTGTGGAAAAGTTTTTCTTCATAATTAGGAGGTAAGATCAATTGATTAACCAGAAAGGCAACCACCACACCTATAAATGTAGCTAATACTCTTATCACAGCATTAGATAAGATATCCCCATCCGTTGACAACATAATGATGATTAACGTCATAGTTGACAAACCAATCACATTATTTAACTTGATTTGATGTAACAGTGAAATAAGGATCGCAGTCGCAAAACTGATAATAAGAAACGAAGTGCCAAAACCAGTAGCCATAATGACGGCAACAAGTCCACCAATTGAGTTTGCCACAAGGCGATCTCTTAATGTGGCATAAGATTTTTTTACAGATGGCTGCATAGAGGCTACCACCGATATGCCTGCTAGAGAAGCAGCTTCATCCATACCTACTAAAGAGGGGATTGATAAAGCTAGAAATACAGCAATACTTGTTTTAAAAGTTCTTGCTCCGATTTTCATAAATTAAAGTCACAACTTTCCATGTTCATTTTATAGTTTTCATTATACTACAAATGACCCTAATAGTTTAATGGAGATTTTTAAAC
>NZ_LSRN01000039.1 GCF_001885615.1 Alkalibacterium sp. 20 | reverse complement strand
CAAGTAGGTATTATTTCATATATATATGTCTGGTTAAGCTGTACCTAAAACAGAAAGTAGCATTCACAGCATTCTCTAGGTTTGCAAATGATTTTGAATCGTGAATAATTGAAAGAAAAAGAACCTTGAATTAAGAAGTTTCAGGCTAGACGATTCTATGTCATGTATTATATTCGTTTAAAAACCCTACTGAAAAAAGAAAGGATATTTTTTGACTAAAAGAAGAGAACGCTTTAAAGTTAGTATAATAAAAAAAGGAGGGAATTAACATGAATGGATTTGGATTATATGGCAAGTTTACCGTAGACGACGGCAACCGTGACACATTAGTTGATATTTTATTGGAAGCAGCGGAATCTATGCAAAATTTAAGTGAATGCGAGTTATATCTTGTAAGTGTATCTAGTAATGAACCGAATTCTATATTTGTTTATGAAGTCTGGAGTAATAAAAAGGCACACGAAGACTCGTTATCACTTGAAGCAACAAAACGATTGATTGAGCGTGCAAAACCGATTATTACAGGTATGGAAGAAATTTCTGTTCTAGAACCAAAAGGAGGAAAAGGTTTTCCTAATTAGTTATTTAAAAAAGAACGAATGGCTATTTCATTCGTTCTTTTTTAAATAACTAATTGACGCACAGATCTTAGGTAGCAGAGAGTCTTTGATACATGATTCTATATCATTTCATGTATCGCCTTTAATCAGAATCACTCTAAAAAGAGAAAGGTTTACTTTTGCTCAAACAACGGAAGCGCTTTACAATTAAAGTAATAAAAAAGGTGCAAGTTATCCCACACTCAAGAAGAAAGAAGGAGATTTTATGTCCAATCTAAATATTAATAGTGTAATTGTATTTCGCAATATAAAAGTTTAGAACTGGGGATGCGGATGTTTTCTTGGACTTTCTTTAGGCGATTAACCCTAAGTTCTTTCTATATTGAACGGGACTAATCCCACCCAAAGAAATCTTGATTTGTTTAGTATTGTACCAATGAATATACTGATCTAAAAGTTGAATAAACTTGTCTATAGTTATTCCTTCCCAACCATCCCGGCCATCTATAGTGAGCACCGCGTTCGGAATGAACAATCGGTTTCGATTCCAAAGAGAGTGAATCCAGTGCTTAATCAAGCATACTATTGACTAACTCGGCATTAGGGCTAGTGCTAATTGACTAACTGACTGCAGCTCCATCGAAACAATCGATAATGGGTGATAAATAAACTTTTCCAGAGTATACACTGAACTTTGTTATGTCTATCAGCCACTTTTCGTTGGGTACTTTGGCCTTAAAGTTTCTCTGAATAATATTGGGAGTAGCGGGCGTTATTTCTCCTGCGTAAGAATTGTGTTTCTTTTTAGATACAGATTTAACAATAAGTTTCTCTTTTTCCACCAGACGTCTGATTACTTTTTCAGAAACTATAATCTTTCGATTTTTTAATTCTGCATATTTTTCTGGTAGACGCAATAGGATTCTATGATAATGATAACTGCTTTTAGGTAACTTTAATTCTATGAGAAACTTTATTAATGGATAGTATTGAAGTAAGGTATCAATCACTATCGTTTTCTCCTTGTTCGATAAATTTAAAGGATTGATGCCTTCGTGTTTTTTTATTAGATCAGTGGATCTTTCAAGAAAATCTTTTTCCATTCTTAGTTGATAAACTTGTCGTTTTAATACTATAACTTCATCTTTCAAATCTTCTAAGTTCGGACTATTGGGTATTTTCGACATATTCGATGGGAGTTCCTCTCCGACGAGCTCCTGTTTCCAATCATAGAGCGTCTTTCGAGTAACCTGAGAGCGCTTAGCGATATTTTGGACAGAAGTTTTGTGGCTCACAAGATGGATCACGGCCTCTTTTAGACGTTTTGTGCAAATCACCAACCTTTTCTTATTCTTTGAACCATTTGTATAAAGCTTTTGAGGAGGGATATCCTAACTTTTGAATGGTTGACGCTAAGGAGTGTTCGTATTTGATATAAAGTTCAACAGCTTTCATTCTTTCCTCATAAGAGTACATGGACATTCTCCTGTGTTATTGTTATCCAAGATTATGTCCGCACCGCCTCTTGTGTACTAATATTCTGCCACAAACATATGACTCAAATCATGGAACCAGACTGCTTCAGTTTAAACGTAGTATAACGATAATCATCACAGTAAATGACTTCCAGACCGATTTTATCTGCAAGGATCTGCATAGCTTCAGCAGTGAAAAAGGAAATATGCGTAAAATCACGAATATAATGCCAGCCCCATAACTTGTTATCGTCTTTCGGATGAAAGAGAGTCATCACAGCTAAAATCGTATCTTCTGTCATCAACGTTTTCAATTCTTTGAACGTTTCGATCGGATCGGGTATATGTTCCACAACTTCGGTGGTCGTGATCAAGTCATAGGTCTGATTTTCGTAGGTTTTTTCAGGGGCATAGAACAAGTCATAAATCGTGACTCGATAGTTGTAATCACGTTCCAGGATCTGGGCTAAAACCGGACTGGGACCACTCCCAAAGTCAAAGGCCTTTTTTCCTTCACTGACAAACGGAAGGACCGCAGCTTGTAAATACTTTTCAAAGAAGGCTACATAACGCGCATCTTCAATCGAGTTTTCGTGATGTTCATACTGTTCAAATTCTGTTTCTGAAGATAAATAAAACGCCGGATCCTTAAATATGAACTGACAATTCAAGCACTCATGAAATACCTGACCGTTACTTGGATGAACGAGTTCTCTTGTTTCGTGCTGACATATTTTGCATTGCATGTTAACATTCCTCTCTACTCTTTTCACCTATTAATACTATCATATTTCCGTGAGAGTTTCTTAAATTGCTTATTATCCAAGTGTCAACTCTTTTTAAATATGGTATGATATTAGTGATGGAAATTTTGATGATTCGGAAGGAGACACAATGTCTGTGATTGTATTAGCAGGAATGATCGGAGCCGGTAAGAGTACGTATACCACTTTGATCTCAAAGGAATTAAGAAGTAAGGCTTTTTATGAGCATGTCGATGATAATTCAATATTAGAAAAATTTTACGATGACCCGAAACGATGGGCATTTTCTTTACAGATCTTCTTTTTAAACACACGCTTCAGAAGCATAAAAGAGGCTTTGGTGCATAGACATAACGTTTTAGACCGTTCGATCTATGAAGATGCCTTGTTTACACGTATCAATTATGAACAGGGAAATATGAGCGAAGCTGAAATGGTTCTGTACACTGACCTTTTAGATAATATGATGGAAGAAATAACGGGTATGCCGAAAAAAGGTCCAGATCTACTGATTTACCTGAGAGGTTCTTTTGAGACTCACTTGGAACGTATCGAAAAACGGGGCAGACCATATGAGCAGATCGAAGATAATTCAGAGCTTTTAACTTATTATAAACGTCTACATGGTCGTTACGATGAGTGGTTTGCTTCCTACGATAAGAGCCCGACACTGATTATTAACATCGACGAAATCAACTTGGAACGTCAGGGAGATCAAGCACTCGTCATGCACAAAGTGAAACAGGCGCTGAAAAAACAGCGGGACTTATAAACAACGATAAAAAGCTTCTCGGTTAACCGAGAAGCTTTTTTGCTAACTATTTTTTTATGGAGGTCTTCAAATGATGATGCAAATACTCTATTATTCTCTGCTTACGCACGATGACTGGTCCTTTTACATTGTCAGTTCCAATCAAGGTCTTTGTTTTGTCGGGTCTAGTCCTGCTTCCAAAAAAGAAATGAAAGACTGGATCCTCACTCATTTTCCAGAGGCTGAATTAGCTGAAGATGACCGTGCACTCGACCCATACCGTGCCGAAATTATCGCTTATTTAAACAAAGAAAAGCAGTCCCTCGTTTTTGATACACACTTAACAGGCACACCTTTTCAAAAAAAAGTATGGAACAGCTTAAATGCCATTCCATACGGTGAAACATTGACCTATAGCGAATTAGCCTCTTTGATCGGTTATTCGCCTAAAGCTGCGCGCGCGATAGGTACTGCCTTAGCCGCCAATCCGCTACTCATCGTGAATCCCTGTCATCGTGTCGTGCCTAAGTCTTCTAAACCAAGAGCTTTCAGAGGCGGGCTCGCGATGAAAGAGAAATTACTCTCTCTAGAACAAGGCGCAAAATAGGTCGAAAAATCAGAATATGGACCCGTCTTCTTGAGGCTCATATTCGATCCACCTCTTTTAAATGATCTTACCCGAAGTTTTCATTAATTGAATCACACGTACTACAGCTAATTTGTAACATAAGAAACGTAATGACTCGTCATGTTCACAAGAGAAATAAGCCTTATACACACGCATGCTTACTTCTTTCATACGCTTACTCATATTTTCCAATATATCTTCCTTGCTCCTCACTTCATTGGTAAACCCTTGGACCCATTCCAGGTAAGATACCGTCACTCCGCCTGCATTCGCTAAAATATCAGGGATCACGATTTTACCTTGAGCAGTCAAATACTCATCCGCTGTCTGTGTAAGTGGACCATTAGCCCCTTCTACAAGGATAGCTGCTTTAATGTCTGCCTGGTTTTCTTTGGTGATCTGGTCTTCGATCGCTCCTAAAATCAACACATCACAATCTAACGTCAGAACGGCATTTGGATCCAGGACTTCTGCTTCCATGCCCATGTCTTTGAGCTCCTTGTCGTTTGGTAAGCGGTCATTTTCTTCTTTAAACGGAGCCAGTTTCTCAACGTCTAATCCCTTTGCGCTGTAGACCGTTGAACGGCTGTCAGATACTGCAATAACGGTATGTTTTCTCTCTGAATTTTTCGCTTCGATGGCTGCAGCACGACTTAGATTGCCGAAACCTTGGACAGCGACCGTGACATTTTCTTTTTTACCGATTGCTTGAATCATCTCTTTTTTGTCCGAATGTTGGCCATTCATTTTGAGTGATCCATTCATTACGGCATCCACTAAATAATAGTAACTTAAAAATGTGCCAATTCCTGTAGATTCCGCTCTCCCTTTTGTGCCACCATTTTCAATACTCTTACCGGTGAAGGTGTTGATGAACGGTTGATTTGGATGTAACTGTTTATATTCTTCTGTCATCCAGTCCATCAGTTGCGTTCCGGAACCTACATCTGGGGCAGGAATATCTCGGTACGGCCCGATATCATTTTTAAGTAATCTTACGAAGGCCTGACTGACTTCTTTCAATTCACGTTCTGAATGTTTTCTGACGTCGATATGAACGCCACCTTTGCCTCCACCGTATGGCAGCTCATGTAAGGCATTCTTCAGCGTCATCAACATGGCCAAGGTTTTCACTTCTGACTGATTAACTCCTGTGCTGAAACGGATCCCGCCTTTATAATAGCCACATGCATTATTGTGCTGCACGCGATAGGCCTGATAGGTGCCAATACTGCCATCATCTTTTTTGATTCGTAAATCGCCAGAGATGAGTTTATCAATTCCTTTAAGCAGTTCCCCACCTTGATTTAACCAGTCACTACGGTTTTCTCCCCAGCCTGATAACTCTTGAGTGTCTGTTTCGATTAAGTAATCGACAACCTCTTGAATCAGTTGTGTTGTTGTATTTTCTGTCATCTGAATTCCTCCATCTATAAAATGAGAATTTTCTTATTTTCCACTTATGATTGTATCATAATCGAAGCCTTAATTGCGAATCTTTAACGGATTTATTTAATTTCTAAATAAAAAAGCATAAAAAACATCTCTTATCCGTAGACAAAAGATGTTTCTTATTTTTTAAATCAATGTTCCTTTGATATCTAGTCTTTTCTTCAAATACCATTTTGCTAAGAAAGCGAGTAACCCTACTGCCATAGTATATGGACCCGGAATGACCGGATTGATAACTGCCGGAATAAGCGCCGTGCCGAAAGCCATCAGCATTATCCATATAAGCATCGTTGTGGTTGTCGCTACGATATATTTCAAGAAGCCACCTTTAACACCAGGTTTCGGTGCATATTTGGTGATCACCATCACGGCAAAACCACCTAAAATAAAGTTGAGCAGCAGAGTGATGAACCCTAATCCGGCATCTTCATTCCCTGTAAAGTACGAGATACCGGTTATAACGGCGAACATCCCACCCAATAGCAGGGCACCATCCAAATAAATTTTCCATGATTCTGAACGTTCTACAGGCTTCTCTACAATACCTTGTTTTCCTTCAATGAGAAAACGGGCCTGATCTGTGACTGTCCCATAAATGGATCTTGCAGTCATATGGTTCGCTTGTTCAGCAACAATGTTTTTCAGCATGTCGTTTAAGATTAAAGTTTTACGTTCAGTAGACACGCTGGAATCATCAAGTCTGCGATTCAATTTGATCATGTATTCCTGATTCTTATTCGTTAACTGATCAAACAAAGTTGCATTTTCTTTTTCTTTTTCAACATAATCGATTTGATTATCTTGTTCAATGCTTTTTTTATTTTTAGACATGCTTAATATACTCCCCTTTTTCTAAACATTGAAACGGAATAGAATAACATCGCCATCCTGCACGACATAGTCTTTTCCTTCCGATCTTAACTTCCCAGCTTCACGAGCAGCTTTTTCACTTCCGAGACGGTCATAGTCTTCAAAAGAAATGGTTTCGGCACGAATAAATCCACGCTCGAAATCACTATGAATGACACCAGCTGTCTGCGGAGCTTTCATTCCTTTTTTAAAGGTCCATGCTCGTACTTCAGTGGGTCCGGCAGTAAAGAAAGTGGCTAAACCTAACAAGTCATAAGATTTATGAATCAGTTTGTTTAAACCCGGTTCAGTTACACCCAAGTCATCTAAGAACATTTCTTTTTCTTCATCATCCAGTTCAGCAATTTCTTCTTCGATAGCTGCTGAAATAGCGACCACTTCAGACCCTTCTTCCGCTGCAATGTCGCGAACGATTTGCAAATGCTTGTTGCTTTCAGGATCAGCGATTTCTTCTTCCGCAATGTTGGCCACATAAAGGACGGGTTTGCTTGTCAGCAAGAAGAGCGAACGCAGTACAGGTAATTCGTCATCTGTAAATGAAAGAACACGTACGGGTTTCCCCTCTTCAAGTACCGGTTTGATTTTTTCTAAAATGGCAAACAGCTCTACCGCATCTTTGTCTTTTGATCTTGCCTGTTTTCTCACTTTTTCATAGCGTTTATCTACGGATTCCAAATCAGCTAAAGCCAGTTCCAAGTTGATGATTTCTATATCATCTGCCGGATTGACTTTACCGGTCACGTGCGTAATGTTATCATCTTCAAAACAGCGCACGACATGACAAATCGCATCCACTTCACGTATATTCGCTAAAAATTTGTTTCCTAACCCTTCACCTTTACTTGCTCCTTTGACGATGCCGGCAATATCTGTGAATTCAAAGGTTGTCGGTACGACTTTTTTCGGGTTCGCGAGTTCGGCTAAGCGGTCTAAACGTTTATCCGGAACTTCTACGATTCCGACGTTGGGATCGATCGTTGCAAAAGGATAGTTTGCTGCCTCTACTCCCGCTTTCGTGATGGCATTAAATAGTGTTGATTTTCCTACGTTGGGTAACCCAACAATTCCTGCTGTTAAAGGCATGTATGTGTTCACCTTTCACTTTCTTTAAAATAGTTAGTCTTTCAAGACTTTCTTCATTTTTCGGTCAAATTCTCGACGAGGCATCATGACTAGATGGTCACATCCCGTACATTTGATACGAATGTCAGCTCCCATGCGAATAATCTCCCAGCGGTTCGTTCCACAAGGATGCGACTTCTTCATTTCGACGACATCGTGTAAATCATAGGATTTTTCCATCTCATTTATCCTCCTTGGTTCTTAATTTAAATCAATATTCAATTCTTCCAAAATGCGATTCAGGTCATCGGGAGACACGTATTCGATTTCTATCTTCCCTTGCTCTCCTTTTTCACGAATCGCCACACTCGTTCCAAACTTATCGGTCAATAACTCTTCCGATTTGCGAATATACACAGATTTCTCTGCCACCTGTGGCTTTTCAGCTTTGTCTTTAGGGTGTTGATTCGCTTCTGAAACCAGGTGTTCCAGCTGTCTCACTGTCAGTTTTTCTTTCACTACGCGTTTGGCCAGTTTCTTGATCTTGGATTTGTCTTTCAGACCAAGCAGCGTTCGTGCTTGTCCATTTGAAAGTTTTCCTTCCTGGACCAGCTGCTTCACTTCTTCTGGTAGTGAAAGTAAACGTAAATGATTGGCAATGTAGGAGCGACTCTTACCCAGTTTTTCGGCTACCATTTCCTGTGTCATCGCTAATTTATCCATCATCATATTATACGCTTCCGCTTCTTCAAGAGACGTCAAGTCTTCACGCTGCAGGTTTTCTAAAATAGCCACCTGCATCATAACTTCTTCATTCAGTTCTCTGATGATGGCTGGGATTTTATCCTTGCCGGCAATTTTGGACGCTCTGAATCGTCTCTCTCCAGCTATGATTTCATACCCTTTAACAGATGACTGACGCAAAATTATCGGTTGGAGCACCCCAGAAATAGTGATAGAAGCAGCCAGTTCATTCAGTGCATCTTCATCAAAATGACGTCTGGGCTGGTATGGATTGGGACGGATTTCAGTTAAATCAATGAGTTGTACGCGTTCATCATTGCGGTCGACTTCTTCATCAAAATTAGGCACATCAAATAAGGCATCAATGCCACGGCCTAGTCCTTTTTTCTTATTCACCACTATCCATCACTTCCTTCGCTAATTCTTGATAGACTTCTGCACCTTTGGATCTAATATCATAGTCAATAATTGACAAACCATAACTAGGTGCTTCCGACAATCGTACATTACGCGGAATAATTGTTGCGTAGACTTTTTCCCGGAAATATTTCTTCACTTCATTCACAACTTCAAACCCAAGATTCGTACGAGCATCCAGCATCGTTAAGAGCACGCCTTCCACTTTCAACTCTTTGTTGAAATGTTTCTGTACCAGCCGGACCGTATTAAGCAGCTGGCTCAGCCCTTCTAAGGCATAATACTCACACTGCACGGGGATCAAGACTGAATCGCTTGCGGTGAATGCATTGATCGTTAAATGACCGAGAGAGGGTGGACAATCGATCAAAATATAATCATAATCATCTTTCACTGTCTCTACAGCTCTTTTCAGCCGTGTTTCTCTCGCCATCAAACTGGTCAATTCTACTTCTGCCCCAGCCAGTTGTATCGTAGCGGGGACGATGCTCAAATTTTCTCGACTCGATGATAACACTACATCTTTAAGCGGTTCCTCATTAATCAAGACATCATAGATATCTCTATCTACTTCGCCTTTTCTTATGCCTAACCCACTGGTTGCATTACCTTGGGCGTCCATATCAATCAACAATACTTTTTTCCCGTTATAAGCTAAAGAAGCACCAAGATTGACGGTAGTCGTTGTTTTACCTACGCCACCTTTTTGGTTTGCAACAGCTATAATCTGTCCCATGTTCTTCCTCCAAACTTTCTGCTCTATTCGTTTATGTTAATGGACTCTTATTGGGAGTCCCTGGTCTTCTAGGATATTTATTCGGTGTTTCTGTTTTCTTATCTATAAGGATGATCGTGCGTTCACCTGCATCTTCAGGTAACTCAAACGAATGGGTTTCTCTCACTTTGCCGCCCAGTAATCCAATCGCAGATACGGCTTCATCCAATTCTTCAGGCGCATGCGCGGCTTTCATTGCAATAAATGTGCCCTCTTTTTTTAGTAACGGCAGACACAATTCAGCTAACACACTCATGCGTGCCACTGCTCTAGCCGTAACGAAATCGAAAGAGGCTCTGAACCGTTTATTTTGACCAAACGTTTCTGCACGGTCGTGATACAATGAGACGTCGCTTAGACCCAATTCTTCAACTATTTTCTCGAGAAACGTGATGCGTTTGTTAAGTGAATCGACGATCGTAATCTGTAATTCAGGATAAATGATTTTAAGGGGGATACTAGGAAACCCAGCACCTGAGCCTACATCGCATAAACTGTGGACCCCTTGACTAAAATCGACATACAACCCCGCAGTTAATGAATCATAAAAATGTTTCAAATAAGCTTCTTCACGTTGCGTAATCGCAGTTAAGTTCATTTTTTCATTCCATTCCTGCAGCAGTTCCAAATAACGTTCAAACTGACGCATCTTGGCTTCTGTGATCGGAATGTCTCTTTTTTTAAGTTCGGACTGGAATTCTTCTGGAGTCATTCGTCAAAAATCCTTTCTCTCTTCAGTCGTGAAACACTTGATTGTTTCACAAAAACACTCTCTTCACTTTATACTAAACAGCTAGTAAATACAATGGTTAGTAGCGATTTTCTCGTTACATAAAAAACACCTGACACTGATCGCCGGATGTTTTATTGTTAGCTTTTTACTGTTATATCTCATTTCATTTTTTCTTCGGAAATCATAAAGTCTTACTATATAAAAAAATGCCGATATAGTTTGATTCCCCTACAGTTTTTATTGTAATTTTTTTATTTTCAAATACTTATTACTTTATTCACAAAAATGCCGATATTAATGATATAACCCTTTCGTACTATTGAATCATATATTTTTTATAACATAATTCAACACTGCAACAAACAACCCCTCTTTAGCTATATGAAATAGAATTTACTGGTTTTGACAGATTCAAAGATAATTTTCACGCTATCGAAATAACACAAACCCAAAGGAGTAGGTAAATATGGAAAGTACACTATCAAAAAAGAATAAACTCATTAGCACAGGTGAAACATTGAACTTTAACATGTTAAATAGTATTTCTCTAAAACTTATTTTAATTATTTCATTTGCTTTTATGGTAAGCGCACCCATTGCTCAGAGAATTAATACAATCGTTGCGGAGTCTGATTTGATTGAAGGAAATATTGGAGCCTACATAAATACAGCAATCAATATCCTTATTATCAACCTTATTCTTTTTTTCTTCATGAATCGAATGATTATCCGACCCTTAAAACTACACATAGAAAGACTACGTGATATTAGCGAAGGGAACATCAGAAACATTGAAGAAGTAAAAGGAAAAGGAGAATTTTCAAAACTATCCTTAGCCACAAACACAACCGTAACAAAATTAAATAAATTGATTAAAGAAGTACAAGTCAGTTCAAATCAAACCACTGAGATCTCTGTCCATTTGGCAGAAAGTTTAGAAATGATCCAGATAAGTTCTCGGGAGATTACTAAAACAATTGAAGAAATCGCAGGTGGTGCTTCTGATCAAGCTGTCAGTACTGAACAAGGGGCGTTAAAAGTATCAAAATTGGGAGAAATAATCGAAAAAGATAATCAGTATATGGGACAATTAAATCAGGATTTTCAAATAGTAATGGGGATAGTCGAATCAGGATTGCTGGAAATGGAAAAACTCAATAAAATAAACGAATCAACGAATTTAGCTATCAATGAGGTAAAAGCTGTTATAAACGAAACGAATAAAAGTGCTGAACAGATTGAAAATGCAAGCTATGTCATATCTGATATAGCAGAACAGACGAATCTCCTCGCATTAAATGCTGCAATAGAAGCTGCCAGAGCAGGTGAAACGGGCAAAGGATTTGCTGTTGTCGCTGAAGAGATCAGAAAACTTGCCGAGAAATCAAACACTTCAACCAAAGAAATCAATGACATGGTCAATAACTTACAGGATAATTCAAAGACGATGGTACTGACTATGGATAAAGTCATCAATACTTCAATGGAGCAATCCGATGGAGTAACTAACAGCCAATCGAAATTTGCCGACATCTTGAATGCAGTTAAAAAATCCGAAAAAGTATTCATTCAGTTGAATAACTCCGGAGAAGAGATGCAGCAGATGAAAAATGAAATTGTGGAAACCATCCAAAATTTATCAGCAATTGCGGAAGAGAATTCTGCTTCTACTGAGGAAACCATAGCAATAGTAGAAGAACAGAATCATGCTATAGAAACACTTGGACAGGTTGGAAATGATATTTCTGATTCTGCAGATAAATTAAACGCAACTATATCCGTATTTCATATATAAGCCACTGGTGATTTTTATTTCTATATTTATCAATACTACCCCCACAGTGATAATCAACTATCACTGTGGGGGTAGTGGCCGTTATCTCAACTTAATTTACTGTTAGATAATCTGTTGTCCAGCAAGAAAAAAATTCAGGAAAAATAAACGGATGATTCAAACTATTAAACCTTCCTGTGCTTACTCAAAACAACTATGTTCATTACAACAAACACGACTGAAAATCCCAACAGTACCATCAACTGTAAATAGATGTGTCTAAACCCGAATCCTCTGACCATGAAATCACGCAGCGCTTCTGCAGCATAATACAGGGGGTCAACGGGCCTATCCAACTGACCCATCCGGAAATGGCCTCCAGGTTGAAAAGACCGGAAAAGAACAGCTGCGGGACCACGACAACTGGAATGAACTGAATCATCTGCAGTTCGTTCTGAGCAAAAGATGATAGCAACATCCCCAACGTTAGGGCGGTGAAAGACAGGCAGAGTTTAATCAGCAGCACGTAGAAAAAATTACCCTGCATCATCATCCCTAAGACATAGATCGAATAGGCAGATATAATGGTTGATTGAATGACTGTAAACAAACCGAAACCAATCACATAACCGATGACGATTTCCCATTTCCGTAAAGGACTGGACAGCAGTCGTTCCAGGGTTCCTCTCGTCCGTTCCCTTAGAAAAGAGACCCCTGAAATAAGAAACACGAAAAAGAAAACAAAGAAACCCAATAACACAGGCCCAAAGTAGTCAAAGTGGCGTATGTCTGGGTCTCCGTGGATGAAATTAGTTTCAAATTAGTTCTCTTGTTCTGCCGAGAGCGGTGAAAAAGTTTCCTGCATCCACCTTAACACAGCAGAATTGATTGTCAGATCGCTTCCCTCCAGCTTAAGGCTGGGGCGATTCGCATCCACACTAATATAGCCGTCTAATTCTTGTGCTTCGACATCTACCAGCGCACTTACTTCCTCAGTATACAGAGTCACTTCAGCTCCGGATAAGTCGATTCTTTCTGTCAGTTGTTCAGGAACTCAATCTATCATTTTTCACAATAAATGTGCTTTATCAGTTAAACAATCAAGTAAACCTATTATTTGATTATATTATAACAGCTATTTCCTTTATCCTATATATCATAGTCCCTTCTCCTTGGCTTTTTTTGGAGCAGCTAATCGATTTCCTAAAAAAAGCACACGACCCTTAATGTCCTTTTAGGGACCTTAAGGGTCGTGTGCTTGACTGGTCATTATTCATTTGTATTTACGTTTAAACTTTTGATTCGCCTACTCTGTCCAGCGCTTTACCTAACAGTAACGGACCGAGAATTTCAAAGAATATGACCCCTGTCAGCACGACCCCGGTAATTGCGCCAGAAACATCAGGCAAACTCCGCTCGGCAATAGTAGCCAACCCGATAGCTATCCCAGCTTGCGGCAGCAGACCAAACCCTAAATTGAAGCGCACCTTTCTACTGATCGACGTGAACTGAGAAAAAATGGCGATCCCCATATATTTTCCGATCGAACGCGCTATGATATAGCTGAGACCGATCAGCCCCACTTGACCGATAATCGAAATGTCTATATGGGCACCGGATAAAGTCAGGAAGAGAATAAATATGGGCAGTTCGATTCGATTCAATAGTGACGCAATCAATATTTTTCTGGATGTTAAGTTACTGATGGCGACACCCGCAATCATATTGGTTAAGATTGGGGACAGTCCAAAATAATGCGCCACACCCGAATTAAATAAAAGTGCAGCAATCAGCAACGTCATTAGCTTCTCATTGCCCGTCTTCTCACTTCTAATGAAGTATGACACAAACAGGCCGCTGATTATCCCTACTAAAAATGCAAATAATATATCTATTATCACTGTTGCAACAAGCAATAATCCGGATGTCCCGGCGTCATTCCCCAACGACTGTACAAAGGAGACCATCACACCGAAAGTTAAGATGGTAATAAGATTGTCAAAAGCCACTAGACCCAAGAGATTTTGTGTCATTTCACCTTCTGCTTTTTTTTCTTTAACTATCTCTACCACGCCAGCAGGAGATACAGACATCGCAAGCGGACCCAGTATCAGCGCATATTGAAGGGGCATGCCGACAAACCACGTAACCAGGACCACAGTCACACCCGTCAAGAGTGTGTTTCCCAGCGACAAGATCATCAAGTTTCTACCAAACGCTTTAAATACGCGGTAATGAAGTTCAGTTCCTACCGACAAAGCCAGCATCCCTAACGCGAGTTCATTGACAAATCCCAACCCGTAATAAATATCTGATGTGATGAAGTTAAGCACGCTTGGTCCCAGAAACAAACCCATCAATATATAGCCGGTGACCGTGGGTAACTGCAGTTTCTTTGCCAGTTTGCCCCCTCCCATTCCAGCGACCAAGATAACAGCAATGTAAAGTGAATACGTCATGTTTATAAAACCCTTCTTCTTTTATATTTTTACTATTTAAAATTCGATCCCTTTTGTAAAGTTCACTGGCACACTGAAAAAGATAGCATTGTCGGGTTTAGTTAGATCACCACAGACGCTTTCAGCTATCGAAAGTACTTCGTCACGTTCCGCCTCATCTTTTACAACTGTGAAGACTGTCTTGCTATTTGATTCACGTTCTTTTCCAAGTTCCGCAAACATCGAAAACATCGGAAACTGGTTGGAAATAAGATGCCCCATCCCGCTACTATCGAGGACTGTTGCTCCTTTAATCTCATAACGCATAAATAATGTTAAAATCTCATCCAACAAATCGATCTTGTTCAAGACGATAACTACAAGTTCCATATCATATTCCTTCCTTCTTATGAAATTATTATTAAATATTTATCATTACGATGCTACTTAAACGTTTTTTGTATACTTGTATTTAATTATGAACAAGAGTGTGTGTTATATCAAGTATTTTATGAGAATAGCAGTGTGTTAGAAACTTAATGGCACAACTTGGTGAAGCGTTAATGTAAAATGATTCTCAAATCGCGAAAACCTTGAGGCCTGTTTTGGAGATATATTCCCATCCGCTCCGCCACTTATGCGGTAAGCTGCGGGTAAAAAAAAAACGTTTCACAGCTCTCTTTGTGAGCTGCAAAACGAAGAAATATCATCTTTTATTTTATTTAAAAATTATGTTTAATCTAAAATGAAAAATGATATTTATTAATATCTTTCAACATTAGTTAATCTAACACCCTTTTATACCTGACTATCAGTAAAATGTAGGGTGCTATATAAATATAATAGACGATCATTCATTCTCTGGGGATATTTCTCCAGCTTTAGTTAATGCTATTTTGGTAATGAGAGGTCCAACCAGCTCATAAATAAGGGTGGCAGACAACACCACGACTTTAATTTGAACCGCATACATGGGTACAACGGATTCCGCTATAGCTGTCAACCCAATGGCAACACCTGCTTGCGGTATAAGCGTCGCTCCCAGATAACGACCGACGGTTTCAGGCGCGTGAGTGATTTTTGCACCAACGTAAGTACCGGAAATTTTCCCCACTACTCTTAATAAAATGTAGGCTATTCCAATAAACCCTACTGAAGGAATAACAGCTAAATTCAATTCTGCACCAGATACTACAAAAAACATCACATATATTGGTGCGGTTACACGATCAGATAATTCAATCATAGAAGATGCGGCTGAAGATATGTTTGTTAACACGGCTCCCATGATCATTATAGTTAATAACTCAGAAATTCCAAAGAGAGCCGACAAGCCACTTCCTAAGAATACAAAAGTGATTAAAATAATCAAGCGATTACTGCTTGTTCTAAAGAGCTTCAGTGGCCACTTCATAATCAACCCTAAAATCGTTCCCACTACTAGAGCATAAAAGATGTCTAAAAATGGATTTAAAATAGATAAAAACAAGGAGAAATCTCCATCAACCTCTAATAGTGACTTTGCAATTGTCGATGCAAAACCAAAGAGTATTAACGCAATGGCATCATCTAAAGCAACGACGCTTAATAAAGTTTCGGTCACAGGACCTTTTGCTTTATATTCTTTTATCACCATTATGGTAGCTGCCGGAGCAGTCGCTGCGGCAATTGCTCCCAGCATGATCGCAAACGGCAGTTCAACTCCGAATAATAAGAGACCACTCGTCACAATTATCACGGCAAAAGAGGCTTCGAAAATTGCGATAATGACCGGCGTAAGTCCTACCCGTTTAAAATAACTCCGTTTGAAAGATGACCCGATAGTGAATGCAATAAATGCCAACGCTATTTGAGGAACGATTTCGAAATTCTCGAGCACGGCTGGCGTGAGAGCATTCAATAGTGACGGGCCCACCAACAACCCACCTAATAGATAACCAGTAACACTAGGTAATTTAATAAATGTTGCTAATTGCCCAAAAAATAACCCCACTAAGAGAACAATAGCAATATACAATATAATTGATAATTCCAACTTTACGACCTTCTTTTCTTTTTTTGAACACTAATAAATTCTTGCGTTACTCTCTGATACCTTCTTGAAATAATACGGGTACCGCGAACATGATCCCAGTATCGGGTTCACCAATATCTTTCAGTACATTTCTGACTGTTTGACGTGCCAATTCAAGGTCTTCTTCAGGAATAACACTGTAAATAGTTTTATTTTCTGTATGGTCAGATAAGATCAATGGTCTGATTGTTGAGAATATTTTCGTTTCATCTAAATGAGATAAATGCTGTGCCATTCCTTCAGAATCTATCACGGTGGCAGCTTGTCCAACTTCATCATTAAACTTCAACAATAAATCATCCAGCAACTCAGTTTGATTTAACACGATAACAAACAATACTTTATTTTTCATTTTTACACTCCCTTTCTTTCGTCTATATATAAGCATACGCCTAACTTCTGAATTTACAAGCGAGTTAAGGGCTTTCAAAGCATATTGTTGAAAATAATGCAAGTAATTTAAACTAAAAGTCGTATTTATGTCAAAAAAAGCTCTATTGCGCTTTTTCAGCTCTCATTTTCAATTCAACACTAATACTTATATTTTCATGGTTGTTATATTTTTTTTTTTATGTATACTGTGGATGTGGGTCGCATATCAAGCAAATTGATAGACTTTAAAATGACTTAAAAAGGAGATTGACACTTGGTTATGTGGCAGTTTAAACACTTTCAAGAATTAGATGCACAAGATTTTCATCAAATAATAAAAGAACGTACGAAGATTTTTGTCGTTGAACAAGGCTGTGCCTATCAAGAAGTGGATGATATCGACTTAAGAGCCATTCATGTTGTAAAAAGACAAAAGAATTCGATCAAAGCTTACGCACGTATTTACAAAGAAGATCATAAAATGAAAATCGGACGCGTTTTAGTCCCTGAAGAATATAGAAATGAAGGACACGGTAAGGAATTAATCAAGGTCGCCCTTGATTACGCAAAATGTCATCATCCGAACAGTGATGTGTCTATTCAAGCCGAAGCTTATCTTAAAGATTTTTATGAAAAATTTGGTTTTGAAACAACGTCTGATCTTTACTACGATTACGGTATTGGTCACTACGATATGAAATTAATGCATAAAGAGATCGTTCTACAGCCGTAATTCCTATAATATTATGTAAAAATTAAAAACGACCCTGGAGAGATTTGATATCTCTCCAGGGTCGTTTTAGGTTAATGCTATACTTTTTTAGTTCATTTAAATAAAATTAGTGAGTAAATAGACAGCATATATGCCTAATAGAACAAATCCATGTTTCCGGTTAACGGCATTTAATTTTTTGGAGAACATCGGGTAGCTAAGCAGTCCGAATAAGAGCAGTAAAAACGGAAACTGGAGCAGATAGTAAATTTCAGGCACAACTTGCCCTGTTGGCAGCAGCGTAATGGTTGCACCCATGACCAAGATAAAATTCATCATATTAGCGCCTAACACATTTCCAATAGCCAGTTCACCGTGTCCATATCTGGTCGCAACCAGCGTTGTGGAAACTTCCGGCACGCTGGTTCCAAAGGCGATAATCGTCGAAGCTATCACGCTATCCGGTATGCCCATACGAGCAGCAGTTATTTCTGCGGTTGACACCAGCAACGTGGCTCCGAGTGTCACGCCTAGAGAACTCAGTAATAAGAGGCCCACGCTTTTTTTGATGCCCGATGATTTTCCCTCTTCATTTTTCCCCGTTTCTTTTTCGACCTCTTCAATATCTCCCAATATGGCTTCCGGCTTTTTCTTTACCGTATACCAAATATAAAAAGGTACCGCAAGTAAAAACAGCAGGCCAAAGCTTCTCGGGAGAAGACCTTCCCTCGGAAAATCACCAAAGCCAATGCTTGTTCCGATAAAAAGTAAAGCGGTAAATGTT
The DNA here is from genome assembly GCF_001885615.1 of Alkalibacterium sp. 20. Taxonomy (GTDB): domain Bacteria; phylum Bacillota; class Bacilli; order Lactobacillales; family Carnobacteriaceae_A; genus Alkalibacterium. The sequence goes on along the minus strand of NZ_LSRN01000039.1, from coordinate 5,963 downwards.
AGGATCATAAATGTTTTTTTCGTTTCTTTTCGAATCGGAAGCAACCCTCCCACCGCACCGATGCCTAAAACAAGTGACGTATTGGTTATGACCGATCCGATGGCATTCCCCAAACCAAGTTGCGCATTTCCGTTCAACGTCGCAGCCACTGAAGACGCGACTTCCGGCAAGGTCGTTCCCACTGATAAAATAGTGGCTCCCACTACCATTTTAGATAAACCGAGAACGAGAGAAATCGAAACGGCTTCTTCGATTAATTTATCGGCAGCTTGTGATAGGATGACCAAAGCTATGATAAATAAGACAATGATAACGAGTGTAGGTAACGTTTCAATATATGTATTCATTGACTAACTCCTAATGGATATTTTATTAAATATTTTACTCATAGTATAGCAAAAACACGGATAATATGTGGGCTTTCTTTAGAAAACAAGGTGTTTAGCTTACAATCTTTGCTTTTAAGAGGTGTTAAAAATATGTGGCTGCTGACGAACATTTTTTTGTCTGTCTAATTGTGCAAAAATAGAAAAGGTCATATCAACATTCAAAGGTTATGGAAACTGATCCGACCAGGTCAGTTTCTTTCTTTCCTTACTATTAAGAGTAATGTTTAGTTATTCGCAAACCGGTCGAACTTACCTTTGGTCCCGTTCGCTATTCTCACAAGTAGCAGCATGACAGGTACTTCTACCAATACCCCGACAACTGTAGCTAACGTCGCTCCTGAGTTCAGTCCAAACAATGAGATGGACACGGCGACCGCTAATTCGAAGAAATTACTTGCGCCGATCATTGCGGAAGGGGCTGCAATATTAAATGGCAATTTGCATGCATAGGCTCCCGAATAAGTGATTGCAAAAATCAAGAACGTTTGAATCGTTAACGGAATGGCTATAAGCAGGATGTGCAACGGATTCTGAACAATTCGTTCTCCCTGAAATGAGAAGATAATAATAAGCGTCAACATCAATCCTGTAATGGTTACACGATCGAATTTACTGATGAAATTATGTTCAAAATAGTGCTGCCCTTTTTTATTTACTATCACTCTCCGTGTAATGATCGCCATCAAAAGCGGCACAACAATAAACAATACCGTTGAAAGGATCAGTGTGTTCCAAGGTACGATCACATTTCCTACACCAAGCAACAATGCAACAATAGGTGCAAACAAGACGATGACAAGAAGATCATTCACCGATACTTGGACCAGCGTATAGGCAGGATCCCCATTTGTCAGTTTACTCCATACAAACACCATTGCGGTACACGGTGCTGCCCCTAAAATCACGGCTCCAGCAACGTATTCACGTGCGAGTTCGTTGGCGATCAGGCCATCAAATATATATAAAAAGAATAAAGAAGCAATGGCAAACATGGTAAATGGCTTGATAGCCCAGTTAACAAACGTAGTTAAGAACAGGCCTACCGGTTTTTTTGTTACACCTACAACGCTTGTAAAATCAACTTTCAACATCATAGGGAAAATCATGATCCAAATCAATATAGCCGTCGGAACAGAAACTTGATAGTATTCGTAGCGACTTAAGGTCTCTGGTATGATCGGTAAAAACTGTCCGATCATCACGCCAATTCCCATACATAAAAGTACCCATACCGTTAAGTACCTTTCGAAAACACTTATAGCACCTCTTGTTTTTCTTGTTTCATTCATCTTTTTACCTCCATAAATATAACATACATAGACAACCTTCGATGTATACGTTACTTGACAATCTTTGTCTTGTCAAATATAAAACAGATGAAAAAGAGCAGTTAAACTCTTTTTCATCTTATCTCTAGTCATTACTTATTTTTTACTATCAATATAATTTTGATAATTCGTGTTGCCACCCGATAATACACTTACATCTAAAAACCCACTATTCAAGAGTAAATTTTGCGCGGTGTTACTGGTTACACCTTTGTTGCAGCAAACGGCTGTCTTAACTGAGCGGTCTAAATCAGCGGCATCGGAACATTGACGGCATCTTTGACATGATTTTTTTCATACTGCTTGGGCGAACGTACATCTACAATCTATAGAGGAACAGCCTTCTCCTGATATGCAATCAGGTCTTCAGCTGTCATCACGGGTAAATTTTTCCGAGCATTCTCAAGCACCATACCCGTATACATGACCGGATCTTTCGTCGTACTGAACGGCGGCGCATAAGCCAGGTCAAGATGGAACAGATCTTCTGCTGTCGCACCATAGGTAATGGCGGTCGCAAACACATCGATGCGTTTGTCCACGCCCTCTGGACCTACGATTTGAGCGCCCAGGAAACGGCCCGACTCTCTATCGGCAACGCCTTTGATGGTTATTTCCTGCCCTCCAACGTATTTTGCATGAGCGGGTTTGATATTGTGAATGACCACCGGATCAAAACCGGCTTGTACTGCTTCTTTTTCAGAAAGTCCCGTATAAGCGACAGTCAAATCAAACAAACGGAAAATGCCGGTACCAAGCGGTCCACCGGTCAAATGATCGCCGGCAATGCGTCCCATTTTATTCGCTGTCGAACCAAGTGGCTGATAGATGGGTCGGTTAGTGACACGGTGGAAGCTCTCGGCCACGTCTCCGACCGCGTAAACATCTTCAGTTGATGTCTTCATGTGTTTATCAACTTTGATTGCACCCGTTTCACCAAGTATAATGTCCGCATCTGCTGCTAAAACGGTGTTGGGTTTTACTCCAACGGCTAAGATCACTAAATCGGTTTCAAGTATTGCACCCTTTTGAGTACCAAGGGATACCACTTTGCCATTGCCTTCAATGGTTTCTACTTTGTCGCCAATATAAAGGTCGACACCGTTATCTTTCAGTTCTTTCTTCAAATGATAAGCTATATCTGCGTCAATTTTAGGGAAGATCTGACCCGCAAGTTCAACGATAGATACAAGCAAACCTTTTTTTGTTAATTGTTCTGCCATCTCAAGTCCAATAAATCCAGATCCGACAATCGTGACATGCTTGACATCATGACCTTTCATATATTTATCAATGGCTTTCGTGTTATCCATCGATTTGACATGAAACACATTTTCATAAGTAGCCAAGCTGAACGGTGGCGGGGTAAGCGAATAAGAACCGGTCGCCAGCACTAACTTGTCATAGGTCTCTTTAAAATCTTTTCCAGTCTCTTTGTTGTACACTTCAATTTCTTTGGCTAAAGGGTGGATCGTTTTAACGTGATGGTTGATGTGAATATCGATCTCAAAGCGTTTTTTAAACCAATCACTATCTCTCGGAATGAGGGCATCTAATTTTTCTACTTCTCCTCCTAAAAAATAAGGCATACCATAGACAGAATAAGAAATATCTTCTGCCTCTTCATATACAACGATTTCAGCTGTTTCATCATTTCGTCTTGCTTTGGCAGCAACCGATGTTCCCGCTGCTACAGAGCCAATGATTACAATTTTCATAAATGAATCCTCCTTATATAGACTCCTGTCTATCTTTAGTCAAGTGTATCGATTTTCAAACGAAATTACTACCTGTTTATCCAACATTATTGTAAAGAAAATGTAAATGTTTCCTTTGTTCAATGCAGAAATGACGAACGAAATCATTCCGTTTTCGTGGAAAATCAAAAACTCTAATCCGACGAATAATATGGGTATGATCATGCGTTGGTACTTTTCGATTCTTTCTTCTATGTCATCTATCGCCAAAATTTTATATGTGCCAAAAACAGGCGCATAATCTGTACTCGTTCATATGTATGATAGAATAGCCTTCTTTCCTTCCCATATTTAACTACTCTTCGGCATAATCTTCATTATTCTGTCACAATCATTAAAAATGTGTTAAGCAAATTCTCATAAAGCCTGAATTATTTTTAAAAGTAAGTATAATAGACATAATGGCGAAAAAACAGACCAGGAATACATGGAAAGAATTGAGGGTTTATTAATTATGATTACAGTAACAGATGTAAGTTTGCTTTTTTCTGATAAAAAACTATTTGAAGATGTCACTTTGAAATTTGCGAATGACAATTGCTACGGTGTTATCGGAGCTAACGGTGCAGGAAAATCTACATTCTTAAAAATACTATCCGGAGAAATTGCTCCGACTTCAGGTGACGTTTCACTGCCAAAAGATTCGCGTATGGCCGTCTTGAAACAAAACCACTATGACTATGAAGATCAGAACGTTATTGATACGGTCATCATGGGTCACGAGCGTTTATACAACGTGATGCAGGAAAAAAATGAAATTTATATGAAAGCTGACTTCTCAGATGAAGATGGCCTCCGAGTGGCCGAACTTGAAGGCGAATTTGCCGAGTTAGACGGTTGGGAAGCTGAACCGCAAGCAATGACGTTACTCAAAGGCTTAGGAATTCCAGATTCCTTGTACTATAAAAAAATGAGCGAACTGACTGGTGGCCAGCATGTGAAAGTCTTGCTAGCTCAAGCATTATTCGGTAAACCGGATGTACTGCTTCTAGATGAGCCGACAAACGGCCTGGACACGCATTCTATTGCCTGGCTCGAAGAATTTTTAATCAACTTTGACAATACTGTTATTGTTGTCTCTCATGACAGACACTTTTTGAACAAAGTCTGTACACATATGGTTGACGTTGACTTCGGTAAAATCAGACTTTTTGTCGGTAACTACGACTTCTGGTTGGAATCCAGTCAACTGGCTGCGAAACTGCAATCCAATCAAAACATTAAAAAAGAAGAAAAAATCAAAGAGCTCGAAGCCTTTATCGCTCGATTTAGCGCAAACGCATCTAAATCTAAGCAAGCGACATCGCGTAAAAAAACACTTGATAAAATCACCTTGGATGATATCAAACCGTCATCACGTCGTTATCCTTTCGTCGGTTTCCAACCCGAACGTGAAATTGGTAATGATTTGTTACGTGTGGAAAAACTTTCAAAAACGATCGATGGCAAAAAAGTTTTAGGAAATATTACTTTCTCCCTAACAAAAGACGATAAAGTTGCTTTCACAAGTATGAATGATGTTGCGATCAGTACTTTATTCAAAATCATCACAGGTGAAATGGAACCGGACGAAGGTACTTTCAATTGGGGAGTCACAACTAAACATACGTATCTTCCTAAAGATTCGTCCAGTGAATTCGAGAACAGCTCATTGACCATCATAGACTGGTTAAGACAATATGTGGTAAACAAAGAAGAAAATGACAACACCTTCTTGAGAAGCTTCTTAGGACGCATGCTCTTTTCTGGCGACGAAGTCATGAAAGAAGTATCTGTTTTATCCGGTGGAGAAAAAGTGCGTTGCATGCTTTCTAAACTGATGTTGAGTAAAGCCAACGTTTTGGTCTTGGATGACCCAACGAACCACTTGGACTTAGAATCGATCACAGCTTTAAACAACGGACTCATTGACTTTAAAGGAGCTCTATTATTTGGCTCACATGACCATCAATTCATTCAAACAGTTGCCAACCGCATTATCGAAATTTCACCAAATGGTCTTGTGGACCGCTCGGAAACAACCTATGATGAATTCTTGGAAAACGAAACCGTTCGCTCTCAAATCGATGCTTTATACAAAAAATAAAAACTTAACAGATGAACACTCACGACTCTAGTCGTGAGTGTTCTTTTTTATTTTATTAATGATGAAAGAAGCTTTAGCTTCTTTCTACTGCATTATCATTACAAAAATTCGATGGTGAGCACTCATACGTGCCTTTCGTAAAGGACTTTATCCGTAGAAGGCGTTTAATAGCGATTGCATGACCTTCGTCTATTTATATGGTCTGGACCCCAAAAGTTAGAGTGAAAATCTTACTATTTGGAGGGAAAATCGATGAAATATTACACTTACTCATTCAAACTTAAACTGGTTAATGAATACCTCTCTGACGATCCTACTTTTACAAGCTTAGCCAAAAAGCACGGGATGTCTTCGTCATCCATTATCCAGACTTGGGTTCGTCTATATGAGCAATACGGAAAGA
>NZ_LSRN01000038.1 GCF_001885615.1 Alkalibacterium sp. 20 | reverse complement strand
ACTAATTTTAGTAAATGTTTGTAAAAACGCTTGCATTTTAGTGGTATTTTTTATATTATTATTACAACAACAAATGAGAAGGGTTACAAAAAAATTCTATCAACACGTATTGAAGGAAGGTGGGAACCATCATCTCTACGAACTATTTGAAAAAAGATGTGCTGGAAGTGAACCGTCAGCCCGAGCATGCGTACTTTTTTACCTATAAAGATAGTGACACAGCGCTTACATATGATCGGACACGATCCAGCGGCTTTACATTGTTGAACGGGGTTTGGAAGTTTCATTACGGCAAACACCCGAACGACGTAGACGAAGGTTTTTTCGAGAAAGAATTCAGTGATCGATCATGGGAATCACTTCATGTTCCGTCACAATGGGAAATGAAAGGATTTGGTAAACCTCATTATACAAATGTGCAGTATCCGTTTCCGGTCGATCCGCCGCATATTCCGTCAGATAATCCAACAGGGGCGTACCGGAAAGAGTTTTACTTAACGGAATTGAATGAACGCTCAGTGATACGGTTTGAAGGTGTCGACAGTGCATTCGATCTGTGGTTGAACGGCAAATATATCGGTTATTCAACTGGGAGCCGAATCGCAGCTGAGTTTGATGTTTCGGATTTTTTAGTAAAAGGAAATAATACCTTAGCGGTCAAAGTCTACAAATGGTCAGCTCAAAGTTATCTGGAAGACCAGGACATGTGGTGGCTTTCAGGCATTTTCAGAGATGTCTATATCATTTCCAAAGAGGCCGCGGGCATTAAAAATTATTTCGTCAAAACACTGTTTGGTCCTGAGTATAAAGATGCAGAACTCAATCTTTCTGTCGAATTTACAAAAGCATCGATCGGTAAAGAATTGGTGGTCCAGCTTTTAGACCATGAACAAAATAAAGTGTTTGAAGAAAGTATTTTGATTGAAAAAGAAACAGTAAACTTTACCAAAAAAATCGAAGAACCGCATAAATGGTCAGCTGAAGAACCATATCTGTATCATTTACAGCTGATGATCAAGAACGATGACGACATTCTGGAAGTTATACCGCAGCGTGTCGGGTTCAGGCAAGTGGAACTCAAAGATGGTCTGATCCAAGTGAACGGAAAACGTATTTTATTTAAAGGCGTGAACCGGCACGAGTTTCATCCCGAACATGGCCGGTATGTCACCGTTGATGTGATGGAACAGGATCTTAAACTGATGAAGCAGCACAATATCAACGCGATCAGAACGTCTCATTATCCAAGTGACCCACGTTTTTATGATTTATGTGATGAGTACGGTTTTTATGTAATCGACGAAACGGATTTGGAAACACACGGGTTTGTATTGATCAATGATCCGGACCAGTTGAGTGACAACAAAGACTGGCAGAAAAATTATGTCGACCGCATCACGCGCATGGTCGAACGGGACAAGAACCATCCGGCCGTTATTATCTGGTCGCTCGGCAATGAATCCGGCTTTGGACAGAATCATCTGGCCATGGCTGAGTGGGCAAGAGGGCGAGACGATACCCGTCTCCTTCATTATGAAGGCGAAAGCATTCGTATCTTGGATGAATCAAATTATGAACCGAAACAATTGAATCAGAGTGCCGATTTCTTTTCTACGATGTATACAGACGTGGAACGGCTTGAAAAATTAGGTAAACAGACTCAGCTGGAACAACCGCATGTCTTATGCGAATTTGCACATGCGATGGGTAACGGGCCAGGTGGCTTCAAAGAATACACCGACTTGTTCAACAAATACCCGCGCTTGCAAGGTGGTTTTGTTTGGGAATGGATCGATCATGGAATCAAATCCGTGAATGAAGATGGTCAGGAATTTTACGCATATGGTGGCGATTTCGGTGAACACCCGCATGACGGCAACTTTGTCATTGACGGTTTGATTTTCCCGGACCGCACACCATCACCCGCACTGCAAGATTACAAACGGGCGATCCAGCCGGTGAAAGCAGAACTTGATGGCAACAAACTCACCGTTACGAACCGCTATGATTTCGTTGCTTTAAATCATCTCAAAGGCTGTTGGGTCCTTAAACAGAACGGAAAGATAGTGAAACAAGGTGATTTGGACGTGAGTGGCGTAAAAGCACATGAATCAGAAACAATCGACTTACCAGTTGACTTGTCAGAGATCACACAAGAATCTCAGTTGCTGGTCGAGTTTCAAACTGAAACAGCAACCAGATGGAGCGACCGGGGTCATTTAGTAGCCTGGGATCAATTCACTATAGGTAATGAAGTGACTTATCCAAAGACTATTTCGACAGATGAACCGATCGAACGTTTTGAAGACGGAGACACGCTCGTCCTTCACAATGGACGGTTCAAACTGGTCTTTGATACCTTCAAAGGCAAAATCAAAACGTATATGGCCAAAGGAGACCTCTTGATCGAAGACGGACCAGAGAATAATTTCTGGCGGGCCATGACGGATAATGACAGTATCGGGCACGACGACTTTGGTACCAGTCCAAACCGAGATGTCTGGAAACAATACGGCGTTGATCACTTCCAGGAAAGAATTGAGGACGTAAAAGTTTATCCAGAAGGTAGCAGCGTCGCCATTGAAGTGAAAAGCACTTTGGCACCGCCCGTTTTAAGCTGGGGCTTCCGGTCAAAGGTTACCTATACGGTAAAACCGAACGGCGTCATCGATATCGATGTCAAAGGTGAAAAATTCGGCATCGGCCCAGTTACTTTACCGAAAATCGGTCTTCGAATGAACGTCTCCAAATGGCTCGAACATGTCACCTGGTACGGCAACGGTCCGGGCGAATCTTATCCGGACATTCAGTTCGCTACTCGCAAGGACGTCTGGGATATGAAGAGTGATGAATTGGAAACACCTTACATTATGCCTCAGGAAAATGGGAACCGCAGCGATGTCGATTGGGTCAGTTTCACACACAGCGACGGCACGGGACTCATTGTCAAAGGAAAAGCGTTGAACTTCAGCTTAAGAGCTTACAGTACCGAACAACTGGACGAAGCCAAACATATCTACGAACTTTTAAAAGCAGACGCGTTTGAATTAAATGTCGATTATAAACTGAACGGCATTGGTTCTTCGAGTTGTGGACCAGGGGTGTTGGATAAGTATAAACTGAAGAACGAAAGTTACCAGTATCAGTTAAGTTTGGAACCATACACTAAATAAAAATGGAGGGTTTTACATGATAAATAAAAAAAGTTATTTGGCGTTAAGTGCTTCAGCATTATTATTACTTGCAGCTTGTGGTAACGGTGATGAGGAAACAACTGACACAGAAGGAGATACAGGGGAAGACACCACTGAAGAAACTACTGGTGATATGGATGAGCTGACGGTTTGGACCTGGGACCCTAACTTCAACGTAAGGGCACTTGAAATGGCTGAAGCACGTTATCAGGAAGAAAATACGGACTTCTCACTTAACATCCTTGAAAACTCACAGGAAGATGTCATTCAGCGTTTGAACACCAGTTTAAGTTAAGTATTATTTCAATTTATCTGATATGATAGTACTATAGTAAAGCGGTTACAAAGAACTAGCGAGCAGGTAAAAGATTTACTAAAAAAGCGAAAAGGGGCAAATACAATGAATAGAAATTGGAAAAGATTATCGTTAACAGTAGGATTAGGGGCAGCTCTAATTTTGACAGGATGTAACGCTGAAAGTTCTGCTGATGGAAATGCTACCTTAATTTACAGTATTTGGGATCAAGGACAGGCTGCTGGTATGAAAGCAATTGCAGATGCTTTTGAAGAAGAGAATCCTGGAATCCAAGTGAATGTAGAAGTAACGCCATGGGATCAATATTGGACTAAACTCGAATCAGGAGGTCAGGGAGAAAGTTTACCTGATATTTTCTGGATACACTCTAGCCAATTTTCTAATTATTCAGAAGGTCAAATGTTAATGGACATTTCTGATTTGCCAAATGAAAGTGACACGCTCAGTATGGATGATTTTCCAGAGGAATTAGTCCAGGTCTATACAACGGAGAACGGTGAAATACTAGGTGTACCTAAAGATTATGGGAATATTGGTTTATGGTATAACAAAACCTTGTTCGATGAAGCAGGATTAGATTATCCAAACGATGAATGGACATGGGATGATTTATTAGAAAATGCAAAAGCGCTGACTGATTTAGAAAATAATATATATGGTGTTCTAGCACCTCTTATCAGGGAAGAAGGTTATCATAATTTCATTTATCAAAACGGTGGGCATGTATTATCGGAAGATAAGACCACCTCTGGGTTCAGAGAAGACGAGACCAAAGAAGCTGTTCAATGGTATGCTGACTTGAGTGTTGAACATGGTGTATCACCTACAGTGGGTCAATTTGCGGATAATACCAATTTAACATTCTTTCAATCTGGACGTGCAGCAATGGGATTTTTCGGTTCATGGATGATATCACAATTAGCTGAAAACGAATATACGAACGAACATGTCGATGTAGCGCCATTACCTACAGGCACTCAAGACGCAGTTATTTATAATGGTTTAGCTAACTCGGTATCAGATTTCACAGATCATCCTGACCAGGCGCGTAAGTTTTTAGAATTTTTATCATCTGAAAAAGCCATGATCATTCAAGGTGAATACGGAAGCGCAATTCCAGCACTAAATGGGACGGATGAGTCATTCCTTGATGCCTATCCTCAATTTAATACACAAATTTATCTAGATCAAATGGATAATGCAGTGATCAAACCGTACTCTAAATTTACAGCTCGCTGGGAAGATGCAGAAAATCAAGAGCTGATTCCTGTTTTTGAAGGGAAAGCTACGGTCGAAGAAGTATCTGAATCGATAATAAGCAGAGTCGAAGATGTCTTGGAAAGTGAGCAATAAAAGTATTTACTGATTTTTAAGCTACTGCTGTAAATAGGCCTGCGACAATGGTCCGGGCCTATATTTATAACAGTAATAAGTTCGTTTATTAATTATCAGCATGTAATAAGAGGAGGTATATCATGGAGGTTCAAAATCCAACAGTTGAAAATACTAGTACTAAAAAAGCAAAATTAAATACTAAAAGAAATATGATGTTTTGGGGATGGCTATTTATAGCACCGACTTTGATAGGTCTGTTGGTTTTAAATATCTTTCCAGTTTTTCAAACAGTGTATCTAAGTTTTCATAGCGTCAGCACTTTTGGCCAATCAACTTTTATAGGTTTAAATAATTATATTAAAATGTTTAATGATACTAATTTTTGGAAATCACTGAGCAACACGCTGTTTTATGCTGGCATACAAGTACCAATTACAGTGGTTCTATCAACGTTAGCAGCTGTTTTACTTAACACTAAGATAAAAGGTTTGAGTGTATATAGAACATTGTACTTTTTACCAATGATAGCTGCTCCGGCAGCAGTTGCGATGGTATGGAGATGGTTATTTAATTCTCAATACGGTCTGATAAATATAATTATTGAAAGTTTAGGATTCAACGCAGATATTCAATGGTTGTCAGACCCAAACCTAGTTCTGTGGGCCGTTATTATTGTAGGTATATGGTCAAATATCGGGTATAACATGATACTGTTATTAGCAGGCTTGCAGGAAATTTCAAAGGATTATTATGAAGCAGCTACGGTAGATGGTGCGAGTAAGCTTAGACAATTTTTCCAAATCACGTTGCCTTTATTGACGCCACAACTATTCTTTGTATTAGTAACAAGTATAATTTCAGCGTTACAAGTTTTTGATGTTATTTTTGTTATGTTTGATCTCACTAACCCTTCTCTCTCATCGGTACAATCACTCGTGTATTTATTTTTCCATGAGTCTTATGTACTAAATGACAAAGGTTATGGATCCGCAGTAATCATTATATTGGTATTGATTATCATGATTATTACAGCTATACAATTAGTAGGTCAGAAAAAATGGGTCAACTATGACTAGGAGGAAATGAGTATGCATAAAGATTTAAATGTAAAAACTAAAACGCTTATACACGTTATATTGATTATAGGCGCAATAGGCATGGTTCTACCTTTTGTCTGGATGATTTTGACTTCTGGAAAAACGGTAGGCGAATCAATATCAATACCACCGCAAATTTTTCCTGAAAGTTTTAGATGGCAAAATTATTCCAAGGTCTGGAATGTCCTCCCATTTGTCAGCTTTTTTATAAACACAGGACTCATGATTTTCTTCAGAATTATATCATCAACTTTATTCAGTGCAATGGCTGCGTTTGCCGTCGCCAAATTAGACTTTCCTGGGAAGAACATCTTTTTCATGATCGTTTTAACACAGATGATGATACCAGCTCAGATTTTTCTGACACCACAGTATTTACTGGTTCAAAATTTGGGTTTATTAAACACCGTTTCGGCATTAGTGATCCCGGGTGTAGTATCAGCATTCGGAACATTTTTACTGCGTCAATTTTTCATGAAATTGCCGGATGAATTAATGGAAGCAGCGACCATTGACGGTGCTAATATTTGGCAGATTTTCTACAAAATTTATTTGCCATTAGCTAAGTCTGGTTTGATTTCTTTAGCAATATTCACATCATTATTTGCTTACAAGGATCTGATGTGGCCTTTAATCGTCAACATGTCTCAAAATAAAATGACCTTATCAGCGGGTCTGGCTAGTTTGCAGGGACAATATGCTACGAACTATCCGGAATTGATGGCTGGATCAGTAATAGCGATAATTCCGATGGTCATCTTATATGTCATTTTCCAAAAACGATTCATTCAAGGTATTGCATCTACAGGAGGTAAATAATGAATATTTTTTATAATGAAAAAACTAAAAGTTTCCATATGAAAAACGATATTGTCAGTTACCAGTTTTCAATAGAACAAGAAAAGTACTTGACACACAATTACTGGGGAAAAGCTGTTTCAGATAATCAGTCACAATCAGACTATCGTTATGCAGACCGTCCTTTCAGTGTTATACCTAATGAATTTAAAGGTCGAGAATTTTCGCTGACAACGTTGCCCCAGGAATTTCCTGGAGATAATAATGGTGATTATAGAGAATCAGCACTGACTATTCGATATAAAGATGGGTCATTCAATACAGCTTTAGAATATGCGTCATTTGAAATAATTGATGGTAAGCCAGGGATAAATGGGTTGCCTGCTACTTATATTAATAAGGATAGTGAAGCAAAAACACTGAAGATCACTTTAGTGGACACCATAAAGAAACTAGAGGTCAATCTCTTTTACACTATATTTGAAAAGTATGGCGTCATCACCCGCTCCGCAGAGATAATAAATAAAAATATAGAGGTAATTGAAATAGAAAAAATGTTAAGTGCGTCAGTAGATTTTGACCATTCAAACTTTGACTTTATTCAACTCCCAGGTGCCTGGGGTAGAGAAAGAGAAATTGAAAGAGACAAACTCTCTAGAGGGGTACACAAACTAGATTCAAAAAGAGGAACCACCAGTCATACGTATCAACCCTTTATAGCCCTAACTGATCCAGACACAACGGAACATAGTGGCGAAGTTTACGGTATGCACTTTGTTTATTCCGGAGAATTTGTGGCCAATGTCGAAGTTGATGAATACAGAAAAACGAGACTGCAAATGGGCATTAATCCTGAACATTTTTCTTGGAAATTGAATAAAGGGGAAATTTTTCAAACGCCTGAAGTAGTTATGGTGTACAGTGATCAAGGATTAAATAAGATGTCTCAAGACCTTCATCAACTATATCAAAACAACTTGATCAGAGGTGAACATCAAAATGAAGAACGGCCCGTTTTAATCAACAATTGGGAAGGAACATACTTTGATTTTACCGAAGATAAAATAGAGAATATGGCTGAGGAAGCAGCTAGTTTGGGTATTGAATTATTTGTTTTGGATGATGGCTGGTTTGGAAAAAGAGATGACGATCTTACATCATTAGGAGATTGGTTTGAATACAAAGATAAATTACCAAACGGTTTAAAAGCTCTGGCAGAAAAAATAAAAAGTAAAGGGCTCAAATTTGGTCTTTGGTTTGAACTGGAAATGATATCAGAAGATAGTGACTTATATCGCGATCATCCAGAATGGGTGCTCAAAGCCAAGGACAGTGTTCCTTCACAGGTAAGAGACCAGTTCGTCATTGATTACAGTCAAAAAGAAGCAAGAGATCATGTGTTAAAGCAAATGAAAAAAATTCTGGATGATGTGCCTATTGATTATATCAAATGGGACTATAACCGTAATATGAGTGAATTAGGATCGCAAAACCCTTCCATTAAAGATGGCGAAGTAGCGCATAGATTTATCTTGGGATTATATGAAATGCTGGAAAATTTGACGAGTACTTATCCGAACATCTTATGGGAAAGCTGTTCAGGTGGAGGCGGAAGATATGATCCTGGGATGTTACATTATATGCCACAGACTTGGACATCTGACAATACGGATGCTGTAGCAAGACTGGAAATCCAAACAGGGACAAGTATGACTATGCCCATTAGTTCTATGGGATCCCATGTGTCAGCGGTGCCTAATCATCAGGTCAGTCGCATGACTTCTCTTAAAATGAGAGGCGACGTAGCGATGGCCGGGAATCTTGGGTATGAACTTGATGTAACTGAAATGAATGATGATGATAAAGAAACAGTAAAAAGGCAGATAGAGTTCTATAAAGAGAATCGCTCGTTAATACAATTTGGAACATTCTACAGAATAATAAGTCCGTTTGATTCAAAAGACAGCACGTCCTGGATGATAGTGAATCAAGCAAAAGATGAAGCGCTCATGTATTTCTACAAAATACTTGATCGTGCAAATACTTTATCAACGAGAGTCAAATTTAAAGGTCTTCAACCAGAGTTTCTTTATCAAGTAAATAAATCAGAGTCATGTTATTATGGTGATGAATTAATGAATAAAGGGATTTATATAGACCCCGTGGTGCCAGTACAGGGTATGGCTGAACCTCAACCTATAGGAGATTTTAGGAGTGAGATCATTAAAATTTCCAAGGTGACTAACGATTAAATAGTTAAAATTTTAAAAGGTGTTAATAAGACATTAAACTCTTATTAACACCTTTTAAAAAATGAAAGGCAATGTAATTGTTTGATAACAAGTGTTTTTAATTGATGATTTAGATGATGATAAGGAGGAATTAAATCGATGGAAATACAAAATAAAGTAATGCTGATAACTTATTCAGACAGTTTAGGAAAAGATTTCAAGGAATTAACCGACATATTAGATGGTCATTTTGAAAAGGCTATTGGAGGTATTCACCTTCTGCCGTTTTTCCCTTCAACAGGGGATCGCGGATTCGCTCCAAGTGACTACACCGTCGTTGATCCTGAATTCGGGACGTGGCAAGCAGTAGAGGAATTAGGAGAAAAATATTATCTGATGTTTGACTTTATGATAAATCATATTTCCAGAGAGTCTACATTTTTCCGAGATTACAAAAAAAAGCATGTTTCATCAATTTACAAAGATATGTTTATTGAAATCAGTGAATTTTTCAAAGACGGAGGACCTACTAAAGAGGATATCGATCTGATTTATAAACGCAAAGATGTGGCTCCTTTTCAAGAAGTAGAGTTCAACGATGGCGGCAAAGAGAAAGTTTGGAATACATTCGGTGAAGAACAAATCGATTTAGATGTCACGAAAGAGGTCACGAAAGATTTTATTAGAGATACAATAAAAGATATGGCCAGTCATGGCTGTTCACTAATTCGGTTGGATGCCTTTGCCTATGCGATAAAAAAATTGAATACTAATTGTTTCTTTGTCGAACCAGAAATTTGGGAATTATTAGATGAAGTAAAAAGTGAAGCGGCAAAATATCAGATAGAAGTGTTGCCGGAGATTCATGAACATTATTCTATTCAAATGAAAATAGCCGATCATGACTATTACATCTATGATTTTGCTTTACCTATGGTAGTTCTCTATTCGATATATAGCGGAAAAACTAATCGTTTAGCATCGTGGTTAGCTAAGAGTCCAATGAAACAGTTTACGACACTGGATACACATGATGGAATAGGAGTAGTGGATGCGAAAGACATTTTATCTGATGAAGAATTAAGTTACACGTCAGATAAATTATATGATGTTGGGGCAAACGTGAAAAAAGTTTATTCATCGGAGAGCTATAATAATTTAGATATATATCAAATTAACACCACGTATTTCAGTGCTCTGGGAAATGAAGATGAAAGCTATCTGCTAGCCAGAGCAATCCAAATTTTCGCACCGGGAATTCCGCAAGTATACTATGTCGGTTTACTGGCTGGAGAAAATGATATAAAACTGCTGGAAAGTACAAAAGAGGGTAGAAATATCAATCGTCACTACTATTCAAAAGACGAAGTACAGGATGAAATGAGCAGACCAGTGGTTAGAAAGTTAAAAGAACTGCTAGAGTTCAGGAATGTAACAAAAGCGTTTGATTTAGAAGGATCGATCATTACCGAAACTCCCTCAGAGTCAGAGATTATTATAACGAGAGAGAGTAAAGATAAAGAGTCGATTGCAATTCTCAAAGCTGATTTTAAAGCTAGAGAATTTACTATTACTGAAAATAATACTTTGATTTTCCAATAGTAATTTTTTTAAATATCCTTTCTTATTACTATAATTGTTAAGAAGGTTGTGTTATCTAGCATTCTCAATCTTTTAGTAATTGCGGAGGTTATTGATTGAACTGTTAAGAACAACTTGGAAATTTTAATTAGTAATCTATTGAATAAAATACCAAGTGTCCTGCATGATATATTATATGCAGGACACTTGGTATTTGTTTGTTTAAAATCAGACTAATTATATCGATTCGCTTTTCAATGCATGAAGTATAAAAACGTTCAAGTTGGGAGTTAGTTCTCTCAAGCGTTCCTCTGGATATGATTTTTTTCTTGAGTATGATTAGGGCAAATAAATATTTTTATTTTTGCTTGACTAATATTGAAAAGATATGTTAAAGATATGTTAAAGATATGTTAAAGTGTACTTACTAGTTAGTTTATTAAACAAACAAACTAAATAGTTTCATAAATGTAAGGGTTTTAAAAGAGTGTAGCAGTAATTAAGTATAGTTGGTTTACTTATTAATTATAAAATGAAAACGCTATATATAATTTAAAACCAAAATAAAACAAGAAGGAGCAATGTCTGATGAAAAAAGCATTTGCAATAGCAGGATTAGTTTCTGTTAGTTTACTTACAGCTGCATGTTCAGAAAGTGGTTCGGGCGCAGAAAATGGAACAGTTGGTATCTCTATGCCGGATAAGTCTCTTGAAAGATGGGAAAAAGACGGTAACAACATGGTAACTGAGTTAGAAGGTCTTGGTTACGATGTCGATATTCAATATGCTCAAGGTGAAACTCAAACACAATCTGAGCAAATTGAAAATATGATTACAAAAAAAGTAGATGCATTAATTATCGCACCAGTTGACGGTAGTACATTATCTGACCCAGTAAATCTAGCAGCCAATCAAGATATTCCAGTAATAGCTTATGATCGATTAATAATGAACACTGAAAATCTTGACTATTACACAACGTTCGATTTAGTTACAGTAGGTGAAATCCAAGGACAGTATATCGTTGATGCACTGGATCTGGATAATACTGATGAATCATTCAACATTGAATTGTTTGGTGGAGCACCTGATGATAACAACGCGCGATTCTTCTTTGAAGGTGCAATGAATGTTATGCAACCCTATATGGATGAAGGCCAACTTGTTGTACAAAGTGGGCAAGTTAATTTTAATGCTGTAGCTACTGAATCTTGGAGTGCTTCAAATGCTCAAACACGTATGGATAATCTGTTGACCGGGCATTATTCAGATGAAGATATAGATGCAGTCTTAGCTCAAAATGATGCTATTGCTCAAGGTGTAGTTTCTTCCTTAGTAAGTATGGGATATGGTAGCGATTCTAGACCAATGCCCATTATTACTGGACAAGATGCCGAAGTGTCATCAGTCAATTCTATTATTGATGGTAATCAAACCATGACAGTATTTAAAGATACAACAGCGCTAGCAAAAGCAGCTGCTTCAATCGTAGATGCTATTCTTACTGGCGAAGAACCTGAAGTGAATGATACTGAATCTTTTGACAATAACGAAAAGGTTATACCAACATACCTGTTAGATCCTATAGCAGTTGATGTAGGAAACTACCAAGAAATTCTAATCGATAGCGGATATATAGATAGCTCAGACGTAGAATAATTCTTCATCATAGGTTATCCTCTCTGTCTAGATTGGGTAACCTATATTATTTTGAAAGGAGTGAAATCATGTCTCATATTCTAGAAATGAAGAATATTATCAAGGAGTTTTCTGGTGTTAGAGCACTGTCCAATGTTAATTTTAAAGTTAATAAAGGAGAGATTCATGCTTTAGTAGGAGAAAACGGAGCTGGCAAATCTACTTTAATGAAAGTATTGAGTGGCGTATATACGTATGGTGAATACAGCGGAGATATAGTATACAAAGGTGATGTCTCAAGATTCAAGAATATAAAAGAGAGTGAAGAAAAAGGAATTGTTATCATACACCAGGAATTAGCTTTAGTACCTTATATGTCTATAGCAGATAATATTTTTCTTGGAAATGAAC
The DNA here is from genome assembly GCF_001885615.1 of Alkalibacterium sp. 20. Taxonomy (GTDB): domain Bacteria; phylum Bacillota; class Bacilli; order Lactobacillales; family Carnobacteriaceae_A; genus Alkalibacterium. Next base: position 11,963 of record NZ_LSRN01000038.1, on the reverse strand, counting down.
AAGCGACTAAGGGGATAGTGAATAAAAATATAACAATTATCTCAGTTAAAGAATTATTGAAAACGGTTGGGCTTAAAGAAAATCCTACTACTTTAATTAAAGATATCGGTGTAGGTAAACAACAATTAGTCGAAATCGCAAAGGCCTTTTCAAAAAAAGTAGAACTGCTGATATTAGATGAACCAACCGCTTCGCTAAACGAAAATGATAGTGAAAACTTATTAGAATTATTAAAAGAGTTTAAAAAAGAAGGCATTACTTCAATTATCATTTCTCACAAATTAAACGAAGTTATTGAAGTTGCTGATAACGTCACTATATTAAGAGATGGTGAAACAATTGAAACTCTTTCTAAAGAGAAGAATGAAATAAGTGAAGATAGAATTATCAAAGGAATGGTGGGAAGAAGCTTAGATAACCGATTCCCTAAACATACACCGAACGAAGGCCAGGTTGCTTTGGAAGTTAATGATTGGACTGTACACAATCCTATAGATACAGAACGAATTGTTATAAATAACGTCTCTTTTAAAGTTAATAATGGTGAGATTTTAGGATTTGCTGGTTTAATGGGTGCAGGTAGAACAGAACTGGTAAAAAGTGTTTTTGGGAAAAGTTACGGCAAGAATATATCTGGAGAATTAATTAAAGACGGTAAGCCCATTAAATTAAAAAATCCCAGGGAAGCTATATTAAATGGGTTAGCTTATGTCACTGAAGACAGAAAAGGTGACGGCTTAATACTTATACAAGATATCTTGAACAATATTTCCATAGCTAGTTTAGAGAAAGTTTCCAAAAATACTGTAATAGATAAAAACAGGGAGTTAGAAAGAAGTCGTGAATATAAAAAGAAACTAAATATAAAATCAACTGACGTTTTTCAACGAGTGGATAGTTTAAGTGGTGGGAACCAGCAAAAAGTTGTCTTGAGTCGCTGGATTGCTACTGAACCTGATATTCTGTTTTTAGATGAACCTACTCGTGGAATAGATGTTGGTGCAAAATATGAGATATACAAAATTATTCAAGACTTAGCTGATCAAGGAAAAGCAATTGTTGTCATATCATCAGAATTACCAGAATTAATGGGTATTTCTGACCGCGTCTATACAATGAATGAAGGAACAATTACTGGAGAATTCAAGACGGCTGACGTGAACCAGGAAAAACTAATGGAATATATGACAATGAGTGTAAACAAAAAGGGGGCATAAATAATGCAAACTCAAGAAGCAGTAAAAAATAGTGGATTAAATAAAGAAGAAAATTCAATTAGAAATTCAGCTAAGAAGTTTTTGGTTAATAACAGTATGTATATATTATTAGCTTTAATTGTCATACTTTTTCAAATTTTAACTGGCGGAATTTTACTGTTACCTATGAATATTACCAATGTTATTCTTCAAAAAAGTTATATCTTCATTCTTACAATTGGCATGCTGATGCTGGTGTTACTGGGAGATATCGATTTGTCTGTTGGATTGGTCTTAGCATTTACGGGTGCTTTAAGTGCAGTATTGATTATTGAAAATAACATGAATGTATATCTGGCTATTTTTATATGTCTGCTGGTAGGACTACTTATTGGTGCATGGCATGGATTCTGGGTAGCTTACGTTCATGTTCCGGCATTTATTGCTACATTAGCTGGACTATTAACGTTTAGAGGATTGACCATAGTTATACTAGATGGTCAAACGATTTCCTCATATCCGAGAGCTTTCCAGTTAATGAGTAGTGGATTCTTAACGGATGCTTTTACTGATAATCCCTTTATGCTGACTTTAGGATTAGGATTTATTTTTGTAGCTCTATATGTTTTTATGTCTATTCGCAGTAGAATGAAAGATTTGAAATTTGGTACAAATACAGAAAGTAACACAAGATTCATTTTAAAAATAACTGCCTTTTCCTTAGCTATTTTATGGATGTTCTATACATTTGGTAACTATGAGGGCATTCCAAATGTATTAATAATATTAACAAAACTAGGATTGGCTGCTAAATTTATTACAGACAGAACTACAATTGGTCGGCATATATATGCGATTGGTGGCAATGAAAAAGCAGCTACACTGTCCGGAATAAATACCAAACGAGTTAAGTTTTGGACTTTTGCTTCAATGGGAGTTGTGTCCGCTATAGCAGGTATGGTCTTTTCAGCAAGGTTAAATGCCGCTTCAGCCCAAGCGGGTAGCGGATTTGAACTAGATGCTATTGCAGCATGTTACATTGGTGGTGCATCTACTTCCGGTGGTATTGGTACAGTAGTTGGTGCACTAGTTGGTGCACTGGTCATGGCATTATTGAATAACGGAATGTCATTAACGGGAGTCGGTACAGACTGGCAAATGGCGATCAAGGGTCTAGTTCTCTTGTTTGCTGTAGCGATAGACATTTATAACAAAAACAAAGGATAATCGATAAGTTAATAGATTTATTAGATGATAAAAGAAAGCTGGGAGATTTCTCCTAGCTTTCTTTTTTTACTGAATTTAAAATTATTAGATATTAAGTATATTCATTCCTACTCAACTTCCGTGCGTAAGGTGTTTAGTGTGACTTTTTTCAAAAATGGTGTCAGTTCTCTCAATCGTTCCACGTCATACACACCGACAAAATACTGAACCATCAGACCGTCAACCAACGCAACAATCAAGTTAGATCCGTGGTCGGAGTGAAGCAGAGGGTATTCTTTTTCTTTGTCCAGTTGCTGAAGTTTGAGACGGAGCTGATCGATCATTTCGCTGAAGGCACCACTCATAGTTGATTTAGTTATCTCCTCTTTTGAATAGCGACTCAAAACGGTTGTGATTTCTTCCATATGCTGTTCATTATATATCCAGGAAGCGTACAAGAAGCTTTCAATAAATGCTTCCACATTAGAGCTCTCATTCTCCTTGACAGATTTTATATAATCGTCTTCCAGCTGCTTCAGTAAGCCATCCATTTTCTGATGGTTGATGCGGTTTTTCATTGAAAATAATATCACTTCGGTATCGTGTGAAACAGAATAGCGATACCGTTATAGAGCGTTTACATTGTGTTATACTCAAATTAGTGAAATATATGATCAAGAGTTAAAGGAATCATGGGAATATTGGATTCGAACTAAGCCAGTCGGCTTAAATTTATAATAGATTGGATGTACATAAACGATGAATAAAAAGTGGTGGAAAGAAGCAGTCGTCTATCAGATCTACCCGAAAAGTTTTCAGGACAGTAATCAGGATGGCATTGGCGATGTCAGAGGCATTATTAACCGATTGCAATATTTAAAAGATCTAGGGATAACTGTGATCTGGATCTGTCCAATGTATAAGTCTCCCATGGACGATGGGGGATACGATATTGCAGATTATTACTCGATCGATCCTATTTTTGGCAGCAATGAAGATTTTGATGAACTCATTGAAAAAGCTGAAAAGGTGGGGATCAGGATACTTCTGGACTTGGTCGTAAATCATACGTCAGATGAACACGAATGGTTCGAAGAAGCACTGAACGACCCTGACAGTAAGTATAGAAAATATTATCATTTCGTGAAAGGCAGCAACGGCCGGCCGCCCAACAACTGGCGGTCCTATTTTGGCGGATCAGCGTGGGAACCTGTGCCCCATGAAAAGAATACCTTTTATCTACATGCTTTCAGCAAAAAACAGCCGGACTTGAACTGGGAGAATGAAGAACTACGAGAAGAAATCTATAAAATGATCAATTACTGGTTAGACAAAGGGGTAGCCGGATTCAGGATCGATGCGATTTTAAACATCAAAAAGAGCATGGTCCGCGGGCGTCTGGAACCGGATGGTGAAGACGGTTTAGTTTATATCGGTCACTGGATCATGAACCAGCCGGGAGTCCAGTCGCTTTTAAAGGAAATAAATGATCGTACCTTTAAAGTGCATGACAGCTTTACAGTCGCGGAAGCAGCGGTCCCTAATGACCATTTAGACCAATACATTGGTCCGGATGGCTTCTTTTCGATGGTGTTCGACTTCAGTTACACGGATATCGATGTCAATGAAACTGGTGACTGGTTCAAACCAAGTGGCTGGACCTGGACGGATATGCGCGAAAAGATTTTCATCAATCAGGAGATCACTCAGGAAAAAGGGTGGGAGCCCTTTATTTGGAAAATCACGACCAGCCGCGCTCCGTTAGTAAGTACATTCCCAAGCATGATATCAATCAGTACAGTAAAAAAATGCTGGGCACTCTTTTCATGATGCTCAGAGGCACGCCTTTTATTTATCAGGGGCAGGAGCTTGGTATGACCAACATAGAAATGGATTCTATGGAAGAGTATGAAGATATCGCGACGCATGATCAGTACAAGAGGGCTCTACTTACAGGACTTTCTAAAGAGAAGGCGTTCAAAATGATCAGCAAGCGGAGCCGAGATAATTCCAGGACTCCGATGCAGTGGGACGATTCAGACCAGGCGGGATTTTCAGATGGAGACACCACCTGGTTAAAAGTTAATCCCAATTACACTGAAATAAATGCTGAAAAGGAAAGTCAGGATGATAGATCTGCTTTGAGCTATTATAAAAAACTGATCGAACTTAGAATGACGAGCAACTATAGAGAGGTGATCGTCTATGGGAAATTCGTGCCAGATAGAACGGCAAACGATCAGACCCTTGTGTATGAGCGAGTGTGGCAGGATACGAAACTATTAACAGCGATCAATTTCACCAATGAAAAGCAGACGATCACCATTGATAAAAATTATACGCAGGTAGTATTGAGTAATTATGAAGGGGTCAGGATCAACGAAAAAGTATGCCTTCGCCCATATGAAAGTATCGTTTTGGCTAATAGATAGAATCACTAAAAGGTATCATACTTTTCAAGTTCAGAAGCATATATTACAAAGATTACAGTAAAAAGCAAGTATTATACCCTGATTTTCAAATAATGATACCGGTATCATTATAAATTCATTCTATTGAGTAATAGGTCAATTTGTTATATATTTGTAATGTAAACACTTACAATATTTTGTGTGAGTAAAATTAGTTAAAAAGGGAGGAAATACAATGTTCAAGGGTAAACATTTTTACAAAGGATTAGTTTTGATGTCAGCTGCAGGTGTTTTGGCCGCATGTGGCAACGATGGAGACGTTCCAGGTACGGATGGTGCAGATGATAACGGTAATGGTGAAACTGAAGAAGAGGTAAGCTTAGCCATTATGCAGGGTAAAGTAGAGTTCAATAATCAATTCAATGAACTCGCTGATATGTACATGGACGAAAATCCGAATGTCTCGATTGAAATCACATCAGTTGGTGGCGGAACGGACTACTTTACACAATTGACCACACGTTTCTCTGCTGGTGATGAACCGGATATCTTCAGTGTAGCAGGACCCAATGAATTTGAACAAATGGCGGAGTATCTGGCTGATCTATCTGATACGGATGCTGCTAATGCTGCCCTAGAAGGTACTTTGACTGATGTGACCGGTGAAGATGGCGTAGTTACAGCACTTCCTTACAACTTAGAGGGTTATGGCTTTATTTATAATAAAGAAGTTTTTGAAGCAGCCGGAATCGATGCCGAAGCAATCAGTACCTATGAAGAACTGGAAGAAGCTGTTCAGACCATAGACGGTCAAAAAGATGATTTAGACATCGAAGCTGTTTTTGCTTTCCCTGGAGCTGAAGCTTGGGTACCAGGCAACCACTTATCTAACGTCTACTTAACACATGAATTTGATGAAAATGTAAATGAAGCCTATAATGCTGAAACCGTCGCATTTGAAAAAGGTGACGAATTCCAGCGTATGCTTGACCTGCAAGTGGATTATTCGGTAGGACCTGTTTTGAGTCTAGATTATTCTCAACAAGTTGAAGAGTACTTCTCATTAGGACAGGTAGCTATGATTCAGCAAGGAAACTGGGTATATCCTACATTGTTACAAATGGATCCTGAATTTGCTGAAAACAGTGTCGGAATGATCCCAATTCCTTTAGAAGGTTATGAAAACCAACTACCCGTTGGCGTTCCCAACTACTGGGCAGTCAACAGTAACAAAGACGACGCAACAGTGCAAGCAGCTAAAGATTTCCTAGACTGGATGTACTTGTCTGATGAAGGGAAAGATTTTGTTATCAACGAGTTCAACTTTATTCCAGCTTATGAAGGATACGACGATATGGAAATCAGTGATCCAATATCACAAATCGTTTACGATTACTCTGAAAGAGGCGACACGATCGGATGGGTATTCAATGGTTACCCAACAGGATGGACAAACAACGAGTTTGGACCTAATATTCAAGCTTATATTGGTGGCGAAATGACTTGGGATGAAATGGTTGAAAATTCAATTTCTGCCTGGGAATCTCTTAAATAAAAATTTTGAGAGGGGCCATATTCTATTTCAATATATGGCCCTTTTTTTCTTTGAAATATGAGTAGTGTCAGTTAAGAAAGGAAATGAGCTATGAAAAATAAAGAACTGACTTTCTGGTTGTTTATTACACCAGTTTTATTGAGCTTATCTTTAGTCGTTATCGTACCTGTTTTCATGGGTTTATTCTATTCCTTTACTGATTGGAATGGACTGAACTTTAATAATATTATTGGATTCGAACATTACAGACGTTTACTAGAAGATGAACAGTTTAGAAATTCGTTATGGTTCACCTTCAGATTCACTTTTGTGAGTGTCATCATTTTAAATTTTGTTGGTCTGGGTTTAGCGGTGCTTGTAACAAGCAAACTGAGATCGCGAAATATTCTTAGAACTGTATTTTTTATGCCTAATCTAATTGGTGGCTTGATATTAGGGTTTATCTGGCAGTTCATTTTCATTAGAGTTTTTTCTGCGGTGGGCGATTTTACTGGTTTTGAAGGGTTATTGGGATGGCTTTCAACACCCGAGACTGGGTTTTGGGGACTTATCATTTTAACCGTATGGCAGCAAGCCGGCTATATTATGATTATCTACATTGCTTACCTTCAAGGTATTCCGAAAGAATTGATTGAATCGGCAAATATAGATGGAGCTACCTCTTTTCAAAAATTCAGACACGTTATTTTCCCTTTAATTGCGCCTGGATTTACCGTTTCAATGTTTTTAACTTTATCAAGTTCGTTTAAGATTTATGATCAAAACTTATCCTTAACAGGTGGGGGACCATACAACTCAACACAGATGGTCGCCATGAACATAGTGGACACTGCATTCTCCAGTAATCAGATGGCTTATGGTCAATCTAAAGCAGTCATATTCTTTATTATTGTAGCAATCTTTTCTCTATCACAAGTATACTACAGTAAGAAAAGAGAGGTTGATTTATAATGGAAAAAAATGTGTATGAAAAGAGAAAAAGAAAATACTTAATTATTGAAGTCATAGGTTTATTGATGGGGTTAGTCTGGGTTTCACCATTCTATCTTATGTTAGTTAACAGTTTCAAAACACCTAGAGAAATCTTTTCTAACGTGTTGAATTTTCCGGATCAGTTTAATTTTGACAATTATGTTGTCGCGTTCGATGATTTGAACTTTATTCGCTCGTTTTTCAACTCTCTATTGATCACCTTGGTGAGTGTAGGTGTCATTGTGCTGTTTTCTTCAATGGCAGGTTACGCGCTGGCTCGAAACAAAAGTCGATTAAGTGGCATCATTCTGCTGGTATTTGTTGGTGCGATGCTTATTCCTTTTCAGTCGGTCATGATCCCTTTGACAGCTAATTTCGGAAGAGTTGGGATGTTGAACAGGTACGGATTGATCTTCATGTACTTAGGATTTGGTGGGAGTTTGGCCTTATTCCTTTATCACGGTGCAATGACCACAGTATCCATATCGATGGATGAAGCAGCCATTATTGATGGAGCCAATAAATTTCAGATATTCTTTAAAATCATCTTCCCGTTATTAAGTCCCATATCAGTAACGGTAGCAATATTGAATGTTATTTGGATCTGGAACGATTACCTTTTGCCTTCGCTTGTCTTGAGTCGTGCGAATGAGACCATTCCAATTAGAATGTTTTATTTCTTCGGGCAATATACAAGACAGTGGCACTTGGCTTTAGCGGGATTAACGATCGCTATCATTCCCGTTATCATCTTTTACTTCAGTGCTCAAAAGATAATAGTTGAAGGTGTATCAGAAGGTGCGATCAAGTAGAAATTAGACGACGAAGATTAGGAGCTGCTTACTTGTTATTTCTAATAGCAACTACGCAGCTCTTTCTATTTTTTGAAATTTCCGTATGTTAAGATGAAAGAGAAAATAAGGAGGGATAATACTATTGAGTGAAAAAATATATCTCGTGCTATATGAATTATCTATATTGATATCAAGGTTCACTCTAGTCAATGTCCTATGGATCATCGTTAATTTACCGGTTTTCATCGTCCTTATTCAAATAGGTTTAACGACTGAACCAAGTAATTTGTTCGTATTACTGCCACTCTTGTCGTTGTTCCTGCCAATTTTATTCTTCCCAGGGACACATGCTTTGATCAGCTCAGTTCGAGAATTGATTATAGAAGATGCGCCATTCAACCCGATCACCTTTTTCAAGGATTATAAAAAAGGATTTAAAAAAAGTTTCTTGATCGGGATGGTTTATACGAGCCTGTTGACTGTGGGAGGGTATGTGTTTTTCATTACCTACCAAAGCAATCTCATACTGTCTATCATACTGGTGGTTCTGTTTTTCTATTTAAGCATAGTTGTGTTTTATCTGCTTTATTTAGATGCACACTACAATATGTCAATGGGTTGGAAAATAAAACAGACAACCGTTTTTATTCTTAAGCACCCGTTATTTGCATCAGGCAACTTCATGATTTTCATAACTTTACATTACATTCTATATTCAGTTAATTTTATACTATTTGTCTTATTTGGCACCACATTAACGGTATATGCAACCTATTACTTGTTTATTAGAAAACTCAATAAGATCAAAACGAACGTATCATAATCTGAATGGGAGTGTACATATGACAAAACTGGAAAAGAAATTTAAAAACGTCATCGAAGGCAACACCTACCGATTTACTGTCCTTACAAATAAATTACTACGCATGGAATATTCTGAGGAGGGCCTGTTTGAAGATCGTCCAACACAAATCGTAAAGAACAGGGATCTGGGAGAAGTAGATTTTGAACTCAAAGAAACCCATAAAATGCTTGAAATCATAACTGATTCATTTCACCTGCGTTACGTGAAGGAAAAGGAGTTTTCTCCAAAGAACTTATCGGTTGATGTAAGGTACAACTATACAAATTACACGAACAGATGGTATTACGGTCAAACCATTCCAACGTTAAAGGGTGCTTTAAGGACCGTAGACCGCGTGGATGGCGAAGCAGAACTTGAAGAAAGCATTATTTCGAAATACGGTTATGCAACACTCGATGATTCCAAATCATTCGTCTTTGACGAGAACAACGATATAAAAGTCAAAAATCACGAACAGACGGATGTTTATTTCTTTGCTTACGGAAGAGAGTACTTGAAAGCTGTTCAGGACTTTTACCGACTGTCCGGTCACCCACCACTACTGCCGCGTTATGCATTAGGCAACTGGTGGAGCAGGTACTGGAAGTATTCAGAAGAGTCCTATTTAGAGTTGATCAATAAGTTTGAAGCAGAAAAAATCCCTTTATCTGTCAGCGTGATCGATATGGACTGGCATTTAACAGACGTACCCTCAAAACACGGCAGTGGCTGGACAGGCTACACGTGGAATAAAAAACTGTTCCCAGACCCTGAAAGATTTTTGAGGGCACTAAAGGATAAAGGTCTGGCCGTAACCTTAAATGTTCATCCGGCAGATGGCATCAGAGCCTTTGAAGACCAATATGATTTGATTGCGGATAAATTGAATCTGAATATAGCCATAGAAGAACCGGCTAATTTTGATTTGATGGATGAAGATTTCCGCCAAGTATATTTCGAAGATGTCCATCATCCTCTGGAAAAACAGGGTGTTGATTTCTGGTGGATTGACTGGCAGCAGGGCGAGTTCAGCAGCAGCGACATCGATCCTTTGTGGTTACTTAATCATTATCATTTCCAGGACATGAAAAAACGTAATAAAGATGAGCTGATTCTATCGCGTTACGGTGGTCCGGGCAGTCACCGTTATCCTGTCGGTTTTTCAGGTGATGCCATTATCACATGGGATTCACTGAAATTTCAGCCTTATTTAACAGCTACCTCATCAAATATTGGCTATACCTGGTGGAGTCATGACATCGGTGGACATTATAAAGGGTATAAAGATGAAGAACTGACACTAAGGTGGTTCCAGTTTGGGGTGTTTAGCCCGATCAACCGTCTGCACAGTTCCAACAGTGCTTTTTCGAGTAAAGAACCTTGGAAGTACAGTTGCATCGTCAGAAAAAGTATGATGTCATTTTTACGCTTGCGACATGCATTGATTCCATATTTATATACCTTAAATGTTTTGAACAGTGAAGCAGGCATACCCGTTATTCAACCAGCTTACTACAAGTGTCCGTTAAAAGAAGCGGCTTATGACATTAAAAATGAGTACTTCTTTGGGAGCGAGTTACTCGTTTTACCGATAACAAGTAAAAAAGACGAAGAAACGGTTTACGGCAGTGAACTATTGTACTTGCCTGAAGGCTATTGGTTCGATGTGTTTACCAACTTTAGATACAAAGGTGAAGCTAAACTTAAAGTATTTAGAGATGAAACGACCATTCCAGTATTTGCCAGTGAAGGAAGCATTATACCGTTGGATCCGAATCCGACCCAAACAGATGCCCATGAACTTCCAGAAGATATGGAATGGCTGATCTATCCTGGCAGAGACAACACATTTGAATTGATTGAAGATAGCAACCATCAAAGAGCGGTAACAACATTTAAATTAAATGACGCAAAAGAAAACCTGTCGATCACAGTAAAAGATGACGCAAATAGTCTACCTAAAAAACGCAAACATACTATTCATTTCAATGCATCAAAAAAAGTGGGAATTATTGACGTGCAAAATGGGGAAGTGGTTGAGCAGTCGTTCGACCCAGCGTTGAACAGGACTTCGGTCACTGTTGTGTCAGACAACAATGAAAAAATGATTGTCAAATTCCATAATTTTAAAATAATTAAAGAGCAGGATATACGTAACGAGCTCTTTAAACGCTTGGACAAAGCCCAGGTAAATTACTTGTCCAAAGATAAGTTACTGAACGTATTTAACAGTAACTTGTCCGACTTCAGCTTAATGGCTCTTATCAATGAATTGGAAGAAAAGCACCTAGGTGAGTCCTTATTTGAACTGTTGTATATCAAGAATAGTTGATCCGGGTATCTGTAGATTGCCGAATAACCTCTGACAGCGCAGGCGAAGTATTGCCAGTGAAAAAACAAACTGCCTACAGTGGATACAAGTGAAAATTAAGACAACCTCCGACAATTAGAAAAACTTTGTTGGAGGTTGTTTTAATGAATATTATAAAAAACACTAACTTTATTAAGTTTACTATTGTAACAAAAGACTTTTCTGTTTTCGTCATAAATAAATTCTAAGTAATCAAAGCGTTTGAAGTAGTATAGGTTTACTTGTCTCTAATAAGTTTGCTCTCGGTAATTATACTTTCAATTAAGTAATCTAGTAAAAAATTTAAGGTTAAGCTATTCCAATGTTTCTTTAGATTTATCGAATCATATTTATAATATAAAGAATAATTCGAGAGGGAGTTTAATTGATTGTTAGAATCTAAAGTAACACTAATGATAATATCGTTTTTCAAAGAATTTTTTTTCAATTCATCAATGTATTCTTTCCCGTTTCCTCCTAAGGATACTATTAATATAAGTTTTTTCGCTTTGCTATTGTCAGATACAATTCTTAAATCATCAATAGTTCGAAGCGGGGTAATTGTTTTACCGTAATACAATAAATCAGTAGAAAAATTATCAACAAATTGTTTCTGTTTCCATCCAGTACCATAG
>NZ_LSRN01000037.1 GCF_001885615.1 Alkalibacterium sp. 20 | reverse complement strand
GCCATTATACCTTTTCACTCTGTTTTTGCTGTGTTCAGATTAACCAGACTATTAAGAATCACTCGATTATCTCGTTTAACTCGAGTTATAGGAACAATCGGCAGATTGACTAAACATATAAAAGTGTTTTTTCAGACAAACGGGTTTGTTTATATGATGTATGTTGCCGGAGTGATTATGTTAATTGGAGCCACAGTGTATTCAGTAGTCGAGAATATTAATTTCATAGATTCATTATGGTGGGCTTTTGTTACGTCCACTACAGTTGGCTACGGAGATATTGTTCCCTATACAAATATCGGTAGACTAATTGCAGTTGTTTTAATGTTAACTGGAATAGGCATATTTGGAGCATTAACGAGCACTATTACTTCTTTTTTCATGAACAATAACGACGATAAGATTGAAAATCAGAATATGGAAATAAAAGAACTAAATATTAAAATCACCCAACTACTTGAAAAAATGGATCGGAATGAAATAGGCTAACGAAAAAATTAGTCATCACTCTCCGACTATGACGTTGCTTCATCGAAATATCAGTCACATTTCCTATCCTTTTCAAGATAACAAAAAGCAGAGCGACTGCTCTGCTTTTTGTTGCTGTTAAATGTAAGCTTACTCCATCACAAGTTTTTTCTCAAAACAGACATGTCCGGCAATGTTTTTTGCCTTTTCTTTCGGATCCTCATACGACCAGGCCCCATTATCCATATGCTCGTCTCCGGTATCAATATGGTAATACGTTGCCTCACCCTTCCAGGGACAGGTGTACTGCTTGTCGCTTTTCTTCAGGTACTCGACCTTGACATCTTCTCTGGGGAAATACTGGTTCTTCTCCACGACCTCGGTGTGGTCACTTTCTGCCAGCACAATATCTTTTAATACAGCTTTCATTTTGTATCCTTCCTTTCTGAAATGTCTTCTTTAAAGTAATGAACGACAGCGAGCCGAACGACTCGCTTCCCTTTCATCTCTTTCGCTCAGTATACCCCGACACGCCGGTTCAAATAAAGTATGAGCGCTCGGTCAAGACGGATTTGCCTGCGCAACGGTCGGTTCGAGTCCGCTTGATTGCAAGTTCCCCTCTACTTGGCTAAAATTAAGAGGATGACAGGTTTTTTTAGCTGCGAAGCATAAAACGTCGTCAAGTGAAGGAGGAAGAAAATGAATCGCCTTTTCAAGTCTTTATTTCTAATGAATAGCCTGTCCCTGATACTTGGGACGATATACACCCTTTTCCCCGGTGAGAGTCTGTTTTGGAACAGCTACGGCATCCTGCTGCTCGTGACGCTGACCGGCAATATCCTGGCCAGTGTTTCAGGCAGCGGGCACAGGAAACTGGACCTCACGTATCTGCTGCTCTCGAGTTTTGGCCTGCTGGGCGTACTGTTGTTGAACACCTTCGCTTCAGTGTCCCCGACCAACGAATCATCCAGAAGTCTCCTCTCGAACGTGATGCTCTTGGTGCTGCTGATCAATGGCGCGCTGATCACGGGCAGACCGTTTCTACATAAAAAAGATCGCGTGACACCATCAGCTGACCTGTCCGGAAGGGGTACAAGCAAAACAAGCAGAAAGATCACAACAGTGTTTTTAGGACTGCTCCTGTTTTTTGGTGTTTTACTGGCCTTTATTTTGGTTACGGATTTCAGTGTCGGCATCATCGAAGTCGTTGTGTCCCCGTACAGTCTGTTCTTTAGTTTCATTTTCCTGAGCATTGCCGGTCTGTATGTGAAGCTTTCAGAAGTCCGGTGGCGCTCGTTCAAAGGCTATCTGGTTTCAGCCATCGGTGCTTTCCTGTTTCTGATTTTTGCCCTGCCGTTCTTCTACCTCCCGTCCCTGCTCGATAAAGCCGAAGCGGACTACACGGAAGCTTTTGGGGATGAATGGCAGACGCATGGAGAAAAGGTCTCTGCTTTTCGGGATCTACCCGTTTCCCTCCCGGCCTTTTTCTTTGGGATCCCTTCAGAAGGCTACGAGCTTACAGAAGACGTCCTGTACTACGAAGGGACGGAAGGCGTGGATGCCGGCCTCGAGCTGCGCTTCGATGTCTATACCCCATCAATGGAAGCGGCAGATTTGCCCGGCGAAGGGTCCACGCTGATCCGGATCCATGGTGGTGGCTGGGACTCTGGTGACAAAGGAGCTGGGAACTTTGCCCAGTTCAACAAATACTTTGCGTCACAGGGATATGTCGTCTTCGATGTACAGTACGGCCTGGATGACAAGGAACAGTTTGTCGGGATCATTCCCACCCCTGAGGAAGTCTCCGGCGATTTCTCGATCGATGACATGGTCCGACACTTGGGACTCTTCACGACCTACCTGGCGGATAACCACGAGACCTACGGCGCAGACATCGCTTCCGTCTTCATCTCCGGCGGTTCGGCTGGCGGACATCTGGCGAACGCGCTGGCGCTGGGGTCATCCAGCGGGGAGTACACGGACATTATAGATTCCAGGATGTCTGTCAACGGCATCATCCCCCTCTATCCGGCAAATGATCTGGCCAGTTTTCGAAATTTAAGCGGCGAAGAGGCCCTGGTTGATCCGAAACTGCTGGTGGATCAAGACAGTCCACCGGCATTGATCTATCAGGGTGAAAATGACAGCCTGGTGGAACCACAGGTAGCTGAAAACTTCAAAGAGGCTTACCTTGAAAAAGGCAACAGCGAAGTCGCCATCATCGAGATGCCTTACGGGTCTCATGCGAGTGACATGTATTTCCCCGGCTTTTACAGTCAGAGCTTCCTCTACTACATGGAGCGCTTTATGTATCAGTACAGATAGTAAAATCAATAATTATATGCAGCAAAAAAGTGTATCCGGCAGGTCGACCAACCTGTCTGGTACACTTTTTCGATCCTGGTCCAGATTTCATTTCGTCTCATCATAAGCACGGAACGAACTAAAACAATAAAAATAAGCCGTCATCATTATCCAACAAGGACATTGCCTCATTGAAATACCAGATACAATGCACCTGGAATACTTATCGTTTAATAAACTCCAAAGACCAATTTTGTTTGAAGTGTGGATGTTTGATACTAAATGTTGAAATTTATCATGTACCGACTGCAACCAGATGTGTTGCAACTTATGCCCTTATTGACTAAAATTGAGATGACAGCAGGCACCGCGGATCACTACTTCAAAAAAATCATCGAGTTAAGGAGAGAGAAAATGAACCGTTTTTTCAAGTCTTTATTTATGCTGAACATCCTTTCATTGTTACTGAGCATTGTCTATAGCTTCTTTCCCGGAGAGAGCGTCTTTTGGAACAGTTATGGGCTGATACTGATCGTGACGTTGACGGGTAATACTGTCGCCAGTGTGCTTGGCAGCCGCTACAGGAAACTGGATATCACTTATCTGTTATTGTCGAGTATCGGTTTGCTGGTCGTGATGCTTTCAAACACGGCTGCTTCGGTTCTCCCTACGTATGAATCATCCAGAAGTATTTTGTCGATCAGCATTCTTCTGCTGCTGTTGGTAGTTGGAGCCGCGATCACCCGTGTTCCTCTCATACGTACAGCAGATCGACAGTCAAGGACGACCCTGTCAGCTGACCGACCAGAAAAGAAAACAAGGAAAGCAGCCAGAAGAGTCCTGTTGGTCCTTCTAGCTTTTATTCTACTTATCGGTGCCTTAATGGTCATTCTCACGATCACGGACATCAATGTCGGGGTAGCCGAAATCCTGCTTTCCCAGTACAGCTTGTTTTACAGTTTTATTTTCCTCAGTATTGCGGGTCTTTTACTAAAGCTTACGATGTTTAAGTGGAACTCGCTTGTGAGTTATGTGGTTTTCTCTTTAGGGATCAACCTGTTTGTCCTTTTTGCTATACCGTTTGTATTTATGCCTTCTTTATTGAATGAAGCTGAAAAAAATTACACCGAGTCCTTTGGGGATGAATGGCAAACCTACGGAGCAGACGTTCCTGCGTTTAAAGAGATGCCCTTTTCGATTCCAGCTTACTTCTTTGGCATCTCCTCAAAAGATTATAACCTTACGGAGGATGTCCTATTTTATGAAGGAACAGAGGGCGTGGATGCGGGACTGGAGCTGCGGTTCGATGTGTATACGCCCCCTGCAGATGCAGCTAACCTGCCGGGAGAACGGTCCACCCTCATTCGTATCCATGGAGGCGGCTGGGATATAGGTGACAAAGGAACCGAGAATTTTGCCCAAGTGAACAAATACTTTGCGGGTCAGGGATATGTCGTTTTCGATGTGCAGTATGGCTTGAATAACCAGGATCAGTTTGTCGAGTTTCTGACTGTCCCTGATAGAGTCTCCGGGGATTTTTCAATAGACGATATGGTGCGCCATTTAGGACTGTTTACGACATACCTGGCAGATAACCATGAAGAGTATGGAGCGAATATCGACTCGGTTTTCCTTTCAGGTGCTTCGGCAGGTGGACAGTTGGCAAGCGCGGTGGCATTGGGATCGTCCAGTGGCGACTACACCGATATAATAGATAATAGAATTACTGTTAAGGGGCTCATTCCTTTTTATCCTGCCAACGGTCTATCTCAATACCGAAATATTGGTGGCGAGTCTGAACTGGTCGATCCAGCCTTGATGGTGGAAGCAGACAGTCCGCCTGCTTTGGTATATCAAGGGGAAAAAGACGGCCTTGTAGCCCCACGAGTAGCAGAACTATTCAGAGAATCTTATCTTGAAAAAGGCAACACGGAAATCGCCGTCATCTGGATGCCCTATGGCGAACATGCGAGCGATCTGTACTTTCCTGGTTTTTATAATCAAACCTTTATCTATTATATGGAAAGGTTTATGTATCAGTACCAATAGATTTTATGTTTAATAAGTCTTGGCTATTTTTGACCTGAATATTTCAATGAAAAGTATGAATTATTCAGGTCATTTAAATGATATGAACAGACAGAAAAGTGCCGCTGACAGATCAAATTCTAATCTGATCTGCCAGTGACACTTTTTGTATGCTTAAACATCAGTTATCCGGACCCAGACCTCGTTTCTTCTGCGCATGGGAAGTGTTAAGGGGCCGTCGTAAACAGCTACCATGTAATTGGACTGCTTCACATAACTTTTCCCCTCTACCCATTCCTTCAGCTTTTCCTTCATTTTTGACTCTTTGGCCTTGCTTGTTTTTCCGGAGTAACGAACGGTCGCAAATAGTCCTTCATCGAACTTTTCGATTTTCAGATTCGGATTATTCGGTTCGGGGATATTACCCCAGTACTTCTCCGGTACAACAAAAGCAATGGTCATGTTTTCGTCAGTTTCTTCTTTGATGACAGGAATGGTCATTGAGATCTTTTCGTTCTCTTTATTGTCACTGGATATATACTTGAACAACGTGCCAAAGCCCTTGTCGATTTTCGGGTCGTCGCGATTATCATACTCGACCATATAGAAATCAACATATTTCCTTATCTCATATGGATCATCTTCCAGCACGAGATCATAATCAGGTGTTTCATATTTACTCATATGCTCACTCCATTCAGTTAAAGTAAAACAGTTTACTTTCAGTTTACCATTAATAATCGATAGGCTTATTAATTATGTCTCAGGATTTGTGGTGAATTTTAATGAGAGAATTATTTTTGATTATTCAGAGCATTCATTTTAAAGACGCACAGGGTACAATGGTTTTATGTCAGTTGATTTCCGTTTCGATGGCTTCCCGAAAACGTTGATGAATTTCAAAATCTATTCTTGGTCTAAGCCCACTTCAAACGAACTTATAAACTTTTTCATATTATTTTTTACGATCATCATTGCTTTAGCAGATTCTTCAGCATTTTTTATCTCAATAAGAAGTTTTTTCTTATCTTTTCTGTTAGAATCGTCAGCTTTGTGTTCTAATTCAATAATACCTTTTTGGATAGCCATTATCTTTTGAACATATTGTTCAAAGACAGTATTTGAATAGTCAATATCATGTTCGTCATTTAGAAATATTTCTCTAACTGAAACAAGGAGCTTTGCAGATTGCATAATGGTATGGCGTTTTCCAAGTAAACCGGCAGTCCCTACTGCACCGCCAATACCAGCTCCCACTCCTAAACCTAGAATTGCTCCTCCTCCAACAACCGCAATAGTTCCTCCGGCCATCCCAGCACCTCCGATGGCAACTGCTCCGCCCCCAAGATAAGCAAGAGATGCAGCTGTTAAGGAGGCTCCACTCAGTCCAACAAAATTAGATCCGACTAAGGCAACTGCAATTGACGGAGCAAATGCACCAGCTGTGGCAACTGCTAAAATTGTTACGAATAAGGTGATTGATAAAGTTTGCATTACTGTTTTGAGAACTTCATTAAGGTCTCTTATGACTTTGTTATAGCATCTACGCAGTCTTGATATATAATCTTTTGGGTAATAGCTTCCAGAGAAAAATGAATCAATATAGTCATCCCCCGTCGCTTTTTTGTATCCATTAACTACTTTTTGTAGATTCTTGTATTTTTTACTGGGGATATCGTTCTCTTTTTTATCTTGCCCAAGTCCGAGCGGATAATAGGGTTCAAAGAGCATGGCTTCAAGCAAGATTAATCTGAACCACGTACTTTGTGGAGTATTTCCCTCGACTTTATCAATTAATTCCTGCTCGGTATACCAGTGAAGTTCGGCATCCTCAATTTGCAAGAAGCTAGAGAACCCTTTTGACATATAATCTTTCCATTCTTTAAGCCATCCATGCTTTAGTAGTTTGATGTCTTGAGTATTTAGAGGTGTTTTAGTCAGTCGTATGTCATTCAAGGTTTTATAGTATTCAAGATTGTAAAGAATTTCTATTTGCTCGACGGTTAAACCAAAATTATCGCTAGTCATATCGGTACCTATCCTTCTATTTATATTATCATCCGATTTTTCGTATGCATACTGCTGGATATCCTTATACATAGTCCTTATTTCCTTGATTTTTCGAGATTTCATACACCAAGTAACATCTTCACCGATAGCAACGGCAAACCGTCCTACACCCACGTAATTAATAGATACCCAGTACTTTTGAGCAAGGATTGCTTCTCCGACATCAATACTAGTAAATACACCGGTTGCAATAGTAAGCATTCTGGCTATCGTTGGATTATTATGAGGCTTTACATTTTCCCAGTCAATCTGTTTTAAATCTGGAATCGTTTGAATATCATTATCCTGTATTTCTAATGCAAGGTGGCGTATGAAATAAAAACTTCTGACGATACACTCATTTGCGATTACTGGAAGGGTCTGTCGTCCTGCTTCAATACCAAGGCCCATTTCACCACGTAAATCAAATCTTAATTCTTCACCTTTGATAATGTTACCGAAATCATCTCGATTAGCGAGTAAAGTTCCATTAAAGAGTTTTGACAAAAACTTAGATAAGGAATTATCACCGATATTTAAATTTTTAAAAAGCGGAAGCACAGATAGTTCTTTAGCTATTGAAAGTAAAGGGCCAGGTATTCCGGTTCCACCGCTATAACCTGCAGAACTACTTGAACCAGCCATGTCACTCACAAGATGAAAGAACCAAGTAATCGTTCCTTTGAATATTTTTGATGGGACATCATCCCCAATGAAAGCTTTACTTCTATCTGTAACATCTAATACTTTAAAATGTCCAATGGTGTCTGTTCCGTATGATTGGTTTGTAAACTGCGTAAGGATTGAAAACATTAGTCCGGCAACGGTAGGATGATGAGCAAAATCACGCAAATGGTGCTGCAGACCTCCACCAAAATCGGGGGTATTGCCATCACTGGGAATCGGAAATTTATTTTCGAGAAATCTAACAGATGATTGTAAATCTTCATTTTTGCATCCCAGCATTTTCGCTGTTTTTATGACAAAGTTATCCACTTCATCACTGGCAATATTACGGCCTCGTTTTAAATCGAACTCACCAACCCAAAGGATGTCGAGAACCCCGCTTAATAGCCCACTACCTATTGAAACTAAATAATCGTATGTATCAGCTTGACTGGTTAGCAAATCTATATTACTGTCCAAGTCATAAATTATTTTATTGAAATCAAATTCTGAATCATAGCCATTAACAGGTTCTTGCTGTAGTTCAACTTGTAAAACATTGTTATCACTCATAATTATTGCCCTCCAGTTATATGATTTTATCGTTTCGATCAATAGATTATTAAACTCCTCTTATTATATATTTAGTATACATCTATTATCTTGTGATTAGTAGATATGTATAAGGGTTCTAAATATAATTATCTATTGCCTAAACATTATTTTGCTTTTTGTTTCGTATTCTTTCCAGGTTGTCGCGAAAGCTCTGATCCGTTGCTTCATCAACGGGTTCGTCATTAACTTCATAGTCTGAAGACACCCATTTTGGCAAAGATTCCTGACGGGGTGTGTGTTTATTAAAGCACTGCTGTCGTTGTTTAAAAGAATCGTCATAGGTTTCAATGTCTTTAATTGACTTCACACCCTTCCGCATGAAGTCAGTAAGGATGGCGTTTAAATAACTGAAGGATTTGCCGTTCATGTGTGTCCGCGTGATTGCTTCTGTAATAACTTCTTTATTAAAGATCGTCAGCCAGTTTTTCAACTGCTTTTCAACTTGTGTTGTCGGGGATTCGATTTTTGACTTGTAAGCTTCTAAAAGAGTTGAAAAATCATCATCGTCGGTTTCTAATCGTTGGCTTTCACTTTCTGATGATTTACTATCTTCTACTCTACTTTCCTTTACTTTACTTTGTGTAGTTAATGTCGACATTAACTCAGTTGAACCAGCAGGCGTGGTGACACCTACTCTTTCGACTGGTGTTTCAGGATAAAGTGAGACAATATTCAAATTAAGATACTTCGCTGCTTCCTTTTCTGTCAGAAGTACATACTCCTTAATGACGTGAACGTCTTTTCGTCTGCTTACAGCTTCGAAGTAACGTTTCTGGATGCCACGACTCGTTAAGATACCGTAATCATCAAACAGCGCGTAACTAAATAAGCCCCACCTCAGGCCGGCTTCTACAACGGCTATTACCGTAGACACATCGACACCCACTTTTCTGGCAAAGAGTTTCTGTTCTTTTTCACCCCAATGGTAGCAATACCCTTCGGAATAAATTTTCATTAACAACTTCACGATAACCGAAAAGCCTTCGAGTCCAAAATCAGATTCGGTCAAAGCAATCTTGTCGTCCTGATCAAACATTACATCAAGTGGAAAATAAGTTAAGCCAGTTTGTAGTGGTCGCGCCATAATAAACACTCTCTTTTCGTCAGTTTATTTTAGGGAATAATCTTCCTCTTATTAATAACGAAATAAAAATTGAATGTGTCACCTTCAATCAAGCCTAATTCAAAAGCCCACAGAAATTTCAAAAAAAAGCGTTCAATAACTGGAGGGAATCTAAACTAACACAATTAAATGGGACAATATAAAACAATAAAGTATTAGAGCGGTTGCTCTAATACTTTATTGTTTTATATATGAAATTAATCCATCATGAGTTTCTTATAAAACAGGCAGACCTTTTTGATGGAATTTTGCAATTCTTTATATTAACATTTTAAATTGGTTCAACAGTGTCCAATGCTATTTTAAGTTTATCAAAATGTGTAATAAGCCAGTTGAAGTTTTGATGATGATTATTTCTGTCGTACAAATCAGTGGTCGTTGAGTGTAGTACACGCTTAGCAACGCTAGTATCTTCACTTATGTACCACTCTAACTCGAAACCAGCTGTTTTTTCTATCTGGTCCTTGTAACGTTCTAATAACGAAAATGTTTCTTCGGTATAGATGTATATGCCGACACGCAGTTTGTCACGACTAGTAACAGTAAAGAAAATATGATAGTTTCTATTCCCGATTTTCACGTCATACCAATTTTGAGGTTGAGGGCTTTGAGTAGCAATGTCTGCATCTCTTCCTAATTCGGCACAGTATTTAGTAAACCGTGTCCAAAAATCTAGTTGGAATTCAGAAGTTGTCATTTCTGCGATATCTTTATCATCAAGAGGTAAGCTAATTTCTTCAGGGATCTCTGGAACATCTTCTCTGTCATCTTTAACAAAATCAATATGCAAAAAATCAAGCATTTGATTTTTATTTTCAAAGGAAAAATCCCAACGTTTTTCCATGAATTTTAATAATGTAATACCTCGTTCGAGAATAGTATCGGCATTCCATTCATTTTCATTAGATACTTTAATTTCTGAATGGGAGCCATCTCTGTACCCTCTTCGACCAATAGTTTGAGGAGATTTTTTGTCTGGGAAACTGTCATTCTGCATTGAAGAATTGACACTTTGAGACAGCGGAAGCAAGTTTCCTAAAGATCCAGACAGTAATTTTATCTCATTATCCGAATATTTCCTGAATTGATTTCTCCAATACCATTTGGTTGGCGTCTGAGGAAGGATATGTTCAATAGATACTCTGTCTTTTTCTACTACAGTAAAAGGCTTCCACCCTACTTTTTGAATGCCCGTTTGTTCCCCTTTTTTATACTCATATTCATAAAGAACATACCTTAAATCTTTCCAAGAATAAAAGCCGTCATGTTTTGAGAAACGCGTGTCCATTTTAGCTGAAAAATTTTTCAAGACATCATTTAAATTTTCACTCACGGTCTGATTTAATGAACGTATAATATCGTGAACGTTGATTTCCCCATTGTAAAGAGACCGGCCTGCTCTATAATAGTAACTGCTTCTATAATTGGATTGTAAAGCGCCCATTCTGAAACAAATAAAGATAAACCGCTCAACAGCTGAGAATAAAGAGACTCGCTCATCCTCTTTAATATTTAGTTCAGGCAGTAAAGATAGAGCTACAATAGGTCTGAAATAACCTATTCCAATTCTGTTTAATCGCTCTAACCATATTTTCTCTTCAGAACTCAAATCACTTTGTTCAGGAAAATGCGTCAAAAACCAGTATTGAGAGACGTCTTTCAAACTATTAACGTACGATCGAATTTCTAGTGGTGACAATTTACTCACATTGATTGAAGGCGTCTCTTCATAATTTTCTTCAGTATCGTCTTCAATTATGAGGTCATCAGTAATAGGTTCAGTTGTTTCTTCTTCCAGCAAAACAATGCGCTTGTCGTAGATGTTTAATGCTGAGAATTTGTTTAGAAGAAAATCAATATAATCCGTACCTGTATTGCGCGTATACTGAAAATAAATAGACCAATGTGCTCTTAAAAAATCATCATCGGCTAAAGGTGTATTCTGATTTCTACCTAACTGATAATAAACTTCTTTCCAGGCATTGTTAACTTGTTTTCTAAGTTCATCTTTGTCAGTACCATCCAGCTGATTATTATCATACAAAGTAGTCAAATAAATGAGGCGGTTTTTCAGTAATTCTAAGTTAGATAATTTTTTCCCGCGGTTATTCATGGTTTCGAATGCTACAAAGACGTCATAATCTTTCTCGATTTCATGAATATTAAACATCAACTGAAAGGTCAGCTTCTGATAAAGATTTTCTATGCCGTCAATTCCTTCTAGTACATAAAGATTAGCTAAACAATCCGAAAAGAATGTTTTAGCAAATTTTAAATTATTAGTGTAATATGTTTCTACCAATGTCCCACTATGTGGCTCATCAAAAACTTCGTGTATCAAATATTCAGCACTAGGGTTATCTATTTCATAGCCGAACAAAAAGGTTGTAACTATATTATGAGGTGGTCTTTTTTGTGAAATATACTTAGAGCGTATGGATGCCAAAGTTTCATAGTTAATAACGATCTCATCTTCAGATTTTTCTTCATTTTCTTCTAATTGTTTAATAAACGATAAAATCTCATTCATTAATATTGAGAATGTCGTCAATCGTTGTTGTCCGTCAACTACATGGTATGCTTTATATCCTCTATTGTGAATCAGCCATTGGTCATCAGTCCAATGACGTGTCTCTGATTTAGGGATTTCTTTTAAAGAAAGTAGTCCCGTATAATGGTATCTATCCTCCTGCAAATGCATCACATCATCCCAGAAATCAATAAGCTGGTTTTGTTTCCAGGCGTACCCTCTTTGATAATCCGGTATTCTAAATAATTTATTCTGAAACAAATCCGAAAATGATTCAAGTTCGCTCATGATTAACACCTACCTTTTCTATAATTGAATAAATAAACCAGCCAAAATACTATAAAAACGTGTTAATTGAAGTATAAGATACTACTGCAGTTATTACAATATATACTGGAATTTATAAATAGACTATTCGTAATGTAGATAAATAATGTTTCAACTATCTATTAATCTGAATCCCTTTTCATGATACAATGATATAAATATATACTATGATAATTGGAGGATGTTTTAATGGCGAATTTAGTGTTAGGCCTAGACATTGGTGTTTCAAGTGTCGGCTGGGGAATCATTGATAAAGATACAAATGAAGTGGTCGATGCTGGTGTTCGATTATTTGAAGAAGCGACACGTAACGCGAATGAAGATCGCCGTAACTTTAGAGGAGCGAGACGTCTGAAAAGACGTCGCAAGCATCGTTTGGAACGAGCCGGTGAATTTCTGGAAGCGAATGGTTTTCCATTAAACAGCATCGGTTCTGTTGACCCGTATCGCGCACGTTATGTCGGTTTAACGCGTGAGCTTTCAAAAAATGAACTCGCTACTGCTCTATACCACCTAATCAAACGACGCGGAACGACGATTGACACGCCTGAAGAAGATGAGAAAACGAGTGGCAGTGAATTATCTACGAAAGAGCAATTAAAGCGTAACGCCAAGAAACTAGAAGAAAAGCATGTTGTTGAAATTCAATACGAAAAGTTGAAAAATAATGAAGTCGTTCGAGATCATACCAATCGTTTCAAGACAAGTGACTATATTAACGAAGCTAAAGCTTTACTCGAAACCCAAAGAGAATACCATACTGAAATAGATGACGATTTTATAGAAAATATTATTGATTTTATTAATAACCGACGTCAGTACTATGAAGGTCCTGGATCAGAAAAATCACCTACTCCTTATGGGGAATGGTTCTTTGATGAAAATGGCGAATTGCAGCACGAGACAATGATCAACAAAATGCGTGGACGAGGTACTTACTTCAAAGAAGAATATCGTATTCCGAAAAAAGCGTATACGGCTGAATTGTTTAATTTGTTGAATGATCTGAACAACCTCCACTACCCTAGCGATGAATCGGGGGGGAATGAGGGACTGACTCAAGAGCAAAAAGGATATCTAATAGATACTTATGCAAAAAAAGGCAAAAAAATCACCTTGAAAAATATTGCTAAAATGTTGGAACTATCAGATGAACTCGACATTAAAGGTGCCCGTCTAGATTTGAAAAAGAATACGCCTATCTTTACTGAATTTCTTGGCTTTAAGAAGTTACGTAAGGATTTAGATGATGTGACTGTACCTGAAGATTTCTTTGAGAACATCGATCTTTTAGATCAGATTGCCGAGATTCTTACGGCAGAGAAAAGCATCACGCGTCGTGAGGAACAGTTATCAAAACTTTTTGTAGATGTTTATGGGGATACGTTAAATGACGTTACTGCTGCTCTTGTCAATGATACATCGTTCAAAGAATATCATTCCCTTTCAAAAAAAGCGATCAACCTCGTTCTGCCTGAACTATGGGAAACAAACAAAAATCAGATGGTGTTGTTCACGGATCATGGTTTAGGAAAAAGCAGACTGGAACAACTGCAGTCTGGAAATAAGATACAGTTTGACGATGAAGCAATTTTGAGTACTGTCGCCCGACGTGCTCACCGTGAAGCAATAAAAATAACCAATGCGGTTCGTAAAAAATATGGAGAATTAGCTTATGTTGCTGTCGAAATGGCTCGAGAAAAAAACAGTGATGAAGAAAAACAGAATTACCGGAACTTCCAGAAAAAGCAAGGTGATTTCGAGAAAAAAATGGCTGATCTTCTTGAAGTAAAAGAATTGAAAGATTTAAAACTGAGTGGGAAACAAATGCTGGCCTTGAAGCTGATGGATAGTCAGGATTATAAGTGTATCTACACAGGTAAACATATCTTACCTCAAGATATTGTTAAAGAAAACTATCAGTTTGAAATCGATCATATTATCCCTCTTTCCTACTCTTTTGATGACAGCCAGCAAAATAAAGTGCTATGCTACCGTCAAGAAAATCAGGACAAAGGTCAGTTAACACCGTTCCAATATTTTCAAAGCGGCAAGGCTAAAAGGTCTTTTGATGCCTTTAAAGCTGAATGTACGAATTTATTTAAATCGAAAAAGATATCTAAGAAAAAGATGAATTACTTACTTGAACAAAGAGATATTCAGCACGATGAAGAAGTACAAAAAAACTTTATTAATCGTAATTTGGTAGATACGCAGTACGCCATGCGTAGTTTTTCTTCAAATTTAAGAACTTTTTATATGAACAATGAGATAGATACAAAAGTCTTATCTATTAGAGGAAGCTTTACTTCTGCTTTAAGACGACGTGCACGACTCCATAAAGATAGAGACGAAAGTCATGCGCACCATGCAATCGATGCTTTGATCGTGGCAGCTATCGGAACAACACCTATACTCAAACAGTTTAAGTCAATTGACTTTAACCGTGAAGGCATCGTCGTAGATAAAGAAACCGGCGAAATTATTAGCAAGGAGGAAATTTTCTCCTCCCCTACTCTTAAGTTTATTCACTGGTTAAGAAACATGGAAAGTGAAGTTAAGTATTCACACAAAGTGGACCGTAAACCTAACCGAACGATGACGAAACAGACACTCTATTCAACCCGTGAAAAAGACGGTGACAAGTATGTCGTCGGCAAAGTTAAAAATATTTATGAACTAGACAAAAACGGGTTCAATTCTCTAAAGAAAAGAATTGACAAAGACCCTGAAAGTTTCCTGATGGCTCAACATGACCCTAAAACCTGGGAACTGGTGTTGAAAGTCATGGAAGAACACAATCATGCGGACAATCCCTTCCAAGATTTTAAAAATCAACATGGATATATTTTAAAAGATGGTAAAGTCTCTGTTAAAGGATTGAAATACCTTGATAATAAACTAGGTGTTCACGTGGACATCTCGCATAAATACCCAGAATCAAATCGTGATGTGGTTCTTCTCAGCCGTAAAAGTATTCGAATCGATGTGTATCAGAATGATGATGGGAAATATAAGTACCTCGGTGTCCCCTACAACTGGTTCAAAAAAGAAGACGATCATTATGTCTTAGACAAAGAGAAATATTACGGTAAAGAAGGACTTGCTGCTCCTTATAAACAGATAGATGATTCATATTCATTCCAGTATAGTTTCTATAAGAATGATCGTATTTCGTATAGCAAGTATGAGAAGATGGAAAACCCAGAGACAGGTGAAAAAGAAAAAGTATTGGTATATTACGATAAGCTATTTAGAGGAGACAGTAGTCCTCGAGAAAATAGATTTGAAGTTGAAGATATTAGTTTTAGAACTAAAGAACAACAAATGCCGTCTATTGGACCTTTACTTAACATAAAAAAATACAATATAGATGTATTAGGAAACGAACATTTTACCGAGAAAGAAGACTTTCAAAATAAAATCCCAGCAATTTAAAATAAAGGGTTTACATGTATATATTGTTTTGGTATAATATAGTTGTCCTCGACGGAGGACTCCTTTATACCAAAGGTTGAGAGAACCTACCAAAAAAAGGCTTTATGCCGAATTCACAAAAAGCCCCTTTATTGGGGCTTTTTCTGTATCTAAATCCATGAATTGAGGTGTTCTATATGAGCTGGCGTGTCGTGTATATCGAAAAATCGGACAGACTGAAATTATATCTAGATAATTTAAAAGTGGTTCGAGAAGAATCAGAAGTATTGATTCCTCTTTCAGATATACATACTATTATCGTTGATAATCAGCAAACGGTTGTTACCGCAAGACTTATTAATAAACTTTCCAAATATCATATCCTGCTCGTTTTTTGTGACGAAAAACATCTACCGAACACTTATGTCTTATCTCCTCATAGTCATCATCAGTCATCCAAAATATTGAAAAAGCAAATCAGTTGGTCCCCCACTATCAAAGAAGATATGTGGAAACAGATCATACAAATAAAAATCTATAATCAGGCCTCTGTTTTACATCACCTAAAACGCAGCGAGCCGGTCATTCATCAGCTTTATGGTTTGGCCGAAAATGTCCAAACAGCAGATCATTCTAACCGTGAAGGTCACGCGGCCAAGTTATACTTCAAAGAATTATTCGGTTCATCATTTATCAGAGAACGGGATAGTTTAGATGGCATCAACTCTGGACTTAACTATGGATACATTGTTATGCGATCAACTATTGCCAGAAGTCTTATAGCTTCTGGGCTACATCCTGCATTAGGTATTGGACATAACAATCAGTATAATGCGTTTAATTTAGCAGATGATTTGATTGAACCATTCAGACCTATAATTGATTTGTGGATAGCGGTTTTAATGGACGAAAAGGACTATTTAGACTTAAAAACTAAGCAAAAACTCGTGTATTTAATAAGCAACAATAAAATTATGATTGGCAATCAAAAGCAGACTATCTTAAATGCAATCTCACTTCTCATCCAAAGTTTTATAAAAAGTATGGATGAAGAAAATCCTGATTTACTGGTTTACCCAGCTAATGGGATCGCCATATAGATTTATGCGTTTAATGCTATTTTTTGATTTGCCAATGAATACACGCAGTGAAAGACGGACATATGCAAGGTTTAGAAAGTATTTGATAAAAAACGGGTTTACAATGGTTCAATTTTCAGTTTATTCAAAGATATTTCCTAATCGTAGTGCATTGGATACCTATATGATGACTTTAAGACAAAACCTTCCAAAGCATGGATCGATACGTGCAATGGCCGTAACTGAGAAACAGTACAATAAAATGTACTTGCTGGTTGGAGATCAGACACTGACCGAACAGACCTTATCAGATAATACGATGGTGATTTTATGAAGGAGTGGCGTATCACTGATCCAAAGACTACGACATTATTAGTAGATAATAAAGTTACCTTGTTAAAAGGTAATATATTAATGTGGCATTATGTTATTGAGCTTATTAAGCGAACGTTCGATGGCCATAGCTATGACATTTTTGAAAGCGAAGAAAAAATTCATGTCAATGATTATTGTCTGAACCTCATATCGTATTCGGATGATTATCGTTCTTTTGAAACTCAAAATTCAAAGGATAAATTGATGTTATTATTTAATGCTTATCTGGAATTGTCCCCTTATTATAAAAATCTGGTTGAGTGCTGGGAAGAATTACAAGAAGAAGTTGAACTGTTGAGTGAAGAACTAGGCTATTCTGCCAACGTTCAACTAGATGATTTCAAGAAAAAGATTGTTGAGGATCACTTGACTTGGAAAAGTAATGAGAAAAATGCCTTGGATAAGATATTGCAGCAAATCAAGCTTACAAAAAAATCTATTCCAGATAAAAGACATTTATTTGTTCTTATTACTCCTGAAAACATTTTAGATACTAATGACTTGGTCAAACTTAATGAACATCTTCAGAAACAAACCAGTCATTTTATTGTCGTAAGTGATTATTCATTTGATGGTCCTGTTAACACAATTTATAATAATCAGATAATTAACTATTCAATAGTTATTAAAAATAAGGACTTAATAAGCAGGTTTCTACCTTTTGTATTTGACGAAGAAGCATTTGATCATAGCTTGAAGTGGTATATAAACCTTGTGGATAAAACCCGTGATAACATCATCAAATTGTCCCTTTCTTCTGTGGATAACTTGGAGCAGTTTATCTATGTTTTTCTAATGATTTATTTCACTCATCTGCCTTTTGTTGTTGATTATAGTGGGATTCCTGCTGAATATAAAAATTTTATTGAATCTGTAATTGAATCTGAGGTATAATTAAGATGGCATTTTGGTACTCTCTCATCTTTTGGTATAAAGGAACGCGTAACAACTTTCACATACTGCAAGCGCTATTTTGGTACTCTCTCATCTTTTGGTATAAAGGAACACACCGAATTTAATAGTAACGGCTCAGAGTATTTTGGTACTCTCTCATCTTTTGGTATAAAGGAACGTCGATTCTAAAGGGTCGGCCGATCAACTCATTTTGGTACTCTCTCATCTTTTGGTATAAAGGAACACGTCGCCATTCGTTACAATCGCATAAACAATTTTGGTACTCTCTCATCTTTTGGTATAAAGGAACGTAAAATAATGGCAAGTGAACATTTTTTCAATTTTGGTACTCTCTCATCTTTTGGTATAAAGGAACGTTTTTAATGCAACCGCAGACAGTCGCATATTTTGGTACTCTCTCATCTTTTGGTATAAAGGAACAATGCAACAAGTGGTTATTCGTCAGACGGTATTTTGGTACTCTCTCATCTTTTGGTATAAAGGAACTTTCCTGCTTCATTGCTTTCTAGATACTTGATTTTGGTACTCTCTCATCTTTTGGTATAAAGGAACAAAAACGATAAAATGATGGCGAAGTTTTTAATTTTGGTACTCTCTCATCTTTTGGTATAAAGGAACTAACTATGACATGCCGTTTACCACCTTCATATTTTGGTACTCTCTCATCTTTTGGTATAAAGGAACTAAATAACAATGATGTAAGACATAACTTCTATTTTGGTACTCTCTCATCTTTTGGTATAAAGGAACTACCAAATTTAAGTATACAACGGCAACACTATTTTGGTACTCTCTCATCTTTTGGTATAAAGGAACCTTTATGAAGCTATGCCAATACAGTGAGCTATTTTGGTACTCTCTCATCTTTTGGTATAAAGGAACTAAAGAACTTAGTGATAAAGAACGTATTAAATTTTGGTACTCTCTCATCTTTTGGTATAAAGGAACCGACTCAAACAGCACAAGGAGAGACGACAGATTTTGGTACTCTCTCATCTTTTGGTATAAAGGAACTACCCAGATGAAACAGATTACACCACCAATATTTTGGTACTCTCTCATCTTTTGGTATAAAGGAACAATAATTCCCCTTACAATTACTGGATGGCATTTTGGTACTCTCTCATCTTTTGGTATAAAGGAACATTCAGTCAGTGATGATACGTCAAAGGTTAATTTTGGTACTCTCTCATCTTTTGGTATAAAGGAACGCGTTCACAATTTGCGGCAATGCAATGACTATTTTGGTACTCTCTCATCTTTTGGTATAAAGGAACCAAGACGGGTTAGCAAGAATTGAAAGTTGGATTTTGGTACTCTCTCATCTTTTGGTATAAAGGAACCGCACAAAAACGGTATCATTTAGCAGAGCAATTTTGGTACTCTCTCATCTTTTGGTATAAAGGAACTAAGTATGAAAATAAGAAACAAAGCACAGAATTTTGGTACTCTCTCATCTTTTGGTATAAAGGAACTTGGTATCGCGGTAATGTTAGCTGTGCCGCATTTTGGTACTCTCTCATCTTTTGGTATAAAGGAACACAAAGGGCAAACGTTTGCCACTATCCTCAATTTTGGTACTCTCTCATCTTTTGGTATAAAGGAACTGCAAAAAGAAATCAATCCAACTGATGTCGATTTTGGTACTCTCTCATCTTTTGGTATAAAGGAACTTGCTTTTTCAGCAGCCTTCTTTTCACGAAATTTTGGTACTCTCTCATCTTTTGGTATAAAGGAACCTGCTGAATATGCGCCTTACGTTAACTATGATTTTGGTACTCTCTCATCTTTTGGTATAAAGGAACGATTTTGAACAAGAAACATGGCATTGGTTATTTTGGTACTCTCTCATCTTTTGGTATAAAGGAACTCCACGTATTTTGGATCTAATTTATACAAGATTTTGGTACTCTCTCATCTTTTGGTATAAAGGAACGAGACGTTACGATCAGACACTCGCTTTCGAATTTTGGTACTCTCTCATCTTTTGGTATAAAGGAACTATTTAACCGACATTAATGATTACATCGATATTTTGGTACTCTCTCATCTTTTGGTATAAAGGAACACGTATTACATCGAATATAAATTTCCAGGTAATTTTGGTACTCTCTCATCTTTTGGTATAAAGGAACCAGATCTCGAAGTGCAAGTGAGGGCCGGTATTTTGGTACTCTCTCATCTTTTGGTATAAAGGAACCATTTTTCTAGTGTCGTTCCGTAGGGTCCTATTTTGGTACTCTCTCATCTTTTGGTATAAAGAATCAAACTAACCATACACGGAGTAATTACAATATCCAAAAGACTCAATCGAAGTAATTATCGATTGAGTCTTTTGGAATAACCTCATATTTCTCTATTATTATTGACGTTCTCTCATTTCTCGTTTTTCTCAAGACAGCATTTCTTATATTTCTTTCCACTACCGCAATAACACGGATCGTTACGCCCTAATTTTTTTGTCATGCTATTCTGATTTCTATTTATCTTCTTACTTGAATCTCTAAAATCCATTTCTTTCAATTCTTTATTTGTATACCCATTATTTATCCAGAGTCTCACATTATTTTTCAGCACTTTCACTAATTGTTTAACCGTTTCTCTTTGGTTTTTACCTATGAAGTCAACATGCATGTGATCAAATACTGACATGACCTGTCTAAAGCTAGCATTCACTTCAATCATGCCTTGAACGTCTTCACAAATATCTGATGTACGTTCTTCGTCTCCGTCCAACACATACTTCAAAAGGTAATCATATAATTTATAGTAAGCTGCAGTTTTTTCAAAATAGAATGAGTCGATATAGTTGAGCAGCTCGCTTTTTTCCGGGATATATCTCGGTCTACCGGATTGTTTCTGCAGTAACTCATCTAATTCATCAAATTCCATAATGGCCTCGTAAGCGAAATAGTCACCAACCGAAAAAGCAAAGTGTTTTTCAATCTCTTCAGAAGGATTATTCAAATATTCCTCAACCTCTTTAATCCTGACTTCATCATCATTTTGGCTTTTGTAAATGTCAACAACAACCTCTTTATGAACGGCACCGTATAAATGGCTTAATGCAACAATGTATTGAGAAAGTAAATTCATTCCTTGACCTCCTATAAGGGTTTAAACAAATCGTATCACAAAGCTAGCTGCAGTGCATCATATCTTTAACTCGTCATAATTAATTTTTGAACTTAGTGGACAACATTTTTATACTGAATATGCAAAAATGTGTGTCATTCTTACCGATAGTATCAATACAATAGACATAGATGCCCGGTCTTATAACATAGTTAAAATGTACCCGGTTCATGTTATTTCTGCTTGTCGGTTAACTTTCATAAATCAACAAGAAGACCCTCAGCCCGGAAATAATCCCACGTTGAAGGTCTTCTTGTTTGCTATTAAAACGGATAATCAAAATCTTCATTGGAATGCTGATCCTCTTCATCCAGCAGTCCCTGTTCTATGGCTTCCTGCAGGGTTAAGCCATAAGGGGCAACGCCACTGGTATAACCAGCAACGAAATAGTAGCTTTCGCCGAAGACGACTTCTTCATAATTTTCCGCTTCTGATTCTTTCATCTCGTACCTCGTTTTTTTATTTGATATGCTTTATTAAACTAAATCCAGTTTGAATCGTTCTTTAACAACATCCTCTTCGTCATTCGCGTTTTCCATGACAAAGTAATGCGTATCCAGTGGATTGTATGACTCATTGAGCAGGACAAATTTTTCTGTAAAGACACGTTCGTCACTTGCCTTATTTTCTCTGTCCGCAATAAGCAGTATTTCGTTGGAAATTTTTCTGCCCTTACTGTCTTCAAAGTAGAGATTCAACCGTTTCTCTTTCTTCTGTTCTGAAAGTGGATCAGTCTGCAGGAACGATAACCAGACAATATTGTTAGCGATCGTCCGTGTCTGACTGATCAGTGACACATTGACTTCTGGTATCTCATTACGGCTGCGATCTGTTTTTATTCTGAGTAAGGGTACCATCATTTCCTGTGGTAAATGCCCACCGTGACTATACTGGTATCCGCCCCCTTGCAGAGCGAAACGGTTCATACCTCTGGGAACAGTGATATAGCCGGTGTTGTCTAAACGTTCTGACAAAGTGAAACTGAGTCCACTGTAATGGTCTTCCTCTTTCTCAGATAAAATAAACCGTTTATTTTTGATCCAGGCTTCCAACTCTCTATTGACCGGTACTTTTTCGCTGCTTGAAATGGCACTTCTTGTGTACAGGTACCCGTGGTCAGCAGTAACTAAAAATGAACTGATGCTGACGTCATTTGTTAATCGGTGCATCAATTGGTTCAATTCTTTGATGGACTCATTGGTCGCTTTAAAGACGTCGTTCTCTGTTGGCAAGTGGTCTCCGATGGCATCCACTTTGTTATGATAAATGTAAACTAATTTTTTGCCCGCCATTTTCTCTCTTAGCTGTTCTTTAGTCATCTGATCAATATCTGTTGATTTTAAAGCAAGAGCTTTAGGGTGGCCGTTTTTTCTTAAGATGGTTTCACGATTAGCTAGGCCACTTGTCTTCATGTCATCGACTAAGACAGTCCCGTCCGTCTGGAACTGCAGTGAATGATGTGGCAATAGGCTTGCCATACCCACGGATGTAATTGACGGTAGCTCTGTTTGCATCCAGTCCATGTCTCCGTTGAATTTCTTCTCTTTCGTCAAGTCAAAATACAGTTCTTTTCCTGCTTCATAACGCAAGCCATCTGAGATGATGACAACAATGCGTCGGTTATTGCCTAAATAAGTCTTCACTTCATTGTCAAAAAAGTTAGCCTGCAGCTTATTAGCATCAAAGGTCTGGGCGTTTGTATAGTACATATCCCATTTAGTGGTAAACTCATTCAAATACTGGTTCACATAAAGTCTTTCCATCTGATCCTTAACTGGACGTAGGACTTCTTTTTGATCAGACTGAAGAGCATCATAGGTCTCAGTCATTTTTCGGTACGCGGAATCGACGTGGTAGCCCTGTTCACTGTAATACTGCCATAAAGCACTAGTCTCGGCCATTCCCCGCCAGTCTTCTTCAAAGGTTTCAGTATGGTGGTTCAACTGAATCGCCCATTTCAAGAAGGCATAGCTACTAGTAAACTGGTCAAACCAAATTGTATTGCGGCGTTTTGCCAGCATCGGTAATAGGCGGTCACTTTCGCTGACGTAGATTTGCATCGACTGAACAATCCGCTTGATGAGTTCGTTGTCGAACCATTTAAAGGTTTCGCACTCCGCCAGTGCTTCACTTGGCAAATCATGTAGCAAAGCAGCAAAGTCCCAGTCATTTTCGATCACTGTGGAGATATTCAATCAAATCCCACAAGTATTCTTTTGACTGTGAAATGGAATTTGTATTATTAACTACTTCTTAATGAGTTTTGTTAATTTCTTGTTTATTCATCAGTTGTGTTGATTATTATATAAAGACAACCATTATACAAACCGCTCAAATGTGAATACTAAACTATAACCATCAATTATTGCTAAATAAGATTCGACTCTTTTTCTCTCCAAATTCATTTTATTCATAAGTCATCTGAATGATATCAATAATCTTAGATTCAACTTAAACTTGACAGCCTTCGACAATATAATAGAAAGATATTACAAATAGTTTCAGGATTTTTCAAGAAATTTCATTCTATTTTATAAAATCTATAGTTAAATATCCGTATATTTTTTATTTAATCCTCTACTTTTGTCAACAGGATATTTCAGATTATTCTCTTTTAACTTATTTTTCACTATATCTTCGATGTTTAACTCCAAATCAGAACTTAGCATCAAAGAATATATTATTATATCCGCTAGTTCTCTTTGAATGTCATTTTTGTTTTCCTGAATTGCTTCGTTACTCTCTTTCCATTGAAAATTTTCAAGCAATTCGGATGCTTCTAAAGATATCGAGATAGCCAAATCTTTGGGATTATGAAATTGACGCCAGTCCCTTTCATCGCGAAATTCATTAATTAAAGTGATTAATTCAGTTATTTCATCCATGTATAGATTCTCCCTTTTGTTTTTGAGCTTCAAGCAATGCTTCTCTGAGCTCTTTATCAACAGCATAAATATAAAGACCATTTACACCCCGGGTTAGTAGTACATTCAGTTCATTTTTCAGGAATAGTTCACCAAATGCTTTTTTTGATCCGTCTTCAAGTGTCCTATTTCGTGTGGCTTTTTTATTGGCACTAGCATCTGGATTAAATTTGATTTCTCCATCTCTATATATTACCGAGGGGCCAATAATGACACCTGCATAATTCAAATCAAACCCTTGTATGGTAAATGTAGACCCTACTTGACTTATTGTCTGTTCTTGTTCTGCCCAAGACATCCCTCTATTTTTCTTTTTAATCTCTTTTGGTTCATGGCCAAGTAAATTCCAAGGTTTAGTCCACTTACCTATTTTAACTTTCCAATATTGATTATTATTATCTAGGTTTTTTGCGTGATAGGCCCAATCGTAAGTTGCTAATAAGCGTGATAAACCATACTTAGTATCAGCTGCTTTGTCGTTAATCAATTTTTCCAGCTCTTCAGGGGTATCTAAAATTCTCAAGTCATATTTATCATCATTTGGAATTTTGGCAACAGTGCTGTTATCGATGATATTTCTAATCCAATTTATGGTGGCTTCATTGGAATTGATTCTTATTTGATTTCTTAATTCAATGTAATTTTCTTTTTCCAACGCTTTATCCTGGTAGTTAAGTAGCTTATGTTCTTCCCAATATTGTTCAGTAGTAAGAATCTGATTTTTGTCGAAAATTAAAATAACGACCTTTGCTCGAGCTAAAATATCATCTAAATGATTATTTCCGCTATAAGATTGTTTACCTTGGGTGAGAAGCAAGTGTCCCTCATCAATTAAAACGATATCCGCTTTGTTATCAGGACTAAAC
>NZ_LSRN01000036.1 GCF_001885615.1 Alkalibacterium sp. 20 | reverse complement strand
TTATTTTATATACGATTTATATAGTATTTTAATTATTCATATAATGAAGAAATAATAGTATCATAACTAAGGGAGTTAATCATTTAGGTAATTAATCGTGTTCAATTCAGAATGCTCCATAAATGATAAACAGTAATTAAATAGAAAATGAGTAGCTTTATAGTACTACTTTTTTTCCTTGTTTTAGTGGTCATAAAATGGAGAATTAGAAACCTGAAATGACAAGCGCAATAATTGGCTCGAGTTAGTACTAGAAATAAAAGATATAAGGAGAGGGGCAGATGGCATTTTAGTAATATGTGGAATGATTGGAGCAGGTAAAACAAGTGTTGCTGATTTATTAGGAAAATCTTTAAATAGTGAGGTGTTTTATGAGAATACTGATGATAATGAAATATTGCCTTTGTTTTATACAGTAAGCGAATAAGAGCAGCATTTAAAACGATATCCATGTTTAGTGCAATTAAAATTTTTAAATAGTCGTTTTAAAAATATTAAAGAAGCTTCACATAACAAAAACAACATTTCAGATCGCTCGATATATGAAGATCGGTATTTTGCTAAAGTTAATGCAGAATTAGAACGTATCTCAACTTCATAGTTTAACAT
The DNA here is from genome assembly GCF_001885615.1 of Alkalibacterium sp. 20. Classification (GTDB taxonomy): domain Bacteria; phylum Bacillota; class Bacilli; order Lactobacillales; family Carnobacteriaceae_A; genus Alkalibacterium. Next base: position 24,394 of record NZ_LSRN01000036.1, on the reverse strand, counting down.
TCAAGAAAAGTTATTGAATAATATGATGGAAGAATTAGAAGAGTTAAATGAAAAGTCTCCAGATTTAATGGTTTATTTGCATGGGTCTTTTTAAATGATTATCTACAGAATCGGTTTACGAGGTAGAGAATTTGAACAAGACCAAGGACTAATGGATTATTATAAGTTACTTTGGCAAGGTTATGATAATTGGGTTACTCGTCATTGTAAAGCATCTGATGTTTTGATGATTAACATTGATAATATTGATGTAGTAAATAATAGTGAGGGTGCAGATTATGTTAAAAAGTTAGTAAAAGAAAAGCTGGACGAAATGGAGAATAGAATGAATAAAGGACTAGCCGTCTAATTTCTGAGTCGCAATGCTTGCGTATACAACAATGGATGAATGATTATCCCAGAAAAATATTGGATTACAGGACACCACATGAATGTTTCATCAATGCTCTTCGATTAGAACGGCAAGCGGTTTAGCACGAAAGTACTTAATAAACTAATAAACACTTGGAATAAATATACTCAACTAAGTGGCTAACTTAAACTTTCAAACAGATTTTTAATTAAAATATGTTATGATATGAAGGTAGGGAATAGCATATTTTACGCTTGAGGGAGGAAAACTGTGAATATTGCATTGATAGCGCATGATAAAAAGAAAGACGATATTATTAAAATAGCTGAAGCCTATAAATTGATTTTAAGTAAGCACAATTTATTTGCGACCGGCACGACTGGCAAACGAATAATCGATGAAACGGGATTGGATGTTCATCGTTTTAAATCGGGTCCGCTCGGTGGCGATCAGCAGATTGGCGCGCACGTTTCCAATAACAAAATAGATCTAGTTATCTTCATACGCGATCCTCTAACGGCTCAGGCGCATGAACCAGATATCTCTGCCTTACTTCGCTTGTGCGATGTGTATGAGATTCCTTTGGCTACTAATATTGGAACGGCTGAAGTATTGTTGCGCGGATTGGACGCCGGATTTTATGGTTGGCGCGACATAACTAGAGGCACTGATCGTGAAATCTTACATTTTTAATTTCAACGTAAAACGTGTGAAAGTCTAAAAGGAGATCAACATGTTAGTTATTATCGGGTTAGCTTTAATTGTATATGGGTATTTTTCATATAAACATTCTGATAAATTGGCAACTAAAAGTCAGAAACGTGCACCACACACTAATTTTCCGGGATGGTTTCCTTTATTGATCAAAGTGGGTGGTATTCTCTTTTTCGTGATTGGGATACTTCTGATTGTGTCGTATATACTGATGTAACCAATGTAGTGAACCACTCTCACCAGTTACCCCCCTTACAGGCTGCTTGAAGTGGGGGCTTCTTGGGTAATTGCCACTTTTGGTAGCTGAGGAAGTTGACCAAGCTAACCCTCTTGTTCCAATAGTTTATATTTTTATTAGGCACTTACTAATAAGCGAATACCTTCTTTTTTGACATTGAGTGCCGAATTGTAATCTCTATCCAGGTTTAGTCCACAAACATATTGATAAGTGCGTTCTGATAATTTAATTTTTTTACTGAACCACATTTTGAAGAGGGAGACTTCTTTAGGAAGTACGATTAAAAAATTATATAAAGGGGAGTTACAGTCATGATTATTGGATTACCAAAAGAAATAAAAAATAACGAATTTCGAGTTGGTTTAACACCGTTCAACGTTCAACGTCTGGTTGCAGGAGGACATGATATCCTAGTTGAAAAAAATGCGGGGGACGGTAGTGGGTATTCAGATCAGGAATACATTGAAAATGGCGCTAAAATAATCGACACTGCCAAAGAAGTCTGGGACAGTGCGGATATGGTAATGAAAGTTAAAGAACCGCTTAAAGCAGAGTACACGTATTTCCGAAAAGGTCTTGTTCTGTTCACGTACTTGCACTTGTCTGCCGAACCAGAGTTGACGAAAGCGTTAGTGGATAATGAAGTGACTGCAATCGGGTATGAAACAGTAACGAAAGATGGAACATTACCTCTCCTTACCCCTATGAGTGAAGTTGCCGGACGTATGGCAGTTCAATTAGGCGCTCATCATTTAGAGAAAAGACAAGGTGGAAAAGGTCTTTTACTTGGGGGCGTACCGGGTGTTGAAAGAGGAACAGTTACCATTATCGGCGGCGGTGTTGTCGGTGAAAATGCTGCACGTATGGCAATTGGTATGAGTGCCAATGTAAATATTTTAGAATTAAGCCCTGACCGTATGCGCGATCTTATTCGTATGTTCGGCAGCGACGTTCAGACATTGGCTTCGACACCATCTAATATCGCTAAAGCAGTTAAAGCATCAGACTTAGTTATCGGTTCTGTTTTGATCCCAGGACGCAAAGCACCTAAATTAGTGACCGAAGAAATGATTAAATCCATGGAAAAAGGATCAGTAATCGTTGATATTGCCATTGACCAGGGCGGGAACTTCGAGACATTAAACGAAGCAACCACACATGATGAGCCGACTTTTGTCAAACATGGTGTCGTTCATTATGGCGTTGGGAACGTTCCAGGGGCAGTACCAAGAACTGCCACACTTGCTTTGACTAATGACACAATTATCTATGCCTTGCAGTTAGCTAACTTAGGCGTTGTTGAAGCGCTGAAAAAAGATGACGGTTTAGCAGCAGGCATGAATGTATATAAAGGAAAAGTAACGAATGAAGCAGTAGCAACTGATTTAAAGTACGATTACACTGAATTATCTTCACTATTTTAAAAAAATAATAAAAGACAGGATGTAGGAATTTCCTACATCCTGTCTTTTTTAGACTTTATTCAAAGTGACATTATCTGTCTTTTAAGCGACTGCCACCTCTTGGGGTAAAGGAATAATATTTAAAACACCATAGCGCACTCAAACCAATTAAAATGTAAATGATGCGTACACCCCATTGGTCGACTTCGCCTAATAATGTTTCAACGATATTAAATCCAAATAATCCGATAAGTAAAAGATGTATCCCGCCAAAAATCAGTAAAGTTAACGCTGCGCGGTCAATTATTTTCACTATAGGTCCTCCTTTATTCACTTCTAATCTTATCATACGAAATTTAAGTAAAAATGTCGATTGTTTCTTATCGAAAAAAATGCCAGAGTCGAAAAGAAAAAAATCTTGAGAAGTTTTAATTGGCTACTGCCATTCCTATGTTATACTGAAAACAAGTTTAAGGCAAACGTTGTATGCCCTTACAGAAAATGAGGATACATTGACGGTTTTATTAGTTTCATAACACTAAAGGAGGAGTAAACATGGTGAAAAGTGATATCGAAATTGCCCAATCTACGGAAATGTTCCCAATAGGAGACATTGCAAAAAAAATAGCTATCAGTGAAGAGGATTTGGATCATTACGGAAAGTATAAGGCCAAGGTAGACTTCAGTGCATTACATAATAAAGAAAATAAAAACGGAAAATTGATTTTGGTGACGGCCATCAATCCCACGCCAGCTGGCGAAGGGAAGACCACGACGTCTGTTGGTCTGGGTGATGCTTTGCAGAGAATCGGGAAAAAGGCAGCTATTGCTCTACGTGAGCCTTCTTTAGGTCCGGTATTTGGCATGAAAGGTGGTGCAGCTGGCGGAGGGTATGCGCAAGTTATTCCGATGGAAGATATCAATTTACATTTCACTGGTGACATCCATGCTATTGGCGCAGCTAATAATTTAGTCGCCGCCATGCTAGATAATCATATTTATCACGGTAATGATTTGAAAATCGATCCTAGACGTGTGACTTGGCGTCGCGCAATGGATATGAACGATCGGCAACTGCGTGCAATTGTGAGTGGCATTGGTGCCAGAACAAACGGCATGCCAAGAGAAGACGGCTTTGATATAACGGTTGCTTCTGAAATTATGGCGGTGCTTTGTTTATCACATTCGTTAGCTGAAATGAAAGAAAAATTAAGTCAGTGTTTAATTGGCTACACCTTTGATAACGAGCCCGTTAAATTAGGGCAGCTGAATGCACAGGGGGCTGTAGCAACCCTGCTTAAAGATGCATTGAAACCTAACTTGGTACAAACGCTTGAACATACACCGGTATTTATTCACGGGGGACCGTTTGCGAATATTGCCCACGGGTGTAACAGTTTGCTGGCAACGAAAATGGCCCTGGCTCATGCCGATTACGTCGTGACCGAAGCCGGTTTCGGAGCTGATTTAGGTGCAGAGAAATTTATTGATATTAAATGCCGTATTGGAGACGTTAAGCCGGATGCTGTGGTTATTGTGGCCACGATTCGTGCACTTAAGATGCATGGCGGCGTAAAAAAGGTAGACTTAGCTGAAGAAAATATAGAAGCACTTAAAAATGGATTACCTAACTTGATGAAACATATTGAAAATATTCAAAATACATTTAACTTGCCGGCTGTGGTGGCAATCAACGCTTTCCCTGGTGATACGCAAGAAGAATTAGACGTCTTAAAAGAAGCAATCAAAGAAACTGGAAGCAATGTGGTTCAATCAAATGTCTGGGCTGAAGGTGGCGCAGGTGGCGTGGAACTGGCTGAAGAAGTCGTGAAATTATGCGAAGAGGAATCTCACATGACATTCGCTTATGAGCTGGAAGATTCCATTGCAACAAAAGTGGATAAAATTGTGCAGTCCGTTTATGGCGGAAAAGGGACAGAGTGGAGCGTAGCCGCAAAACGTACAGCTAGACGCTTAACAAAACTCGGTTACGGTAATTTACCCGTCTGTATGGCTAAAACGCAGTACTCGTTATCCGATGATGCGAAAGCGCTAGGCAGACCCACAGATTTCGAAGTGAATGTCCGTGATTTATCTGTCTCTGCCGGGGCCGGCTTTATCGTGGTCTTGACAGGTGATATTATGCGGATGCCTGGATTGCCCAAAGTACCTTCTGCTGAACAAGTGGATGTGGATGATGCAGGTAAAATCACCGGATTATTTTAAGGAGCGATTCGAATGAAGGAAGAAATATTCTCAGCTTATTTAACGGAATTAGGATCCAAAGACGGCTCTTCCGGAGGCGGCAGTTCGGCGGCATACATTGGAGCGATGAGTGCTTCTTTAGCCCGAATGGTGGCAGATATTCAAAAAGACAAGAAAAAATACGCCGATCAAAAGGATAAACTAGTCTATCTCTTGAAAGAATCACAGCGGATCAGAGAATCGTTTGAGGATTTAGCCAAGGCCGATGCTGTAGCCTTTAAACCTGTTTTGGACGCGTACAAGCTGCCAAAAGAAACGTCGGAAGAAAAGGGTTTGCGAGACGCAGGGATCGAACAGGCGTTGAAAACGGCAGTAGAGCCACCACGCACGATGCTGGATGAAGGGTTAAGTCTTATTCGTGTGTTAGAGGAACTGACCTCCATGCGCATGAAAGGGACGATCGTCAATGATCTGATGGTAGCGACACTGTTTATGGAAAGTGTTTTAGAAACCGCGGTGTTAAACGTTACAATCAACACAAAATTAATGAAAGACAATAACGTGAAGAACCAATTAGAAAAAGAAGCGAAAAAAAATCTGGTCCAAGGGAAAAAACAACTCAAAAAATTATCCGATTCGATCAGCTTTTTCCTTGAACACAACAAGTGGCCAGAATACCAGACAGAGGAGGAGTGACATGACGGTTGAGTTAAGCGGAAAACCTGTGGCACGTAAATTATTGAATCAGGCTAAGCAGACAGTGGATGATTTGAAAAAAATCGACTATTTACCTACTTTGGCCATTGTAAGAGTGGGGACAGATAAATCCTCGATTTCATATGAAAATGCTGCAATTAAAGCGATGAAGCGTGTCGGCATTGAGGTTGAATCAGTTGTTTTTGAAGAAACTGTGACATCGAAAAAAGTAATAGACGCCATTATAGGACTCAATCGAGACAAAAAGATTCACGGCATCCTTGTCATGCAGCCTTTACCGGACTCGCTGTCCAGAAATGATATTGCACGCTGTATTAATCCCAAAAAAGATATTGACGGCCTGAGCCCTGAAAACTTAGGTCGGGTGGTGGAAAATGACAGAACTACGCTTGTACCCAGTACACCCAGAGCCGTTATGTCACTGCTAAAATATTACGACATTCCTCTAGAAGGAAAGGATATTTGTGTGATCGGGAGCAGTCCGGTGGTTGGAAAACCATTGACTCTAATGCTTTTAAACGCCGAAGCAACGGTAAGCAACCTGCATGTTAAAACAAAAGACACGAAACGCTATACTAAACAGGCAGATATTGTTATTTCTGCCACAGGTGTGGTCGAGTTGGTAACGGCGGACCATATTAAAGACGGTGCGGTTGTTATAGACGTCGGTTTCGGTTATAAAGACGGCAAGCCCGTTGGGGACGTCAAATACGAAGAAGTCGCAGCGAAGGCGTCAGCAATCACACCTGTGCCTGGTGGTGTGGGAGCAATTACGACAGCGGTTTTAGCTGAACAAGTCGCTCAGGCGGCCTGGAATCAGTGCGTAGAGTAAACTTATAGTGAGGTGATTCTTATGGGAAAAGAAGAACTGCGTAAAGGAATGTTGATTTCGTTAGAAAAGATTGGCTTGATAGAAAGAAAAAAAGCTGAAAAAGCGATGCATGAGCATTTATTTGAATCCTCTTTATGGAAACAAGCCCAATCGATTGGCGTGACGTTGTCTACTAAAAAAGAGTGGGATACGAAAACAATCATCGAACGAGCCTGGATAGAAGGGAAGAGGGTGTGCATACCGAAAGCCATTCATCAAACGCGTGCCTTACATTTTTATGAAATAACGTCATTTCTTCAAGTTGAAAGAGGGTATTTCGATCTGCTCGAACCGGTCGTCAGCGAGACCAAACGTGTTGATGAGGCGACAATCGATCTCATGATAGTGCCAGGACTGATTTTTACTCGTTCGGGTCACCGTATTGGCTTTGGTGGGGGCTATTATGACCGCTTTTTAAAGCATTTTGAAAAGGCAACGGTGTCTCTTTTGCATTCGAATCAGTTGATCGACTCATTCCCTGTTGAAAATCATGATATTCCGGTCCGGTATCTCTTTACGGAAGAAGGGTTGATGCGGACACAAGAAAAAAGTTGAACTAGTTTTTCTTGTAAGTTTAGCTCAACAAATATATACTAATAAAAGAGTAAGGGAAAAACGTTAAGTGCTAGGTGGATGGGATGTTGCCACTAGACGAAAAAACAAATGTTTTGCGATTTTTCTCTGCATCCGCTTTAAAACTGAATAGTTTTTTGGCGAGGACTCTTTAATTTGACTGCCTTTACACCGCAGTTCGATTGCCTTTTTCAGTAAATTTTTCTGCTGAAGAAGTATGTAAATTAAAGGAGATCTTCGAATATGAATGAAACATTGAACAAAACTGTTGAACGTAAATTGCCATGGGATTATGCTCTCGTTGGTGTGATCGCTCCACTATTGTTATCCCTGGTGATTCCTTTTTTAAGGTCACGAAACGGGACACAAGGAGCACAATCTTTTGTTGGCCAGTATGAAAACTGGAAAATGGTTTTAGCAGACGGTTTCTATCTTTTTTTATTTACCGGAATATTATTTTCTTTAAGCTTATATGTATATAGACATTTGAAACGGGAGAGTATGTTAATCGGCCTTCTAATCGGTTTCTTGTTAACAGGGGCTGCCTATTTTTTGTTTTTACAGAATGAGGTTCTCGAAATACAAGGTATTTTTGCAGGCAACGGCGTGATATATGGTATCGCCTTTTTATTCTACGGATGGATGCTGCTGTTTCGCATGCTGAGCTTGTCTAAATGGGAACTGGATACTAAAGGCATAGCGATCGTCGGCATATTAATGGCCATGTCTATCGCTTTAGGGAGAGTAGGTGTTACTACACCTGTGGTACGCATAACATTCTCCTTTCTACCTACTGCACTGATTGGCCTACTATTTGGGCCGTGGGTCGGCGGGGTTGCCGCAGCGCTTGGCGATATCTTAGGCTTTATAATTGGTGGGGGCGTCGGTGGCTTCTTCCCTGGGTTTACGCTGTCTGCCTTTCTGGGTGGGTTGTCCTACGGTGTGTTTTTACACAAAAAGAAAGTCACGAAGAAGCGGGTATTTATGGCCGTGGCATTTAATACGTTATTTGTTAATTTAACGTTAAATACGCTTTGGATTTATATTTTAACGCAAAATCCGCTAGCTGTTATTTTACCTCCGCGTCTGATTCAAAATGCAGTGATGTCCGTTGTTCGTTTCCTGAGCATCTGGTTTATTGCAAACAACAAACAATTGCGAAAAGTGTATATGAAATACTCGACTGCGAAGTCTTAGTGAATTAAATCAGAAAAAGCCGCTCAAAAGTTTATCTAAACTTTTGAGCGGCTTATTTATTTAAAGGATTTAAGTGGAATGATTAGGCGCACGCTTAATCTCAATCTCTATAATTTAAAGGGGAGATACTCATTTGAAGACGAGTGTCTACATCATGGATAAAGATTATTGGCAGTGCTTAGTAAGAAATGTCAGTGGTATCGCACAAGAAGAAATACTTGTGGGTACGACGAATTCAGTACTTTTTATTCAGCTTAAATAGTGACGTCTTGACGTGTATATTTCGCAAACCAGTCTGAGGTGTCGATCCAGTCGACGTGACGAATATCTTCTAAAGCTAAACGTTTCAGCGTCTGATCATGTTGTTTAAGGTAAATAGAATTCTCTTTGAACCCGACGATAGAGCCTTTAATATCAGGTAGATAGCGCCCTTCTTTTATAATATCGAGTTGAATGGATAGTGGCTTCTTTCTGGCATAACTGCGGTACAGACACGCGCTGATTTCTTCCATCGATTGTTCCGGCTTGGGAGAGATGAGCAGGGAATACGTGGTTTGTTTTTGCTTTTTTAAGGCCTCTGAATGATCGGACAGCATCAACCCGATCCACTTCATTTTCCCTCTGTCTTTGTAACCTAATGCATCAGGAGAAAGTGTAACTACTTCTTGTGTCATTTGTTGTTCCTCCTTTAGTTTGATGAAGTGCTTGAATGATTATTTAACATCTTTTCCGGACCGGTGTCCACCTAGTAATTTGGCCCGTTGCATGGCCATCCCTCCGCGAGATAAACTGCTGGCATGTAGTAGCGACGTATACCCATGTTTCTTTCGAATAGAGTCAATGGTCTGGTCTAAATCTTCTTGACTGATCAAAGTTTCGGCTGCGTCAAATAAGGAAAGTTGTAAAGCGGACTTTGCATCGATCTTGCCGAAGGTGACGTTCACGACCCGAATGGGTACGGGTTCATAGTGGCGATTAAAGATGATCAGTAAGCCTTCAATGATTTTTCTGGACGAATCTGTCTGTTCAATCAATAGCTGATGACTAAACCCGCGTTCGACGATGTCTTTCGAATAACCGATACTGAGTTTGACCAAACCAGTCGTAAGGTGGTGCTTGCGCAAACGCAGAGCATTTTCTTCAGCCATTTCCCGGATGACGATTTCCACTTCGTGTTTTTCAACATAATCCCTGTTCAATATTTGATTTTTACTAAACGATGTTTCCTTTGGGGTAAAACTTTCCGATAAAAGCGTTCGGTCTATCCCGTGCGAATGAAAAAAGAGCTGTTCGCCGATGACACCAAAACGTTTTTTTAATTTTTTTAAATCAGATTGTGACAAGTCGTAGATAGAATGGATGCCCAGTCGCTGTAAATGTTGTTCGGTCCGTGAGCCGATGCCCCAGAACGCGTTCATCGGTGCGATTTCCCAAACGGTACGAGTGACGTCTTCATAATGCCAGGTCGCAATATAGTTGTTTTTGGTATTGTGCTTGGCATCATGATCCAACGCTAATTTTGCCAGCAGGGGGTTGTCACCGATACCGATAGTGACGACTAGATTCATTTTTTTCCAGATGAGATATTGAATTTTTTTGGCTATCTCTTCCGTTGTTCCGAATAATCCGTGCGAGTGGGTGACGTCCAGGAATGATTCATCAATACTGTAGACATGTAAATCGGAATCCGTGACGAATCGCTTGAAAAGATTTACGATTTCCAGATTTTTTTCCACGTATAATGCCATGCGGGGTTCGACGATCTCTATCGCGGCGTTTTTAGGAATTTCATACACGCGGGTACCTGTTTTCACCCCGTACAACTGCTTCACTAAAGGAGAGGCAGCGAGGACCAGACCGCCATTATTGTCCGGTTTGCTGACGACGGCTATCTTGGCCTTGAGAGGGTGCTGTTTTCTTTCGACCGCTTCAACGGAAGCAAAAAATGATTTCACGTCGATACATAAAATGTCTCTATCCGGTTCGTTAGAGTAATCCATTACTTGCATCATGACTTGTTCTCCTTAAAGGGAATGTGCGTTTGTTTTAATTATAAGAACATATATTCGAATCGTCAAGGGGAACAATTTGGAAAAACAAATAGAAACAAAAAAAGTCACTCACTATCATAGTGATAGCAAGTGACTGCGTTGATTATTTTATTTTAAGAAATCAAAAGTTATTTTCCTTCAACGTATGGAACACCTTTGATCGACACATCGATGTTCCCGCGTGTTGCTTTCGAATAGGGGCAATACGTATGTGCTTTCTCTGCAAGTTTCTGCGCTTTTTCTTCCGGCATATCTTCCACGCCAACTTCAATTTCAACACTCAATTTAAACCCGCCATCTGTTGGGTCTTTGTGTAAGTGGACTGTGAGTGTGACTTGTGAACGGTTATCGATTTTCTCTTCTCTTTTGTAATGGTCTAATGCGGCATGATAACACGCACTGTAACCCATAGCGAAGAGCTGTTCGGGATTCGTTCCGTCACCCTCGCCACCCATTTTTTTGGGTACATCGATGTTGACTTCATATGAACGGTCGGGTGAATGACTTTCACCTGCACGTGCTCCAGTGTTAATTGCGGAGGTAGTGTATACGATTACTTCTGACATAGTTAACTCTCTCCTTTTCTTTAATCTGTATTGAGTATAACAAGAAGAGAGAAAATAGCGAAGTCAAAGCCCTCACATCATTAAAGCATGGGTATTGATTGCTTGCGCTACACCATTTTCATTGTTAGAAGTTGTTTCAAAATTAGCGACAGCTTTGACTTCTTTTGTGGCGTTCTCCATCGCAATACCGATGCCCGCAAAGTCTACCAGATCGATATCGTTTCCGCTATCTCCAATAGCCATAACTTCTTCTCTGGCAATGCCGAGACGAGTTGCTAGTGCTGCAACGGCTTTACCCTTACTGGCTTCTTTATTCAGGATTTCAAGATAGAAAGGTTCGCTGCGCAAAAGAGTATAGTTTTCCCAAATCTCTTCAGGGAGACGAGCAATAGCCGCTTCTAAAATAAGTGACTCGTCGATCATCATCATTTTATTGTAATTGATCGCTGGATCCATTTCTTCAGGTTTACGGTAGAATAAAGGAATATTTATAATAAACGATTCATGCACGGAATACCTGCTGATGTCCCTATTGGGAGTGAAAATACCCTCATTATGAATGGCATGGAAATGAGAGCCTGCTTCAGCCGCAGCTTTTTCTAAGACAAGGTAATCTTGGTGAGTCAATCTATAGTCAATGATGCTTTCTCGGGTGTGGGTATTTTGAACAAGCGCACCATTGTAAGTGATGACGTAATCGTCGGATTCCTCCAGACCGAGTTCTTCAATTAAGGGAACAACACCGGGAAAGGGTCTTCCCGTACAGAGAACCACATATATGCCGGCCTCTTTTGCCGCACGTATGGCTTCATTTACTTCTTTCGTAACTTTTCTTTCTTTATTTAACAATGTGCCGTCTAAATCAATGGCAATCAGTTTTACAGTCATTTTTTTCCTCCGTTTTTATGATTCTCTGGATGCGTAATGGCACCGTTGATAATGTAGTGCTGAAAAGCATCGTACTCTTCTTGAAACATATTAATATTCGCCGTATCTCTTTCCAGGAATTCTTTGGGTACAAACAAACGATGATCACCGTGTAGGATGCCGCTCAGTGATTTGACTATCGAGCTGACTGTGCTTATTTCTACTAAGGTGCCGTCTGATTGGATGAGATGAATAGGCGTTTTGCTTTTCAATTTATAATCATAAGGTAAATCTGAACTGCTGTTGGTTAGAGTGAATAGATTTTTATCGTAGTGAAGGTTACCAACAATATCCCTCAATATTTCAACAATTTCTTCGTCTTTACCTTTTTCAAAAGTAACTGACTTAAGTGGTTTTCGATTCAGGAACATTTTTGATAACTCAGTCAAGTAAGCATCTTCGCTTTCGGTCCACAGGATAATGGCGGTCTGTAAAACACCATCGTCTAATTTTAGATAATCTTCCAGCGTTGCGGTCTCTTTGAAAAAAGGATCCAAAAGAGGAAAAGCTGGATAAAGTATTCCGGCTTTAAAGAGTTCTTTGGCTCGGTAGAGTAAACGATCTAAAGTAACTTCCATGCCACGAGAAGCGGGGTGGAAATATACCTGCATGTACATTTGGAAGCGGCTGACGATATAATCTTCAACGGCATGCAGTCCCTGGTATTGAAAAGCTATGCCATCTTTATAAGGACGGATTACACGTAAGATACGTGATAGGTCAAAGGCACCGTATGTTGCGCCAGTGAAGAAGGCATCGCGCTGCAGATAATCCATCCGGTCCGCATCGATTTGACTGGAAATGAGCTGGATGACCTGCGGATTGCTGTGCTGTTTCGTGATGACACTGGCCACTTGGTTAGGGAAATCTAGAGACACCCGTTTCAGGACGGCGTTCACTTCAGTGTTCTCAGATAAAATGATGTCCGTCGTGATGGCTTCATGATCCGTTTCGAATATTTTCTCAAACGTGTGAGAAAAAGGACCGTGTCCCACATCGTGAAGTAAGGCAGCACAAAGTGTGACTAGGCGCATACTGGAATCCCAATCGTTAGGATAGTTACGTTCAAACATATCGACGATGCGCCGTGTCAGTTCATAAACGCCAAGTGAATGGGAAAACCGGGAATGTTCCGCACCGTGAAAGGTGAATTGAGCCGTACCCAATTGCTTGATGCGGCGTAATCGCTGAAATTCTCGCGTATCGATCAGGTCTAAAATCAATCGGTGATGAACGTGAATATAGTCATGGACCGGATCTTTAAAGACTTTCTCGAATGGGAGGCGGTCTGATTTTTCAAATGATTGGATACACATGCGTCTATCTTTTTACTTCAGCTTCTATAGTCGTGACTTTTAGAAGGTGCTTGGTGAAGTGAAAAGAACTCCTTTCTTTAACCTTCAGCACTGCAGGTGGATTGCGGCAACATTTTCTGATTGCGTTTGACCATTTTTTCTAACCCTTCCACATAAGACGCATGGATAGAAGGAGAAAAGTACCCTTCGCGTAATGCAACCGCGGCGTCTGTAAACACCGCTTTTATAAGCTTTTTAACGTCTTCTACGGTAAAGGGATGATTCAAAGCCTGTTCCAAAGTAGTCATGGACTCGGGACGGACCATCGGAAAGTCCCATTTGGTCTCTTTCTGTTTAAGTCCGACATCATAAAACGTTCGGATCATCTCGGCACGCTTTTGCTGGTCCCCGGAAACACTTAAGTAAATCATGATGGCAATACCGCCTTTCAAACGTCTTTGAGCGATCCCGGCAATTTTTTTACCATTTACACTTAAATCAAATTCTCCGGGACAATATGAATCAGAAATCTCATACGCATCGATCTGTTCGTCAAATGACGAAAAAGCAGCCTGAATAATTTTATGCATGCGTGTATAACCATCATTGATAGAGAGCCGTGTTTCTTCCTCAGGGAAAATGAGCGAAAAATTCAGAATGTCTTCGTCGCTGACCACAGCTAGTCCGCCGGAATTACGCACCAAGTAGGGAAAGTTATAGGATGAAAAGATCTGAAGCGCATCGTTCAAAAAAGGTAACTTCGTATCCATCATCCCCAATATAACATAGGGAGACGTTGTCCAGAAATGTAAGATGGGGTGTTTTTTCTCTCCGGCTTCTTTAATTAAAGCATCCGTTAAGGCAAAATGAGAAAATCGGTGATCGGTATAATTAATAGGAATATTATCAAAAACCGAAAATTTAGGCAGCGCGTTTAAAAAATCGAGAGTATCAGCCATTCGTATTCCGCCCTTGTCAGTTGTAATCGTTCGTTTCAGATTCAAGTATACCAAAAAGAAGAGGGGATTGGGGCGATTACTGATGAATTATAGATGAGACGTTATGATACATTTATGCTAAACTAATAAAGAAGGTTTTGATATAATAAATGAAGAGAAAAAGATAGTAATGTATAGTTACGCAACTAATCGTGTGTACTAACAGAGATGAGAAAGGAAGGGGCAACGATTATGCCTTCAGAAGAGTTGAAAAATGGTTTGCCGGCTGAAATTAAAATGGAAACCTCGTATGTACAAAACGGTGAAACGCATCATCATTCAATTGAAGAAAATGGACGTGTGGTATATATGAATAGCAGCTATTATATTCGGTTTGAAGAAGCTCATGATTTGAAAGCTATCCCGGTCACGATAAAAATCAATCCGGAGGGTGTGGTCCAATTAATAAGGCGCGGGGAACAAACGACCCGATTCGTTTTTAATAGCGAACAGGACACTGAAACAAATTATCACACAGCTGCTGGGATCATGCCTTTACGCGTGACAACGACTGATTTACGTGTGAGCTATTATGATAGGCCGTTTGCCGGACGCATATGGGTGGATTACACTTTGTCAGCGAATCAGCAAAAATTAGGAGACTACCAGATTCGATTGCGTTTCACAACATAATCGTGTAATATTAGTGGGTTGAAACGAATAACATAAATTTAAAAATGAATGAAACGAATGAGAGGACGTGTAAGTCGTGGAATTAAATCAATTTAAAGGTCAATCGAAACAAGAATTAGCAATGGTAGATGTTGCGCACGCGATACTACAAACAACTGGACAAGTTAAAGAATTTAACGATTTATTATCTGAAGTTGCGGATTACCTAGGACTATCCAATTCAGTCTTGGATGAAGAAATGGTTCAATTTTATACAGATCTAAATGTAGAGGGACGGTTCATTTCACTTGGAGACAGTCGTTGGGGCTTGCGTAGCTGGTATCCTATCGATGCGATCGATGAAGAAATTACCCATGACAATGATGAAGAGGACGAAAAACCTCGTCGTAGAAAAAAACGTCGTGGCTTTGATGATGAAGATTATGATTACGACGACGAAGACCTAGACGAAGAAAATCTAGACGAAGATGATGACGAGGAAGACGAAGAAGATGAAGAAGAGCCAATCAAATATGGTGCCGCTGTTGAAGTGGATGAACATGGTGTCATGGTAGATGACGAGGATACGGAAGATTTAGGCGAATACAAAGATGACCTCGATGATCTTGGTGATGAAGAAGAAGATGACGAAGATCTTAAAGGTTTAACCATTGTGGACGACGAAGAAGTTCTCAGCGATGATGAGGAAGACGACGAATAACAACGAAAAGCGAGACATTTTTTCGATTTTAAAAAATAGTGCAGGAAAGTTCTTAGGAACTTCCCTGCACTATTTTTGTATATAATCAAGGAGCGATAGCCTGAAAATTAAATCTTTTTAGTTTGTGTTACTTTTTGTTGTTCAAGAAAGCAACCAGCTCCGATTCATGAATGAAACTGTCGTTGTACCCTAACGCCTGAGCAATCTGAGTGACGTACGGTTGTTCCAGATATGCTTTTTCAAGGACGTTTTTTTCTGGAAAAACATCTCGCGTCTGGCCATCTAAAATGACTTCGCCCTGATTCAAGACGACCGTTCGTTCAAAGACGTCCGCTGCAAAATCCATGTCATGCAGGATGCATAAAATAAGCTTACCTTCTGCTTTCAGTTCATTGATGATGGCTTTGATTTTTTCTTTGCCCGCAAAGTCCTGGCCCGTCGTCGGTTCATCAAAAATGACCATTTCTGTATCCATCGCTAAAATGGATGCCAGGGCAATCAGTTTTCGTTCGGACAAACTTAAATCGTACGGATTATCACTCACTTTTGATTCCAAACCGACTTTTTTTAAAGCTTCCCGTGCGCCTTTTTCAGCCTCGAAACGGGAAAATCCGATATTCAGTGGTCCGAACATGACTTCTTCCAAGACATTCGTCTTGAAGATCTGGTCATTTGGATTTTGGAAAACGAGCCCGACACGCTTAGCTAACTGGGCGGCTGTCTGATCGGCGATGGATTCCCCGTCAATCGATAAAGTTCCTTTAGAAGGCTTAAGTAATCCTTTCATTATTTTAACCAAGGTTGTTTTCCCCGCACCGTTTTGCCCTACGATCGCTGTGGTCTGTGAGTCGAAGGTCAAGTCCAGTCCTTCAAAAATGGAAACGTCAGGAGAATAGGAAAAGGCAATATCCTTCAATTTGAATCTATTCATTTCATCTCCTCCAATCGTTTGAATTCCTGGATGGTAACTGGATACAACTGGGTATCAGGATAACGAATAGTTAAAGCTTGCGCAATCGATGTCACCACTGGCGGACGGACGCCGAACTCTTTCAAATCTAACCGGGAAAAGATTTTCTCCGGAGTATCCAGATCGATTTGCTTGCCTTCATGCAGCAACAAGACGCGGTCCGCATACTGGGCGATCTGCTCCATTTTATGTTCGACCAGAATGATGGTCATGCCTTTTCCCGTCAACTGTTCGATCACTTTAAAGACATCTTTGGACCCTTGAGGATCAAGTTGCGAGGTCGGTTCATCTAGGATCAAAACTTCCGGCTCCATGGCCAAGACACTTGCGATCGCGACGCGCTGCATCTGACCACCTGATAAGTCAAAGGGGTTTTTGTCTTTCACACTGTAGACATCCAGCAGCTTTAAATATTTTTCGATCCTGGTATGCATATTTTTTCGGGGTAAACCCATATTCTCAAGACCAAACGCCACTTCTCCATAGACCGTCTGTTTCGCGCCTGTCATCTGAGAGAAGGGATTTTCAAAAACCAGTCCGATATTTTCAACGATTGTAGCTATTTCATGTTCGCGAACGACCAAGCCGTTCACCGTCACTTTTCCGCCATAAGCTCCTTTATAAAAATGCGGGACGAGTCCGGCTAAAGCGTAGCAGAGCGTCGATTTTCCAGCAGTGTTTTCTCCCACGATGCCTAGGCATTCTCCTTTTTCTACGGAAAATGACAGATCATCAAGAACGAGGGTGGTGGTGTCCGGATACCGGTATTTCAAATTTTCTACTTCTATCACACTCATCCAAACACCCTCCAGACGATACCCAAGATAACGATGCCGGTAATTAGTCCGGCAATCAGTTTATTGTGTGGGTACTGTTTTGCTTCATTTAAAAATGTTTTTTTCATCGGCGAATCAAAACCGCGCATTTCCAAAGCGATGGAGCGTTCTTTGGTTTCGTTCAATGAATTCAAAACGACAGGTCCGATCAGAGGAAAGAAGGCTTTCACTCTCGTGAGTAGATCGCCTTCTGTTTCCACGCCGCGCGAACGCTGGGCATCGGTTATTTTTACCATGGTCGCACGCATTTGTGGAATGAGCTGGAGGACCGAGAGAATGACATGACCGATTTTTGGAGACATACCTTTTTTGATCAGCCGTTCCACCATTTCATCTGTTGCGGTAGTTAAAATAAGTAAACTGAAGGCTCCGACCATGACGAGTACACGCATCACTAAAACGAGTGCGACATACAATCCTTCTTCGTAAAAGACGAGAGGACCGATGGCAAACAGTTCGGTCACGTTGTCAGGATGGAAAAACCCCTGGACGATAACAAGTGAAAAAATCAGGAACATACTTAGTGTCACAATCGGTAAACTGTTGCGGAAAACTTTCCCGATGATCAACAGCAGAAAAGTGACGAAGAGGATTCCTCCAATGTACAATGGTTCCGGCAAGATATAGGTTAAAAGAATGCTTGCAGCGACATACAGCAGCTTCACAAGCGGATCGAGTCGATGAATGGGACTATTTCTTTCGACATATAATGTCATGGTATTCATACAATCACCCTTTTATATTACTTCGATTTCAGAATCTTGGCGATAAATGTTGGTTAAAGAATTAGGTAAGCCTTTAAAGATAAAGTAACTGATCAGAACGGTCACGACTTTATCTGGGACATCGACAACAATGCTGTCACCGAATGAGGCAAGCCATTGTGGAATATCATTGGAAATCAGGAATGTATAGAAGGCATCGCCCCAGATATTACCTGTCTGGCCGCCCCAGAAAATCATGTTAAGTGGCGTGGAGACAAGTGCTGCCACGAAACCGGTAACTAAACCGACGACGACAGCTTTCTGAACGGAGGCGATCCAGCCTTTATAAGCCATGACCCCAACTGTTATACCGATGGCCGCACTGGTGATGGCATAAACAGTGGAGATGGGATCTGCCGTGATACCGAAAATGATATTATTGATAATACCGGCCGCTGCACCGATGACGGGACCAGCCAGCATACTTGCCAGAACGGTTCCGATCGAATCCAGCCATAGCGGTAAACGCAATAAACTGGCAAATAATTTTCCTATATAATTGATGCCGATGGCTGCAGGTATCAACACAATAGCAGCTGTTGATAATTTCAATGACCACATACTATTTTTATTCATTACAGACACTCCCTATGATTTAGTGTTTAAAGAAAAAATCGTTTCCAAAGCTAATTTTATTTCGTCTTCTTCGCCTTTTCTTGTCAATGATTCACCTGATTGTAACTGATTGATCCCTGACTGCAGATCACCTGAATCTTGAACGACAACGTTCAAGATTGAGGCTGCACGTAATCCCCGTAAGCGGGCCAAGGTAAGTAAAGTCGCTGTCTCCATGTCTGAACCGAGGATGCCTTGTTTGGACCAAAAGGCATCGATCGCTTCTTCGTCATCCGTGTAAAACGAATCATGACTGCGCACCAGCCCCACATGATGGGTGATATTTAATGACTCAGCATGCCTTTTAAGATGAGTAAGGACAGTATGATTGCTTATTGCTGGGTAATTTGAAGAAATGTAGGCCTTTGATGTTCCCTCATCTCTTACAGCACCTTCGCTGAGAATTAATTCTCCAATATTGATAGTTGGTTGCAGAGCTCCGCTACTGCCGATACGGATGAGTGTATGGACACCGATCTGCTTTAGTTCTTCCAGAGCAATAGCAGTTGAGGGTCCGCCAATACCGGTGGATACAACTAAGATCGGAACGCCTTTATACATTCCTTTCACACTTCGGTATTCACGGTTATAAGCCAATTCCACTGGCTCTTCCAAGAACGCTTTTACCTTGGAGACGCGCTCAGGATCACCCGGCAGCAGGGCATAACCGGCTCCTTCTTTTTCAGTTAAGTGGATGTGTGGCTGCTTGTCCATCTTTTACCTCCTTTCACTTCAGATTTCACACGCTCAATAAGTGCATAAACGTGATGGTTATACTCGCTTTATTTTATCATTTAAACGGTATCTTTACACTTTATACGATAGGAAAGTAGGGATACATTTCTTTGGGACAGTTTGACCGTGCTATTATATGTAAATGTGAAGTGGTAAAAGTATATACTGGAAAACCATAAAAAGTGAAAGGATTCATGCTTGACTATCTTACACCGACCCTTTATTATATTTATTGGGCACGCTTTAGATAGATAACGTAAATAACGTCTATTTCGGGTGCAGTAAACAAGGCATAAATACGGCTCTCTATTCGTTTATTTGAATAGGGAGCTTTTCTTATTTTAGAGCCTATTTTCCTATCCCTAAATCAATTTAGGAGGAAATGATTATGACAAAATATATTTTTGTAACAGGTGGCGTGGTCTCGTCGATCGGGAAAGGAATTGCGGCTGCTTCGTTAGGACGTTTATTGAAAAATAGAGGTTTAAACGTAACGATCCAAAAATTCGATCCGTATATCAATGTCGATCCCGGCACCATGAGCCCTTATCAGCACGGGGAAGTATATGTAACGGAAGACGGTGCAGAAACGGACTTGGACCTGGGACATTATGAGCGTTTCATTGACATTAATTTGAATAGGTACTCGAATGTCACGACCGGTAAAGTATATTCGGAAGTAATCAACAAAGAACGCCGCGGGGATTATTTGGGCGCAACCGTTCAAGTCATTCCGCATATTACCGATGAAATCAAGCGTAAAATCATACGAGCGGCAGAAACGACACACGCTGATGTGGTCATTACTGAAGTCGGAGGAACAGTTGGAGATATTGAATCGCTTCCGTTTTTAGAAGCCTTGCGTCAGATGAAAAGAGACGTGGGTTCAGAAAATGTGATGTACATTCATACAACACTTATTCCTTATCTCAAAGCAGCAGGAGAAATGAAAACCAAACCGACCCAGCACAGTGTGAAAGAACTTCGTGGCTTGGGTATTCAACCCAATGTACTGATCGTTCGATCGGAATATCCTGTGAGCCAACATTTAAAAGATAAACTGGCATTATTTACAGATGTGGATTCAAAGGCTGTCATTGAGTCGTTGGATGTCGAGACACTCTATACTATTCCTTTGAATTTACAGAAACAGGGATTGGACCAGATTGTCGTTGACCATTTAAACCTGGACGTAAAAGAAGCCGATATGACCGAATGGATCGCTTTGGAAGAAAGAGTACGGAATTTAAAAAATATGACCTGCATAGCCATCGTAGGAAAATACGTGGAATTGCCGGACGCTTATTTATCAGTTGTCGAAGCACTTAAGCATGCGGGATACGCATTAAATTCAGACATTGATATCAAGTGGGTCAATGCCGAACTTTTGTCTCCGGAAGAAGTGGTCCAGGAACTTCAAGACGTTGATGGAATTCTAGTTCCCGGAGGATTTGGGGAACGTGGACTGGAAGGGAAGATGCTGGCTATTCAATATGCACGAGAAAACAAGGTGCCTTTTTTAGGCATATGTCTGGGTATGCAGCTGGCTGCCATAGAATTTGCACGTAATGTAGCGGGGCTCGAAGGTGCGGGTTCTGCAGAAGTCGATCCGGATGTAGAACATAACATCATAGACTTGATGCCTGATCAAAAGAATGTGGTCGATTTGGGTGGGACACTTCGTCTGGGTTCTTATCCATGTAAAATTAAAGAAGGCACTCATGCAGCTCAAGCTTACAAAAAGGAAGAAGTCATCAACGAACGCCACCGACATCGTTATGAATTCAACAATCACTATCGACAAACCTTGGAAGAAGCTGGGCTCACTTTCTCAGGTGTATCTCCGGACAACCGACTTGTGGAAATGATCGAAATTAAACAGCATCCTTATTTTATCAGTTGTCAATTTCACCCGGAATTCAAATCGAGACCGAATCGTCCACACGCTTTATTTGTTTCCTTCGTTGGAAAAGCAGGGAATATTAAAGAAATAAGATAAGAATGAGAAAAAATTTAGGAGATATAGAAGGGTTATAGACATTTTCACTAGTTTTATTGTGAAATATTGTTTATACTAAGGATGAAGCCGAGCGCGTATCTCGGGTTAAAAAGTGCGCAAAAATATTAGGAGGCTATATACATGAGTCAATTAGTAAGTATGACAGAAATGTTGAACAAAGCTTTAAAAGGTAAATATGCTGTCGGACAATTCAACATCAACAACTTGGAATGGACACAAGCCATTTTAGAAGCAGCACAAGAAGAAAAATCTCCAGTTATTTTAGGTGTCTCTGAAGGAGCAGCTAAATACATGGGTGGATTTAAAGTTGTTACTGCTATGGTTAATGCATTAATGGACGAAATGGACATTACTGTTCCTGTAGCCGTTCACTTGGATCACGGTTCTTCTTTGGAAAAATGTAAACAAGCAATCGATGCAGGATTTTCTTCAGTAATGATTGACCATTCTCATGACCCAATTGAAGACAACATTACAAACACTAAAAAAGTGGTTGAATACGCTCATGCTAAAGGTGTTTCAGTAGAAGCAGAAATCGGTACTGTCGGCGGAACAGAAGACGGCGTTACTGGTGGAGTAATGTACGCAGATAAAAACGAATGCAAACGTATGGTAGACGAAGCTGGCGTTGACGCATTAGCAGCTGCTTTAGGTTCTGTCCATGGTGACTACGAAGGCGAACCCGTACTTGGATTTGACGAAATGAAAGAAATTTCTGAATTGACAGGTGCTCCACTTGTGTTACACGGTGGATCAGGAATTCCAACACACCAAATCGAAAAAGCAATCAAATTTGGTCATACTAAAATCAACGTAAACACTGAATTACAACAAGTATGGACAAGACGTACGCGTGAAGTTCTTGCTAATGACGATAAAGTTTACGATCCTCGTAAAGTTATCGGACCTGGTAAAGAAAACATCAAAGCAACAACAGTAGGTAAGATGAAAGAATTCGGTTCTTCAAACAAAGGTTAATAACAAAATTTAATAAGAGAAAGTCAATGTACAGCGTAAGTTGAGTCGATTGACTATCCGCAAGGCACTTCTTTGGAACGATGATAAATCGTTTCAGGGAGTGCTTTTTTTGTGCTCTAAATAATGAGAGAAGAGAGGAATGTTTATTAAGATAATCATTTTCATAAAGTAAATAAAAAAATCAAAATAATTATAGTGATAAAACCATCTAATTGAACAGTATAAGAGATAAGGTATTAAAATAACTTATACAAAGAGTAGGAGACCTGACATGGAAATAGTGAAATCCCGCATTCGGCCAGAATTACTAACGGCATTAAATGTTTTAGATAAACGGATGGCATTACCTGTTAAAGAGAAACCGCACATCATCAACATGGAAAAGGGCTACAAAGGTGAAGAGCTGTTCGACTCGCTTATCAAAGAATACGTTCGAGCTGATGTGCTTTTTCTAAATGATTTGTTGTTGACAATTAGTGAACAGACAGTCCAGATTGATTCGCTTATATTAACAGCGGACACAGTTTTTTTATATGAAATTAAAAATTATAAGGATGATTACCAAATGAAGTCAGGTCAACTACTGACACTAACAGGACAAGAAATAGGTGATCCGTTAACACAGTTGAAGCGAACGACTTCCTTACTGAGACAGTTATTTCAGCAGTGGAGTATAAATATAATTGTTGAAGCTGCAGTGGTATACGTTAATTCCACCTTTACTCTCTATCATGCATGTCCAGAAGATCGTATTATTTTACCGAATCAGATTCCTGGTCATTTTACTAAAATAAACCGTCAGCGCTTGACCTTAACCAAAAAACGTCGTTATCTAGCCGAAAGATTATTATCCGAACACAAACTTGTAGTCCCTTATCAGAAACAGCTTCCTGACTATGATTATCAAATCCTTAAAAAGGGGATAACATGCAGTAACTGTGGGTCGTTTGATATCCAATTTACCCAACGAACCTGTTATTGTGAAGACTGTAATAACAGAAATTCAAAAAAAGAAACGATAGTATCAAATGTGGAAGAGTTTAGATTGCTTTTCCCGAGTTTGAAAATTACACGAAACATAATTCATGATTGGTGTGGTGAAGGAGTTTCTAAAGACAGAGTCAGTCGGATATTGTTTAAACACTATCATAAAACGGGTCAAACATTAGGAACTTTTTATGAATGAAATTTTAAAAAGATCTTGAAGAATGAAATGACTCGTCACTAGACGAGTCATAATCCCAATAAGGCCTATTCAGCCACATAATACTAACTCGACACGGGAAAACGAATTGAGTGGATGCTATAGAGCTTCATAATAGTAACTCAACAAAGAAGAAAGCGTGGAGTAGGCACTATAGCAACTAACAAAGTCGGTTTTCTGGGGAAAAACATTCCTAATGGCTCTGTCGTTGAGGTAGTCTTAATAGTGGACACAATAAATTGGAGTATAATTAGCCTATAAAATAAAGGATGTGTCCATTATGCCAAAGCATTACGAACATGAATATAAAGAATATGTATGTCGGTTAGTAGTGGAAGAAAATAAAAAAGTCACTGAATTATCTCGAGATTTGGGAATTCCTGTCGGAACGATAAAAAACTGGCTTGCTAAATATAAAGATAAAGATAAAGAGAAGTGGGACAAAGTCCGTCGAAAAAAACACAAAGACGGAGAACAACCGGTATTCCATACGCCTACTGACTATGAAGAAGCATTGAAACAGCGCAAAAAAGAAATCGAAATACTGAAAGAGGAAAACGAGATCTTAAAAAAGGCTATGCATGTCTTCACGAAAAACCAAGAATAATCTTTCTATTCATTGAAACTCACCATAATGAATTCTCGGTAGTGAGGATGTGCAGTGTGCTTGGTGTTTCAAAAAGTGGGTACTATAACTGGTTAAATCTAAAAGATAGAGAACCAACAAAACGCGAACTGTATCGTGATAAAGTTAAACAAAAAATCAGACAGTTTTTTCATGAAAGCATAGGGACGTATGGAGCGCCTCGTATCTTAGAAGATTTAATTGAAG
>NZ_LSRN01000035.1 GCF_001885615.1 Alkalibacterium sp. 20 | reverse complement strand
CAATGGATGAATGACTACCCACGGAAAATACTCGGTTATCAAACGCCTCATAGGTGTTTTGCCAATGCTCTCCGCTCTTTGTCCCAAGTGGCCTAAGCGCGATAGTGCTTAACGAATAACTATGACCGTTTACGTTAATCAATTAAAGAACTACTATTTTAAGCAAAGATACATTTGGTAAACTAGGTGGCTAACTTAAACTTGAAATTTACATTTGTTTTTGCTTTTTACTGCTTGCTCATTTAAACTTAAGGTAAAGAAGCATGGAATGAGGAAGTGTTATGCCAGAAAATTTTAAGAGTAGAGATAAAATTATAAAAGAATGGATCAATGAGATAGGTAGAGTTGTTTTAGCTAATATAGATTCTCAACTTGAAATTGAACAAAAAACGACGCCTAATGATTTAGTTACTAATATGGATAAATGGATAGAGAAAGAACTCGTCAAAAATATCCGAACTGTTTTTCCCTCCGATCGTATTCTAGGAGAAGAAGGTTTTGGAGATAGTATCGAAGATATGAAAGGAACTGTTTGGTTTGTTGACCCCATAGATGGCACATTGAATTTTATTTTACAAAATGAAAACTTTGCTTTAATGTTAGCTGTATACGAAGATGGAATCGCAGTGCAAAGCTATATTTACGTTGTCACTCTTGATAGATTGTATTCCGCAATCAAAGGCGAAGGGGTAAGTTGCGACGGGCAACAATTGCCAGAACCCCGTGATTCAGCATTAAATGAAGGCATGTTAGCTACTAACTCTAGTATTATGATTGAAGAGAAATATGATCATATAAGAAAGATAGCCAAAGCGAGTTTAGGATTGAGGTTGATCGGCTCTGCTGGACTTGAAAGTGTAGAAGTTGCTAAAGGAAGTATTGTTGCTTATATTGCGACAAATTTAAAGCCTTGGGATGTGGCTCCTGGTCTTTTATTCATGGAAGAACTTGGACTAAAAGCAACCCAATTCAATAATGAACCATTAAATTTACTTGAAAATAACAACATTATTTTTGCAACCAAGAAAGCGCATCAGGAAATTATTAAGCTTTTAAATTAAATTCAGAGTATTAGCTTGTAATTTAACAAGTTTTACTGTTATAATATCTGGGGCAACAATATAGGATATTTGGAGAGCATTTATTCTTGAGTGTGAATCTATCAAGAATAAGTGTTCTTTATAATGAACATAAGCGAAAGCATTATGAAGTGATCAATAATAAACTAGATTCAGGGTAAGGAATTCGGAGGAATATTATGAAAAGAAGAGACGATATAAGAAACATTGCAATAATAGCTCACGTTGACCACGGTAAAACAACGTTAGTAGATGAACTTTTAAAACAGTCAGACACTTTAGCTGCACATAGTGATTTGAGTGAAAGAGCTATGGACTCTAACGATCTTGAAAAAGAACGCGGAATCACAATTTTAGCAAAAAATACAGCGGTTAGATATAATGACCATCACATTAACATCTTGGATACTCCTGGACATGCTGACTTCGGTGGCGAAGTTGAACGAATCATGAAAATGGTAGATGGTGTAATTCTTGTTGTAGATGCTTATGAAGGGACGATGCCTCAAACGCGTTTTGTTCTTAAAAAAGCATTGGAAATGAAATTGAGACCAATTGTTGTCGTTAATAAAATTGATAAAGATACTGCTCGTCCAGCAGAAGTTGTTGATGAAGTTGTTGATTTGCTGATAGAATTGGATGCAGATGAAGATCAATTAGATTTTCCAGTAATATATGCATCAGCCATTAACGGAACAAGTAGTCTTTCACCTGAGCTTGAAGATCAGGAAAATACTATGAAACCTGTTTTTGAAAGTATATTAAAAGAAGTTCCAGCGCCCATTGATAACAGTGACGAACCTTTGCAATTCCAAGTATCATTACTCGATTATAATGATTATGTCGGAAGAATTGGTATCGGACGAGTATTCAGAGGCAAAATTAAAGTTGGAGACAATGTAACTTTAAGTAAATTAGACGGTTCAACGAAAGATTTCCGTGTAACGAAACTAAATGGTTTCTTTGGTCTTGATCGTCTAGAAATTCAAGAAGCCAAAGCCGGCGATTTAATTGCTGTTTCAGGTTTTGAAGATATTTTTGTAGGAGAAACAGTAACACCAGCTGATCATGTTGATCCGTTACCAGTTTTACACATCGATGAGCCAACTTTACAAATGACTTTCTTAGTTAACAACTCTCCTTTTGCGGGTAGAGAAGGAAAATGGGTCACGTCTAGAAAAATCGAAGAACGCTTGATGATGCAATTACAGACAGACGTATCACTTCGGGTAGAACCTACTGCTTCTCCTGACGCTTGGATTGTTTCAGGACGTGGCGAACTTCATTTATCTATCTTGATAGAAAACATGCGTCGAGAAGGATACGAAATACAAGTATCTCGACCAGAAGTTATTATTAAAGAAATAGATGGACGTAAGTGTGAGCCTTTTGAACGTGTTCAAATCGACACACCAGAAGAATATATGGGCTCAGTAATCGAGAATTTAAGTGAAAGAAAAGCAGAAATGCAAGACATGATTCATACAGGAAATGGCCAGGTACGCATGATTTTCTTGGCACCTGCTCGTGGATTGATTGGGTTTACAAATGATTTCTTATCTATTACGCGTGGTTATGGTATCTTGAACCATACGTTCGATCAGTACTTGCCACTCTTATCAGGGAAAACTGGGGAACGTCGTTATGGTGCCTTAGTGTCAATGGAAAATGGAGTAGCCACAACATACGGCATCATGAACATCGAAGACCGTGGTGTTATCTTTGTTGAGCCGGGTACAGAAGTTTATAATGGTATGATTGTTGGTCAAAATAACAGAGATAGCGATATAGCTGTTAACTTGACTAGAGAAAAACAAAAAACAAATGTGCGTTCAGCAAATAAAGACCAGACGAATGTTATCAAACGTCCTCGTAAATTAACACTCGAAGAATCACTTGAATTCTTAGCTGATGATGAGTATTGTGAAGTAACTCCAGAGTCTATTCGCTTGAGAAAGAAAATTCTTAATAAAAACGAACGAGAAAAAGCATCAAAACGTTCACTTTAATAATTAAATGAGAATAAAAGCGCAACTCATTTCTTTTATATTTCCAAATTTGTAGAGTTATGATATACTTGTAAAAAGAAAGCTATGGGAATAGTTTAAGGAAGGATATGCTTATGGATCAATTACAGATTGCTCTTGCTAAAGATGTTTTAAATGAAGATGCTAGACAAATAGCTTCTTTGATTGAAAATCAGCAACATTTATGTATGTCTTGTCCAGCTTTTGAAGAAGTTATCGATACTCAAATGTTTGGTTTTTCAAAAAAAATCGAGTTTGCCATTGCTATGGATATGATTGGTGAAGAAGAAGGGCATTTGATGTTGAGTTCATTAGAAAAACATTTAAATGATTTATACACAGATGCTTTTAATTCCAATAAAAATGATTAAATATTTTAAAAGTCCCTCTCGTGTAGAGGGACTTTTTTGGTATAATGAATAAAATTGAAGAAGGTGAATGGATTGGATGAAGAGAAAAGTTCAAGAGTCGGATTAGTTGTATGGTTGTATACTACGAAATATGTCAATAAATTAAAACGTTATGGCTTAGTGCACTACGTTTCCAAAAACATGAATTATGCAATTATTTATGTCAACCGGGAAGAAAAAGAAGCTATTACAAATACGATCGCCAAGCAACACTTCGTAAGAAAAGTAGAAGATTCATATCGGTGTGAGATTCCTAAAACATTTGATGGCATACTAGATGAAGTTGTTGCGTTGTCAAAAAAAGATGAAGAGGATAGTCTGTTGAATAGTATCGTTAATTAATCGTAAAGGATGTACTCGAATGAGAATAGTATCAGGAGAATATGGTGGAAGAAAATTAAGAGCTGTAAGTGGTGACAATACACGTCCGACATCAGATAAAGTTAAAGAAGCATTATTTCATATGATTGGCCCTTACTTTGATGGTGGACATGTATTGGATTTATATGCCGGCAGTGGAGCTTTAGGTATCGAGGCCGTTTCCAGAGGGATGGATAAAGCCTATTTAGTCGATAATAATGCTTTAGCCATCAAAACAATCGAAGAAAACATAAGTATCACCAAAGAACCCGAAAAATTTGTTGTTTATAAAAAGAATGATTTTCAAGCCATTGAGCATTTACATCAAATCAAGGAATCGTTTGATTTAGTTTTTCTCGATCCGCCCTATGCTAAACAAGAATTGGAGTTAATTATAAAAAAGCTTATAGATAATGATTTGTTTAATGATAAAGCCATCATTGTTTGTGAAACTGATAAAGATGTTTCCTTGGAGATTAATGAACATTATTTAAGACTTATTAAAAATAAGTTTTTTGGAAAAACCAGAGTATCATTGTATGAATGGGTGAAGGACTTATGAAAAAAGCGCTCTATGTAGGCAGTTTTGATCCTTTGACTTACGGTCATTTAAACATTTTAGAAAGAGCTGCACGATTGGTGGATGAGCTGATCATTGTAGTAAGTGCAAGTACTGCGAAAAATTATTTATTTACCACCGAAGAACGGGTTCAAATGATTGAAGCCGTATTAGGAGAAAAAGAATTAACGAATTGTCAGATCATCGCCTACGATGGATTAACTGTCACTCTAGCGAAAGAAAAGGATGCAAATATACTCATTCGAGGCATCCGTTCTGTCAAAGACTTTGAATATGAAAGAGATATTTCTGACCTGAATGCAATGCAGGATAAATCAATTGAAACGGTTTGCCTAATTTCTGACGCGAAGTACCAGTCTATCAGTTCTACTATGGTTAAAGAAATTACTCATTACGGAGGTACGATAGACGGTTTAGTGCCTCAACTTGTGGGGGAGAAATTGAGAAACGCCTTATTGAAGGTAGATGAGGAATAATGAATGAAAAAAGATTCGCTTTGAAAATATTGATTATAGGGCTGATCGTTTATCTATTGTTTTTTTTGCAGATCCCTTATTATGTTGAAAGACCGGGCAGTGCAGTCGTTATTAACGATAGAGTAGAGGTAGATGGACAAATGGATGAATCGGATAGTCAGTATATGTTGACGACAGTCGAGATATTTAAAGCTACACCATTTTCATCGTTTTTTCAATTTTTACCTTATCATTCAGGTGTGAGCGAGATTGATTTGCTTGGGAATTATGAGGATTACAGCGCTTATAGAACCCTGCAAAGGTATTACATGGATTATTCGATTCATACTGCTAAAGCCGCAGCATTTAATGAAGCTGACTTCCCCTATGACATTAACTATGAAGGGGTCTATGTGA
Source organism: Alkalibacterium sp. 20 (assembly GCF_001885615.1). Classification (GTDB taxonomy): domain Bacteria; phylum Bacillota; class Bacilli; order Lactobacillales; family Carnobacteriaceae_A; genus Alkalibacterium. The sequence goes on along the minus strand of NZ_LSRN01000035.1, from coordinate 20,127 downwards.
TGTCCGTTTCAGAAGAGTCGAATTTTTTTGAAGATCTTACAATGGGTGACAGCATCTCAAAAATCGATGAGAAATCATTCGACAATACAGATGAGTTCATAGACTATATAGCAAGTAAGTCTATAGGAGATACAGTTACGCTCTCTTTAGAAAGAGATGAGGAATCGTTAGATGTCAGTGGCGAACTAATATTGATTGAAGAAACAGGGAACCCTGGTATTGGTATTACCTTAGTTACTCAATCTTCCGTTACCACATCGCCTGAAGTAACCATTGATGCGGGTAACATTGGTGGCCCCTCTGCAGGTCTTATGTTCTCATTACAAGTATACAAAATGCTGATGGAAGACTTTGATAGCACTTTAGAAGTAGCAGGAACAGGAACCATTGCTGAAAATGGAGAAGTTGGTCGTATCGGCGGTATCGATAAAAAAGTGGTTGCAGCTGACAGGGAAGGTGCTTCTGTTTTTTTTGCACCGGATGATGTGATTTCAAGTCAGGCTCTTGAAGAAAATCCTGACTTGAAATCGAATTATGAAATAGCCACTGAGACTGCAGAAGCGATTAATTCGGATATGCAAATTGTGCCAGTGCAACACATTAAAGATGCTATTGATTATTTAAATACTTTTGACTGAATTGAATAATAGGAAGCTATGCTTATTTAAATGAGCATAGCTTTTTTTTGCTAATTTTTTTAAGTGAGTTTTTTTTTAATTGGTCAATATAATAGATAACCCGATTAAAGGAGGCATCTTATGGAGATTCTGACCAAAATAAAAAATTTTAAAAAAGTGAGCTGGGGTTTAGTAATACTATGTGCTTTAAGTGTTATCATCTTGGTCGTATTGATCAATCATACTGAGGATAACGCTGAGGATAGTAACGCTGTGACTTTGGATACGCTACTTTCCGAAAGTTCTATATCCGATGCCGAGCAAGAGGTTGAGGGCACGAACGAAAGGATAGGTGAAGAACGAGATCTTAATGTTGTAGTAGATGTAAAAGGAGCAGTTAATAATCCTGGTGTTTTTTCACTTGATGCGAACCAACGTGTGATAGATGCGATTGATGCAGCGGACGGGTTGGCTGAAAAAGCTGACACAAAGTACATTAATTTTGCCCAGTTGCTAGAAGACGAGATGTACATATATATTCCTGTAGAAGGTGAAGAAATAATTGGAATCGAAAAAAGCTTGGAGGGTGCTCATGCAAAAGATGCCAAGATAAACATTAATGATGCAAACGAACAGATACTAACACAGTTAAATGGAATTGGACCGAGCAAAGCAAACGATATTATTGAATATAGAGAAAAGAATGGACCTTTTGAATCTATTGATGAAATAACAAAAGTATCTGGCATAGGAGAAAAAACGTACGAGAAAATCTCGGAATATATAGAAGCTAAGTAGGGTTGAGTGAAGGCTATTAAATGAGTTTAATTAGGAGTTTTTCAAATGAATGACGCGTCTGCTATCAAGGGAGAAATAAGTCTTGGCAGTCTTATTTATGCGAAGAAAAAATTGAATGTCTGATGATAGGAAATATAGTGTATGCGGCTTTAGTATTATTGGTTAGTGCTATTACTATGACTACCGGTTTTTCGTTTCTAACGCTATCAATGTTTACTTTAGTTTTTATACGAGTCATCTTGTTGAAAAATCAGCGACTATTATTTTGTTCTATATTGATGGGCATGTTACTTTATGCGAGGGTGACCTATATGAATCCGATCGAGGTAACCCTCTCAAGTTTTGATAATGTCAGGGTCAATATTGATGTCAAAGAAACCAGTTTAAATATTGATGGAGATAAATTAACCTTTGAAGGATCGATAAAGGAAAATGGAAGAAAGGACAAAGTGATAGTCAGTTATTATATTAAAAATGAAAATGAAAAAGAAGAATTAAGAAATTCTAATCCAAAAAGTTTTTTAGTGGAAGGAACTTATTCCGAACCAAACGAACCGACTAATTTTCATCAATTCAACTATAAAAAGTATTTGAAAAACAAACAAATCTATTATGTATTAACTGCTTCGACTTTAGAAGTTGTGGAGCAGAATAGATTCAATCAATTTCATGTTTATAGTGTGGATTCGTTTAGACAGAAAATCCTGATACATGTAGACCAGACGATGACTAAGCGCACAGCCATCTACACCAAGATACTCTTATTTGCTGATAAACGCTCTTTTTCAACTGATGTTATGCGGACGTTTAAAGAATTGGGGATCGTACATTTATTGAGCATTTCAGGCTTACACGTGGTACTTGTCGTTGAGATGATCAAAAAAACGTGTCGCAGATTAAAAATAAGCACTGAAGCCACAAGCACATACTTGCTTTTATTTTTACCTTTGTATGGTTTTACTACGGGTTTTGGTGTAAGTGTTTTTAGAGCGATTGGACAAACGTGGCTTAAGTTAATAAGTGAAAAAATAAACGTGCCATTTACTACCTTGGATTGCTGGTCGCTTATGTTGATCAGTATCCTATTTGTTCAGCCTTATAGTATTTACACTGTAGGTTTTCAGTTAAGCTATTTAATAAGTTTTATTATTATTATGTTCATACAGCAGTCGTTTTTTAAACAGTGGTCAAAGATCAGAGCATATATAGGCTTAAATTTAAGTATATTGATTTGTTCCATTCCTGTTTTAACCTACCACTTTTATGAATTTTCGTGGGGCGTACTTATTTTAAACAGTCTTTTCATCCCTTTTATTGCGACTGTATTATTACCGATGATAATAGTGAACTTTCTTCTCTCTCTTTTTATACCAACTTCTAGCCTGTTTAGCTACAGCCTGCGAGTATTGGACAAGATGATCGTAATTATGGAAGAATTAGGCGATGGGATAGCCTCGAATGTTTCTTTTACTATTATTACAGGAAGGTTATCCCAAATAAGTTACTTATTGCTGCTAGGTTTCCTTGTCATGCTGCTTTTGTTGATTGAAAAAAACAACAATAAGACGTTCATTATTGTACCGCTAGTGGGTATCATAATGTGTGTGTATTCCGTTCGCTATACTCCTTACGGGCAAGTGTTAATGATCGATGTGAATCAGGGAGAAGCGATATTGATCAGGGAACCCTGGGGAAAAGGGAATTATCTCATCGATACGGGAGGTCAGAATGAATTTACAGTTGAAGAATGGAAAAAGAGAGAAAAAGTTTTTAGCGTAGGAGAAAATATCATGTTGCCGGTGCTGAAATCAGAAGGCGTGCATAAACTTGACTCTATTATAATCACACATCCAGACATTGATCATTACGGTGCACTGCTTGATATTATTAGTCAAATAAAAACTAAGCAGGTTGTTTCTGCAAAAGCCACTTTTTTACAAGCAAATTTTCAGACGTTGTTTCCTTCTATAGAGAAATATGGCACAATAATTAAAGAGGTAAATGAAGGAGGGAGCGAAAATCTCCCTGCCAACACGGTGGCAATCCTTTCAAAAGATACATTTGCAGGAACAAATAAAAATAACAGTTCTTTGGTTGTGTTAGGATCAATAGGGAACAAAACATGGCTATTTACAGGAGATCTTGAAGCTGATGGAGAGAGAGAATTACTCGCGAAGTATCCTAACCTAGCTGTTGATGTGCTAAAGGTAGGCCATCATGGCAGTCAAACGTCGACACATGCAGAATTTTTAAAACAGCTGAATCCTGAAGTAGCATGGATTTCTTGTGGAGAAAACAATAGATACGGCCATCCGCATGAGAGTGTTATCGAAAAGATAACAGAATTGGATGCGATGATTTATAGAACGGATCATGATGGGGCCATCAGGTATAAATTTACTGATCGTTTACGTAGTGATCATTTTGATAAGCGCTTGTTTTCTTTTGAACCGAAAAAAGAACGAATAGGAGAATGAGATGAAATCTGTATTAAAACAAATTGATGAAATCAATAAAGAGAAGTTAAAAGCTGTCTATGCGATTATTGGTACTGAAAGCATACTTATAGAAGAAGTGACCAACGCTTTAACAAAAACAATAAAGAACAAACAAAAAGATGAAATGAACATTTTGCATTTTGATTTAAATGAGACTAGCATAGATGATGTCGTTTTTGAAGCAGAAAGTTTCCCGTTTTTTGGAGGGCAGAAATTAATATTTGTTCATTCCAGTCATATTTTTACTGGAAAAAAGATTTCATCAAATATAAAGCATACCCCAACGTTACTCGAGAGTTATCTGAACAATCCTTCTGATTTCTCGATTCTTGTGTTTATTGCACCCTATGATAAATTGGACAAGAGGAAAAAGGTGACAAAAGCGTTATTAAAGCTTTCAGAAGTCATCGATGTTACACCAGCTACGGAAAAAGAGACGGTAGATTATTTGAGAATGTATCTTAAAGAAAAGGATTTTAAAATCTCCAAAGAATCTTTTGAGCGTTTACTGCAATTAACCGATAGGAATTTATCCAAGGCAAAGAATGAGTTAGAGAAATTAATGGTCTATCATGTTGAAGACAAAGTGATTACTATTGAATCAATAAATAAACTTGTTTCAAAATCCCTGGAACAAAATATTTTTGAGTTGAATGAAAAAGTATTGAAAAAGAATGTTAAAGAGTCGATCGAACTGTATCAGGATTTGCTGCATCAAAAAGAAGATCCAATCAAAATACTCGCTTTGATGATCGGCCAGTTCAGATTGTTGCTCCAAGTGAAAATTCTAAGGAAAAAAGGGTATCAGCAGGCGGATATTGCTAGTATCTTGAAAATCCATCCTTATCGTGTTAAATTGGCTTTACAAATGGAAAAATCATTCAAACAGGAGGCATTATCCCAGGCTCATCATTACTTGATTACTGCTGATTATGAAATTAAGAGTGGAAAAGTAAATCCGGAAATGCAAATCGAGCTCTTTATCTGGAAGTTTTCATCAATGAACGAGTGAAGATAAAAAGAAAAAAAGTTTTCATTGAAAATATAAGTGATGTGATGTAAAATGGGGAATGTTGAATAAACAAATTCACATGGTCTAAATAATGCTGTTTTATTACAGTATCCATTTAAATCCAACTATATGTTTATTAATTAAGGAGTGTTTTACAATGCCAAATATGGAACAAGCTGAAAAACGTCAAAGACAAGACGTGAAAAAGAAAGCAAACAATGTGAGCCAAGCTACATCAATGAAAACAGCTAAGAAGAAATTCTTAGAAGCTGCAAACAGTGATGCAGATAACGCACAAGACTTATATGTTAAAGCTGTAAAAGCAATTGATAAAGCTTCATCAAAAGGTCTGATTCACGAAAATAAAGCTGCTCGTGACAAGTCACGCTTAAGCAAAAAAGTAGCTAAATAATTTAAGAGTATTCTCATAAGACATAAGTCTTTGAGAATACTTTTTTTATGATAAACTTGTTAGCGAACAGTTTTATGTAAAGGAGTGTTATCATGGCCGAACAAAAATTCAATTTGAAATCGCTTTTCGAGCCCAGTGGAGATCAGCCTGAAGCGATCAAGCGGTTGGTACAGGGAATTAACGACAATCAAAAAGAACAGGTTCTTTTAGGCGCAACCGGGACAGGAAAGACTTTTACGATGTCCAATGTTATTCAACAGGTAAATAAACCGACATTGGTCATGGCGCACAATAAAACATTAGCTGGTCAACTATATACTGAGTTTAAAGAGTTCTTTCCAGATAATGCAGTAGAATATTTTGTGAGTTATTATGACTATTATCAACCAGAAGCATATGTTCCTTCCACTGATACCTTTATTGAAAAAGATGCTAGCGTAAATGATGAAATTGATAAACTGAGACACTCAGCCACCAGCTCATTGCTTGAAAGACGTGATGTTATTGTGGTGTCTTCTGTTTCTTGTATCTATGGATTAGTTAATCCTGAAGATTATAGAGAGCATGTCTTATCTTTACGTTCCGGGATGGAAATCAGCAGAGAAGCAATCTTGCGTCGACTTGTTGATATGCAATTTGAACGTAATGACATTGACTTTCAACGTGGACGATTCAGAGTGCGTGGGGATGTCGTTGAAATTTTTCTAGCTTCAAGAGAAAGTGAAGCGATCAGAGTCGAATTCTTTGGAGATGAAATAGATCGAATCAGAGAAGTAGATGTCTTGACTGGTGAAGTTAAAGCCGATCTGGCTCATGCGGCTATATTTCCCGCCACTCACTTTGTTTCAAACGATGAGCAGACGCGTTCAGCTATCGATTCCATTCAGGCAGAATTAAAAGATAGGCTCGAAGAACTGCATAAAGAGAATAAATTACTGGAAGCACAGCGACTCGAACAGCGTACGAACTATGACATTGAGATGATGATGGAAATGGGATACTGTTCGGGTATCGAGAATTATTCCAGACATCTAGACGGACGAAAACCAGGTGAATCGCCTTATACGTTATTGGACTTCTTCCCCAAAGATTCACTGTTTATTATCGACGAATCTCATATGACCATGCCACAGATAAGAGGTATGTATAAAGGGGACAGAGCACGTAAGCAGCAACTGATCGATCACGGGTTCAGATTACCTAGTGCACTCGACAACCGTCCGCTCCGTCTAGAGGAATTTGAAGAAAGAGTGCCACAAATCAATTATATTTCAGCGACCCCGGCAGAATATGAAATGAGCCGGTCAAGCCAAATCGTTGAACAAATTATTCGCCCCACCGGTTTACTAGATCCTATTATTGAAGTAAGACCGATCAAAGGGCAGATAGATGATATCATCGAAGAAATCAATAAACGGATCGAAAAAAACGAACGGGTCTTTATTACAACGTTAACTAAGAAAATGTCGGAAGATTTAACGGATTACCTTAAAGAAGTCGGCATAAAAGTACAGTACCTTCACAGTGATATAAAAACATTGGAACGGACCAAAATCATCAGGGAGCTTAGAATAGGCAAGTATGATGTATTGATAGGAATCAACTTGCTGCGAGAAGGGTTAGATGTTCCCGAAGTCTCATTAGTCACGATTCTTGATGCTGACAAGGAAGGGTTCCTCAGAAGTGCCCGGGCGCTGATCCAAACAATGGGACGCGTGGCCCGAAATGAAAATGGGCGTGTCATTATGTATGCGGACCGTATTACCGATTCTATGCGAAAGGCGATAGATGAGACCGAGAGACGTCGTGCCGTTCAAGAAGAATACAATGAGAAGCATGGTATTACACCGAAAACGATCAAGAAAGAAGTGAGAGATCTTATCAAGATCTCTACGTCAATTGATGAAGATGAGCAGGGCTTGTCTGAAGAAACAATTAAAAACTTATCGCGAAGAGAACGAAAAGAACTCATTGAAACAATGGAACTGGAAATGAAAGAAGCTGCTAAAGAGCTAAATTTTGAAAAAGCAGCCGATTTAAGAGACATTGTAATGGAACTGAAAACTAAATATTTGTAATTTTGTTGGAATGGATTGACTTTTCAGACTGAAACCTTTAGAGTTAGACCAATTGAATAGTAATCCTTTAAAAATAGTCCAGAGAGGCTAAGAAGGAGCAGCAGGTTCTTTATACGTACCCGTGAGTACTGATAAAGTCCCTTTGAATAGGTGAACTTTAATTTATTGACCTTTTCATACCTAATAGAAATATTTGGGAGCACTCTTATCTTAACTGGATAAGAGTGCTTTTTTTATTGGAGTCTATTCAAGATTTGACTACAGTGAATTAATTATTGCTAAGAAAAAAAGACCACTCACTGATCATAACTAGCAGGAGGATAAATAATGCAGAAACTGTCTAAAGTTGAAGTAGTCAATGGTGTAGCTATGGAACGAGCATTGATCCGAATAACTTATGAAATAATCGAAAAGAACAAAGGCATTGAAAACCTTGTTCTTACCGGAATAAAGACAAGAGGTGTATATCTTGCTCACCGCATAGCCGATAGAATAAAACGACTTGAAGGCGAAACAATCGAGGTGTTGGAATTAGATGTGTCCTACTATCGAGACGATAACGAAGGGAGAAATGCCGAAAAGCAGACTGTTTCCGCTGATAATAAAACGATAAAAGGCAGGAAAGTTGTTATTGTAGACGATGTACTTTTTACTGGCCGGACCATACGAGCAGCGCTGGATGCCGTTATAGATCTGGGAAGACCTGACAAAATCTATCTAGCTGTTCTAATTGATCGCGGGAATAGAGAATTACCCATACGAGCAGATTTTGTGGGTAAAAACATTCCAACTTCTCGAGAAGAAGCCATTCAGGTCTCCTTAAAAGAGATCGATGAAACGGATCAGGTGAATATCTTGAAAAATATATAAATGTAAATAATTGTGAACTTTAAAGGTGTCCGGTGAGACACGAAAGGTCGCAGGAATAAACAAAAGAGGTAGAAAAGTGTACAAAGCTTTAAGGTAGATATGCATCTATTTTAAAACAGTAAACACAATTCTGAACCGTTTTTTGTGGAATCCTTTAGACCTAGTGCCGTTATGGCGCCGGGTCTTTTTTTTCAGACAAGTAGCTGTTGATTATACTTTTTTATCGGAAGAGATTTTAAGGGAGGATTCTTATGACTAAATTAAAAGCAAAACATATGCGTCATTTTGTATCATTGGAACAGTATGACAATGAGGAAATCATAGATATGATCGAATCAGCAATAGAGTTTAAGAGACAGACTAAATTCCCAACCTACACTGAGAATTATGCGATAAATTGTTTTTTTGAACAGAGTACCCGTACACATAAAAGCTTCGAGATGGCAGAACGCAAGATGGGGATGCAGGTGCTTGATTTTCAACCTTCAATGAGCAGTGTTCAGAAAGGAGAAAGTCTCTATGATACGGTCCTGACACTTCAGGCAATTGGAGTGGACATCGTCGTCATCCGTCATAGTGAAGAAGCCTATTATACTAAACTGATCGAGAGTGACAGTATAAAGTGTTCGATCATCAACGGTGGGGACGGCGCCGGGCAGCATCCAAGTCAATCTTTACTTGACTTGATGACGATCTATGAAGAATATGGATCATTTAAAAACCTTAAAGTAGCAATATCAGGGGATTTAACACATTCAAGGGTCGCAAAAAGTAATATGCAGATACTTAAACGTTTGGGAGCTACGCTTTATTTCACAGGTCCTCAGGAATGGTATGAACCTTCTTTTGAAGAATACGGAACATTCACAACGATCGATAAGCTGATCGATAAAGTGGATGTCATGATGCTGCTGCGTGTTCAGCATGAAAGACATCAAGAAACTGATTTAAGATTTTCTGAAAATACCTACTTGCAAAAATATGGCATCACGTTTGAAAGAGAGTCCAGAATGAAAGAATCAGCCATTATTATGCATCCTGCCCCAGTTAATCGAGGGGTTGAAATTGAAGACAGTCTGGTTGAGTGTGAGCGTTCTAGAATTGTCAGACAGATGGAAAACGGAGTTTATGCAAGAATAGCAATTATCGACTCGGTCCTTAAGCATAGATAAAGGGAGGAATGATCATGTCACTATTAATTAAAAATGCAGCTATCATTAAGAATGACAGTCAGACTCATTTAGTCGATATTTATATAGCTGATAAAAAAATTAATATAATTGGACAAAGTTTAAACCACCCTGCTGATATTACAATTGATGCTAGAGGCAGACTGGTGACGCCAGGACTTATAGATGTTCATGTTCACCTGAGAGAGCCGGGATATGAATACAAAGAAACTATAAAAACGGGAACTAGAGCAGCTGCACGAGGGGGATTTACGACGATCTGCGCAATGCCGAATGTTGATCCTGAACCTGATACGGTTGAAAACCTGGAAAGAATACTGGAGATCATTGCTCGAGATGCATGTGTGAAAGTAGAACAGTATGTGCCTATTACGAAGGGGTTAACATCAGAAAAACTGACTGATCAGAAAGAAATGCTAAAAGCTGGAGCGTTTGCTTTTACTAATGATGGAGTAGGCGTTCAAACGGCGGGAACAATGTACGAAGCAATGAAAGAAGCAGCAATGAATGGAACGACGATCGTGGCTCACACAGAAGATGATTCTCTCTTATTTGGAGGGGGTGTGATGCATGAAGGGACAAGGAACAAAGAGTTGGGTTTACAGGGAATGCTTCAGCTGACCGAATCCACGCAAATTGCAAGAGATGTATTACTCGCGGAAGAGACGGGCGCACACTATCATGTCTGTCATGTTTCAGCTAAAGAGAGCGTAAGAGTGATAAGAGAGGCCAAACGGGCAGGCATCCACGTCACAGCAGAAGTAACCCCTCATCATTTGCTGCTCTGTGAAAATGATATCCCAGGTGATACGAGTCAGTACAAAATGAATCCGCCGCTTAGAGGCAAAGAAGATCAGCTAGCCTTGCTTGAGGGGTTACTTGATGGGACTATCGATATGATTGCAACAGATCATGCGCCTCACAGTGACGAAGAAAAAAATGGTTCAATGATCGGTTCTCCATTCGGCATCGTTGGAAGCGAAACAGCTTTCTCACTGCTCTATAACTATCTAGTGAAGACAGGTAAGATGACGCTCAAGAATCTAGTAGACTGCTTAACTGTCATGCCCTCACAAGTATTTGATTTTGATACAGGTGTGATCGAAGTAGGCGCACCGGCAGACTTGGCCTGTTTCGATTTAGATAATGAAACAGTGATCAGGAAAGAAGATTTTCAGTCCAAGGCGTCCAATACACCATTTATAGGATGGGAAGTAAATGGGTCGACAGCATTCACAATTGTGGATGGCCAAGTGGCTTATGAGGAGGGGATCCAATGAAGAAAAGACTACTGGTGTTGGAAGACGGAACAGTGTTCAGAGGATATGGGTTTGGTTCAGGAAAAGAGACCATTGGAGAGGTCGTTTTTAATACAGGCATGACAGGGTATCAGGAATCTATTACAGACCAGTCCTATAATGGCCAATTACTGACGTTTACTTATCCCCTGATTGGAAACGCAGGAATCAATCGGGACGATTACGAATCGATCGTTCCTACTACTAAAGCAGTGATAGTTAAAGAATATGCCAGAAGACCTTCTAACTGGAGAAGCCAGATGAACTTAGATGAATTTTTAAAAGAAAAAGATATCCCTGGTCTTATGGGCGTTGATACCAGAAGACTTACAAGAGTGATTCGCGAACAGGGTGCAATGAAAGCTGTTTTGACAGATGATACACGAGAGATCAATGAAATTATACAGCAGTTATCCCAAACGAAGCTTCCCAGAAACCAGGTCGAACAAGTTTCGACAACAAGTCCTTATGTGAGTCCTCAGACAGGACGAAAGGTCGTCGTAATAGATTACGGATTAAAGCACAGTATTTTACATGAGTTAAATAAACGTGAGTGTCATGTAACTGTACTCCCGCATGATACAAATGCTGAAACAGTATTAAATTTAAATCCTGATGGTGTCATGCTGACCAATGGACCTGGCGACCCGAAAGATTTGCCTTATGCCCATGAAATGATAAAGCAGCTGCAGAAACACGTTCCGATTTTCGGTATTTGTTTGGGGCATCAGCTGATTGCCTTAGCAAATGGTGCAGAGACTTTTAAAATGAATTTTGGACATAGAGGGTTCAATCATCCAGTCAGAGAAATCGTAACTGGAAAGATAGATTTTACATCTCAAAACCATGGCTACGCAGTTTCTAAAGAATCGATCAACAAAGAAAACCTAATGGTCACACACTTGGAAATAAACGATGGGACAGTCGAAGGATTAAGACATCGACTTTACCCGGTTTTCAGTGTCCAGTATCACCCTGATGCAGCACCTGGACCACATGATGGAGCGGGGCTGTTCGATCAGTTCACTGAATTAATGGACGCATGGAAGGTGGAAAAAAAAGATGCCTAAAAGAGCAGATATTAGAAAAATTTTAGTTATCGGTTCCGGCCCGATCGTTATTGGACAGGCAGCTGAGTTTGATTACGCGGGCACTCAGGCCTGCTTAGCTTTAAGAGAAGAAGGGTACTCCGTTGTTCTGATCAACTCTAACCCGGCTACTATCATGACGGATAAAGAAATCGCGGATAAAGTTTATATAGAACCGCTGACATTGGAATTTGTTTCCAAAATATTACGCAAAGAGCGACCCGATGCAATCTTGCCAACTTTGGGAGGACAGACGGGGTTAAATATGGCTATTCAGCTGGATACAGCCGGTATCCTTGAAGAGTTGGATATCGAACTGCTCGGGACCAAGTTATCTGCTATTAATCAAGCTGAAGATCGTGATCAGTTTCGTAACCTGATGCGTGAGCTGAATGAACCTGTTCCAGACAGTGAAATCGTCCATACGATAGAAGAGGCAGTCGCTTTTGCGGATGAAATAGGCTACCCGCTGATCGTTCGTCCGGCATTTACAATGGGCGGAACAGGTGGAGGCTTATGCGATAATGAGACTGAATTGAGGGAAATCGTAGCGAACGGAATAAGTTTATCACCTTTGAGTCAATGTCTGGTTGAAAGAAGTATAGCTGGATACAAAGAAATTGAGTATGAAGTCATGAGAGACCATCATGATAATGCGATGGTCGTATGTAATATGGAAAATATAGATCCTGTTGGCATTCATACAGGAGACTCGATCGTCATAGCACCCAGTCAGACATTAACAGATAAAGAATATCAGCTATTAAGAGATGTCTCATTGAAAATTATTCGAGCGTTGAAAATAGAGGGTGGATGTAATGTACAGTTAGCATTGGATCCGCATAGCTTCAACTATTTTATCATCGAAGTAAATCCACGAGTGAGCCGCTCTTCGGCGTTGGCGAGTAAAGCGACAGGGTATCCTATTGCCAAACTTGCGGCAAAAATAGCAGTTGGTTTGACCCTGGATGAAATGAAAAATCCTGTGACACAGACAACTTACGCTCAGTTTGAACCGGCTCTCGATTATGTGGTTGCCAAGATACCCAGGTGGCCATTTGATAAATTTGAAACAGGAGACCGAACACTGACTACTCAAATGAAAGCAACGGGAGAAGTAATGGCTATCGGTCGCAGCATTGAAGAAAGTCTGTTGAAGGCTGTCCGTTCATTAGAAATTGGAGTCAGTCACATTGAACTGGATAGTTTGAAATCAGTGACCGATGACCAGTTGATCGCCAAAACGGTCAAAGCCCAGGATGACCGCTTGTTTTATCTTGTTGAAGCTATTCGCAGGAAGTTTCCTATAGAAGAACTAGCACAATTAACAAAAATCGATCTGTTTTTTTTAGATAAGCTCCTGCACATTGTTGAAATTGAGGACATGCTGGAAAATAATAAAGGCGATTTAGAACAGCTGTTGTATGCGAAGCAATTTGGATTTTCTGACAAAGCTATTGCTAACTTATGGCAAAAAACAGAACAGGACATCAGTGAGTTGAGAGAAGAACATGGGATACAACCAGTATTCAAGACAGTCGATACGTGTGCGGCTGAGTTTGACTCTGCTACACCTTATTTCTACAGTACGTATGAAGAGGAACAGGAAAGTGTTGTGACGGAAAAAGAATCCATACTGGTATTAGGATCTGGTCCGATAAGAATCGGACAGGGCATTGAATTTGATTATGCAACGGTGCATTCCATCAAAGCGATTCAGGAAGCCGGGTATGAGGCGATCATCATGAACAATAACCCTGAAACGGTCTCGACCGATTTTTCAATCTCAGACAAACTATACTTTGAACCGTTAACTCTAGAAGATGTCATGAATGTCATAAAACTCGAGAAACCCAAAGGTGTCATTGTTCAGTTTGGAGGCCAGACAGCCATCAACCTTGCTGAACCACTGGAAAAATTGGGAGTGACTATTTTAGGTACAGCCGTTGAGGATTTAGATAGAGCAGAGAACCGAAATGCTTTTGAAAAAGCATTGAAAGAAATGGCTATACTTCAACCAGAAGGAAGTACGGCAACGACCGATACACAAGCACTAACTATCGCTGAAGAGATAGGATATCCGGTACTTGTTCGACCAAGCTATGTCTTAGGCGGCAGAGGAATGAAAATCGTGTATAATCCTTTAGACCTGTCAAAATATATGAACGAAGCTGTGAAAATTTCTTCAGAGCATCCCGTATTGATCGATCGTTACCTAATCGGGTGTGAAGTAGAAGTAGATGCCATCTGTGATGGGGAAAATGTTATGATACCCGGCATTATGGAACACATTGAACGGTCCGGTGTACACTCTGGGGATTCTATGGCTGTTTACCCACCGCAGCATCTGTCTCAAAAAACCATCCAGACTATAGTAGAGTACACGCAAAAACTAAGTATTGGTCTTAAATGCTTGGGATTGATGAATGTTCAGTTCGTTGTACATGACGAAACAGTTTATGTCATCGAAGTGAATCCGCGCGCGAGCCGCACATTGCCTTTTTTGAGTAAAGTAACAAATATCCCGATGGCAAAAGTCGCCACAAAAGCCATATTAGGATCCTCTATCATTGAACAGGGATACGAACCCGGATTATGCAGCACACCAAATCTCGTACATGTCAAAGCGCCCGTGTTCAGTTTCTCTAAACTCCTTAAAGTGGATGCTTCACTTGGACCTGAGATGAAATCAACTGGGGAAGTGATGGGGAGCGATAAAACATTAGAAAAAGCTCTTTATAAAGCCTTTGAAGCGAGCGATATGCATTTGCCGGATCACGGGAAAGTACTATTCACTGTTTCTAATGAGGACAAAGAAGAAGCCGTAGATTTAGCCAGACGATTCTATGAAATCGGATATCTGATTTTAGCCACACAGGGTACGGCGAAAACTCTCAGAGAATCAGACATCCCGGTAAAATTGATTCATAAAAAAAGTGAAGACAAAGAAGAAACTATCCTGGAAAACATCTTGTCGGACCAAGTGGATCTCGTAGTCAACACAATGGGGAAAAATATCGACGCCGTACAAGATGGCTTTTCCATACGAAAAGCGTCGATTGAAAAAGGTGTGCCGCTGATGACCTCACTGGACACTGTTTCAGCTATTATAAGCGTATTGGAATCCAGAACATTTTTAACTGCTGCTTTATAAACTGTCTTTAATAAATTTGATGGAGGAGTCTCAATGACTAATATAAGTGTATCTTTACCAGGTCTGTCAATGGAAAATCCGATCATGCCGGCCAGTGGCACTTTCGGCTTCGGAGACATGTATCATGATCTGTATGATTATAATAATTTAGGAGCTATTGTACTGAAATCAACGACCATACAAGCGAGAATAGGCAATAAAGACCCGAAGTTTCATCCTTTAAATAATGGTACTCTTAACTCGGTGGGACTTAAAAACCCCGGAGTAGATGTTGTTGTCGCTGAAAAAATTCCCAGCTTAGCGAGATTCTCAACGCCCGTTATTGGTAGTGTGGCTGGAGAAACAGAAGACGAATTTGTTGAAGTGGCTAAAAGACTGAACCAATCCGATATAATCAGTGCGATAGAGTTGAATGTTTCGTGTCCCAATGTAAAAGAAGGGGGCTTGACCTTTGGAGTGGATCCAAAAATTGTGGAACGTATCACTAGAAAAGTGAAACAGGCAGTCACAATACCTGTTTATGTCAAACTGACCCCCAATGTGACAGATATAGTAGAGATCGCAAAAGCAGCAGAAGCCGGTGGAGCGGATGGACTAAGTTTGATCAACACAGTGTTGAGTATGAATTTTGATGTGACAACCAGAAAACCGGTCTTAGGAAATACAATGGGTGGACTGTCGGGAGAAGGGATCTTCCCTATTGCCGTTCGCATGATCTATCAAGTCTCTCATGCAGTAAGTATTCCAATCATTGGAATGGGAGGCGTTCAGAATACAGACGACGTCATTCAAATGTTTTTGGCAGGAGCATCTGCGGTAGCTATCGGAACGGCAACCTATAAAAATCCGGTCGTAATGAATGAAATTATCGCTCAGTTACCTAAACGAATGAAAGAACTGGGGATCGATTCTCTCGAAGGATTGATTCAAGAAGTGAAAGAAGGAAGACTCAATGGATAATAAACCGATCATAGCTTTAGATTTTTCCACTGAAAAAGAAGTCTCACGATTTTTAAGTGTATTTCCAGAGCAGCAGTTGAATTTGAAAGTTGGAATGGAACTCTTCTATCAGCAGGGCCCTTCTATAATCTACTCGTTAAAAGAAGCTGGGCACGATGTGTTTTTAGATATCAAACTGCATGATATCCCGACTACTGTTAGGAAAGCCATGAAGGGCATTGCCCGTTTAGGAGTAGACATGATCAATGTGCATGCTGCCGGAGGAAAAAAGATGATGGAAGAAGCTAGAGAAGGTTTAGAGATAGGCACATCTGCTAACGAACGGAGACCTTTACTTCTTGCAGTTACACAATTGACCTCTACTTCAGAAGAAGCGCTCAGAGAGGAACAACGTTGTGAATACAATATGGAACAAAGCGTGCTTCATTATGCCGGGTTAGCCCATGACAGTCAGGCAGATGGTGTGGTATGCTCTGCTCATGAGGCAGGTATCATAAAGAAAAGACTGGGAGATGAATTTTTGCGGGTAACACCCGGAATTCGTTTGAATACTGAAATGAGAGATGACCAGCAGCGTGTTGCCACACCTGCAATGGCACGGGAACTTGGAGCCACTCATATCGTAGTAGGACGAACCGTGACGCAATCTTTAAATCCCGTTGACTCATACTTAGAAGTTTTACGTCAGTGGAAAGGGGAACAACCAATAATATGATCAGTAAAGAGACTATACCAGAAGAATTGTTAAGAATTGGTGCTGTCAATGTAAGGCCTAAACAACCTTATACATGGACCAGCGGATTGAAAAGTCCCATCTATTGTGACAATCGATTAACAATGAGTTATCCAGTGGTGAGAGAGCAGATTGTGACAGCTCTTGTAGAGTTGATAATGAAATACTATCCGGAAGTTGAAGTGATAGCCGGAACAGCAACAGCAGGGATCCCACATGCGGCCTGGGTTGCCGATAGATTGACGCTTCCTATGGTCTATATTCGCGGTGAAGCAAAAAAACATGGTACAGGAAAGCAGATTGAAGGAACCTTTAAATCGGGAGCAAAGCTTGTAGTCATCGAGGATTTGATTTCTACTGGGCAAAGTGTAATAGATGCAGTAAATGTCGCAAAAAGTCAAGGCGCAGAGGTTCTTGGAGTGGCTGCTATTTTTACGTATGAACTTTCTTTAGGCAAGAGTGCCTTCGATGATCTGAATATTGAAAATCATTCAGTTACAGATTATACAAGTCTCGTCCAAGCTGCGTTCCGTACCGGTGTTATTGAACAGGATGACTTGGAAGCTTTAGAGAAATGGAATAAGAACCCTGAAACTTGGTCATGATACTTGATTTTTATTTATAAATCATGTAGTATTTGTACAGTGTTAAAAGTAATTTTTACACAAAGACCTTTGCTTGGTTTGCCGTATCACCAACGCTTACTCAGTAACAGGATTCATATTATGGAAAGAGGTGGAAAAAAATGGCAATTTCACAAGAAAAGAAAACAGAAATCATCAATGAATATGCTCGTCACGAAGGAGATACTGGTTCTCCGGAAGTACAAATCGCAGTTTTAACTGCTGATATTAATGAATTGAATGAACATGCAAAAACACATAAAAAAGACTTTCATTCAATGCGTGGACTAATGAAAAAAATTGGTCACCGTCGTAACTTGTTAGCTTATTTGCGTAACAAAGATATTACACGTTACCGTGAATTAATCAAGAGACTTGGTTTACGTCGTTAATCGATTACTTAAACAGAGTAGCCTCAGCATCTTTTCAGATGTAAGATAACTGTGTTTAATTATTATGATAAATACAAAGCGAGATTCCAAGGAATCTCGCTTTATTTATAAAAAAAAACAGGACGCCTATCATTCTACTATACAAACGTGATTAGTCTGACTCATTGGAACAATGACGTTTGTTTAGTAGGTATGGCTTCCTGTCAAAATGAAGGAGATAAATGAATGAGTGATAAAAAAGTTTTTACAACTGAAATAGGTGGACGCAAGTTAACTGTCGAAGTCGGACAAATGGCTAAACAAGCCAATGGCGCAGTTCTCGTTCGTTATGAAGATACTGTCGTTTTAACTGCGGCGGTAGCAAGCAAAAAAGCCAGCACACTACCTTTCTTCCCATTAATGGTGAACTATGAAGAAAAAATGTACTCTGTAGGCAAAATACCTGGCGGATTTATTAAACGTGAAGGAAGACCGTCTGATAATGCGACATTAACTGCCCGTCTTATTGACAGACCGATTCGACCAATGTTTGCAGAAGGTTTCCGTAATGAAGTTCAGATCATGAATACGGTAATGTCTGTAAATCCAGATAATTCACCAGAAATGTCTGCGATGTTTGGTTCTTCAATTGCATTATGTGTTTCTGATATTCCATTCAATGGTCCTATTGCAGGAGTGAATGTTGGGCGCATTGACGGTGAATTAGTTATCAATCCATCTGAAGAAGAAATGAATCGATCCGATATTCAGCTAACAGTTGCAGGAACGAAACTTGCCATTAATATGGTTGAAAGTGGAGCAAATCAAGTAGCTGAAGAAGATATGCTCGAAGCCTTGCTTTTTGGACACGAAGCTATTAAAGATTTAGTTGCTTTCCAAGAAGAAATTGTTGAGTCAGTAGGAAAAGAGAAGATGGACGTTACTTTACTTCTTCCCGAAAAAGAACTGGAAAATGAAGTTGTTGCAGCGTTTAAAGATCAGATGAAAGAAGCAATTCAAACTTTTGATAAACAAGAACGTGCTGAAAAGACAGCGCTACTTAAAAAATCTATTATTGAAAAATACGAAGATGAGTACATGGATGCACCAAATCACTCTTCTGTGATTAAAGATGTTAAATCGATTTTAGAAGGTATGGAGAAAGACGAAGTTCGTCGTTTAATTATTGAAGAGAACACACGCCCGGATGGTCGTAAAGTGGATGAAATCAGAGCCCTTGATTCTGAAGTGACTATTTTACCGCGTGTTCACGGTTCTGGACTATTCACTCGTGGAGAAACACAGGCTTTGTCTGTGGCTACACTGGCACCTTTGAATGAACTGCAGCACATTAACGGATTAAGCAGCGAAGATAGCAAACGGTTCATGCATCAATATAATTTCCCTAATTATTCTGTTGGAGAAACTGGACCTGTTAGAGGGCCGGGCCGTCGTGAAATAGGTCACGGTGCTTTAGGTGAACGTGCGTTACTGCCTGTTATTCCTAACGAAGAAGATTTCCCGTATACGATTCGCTTAGTTGCTGAAGTTTTAGAGTCAAATGGTTCTTCATCACAAGCAAGTATCTGTGCAGGAACACTCGCGTTAATGGATGCTGGTGTACCGATCAAAGCACCTGTTGGTGGAATTGCTATGGGGCTTGTAATGCAAGGCGACAATTATACTGTCTTAACCGATATTCAAGGACTTGAAGACCACTTAGGAGATATGGACTTTAAAGTTGCAGGGACACGTAAAGGTATTACTGCTTTACAAATGGATATCAAAATTGAAGGTATTACTAAAGAAATTCTTGAAGAAGCTTTAGTTCAAGCTAAAAAAGCGAGATTTGAAATTCTTGATAATCTAGAAGCTACTCTTGAACAGCCACGTCAAGAATTGAGTCATTACGCACCTAAAATCGAATCAATTAAAATCAAGCCTGCTCAAATCAAAGTTGTTATAGGTAAAGGTGGGGAAACCATCAACAGCATTATCGATGAAACGAATGTTAAAATCGATATTGATGATGAAGGTAATGTTTCAATATATGGTCAAGATGCAGACGCAATTCAACGTGCGATTAAAATAATCGAAGAGTTGACTGAAGAAGTTGTAGTTGGCAAAATATATACAGGCACAATTAAACGAATCGAGAACTTTGGTGCTTTCGTCGAAATAATCAAAGGAACAGATGGCTTAGTACATGTATCAGAATTATCTGATTCATACATTAAAAATGTAGCTGATGAATTTTCTGTTGGAGATAAATTTGAAGTTAAAGTTACTGAAGTTGATAGTAGAGGTAGAGTAAACTTATCTCGAAAAGCCGTATTAGCAGAAAAAGAAGTAGAAAAAAAAGCAGAATAAGTTGATTTTAATATAATTCTATAGAAAGCGTGTATGCTCATATAATATAATGAGC
>NZ_LSRN01000034.1 GCF_001885615.1 Alkalibacterium sp. 20 | reverse complement strand
TTTGCTCATCAGAGAAACCTCCACTTAGAAACTATTCTATAAAAGTATAACGAAAATAACGTAAAAAAATAACCAAAAAACTAAAACACTCTTTTTTTGAGTGTCTAGTTTTTGGGTAGGGGTTCATGTAAAAAAGAAATCACCTCTTTTTTTAAGTTCAAGACTATTGCATGCTTTTTTAGTTCACATCAAACTCGGCAGTAAGAACTTCACTTTCTATTTCACGTACGACCCGATATTTCCCAGTATCTAGAGGTTCATAGTATTCCATATTCAATTCCTCTTGAGCTTCTTCTCCCGGACCTAGAATATGGGCAATCAAGATAAACGCCATCTCTTCATCGGGTTCCACCATAAACCACGTATTGTCTTCTTCTTTTTCTAATGTAAAAGCTATCCCATAGGAGATATCATCTTCAGATTCATTGACGGTATTTAATATAAACGTGTCCCCCTCCGGATCATACTCATCCTTTTCAAGTCCTATTTTTACATTTTCTAGCGTATTCACCTCTTCATAAGGAGACGGCTCTGCATCGTTTGATGAACATCCCCATAAAAAAAGTAACCCGCTAGCCAGTATGATACAACACATCGATTTTCTTTTTTTATTCAATTTTTGTCACCTCCTTTTATACTCTATATTATATTACTCTACGTAAAAAAGCGACTGAATGCATGCATTCAGTCGCTTGATTCATTATTTTTCAGTTAAAATGTCACGCTTGGTTAACGGTTCTGTAATATCATAATCTGAATGTACCTTTGGACGTTTAGTATGTCCGTATATTTTGGGCATAGCCACTTTATCCACGAAAGGAATAATGGCATTCATAATTAAAATAGAGAACCCAACACCTGCTGGTGAGAAAAGAGAAATTCTAAAGGCTGCTGTTAATATCGCAGCGCCGATTGGGAATATATTTCGTCCCATCGATGTCAAACCACCTGATGAATAATCAGTGATAAAGAAGGCTGCACCTAAGAGTAGCGATCCACTAAACAAATGATAGAGCACATACTCGAAGTCAAAACCTGAATAGACGAACATAATCAACGCGAAAGTCCCAATATACAGGGCTGGGATTTTTGGATTGATAACCCTTCTAATAATTAAGAAGGCCATGGCAATTAAAATGGTTATAGAACTCGTTTCGCCAAGTGATCCGCCCCATCCGCCTTGGTTACCTAAAAACAAATTCCAGAGTGTTTGAGCGCCTTCAGGTATTTCAGATACGCCACTTGAAATGTAGTAAAGTGGTGTTGCTGAAGAAACTAAATCCGCACCCCAAATCGTGGCACCTGTAATTGCTTCTGCTGAACTAGCTGTCGTTAAGACATCTTCACCAGACACGAAAGCATTGACAATCCAAGGAGCCATCAAATAGATGATACGGCCGCCAATAGCAGGATTAAATCTGTTTTTACCAATACCACCAGGAATCATCTTAATAAAGACAATAGCTATTACACTGACGATAACAGCAGCATACCATGTCACGCCATTTGGCAAACTTAAACCAATCAACATACCGGTAACTACCGCTGATAAATCTGTGATTGTGACACGCTTTCTAACGAGTCGTTCATATAAATATTCACTGATAACACTTGTTAAAACGGCAACTCCAGTGATAAATGGTACCTGTAAACCAAAGAAATAAGTACCGGCTGCCAATGGAAGAAGTAACGCAATAATCACTTGTAACATTATCCATTGTGACGACCATTTCTCAAAAATGTGAGGTGATTCATCCAGAATCAAATCATAATCTGCTAAGGTGGTTTTTGTTTTATTTTTACTCATCTCTACACCGCCTTCTTATTTTGCTTGATAGCAGTTTTAGATTTTCTAATGTTATCTAATAAAGGAATCTTCGAAGGACAAATGAATGAACAGTTTCCACATTCGATACAGTCCATAGCTCCTAATTGTTCTGCTTTTTCAATATCGCCACGCTCATAAGCATTGCTAATCAGAATAGGCTGCAAGCTTACAGGACAGACATTTAAACATTCAGAACAACGAATACAATCTATACGTTCTTCATCATCAACTTCCGATGCCGTCAAGAAAGTAATGTGCGTCGTTCCTTTGGAGATCGGAATAGACCCGTCTTTTATAGTTTTACCCATCATCGGTCCACCATGAAGAACTTTTCTTGGTGCTTCTTGGAAACCACCACAGATATCGATCAAATCATCAATCGGCGTGCCAATACGAACCAGTAAATTCTTTGGATCGACAATAGGTGTCCCTGTAATAGTAGTTACACGTTCAACCATAGGTTTGCCTAGCCGAACGGCACGGTAAATCGCTTGGAATGTCCCAACGTTTGAAACGACACAACCAACATCGGCAGGAAGTCCTCCAGAGGGGACTTGACGTCCTGTACAGTTTTCAATCAATTGTTTTTCAGAACCTTGCGGATATTTTGATTCAAGAACTTTAATTTCTATTTTGTCATAACCAGTTGCTGCTTCTTTAAGCACATCACCGGCTTCTATAGCGTTGTCTTCGATACCAATGTAAACTTTATCAACATTAAAAACGCCATCAATGACACGTACGCCTTCTATAATTTCATTAGCATACTCGACCATAGTACGAAAATCAGATGTTGAATATGGTTCACATTCTGCACCATTCAAAATTATTGTATCAATTTTTTTGTCTTTAGGTGGTCTCATCTTTACATCTGTCGGAAAAGTAGCTCCACCCATACCTGCAATCCCTGCACGTCTTATCAGTTCAGGTACTAATTCTGGAGCGACATTTTCACCAGCTTCCGGATATGGAGCTTCCTCAATGTATTGCCCATCATTTTTAACAATAAGACAAGTCACTAATCCACTAATTACTTCGCGATCCTCAATCGAGATAACTTCTCCACTTACTGAAGAGTGAATATTTGCAGAAATAAATCCTTGCGCTTCACCAAGAAGTGTCCCAACTCTTACAGTTGAACCCACTTCTACGATTATTTTAGCAGGCGCTCCGATATGCATGGACATTGGGTATACCATAATAGCGGGAGCATCAATGCGTTCAATCGGCTTATCGTGCGTACGCGATTTATTATGTTTTGGAAATATTCCTTTTCGTTTTGTCTTTAATCGCATTCCCTTTCCTCCTCAATTATTTAAAACTGTCATTTTATTTGTTATGTAGCGTAAAAAAAATACAAAATAATAATTTCACATGTTATAATAGTTATTTTTCCGCCAAAAGGTGTACTAAAAGAATACCGAAATATACACTAAAAGTAAAGATAATACAGGGCTTTAAGAAAAACAGCAAGGCTAAATATTACAAATGAAAACGATTCTCATTTGTAATATTTTCAATTACAAATTGTAAGTTTGTGAAATTAATTTATTTCATTTTTTGATTATTTTAAATTAAGAAACGTTAGATAACAATTACTATAATTAAAAAGAATAAATATCTCATTTTTTATGACAACGCTTTCTGACTATTATCATTAACAACTTTTAAATGAAAATGATATACACGCTTCCACATGTGATTATCCCATTTCAATTGTGAAACGACAAAAAATATCTCGAGTTTCTTTAAAAATGAAATTGTGACAATTTCAGCACAAAAATACCCTCTCTAATTATTAATTAAGAGAGGGTTGTATTATGCTAGATTTTTTTCTTTGATTTCTTCTGCCAGTTTATTGATTTTTCTTAACCGGTGATTCACTCCTGATTTAGATACCCCACCATTAGGCAACAATTCTCCCAATTCTTTTAAACTCACATCAGGATTATCCACTCTCATTAATGCAATTTCTTTTAACTTTTCAGGCAGTGTGTCTAATCCATTTGTACGCTCGATTAAACGGATATTCTCGATTTGTTTCGAAGCAGCATCAACGGTCTTATTCATGTTAGCATTTTCGCAATTGACTAATCGATTGACTGAATTTCTCATATCCCGAACGATCCGAACATCTTCAAATTTAAACATGCTCCCGGTTGCCCCAATTAAAGATAGAAAATCAGCAATTTTTTCTGATTCTTTTAGGTAGACAATATAACCATTTCGTCGTTCATGGACACGTGCACTCAAATCAAAAACGTGCATCATCTCACAAATATCATTGTTATGTTCTTCGTAAGTCGAATGGATCTCTAAATGATAACGACTTGTGTCAGGACTGTTGACAGACCCTCCAGCTAAGAAGGCTCCTCTTAAATATGATTTAATTTTTTGTTTGTTATTTTTAATTTCGTCCGGCACATGACCATGATATAACATACCATCCATTATACCGAGTTCCTTTAAGATAACTTTGCATCCGCTCTTCAATCTTACAATATACACATTATTTTTCTTTAATTTCATTTTTTTTCTAACTAACAATTCAGATTCCACATCAAAATTATCTTTAATTAATGAATATATTCTTCTTGCGATAGCTGCATTTTCAGTTTGAACGTTCAATAAAAAATCATGATCAAGAATGCTCAGTGTTCCGTTCATTCTAATTAAAGCTGCTAACTCAGCCTTTGCATGTTCCGGATGAACTTCTAACAATGTTAACTCTTTCTTCACATCAAATGCAAATGACATTACTTTCACTTCCCTTTAACTGAAAGACTAGTCTTTCACTTCTGTAAGTAATCTTTTATTTTCCTTTGACTATTAAATGCTGTTCTGAATATTTCTTCTGCCACTTTTTCACCATTATGGTATACGCCACGACTAGTTAATTTCAAAAAGTTATCGGAAATAATCATAGGAACTTCTTCAGTCATACCTTTAAAATCGTGTTCAACTTGAAGAAGGTATTCTTCATTTTTTTCTTGTTCAATGTATTCTTCCGGAACATCACCAATATTTGTTATAGCAATATCCACAAATTTCTTACCTAAGTGTTTGTGCAATACTTTAACATGGTCTGCATCGTTTAGTCCTTCTGTTTCGCCAAGTTGGGTCATAATATTAGAAATATAAACGACTTTCCCCTCAGTCTCCAACAATGCTTTTCCAATATCGGGAATCATGATGTTGGGTAAAATACTGGTGAATAAACTACCTGGACCCAGAACGACCATATCTGCATTCATAATAGCCGACACAACTTCTCTACTCGCATGAACTGGACGTGTTTCCTCTACACACGTTACCGAGACATAATCGATCATCATTCCTTTTTTAGGAATTTGCGATTCCCCAGTTTGTGTGCTTCCATCCATATATTTTGCATGAAGATTCAGCGGTTCCTCTGCAGCAGGGTAAACATGTCCTTTGACATGCATCATTGTAGCGAGCAATTGGATCGCATCATAGATATTGCCACTCATGTCAGCCATCGCAGAAATAATTAAATTTCCTATCGTATGGCCTGATAAGCTTTGATCATCTGAACTGAAACGGTACTGAAAAATTTCACGCTGTAATTCTGGAATCTCAGAGAGTGCCGTTAGTACATTACGCAGATCTCCAGGTGGGACAGCGTTAAAACTTCTGCGCAATGCACCACTACTCCCACCGTCATCCGCAACAGTAACAACAGCTGTAATATCAGCATCTTTCTCTTTTAAACTTCTCAAGATGACAGGCAAGCCAGTCCCGCCACCGATAACTACAATTTTTGGTTTTCTCTTTATAAACGTCTCCTGCTTCATGATCTCACAACTGACTCCTTTACTTTATCTTTATCGCGATGCGATACATTTATATGATATCCATCCGTTTTAATATGTTCCGCAATACGTTCAACTAAAGCAACCGAACGATGTCTTCCGCCTGTACAACCTATTGCAATTGTCACATTACTTTTTCCTTCTTTTTTGTAACCGGGCAATGTGAAATCTATTAAATCAACAAACTTTTTATAAAATGTTTCTGTCTCTGTTTGTTGCATAACATAATCGTAAACGGGTTTATCCAAACCCGTTTGAGGTTTTAGTTCTTCTATATAATGAGGGTTGGGTAAAAACCGGACATCCATAACGATGTCTGCATCAATTGGAGTTCCATACTTAAACCCAAAAGAAACAATTTCCACACGGAACATTATTTTTTCTTTTTCTTTATATTCCTTAATCAGCATATCCCTTAATTCTCTTGGAGTTAAGGTTGTTGTATCAATGACTAATTGTGCACGTCTTTTGATATCGTTGAGTAACTCACGCTCTTTTTTAATTCCTTCAATAGTCCGTTCATTTTTAGCTAACGGATGTGCCCGTCTCGTTTCTTTGTAACGAGAAACTAATTCTTCATTCGTGGCCTCTAAAAAGAGAATCCGTGTAGTGATGTGAGGAGTGTTATCCATTTTCTCAAGTGCTTTATTGATTTCTTCGAAAAAATCTCTCATTCTTAAATCCATTACCAAGGCAATCTTACTGAATTGTCCAGACTCTCGGACTAACTTCCAAAAAGTCGGCAAAAGATTTGGAGGCATATTATCGATACAATAGTATCCCATATCTTCAAAACTTTGCATAGCCACCGTTTTTCCCGCACCACTCATACCTGTTATGATGACGAGTTCAAGTTTTTCATTCATTGCACTCACTCCTATATAAAACTAATGATATAAAGCATTGTTTGATACAGATTGTTTCTTTTTATTATAACATCCCTGGTGTGTCATTGCTACCCTATACATGGAAAGTCACATTTGATTTATAGTGTCTAATTAAAATTTATTTACCAAAAACGGAAAACACCTATCAAGCAATTATTCTTGATAGGTGTTTTCCGTTTTTCAGTCTTTTTCACATGTGTTCGTGGCCATTAATTCATAAATGCCGCATCTTTGAGTTAAAGCAGTAAAAAGCAAAGGGATAGAAGCTAATCCAAACCACCTAACTGGGGTTGAATATAAAAATAAAAGAGGGGAAATAGCAATGGCAAAAACTATTCTGCTCATCTTATCTTTTTTCTATACATTTATTTTCATCAGTGCAGTCTCCTAGTTTCACTCTTTACTCTAAGCTTATAAATTGATCATCGAACGAATATCGGCTTCAAACGCTTCTAATTTCTCTCGAACCGCGACCCCTGATTCGTCGCAGGCCGAGATGTAAAACTTGATTTTAGGCTCAGTACCGGAAGGACGAACAGCGATCCAACTGGAATCGGCCAGTGTATATTTTAAAACATTCGCTTTTGGTAAATCAATCGTCTCTTTAGAAGACTTCGTGACGCATTTTTGTGCCTTGAAATCTTCAAATTTTATTACTTTTATACCACCAAATCTTGAAGGTGACTGTGAGCGAAGGTTTTTCATGATCTCATTAATTTTTTCAGTGCCTTCTATTCCATCCATTTTGACTGAGATCGTTTTTTCTTCATAATGCCCATGTTCATGATAAAGTTCATGAATAGCGTCAAATAAACTGTAACCCTGCTCTTTATAATAAGCAGTCATTTCAGCTACCATCACTAAGGCTTGGATAGCATCCTTATCTCTAGCAAATGGTTGGATAAGATAACCGTAGCTTTCTTCAAACCCATACATAAATGTTTTAGAATGATCTGTTTCAAATTGTTTTATTTTTTCTGCAATAAACTTAAACCCAGTTAAGACGTTTATAGTTTCTACCGCATATTTATCAGCAATTACAGCAGGTAGATCACTTGAAACAATAGATTTGATCATAACACTATTTTGGGGTAATGATTCTTTAAGAGAATGTGCTTTAAAAATATATTCGACCATGAGTGCCGCAATTTGATTCCCTGACAATACTTCGTAATGACCTTTAGCTGTTTTCACAGCCAATCCTAAGCGGTCAGCATCCGGATCTGTTGCGATCAGAACATCGGCGTCTACTTCTATACCTTTTTCAATAGCTAAAGTAAATGCTTTTGGATCTTCAGGATTTGGTGATTTAACCGTTGAAAACTCTGGATCTGGTTTCGATTGTTCCTCTACGAAATAAACATTTCTAAATCCAGCTTGCTTCAGTGCTTTTTCACCTAACATTTGACCGGTACCGTGAAGAGGTGTGAAAACAATCTTTAATTCTCTGCCTTGTCTATCAATTAAATCTTGATCGATCGTCACTGTTCTGATTGCTTCCAAATAATATCTGTCTACATCTTTACCAATAATTTTTAAAAGACCCTCTTTTTCTGCTTGTTCTCTATCTAGTGCATCAATCGAGAGGATATCAGTTACACTTCGTACATAAGTAGTTAATTCATCTGCTTCTTTAGGTGGTAGTTGTCCACCATCTTCACCGTATACTTTGTATCCATTGTATTCTGGTGGATTATGGCTAGCTGTAATCACAATACCCGCAGCGGCTTTCAAGTGTCTTACTGCAAAAGACAATTCTGGTGTGGGACGTAATTCTTCGAACACGTAGGCTTTTATACCATGAGCTGCTAAAGTTCTTGCTGCTTCTATGGAAAATTCCTTAGACATATGACGAGAATCGTAGGCAATCACTACACCTCGTTCTTTCATCTTGTTTCCTTGTTTTTCAATAAAGAGTGCCAGTCCTTCAGTTGCTTGTCGAACGGTATAAATATTCATGCGGTTCGTTCCAGCACCAATGACCCCGCGCATTCCAGCTGTACCAAATTCAAGTGATGTATAAAAGGCATCTTCAAGTGCAGAGTCCTGTTCTTTGTTTTTTTCTAAATCTTGTTTCAACGATGCATCCAAACTCGAGTGGTTCAACCATGTTTGATATGTTTTTTTCCAATCCACAATAATCCCTCGTCTCTGTAAGATATTGGTTAAGTTAATTAAACTAGTTTAATTGTATCATTTTTGTCCTCTTCTTGCATGAGAAAAGGGTACATGTTCAATAAATAACGAATGGTATTTTTAAAATATCGACGTTGCTTAATGTCGCATCAATGTTCTGGGAATATTTACATCAAAAATAATATCAAGCAAATAATTGTCACAGTCTTCTTTACCCTTTGGTTCGCACCTTCACTAAAAAAAATAGAGGTTGAGACCTGAGTCTCAACCTCTATTTGACAGACTAACCTTTAAACATTATGTTTTTCAAATTGTTCTTTCAATTCTTCAACATATTGGTAGGCTGCATTCCCAGCCACTGACCCATCTCCAACAGCAGTTGCAACCTGTCTTAATACTGTATCTCTAACGTCACCAATAGCAAATATCCCAGGAACTTGGGTCATCATATTGGCATCCGTTTCAATCCAACCTTCTTCGTTGGTGATAGATAATGAACGGAATTCGTTTGAGTTTGGTAATATACCAACGTAAATGAATGCACCATCCGCATCGATAAGAGAAGTCTCACCGTTTTTAACATTTTTAACTTTTACACCAGTAACTTTATTGTCACCAACAATTTCTTCAACGACGGAGTCCCAGATGAAATCAACTTTTTCATTTTTAAAAGCACGATCTTGTAAAATCTCTTGGGCTCGAAGTTTATCTCTTCGGTGAATAATGGTTACTTTATCAGCAAACTGGGTAAGGTATGCACCTTCCTCAACAGCTGCATCACCACCACCAACAACAACGACATGTTTATTTCTGAAAAATGCACCATCACATACAGCACAGTAGGAAACGCCGCGACCATTAAATTCGGCTTCACCCTTCACACCTAACATTTTGTGTTCTGCGCCAGTAGAAATAATGACTGCTTTAGCTAAATACGTTTTATCGGAAGTAATCACTTCTTTTACCGTTTCTTTATCCACAATTTCCTGCACGTCTCCATAAACATGTTCGGCACCAAATTGCGTTGCACCCTCAAGCATTTTCATGGATAAGTCGGGACCCACAATACTTTTAAAACCAGAATAGTTTTCGATTTCAGCTGTATTGTTCATTTGGCCACCAGGAATTCCTTTTTCTAACATCAATGTTTTCAAGTTTGATCTAGAGGCATATAATCCGGCGGTTAATCCTCCTGGACCTGCACCAATCACAATAACATCGTAAATTGTTTTTACGTCTTCCATTCAAACATGCTCCTCTCAACTAGCATCAAATAATTCATCATAGTTTAATTTTATTTTATGCTATCTATTCCTTTACTTACTTTTTGTAAGTTTCTTTACTTTATACATCTTACCAGAATTCCATCATTTGTCAAGCATGAAAAACTCCTATCACAATAAACAGTCCTGACTCTTCCTGTTCATTATAAAAGGAGCTTGCTCGGTCTGTCTGGTCATCCTACTAAGATTTAGTTATTCATCATTCTCTTTATTATCCTCAAGTTCGTGTACTTCTGGTTCCATACTATTTTCTATTGCTCCTGTTTCAAGTTCTTTGCTTAAGTCTAAAATGTATTGTTTCAAATCATCTTTGACTTGAGGATGTTTCAAGCCATACTGGATCGTTGTTTTCAAAAAACCGAACTTGTCTCCGACATCGTAACGTTCACCTTTAAATTCTTTAGCAAAGACGCGTTGCGTTTTATTCAGTACATCAATGGCGTCAGTCAGTTGGATTTCCCCACCCACACCTGGTTCGATTTTTTCCAAGATATCAAAAATTTCCGGCACAAGTAAGTAACGCCCGATGATTGCTAAGTCACTCGGAGCATCTTCAGGATTAGGCTTCTCAACAAACTTACGGACATTATATAATCCTTCTTCCACTTCTGCTTCGGGATCGATTATCCCATAATTTGAAGTTTCTTCATGAGGAACACGCATGACCGCAATATTGGAAGCATGTGTTCGTTCATACCCTTCGATCAACTGTTTAGTTAACGGAACCTCATCAGCCATGATATCATCGCCCAGCATAACGACGAAAGGTTCATCTCCAACAAAAGCTTTCGCTTGCAATACAGCGTGTCCCAGTCCCAGTGGATAAGGTTGTCTGACAAAGTAAAGATTGAGTCCAGTTGTTTCTTCTACAAGTTCAAGCAACTCTTCTTTTCCTTTTTTACGTAAACTTGCTTCCAATTCTGGATTGGAATCAAAGTGATCCTCAATTGGTCTTTTTAGCTTACCCGTAATAATCAGGATATCTTCGATACCGGATGCAATAGCTTCTTCAACAATGAATTGAATCGTTGGTTTATCAACAATTGGAATCATTTCTTTAGGCATTGCTTTTGTTGCTGGTAAAAACCGGGTACCATATCCTGCAGCAGGAATAATAGCTTTCCTTACTTTTTTCATTTTTCTCTACTCCTTTATACTGTGGTAAGACACGCCACCTTATTCAGCTTTTCCTTCTCGTTGCATAAGATTTAGTATAACAAATTTAACTTCAGCCTCATTATATAGCACTTCGTATAGTGCTTCAGTAATGGGCATTTCAATTTCATATTCTTTTGCTAATTCATAAGCGGCTTGTGTGGTAGAAACACCCTCAACAACCATTCCCATATTTTCCAGGACAGATTCAATTTTTTCGCCTTTACCTAATTGGTATCCAGCTCTCCAGTTACGCGAATGTGGGCTGGTACAGGTCACAATCAAATCGCCCACTCCACTGAGCCCCATAAATGTTAAGGGATCTGCTCCTAGCTCAATGCCTAAGCGACTGATTTCAGCCAGGCCACGCGTGACGAGGCCTGCTTTTGCGTTATCCCCATAACCAAGTCCAGCGATGATTCCAGCACCGATCGCGATAATGTTTTTTAATGCTGCTCCGATCTCTACTCCGATAATATCTTTATTCGTATAGACGCGGAAGTAATCATTAATAAACAAAGATTGAACATAGCGTGCACTATCTATATGAGTGGATGCCGCTGTGATTGTGGTTAAATCACCTTTTATCACCTCTTCAGCATGACTCGGTCCAGATAAAGCAACAATACCATTTATGTTTTCTGAAGAGAGTTCCTCTTCAATAATCGTGGAAATACGTTTATGTGTGTGACGTTCGAGACCTTTGGAAGCGTGGATGATCGTCACTTTTCTATCTAATAATTCATTGACTCTTTGCGAGAGTTCTCGCATCCCATTTGTTGGGATAACGAAGAGAATAGCTTCGACATCCTGAATGGCTATTTCCAAATCAGTCGTTGCCATAATTACATCTGGAAATTTGAATTCTGGTAAATAATGTGTATTAGTATGTTGTGTGTTGATCTCATTTTGCTGTGCTTCGTCTCTGGTCCATAAATTAACGTGATGACCATTTTCAACTAAAACATTTGCCAATGCACTGCCCCAAGAGCCAGCACCTAAGACCGCAATTTTACTTCCCACTTTAATCGCTCCTTCAAATAACAGGATCTAATCGTTACATTTAATTTTTTCTTTGATCATATTTCTTCTTTTTTTCCTGAAATGTTTTTTCCGGCTCAATACCTTCAGTATAATTAGGCGGTCTTGGATAAGCATAAAATCGTCTGTAGACGATTAGTCCAACTCCGGCGATAAATAACACTAATGAAAATAGTTGTGAAACTCGGAAACCACCGATATACAAGCTGTCTGTTCGCATGCCTTCAATAAAGAATCGGCCTAAGCCATACCAGGCAATATAACCTAAAAAGGCTTCTCCTCTAATTAATACATTATCTTTAGCTCTTAACACCATTAAAATTGCAAAGCCGATAACATTCCACACGGATTCATACAAAAATGTCGGATGATAATAATTCCCTGCGATATTCATCTGTTCAATGATAAATTCAGGTAATTGAAGTCTTTCCAAGAATCCACGACTAACTTCCCTACCATGAGCCTCCTGATTGACAAAATTACCCCATCTTCCTATTGCTTGAGCAATCATGACATGTGGTGCTAGAATATCTACTAAAAGCCAGACAGGCACATTATTTTTTTGGCTGTACCAATACAGCGTTATAAACCCAAGTATCAACCCGCCATAAATTGCCAAACCACCTTCCCAGAAATAAAACATACGGATTGGATCGGCTAAGTAGGTCGGTAATTCAAACAACACGTAATACAATCTTGCGCCTAAAATACCTGCTGGTATTATCCAAAAAGCAAGGTCAACAATAAAATCTTCGCCTATACCTCTTTTATTGGCTTCTCTCATACTGAGCCACACAGCTAAAAACATCCCAATAACGATAATCAGACCATACCAAGCGACTTCTACTGGTCCTAGTCTAAAAGCAATCGGATCTATGTTACCTATAATCATCTGCATCCTTAATCCTCCATCTAGTCTTCTTGAGAATTTTTCTCAATTAGTTTATTCAAATTATTCTCAAAAGTTTTTGTAGCATCATATCCCATTTCTTTGGCACGGATGTTCATCGTTGCGATTTCTATAATTATTGACAAATTTCGTCCTACTCGAACAGGAATCGAAAGTTTAGGAATATCTACATTAAAGATGCGCATTTTATCCAAATTGTAACCTAAGCGATCGTACTGCTTATTACGATCCCAGTGTTCTAAATTGATCACTAGATCAACCGTTTTCTGTAAACGAATAGCACCAACACCAAATAAGTTCACTACATCGATTACGCCAATACCTCTGATTTCGATCAGATTTCTCAGGATTTCAGGTGGTTCTCCTATGATGCGTCTTTCATCCATCATGTACAGTTCCACTCGGTCATCTGCAACTAAACGATGACCCCGTTGAATCAGCTCTAACGCTGTTTCTGACTTACCTATGCCCGAATCTCCTATGATCAATACACCCATACCATAAATATCGACCAGCACACCGTGTTGGGAGATACGTTCGGCTAATCGTTCTTCTAAAAAATTAGTCACGTTTGAGGATAAACGTGTAGTAGAACGTTTTGAGAGAAGCACCGGTATGCCCTTTTCTTCAGCAGCTTTTAAGAGCTCTTTCGGCGGTTCCATATTGCGTGAAATCAGAAAAGCCGGCGTTTCAGCTTGACACATACGCTTCATCACAATATAACGTTCATCACTTGTCATTTTTTTAGCAAATGATAATTCTGTTTTACCTAATAATTGTATTCTATCTTGAGGATAAAAGCTGAAATATCCTGTGAGTTCTAATGCGGGTCTTGATAAATCACTGATCGTGATTGCTCTATCCAAGTTGTTTTCGCCAACAACAACGCGAATATCATCCATCGCATCTACTAACTCGTGTATTTTTACTGATACAGTCATTGATTTTCTCCTTTGATCATTGATAAAAACATATCCTAATCATATCATATTTGAGTAAGCCATAATAGAATAAAACAATATCGATATAAACAAAAAGGTTTAACGTAGTAAGACTACATTAAACCTTTTCAATTAATTAGTGTTAAAAAATGCATTTAATGCTGATACGATTATGGCTACAAATAGCGCGAGAGTGAATGAACTAAATCCAAACCCACTTACCAAGGCGGCTGTAAACCATAACATCAAACCATTAATGATAAAATAGAATAATCCTAATGTCAGGATAGTTATTGGTAAAGATAAAATTACAAGGATAGGTTTAATCAGTACATTTAGTATCCCAAAAACAACTGCGGCCAGCAAAGCAGTCGTCCATGACGAAATAATAAACCCTTCTAAAAAGCCTGCTAAGGCAAGGAAAATCAAAGTGTTAGCTAAAATACGTTGCCACCATTTCATCGACTAAAAGTCACTCCAATCTTCTTCAACCTTTTCCGCTTCTTTTCTTTTAGGTTTTTCATTAAATTGGCCAAAAGGTGAATTGGTTCGTGGTTTGTTTTCTGATTGAGACTCTCCATTTTCATCAGGCATAACAAGCGCTAATAAGAGATAAATAGGAATAGTCGCGCCTACTCCAACGAAAGTTGCCACAACAACAACCACACGAAGCAATACGGGATCTATATTAAAGTACTCTCCCATGCCACCTAACACTCCAAAAATCACTGCATTTTTTTTTGACTTTGCTAATTTTTTCATAGTTTGACCCTCATTTCTTTTTATTGAGTATCTGTATCTTTTAGCAAAATATTACCCGTTGTGGTCGTTGCATTAAAATCAAACGACGTTTCATCAACCACTCTTTTATATCGTTTCATATTTTCTGATTTTTCGTTAACTTCAACTTCACTTAATCGACTTTTTATTTTACCGAATGTCGTTTTTGCCTGTCCCTCTAAAGTGATATTTTCAGGAATAGCCAGTTTCACGTTTCCATTGACCGTCGTTGCGTTAAGTCTAGTAATTGTACTATTCCTTACAGTAACTTTTATCTCGCCATTCGTAGTAGAAAGATCTCCACTTTTAATCGTTCCATCATATACAAGAGAACCATTTACTGAACTGGCAAGCAGATCCTTTAATTGACTGTTTTTTATCGTTACCGAACCATTCGATCCTTTAGCTTCCAACATTGTTCCACTCAGTTTTTCAAAATTGATTGACCCATTCGTTGATTTAGCATAGACATCTTTAACCTCAATGTCAGTGACCAGTACGTTACCATTTAGGGTATTGATGGATAAATAATCATACGTTCTTTCCGGTAAGGTAAGCGTTAGGTCAACATAGATACGTTTATTGGGAACGTGGACTATTAATTTGTCCTCATCTGCAGAAATAGTACTACGTATATCAAAAGATTCTTCCGGTGTCTCTTCATCCATTTTTCCATACAGTTTTCCTTTTGCAGATAATGTTATTGTTTGCGTGTTCCCTTTGTTTATAGTGACTTTTCCATTTGCGATTTTAATATCTAAAATGGTTGCTGTCGACTCATCAAATGCCCATTCTTTACTATACTCTTTGGAAGCCAAGGTTGGAAATTTCAAATTGACATTTTTCCAATCAAAATTATCGAGCACATTATCAAAAGATGTCCGAATCGTATCTTTCACATCTTTGTCGGAGGCTTCTTTCACTCTTTTTTTAAATAGTGTCGACATCTCTTTGCTGGCTTCTTCAATACGTTTACCTGCTTTTGACAATTCCTCACTGGCTTCTTTTTTCCAATCTTCCGGAATTTCGAAATCAGCTGTCACTTGTCTAGCTTTAAGTGTCCACTGTTTGACTTTTGAACGGTTCAACTGTTTGACACACTCATTTTTTCTATCAGTTAGTTCTAATTTTCTCTTTTCCAGCTGAGAAATCTCATCACTCAGCTCTTTGATACGAGCATCTTCTTCAAAGTCCTGTTCAGTCATTTCAACACGTTCCAGTTCTTGAGAAAGTTTATCAACTTTATTTCTCAATGCGATAATTTCATTGGTATTGTCCACTTCATCCAGTTGTTTGATCAACTCTAATTCTTTTTGAACAAGTTGAATTTCTTCTGAAATGGCTAGTTTTCTATCTTCAATGTCTAAGTGACTGTTTTTTTTCAGGCTATTCAATTCAGAGTTTTTTTCACCTATTTTTGAATCAACTTCTTTGAGCTGCTGGTTCAAATTATCTAGTTCAACTGAACATTCATTAATTTCTTTGACCAATGCTTCGAGTTCAATTTCAGCCTCTTTTTGATGTTGTGTTGATTCTGTTTCAGTTTTTTCTTCAACAGGCTGATCCTCTTGTTCAGCAAATTCTTCAGCTTCTACTTTTTTGCCTTCTTTATCGATTGTATTTTCGAGTAAGTCTAAGCCTTCTTCAGTAGATAAAATACCTTTTTTCATTAAGTCTATGATACGTTCTTTTTCGTTCATTCAAAGCCCTCCTATATGGGTTCCTTTAATCGATGCACAATAGTTCCACACGTTCTATAATTATTATGCACCATCTATTTTGGATTGTCATAGGACTTACGACTGATGTTTGTATTAAAAATAACTAAACTAATTATTCTCGAGGAAAATCAACAAATGAAAATCATGCTTTAGTGTCTATTCAGCATCTTACTCAAATACTGACCTGTATAACTCTCTTTACAATGAGCAACCTCTTCCGGAGTTCCTGTTACAATAACATACCCTCCACCCTCGCCACCTTCTGGACCAAGATCTATGATATGATCTGCCACTTTTATGACATCCAGATTATGTTCGATGACAAGCACTGTATTCCCCGCTTCTACTAAACGATCTAGA
This sequence comes from Alkalibacterium sp. 20, assembly GCF_001885615.1. Lineage (GTDB taxonomy): Bacteria > Bacillota > Bacilli > Lactobacillales > Carnobacteriaceae_A > Alkalibacterium. The sequence continues at coordinate 106,477 of NZ_LSRN01000034.1, read as the reverse complement.
ACTTGCAGTAGTCGAGCTATATCATCCGCATGCAGACCGGTCGTCGGTTCATCAAGAATATAAAAGTTATGACCATTCTGTCTTTTGTGCAGCTCACTCGCCAGCTTCATACGCTGAGCTTCCCCACCGGAAAGCGTAGTGGCAGGTTGTCCCAACCTCACATAGCCCAAGCCTACATCTATGATCGTCTGCATTTTACGTTCGATTTTCGGGACATTGGCAAAAAAACTAACAGCTTCATCGATTGTCATCCCTAATACATCAGCAATATTTTTTCCTTTATATTTCACTTCCAGCGTTTCTGAGTTGTAACGTGTCCCATGACATATTTCACACGGAACATAAACGTCAGGCAAGAAGTGCATTTCGATTTTTAATATCCCATCACCTCTGCACGATTCACAGCGTCCTCCTTTTACATTAAAACTGAACCGTCCTTTTTTATATCCGCGCATCTTAGCTTCATTGGTCTTTGCAAACAAATCACGAATATCATCGAAAACGCTCGTGTATGTGGCTGGATTACTTCTTGGTGTGCGCCCGATCGGACTCTGGTCGATATCGATCACTTTTTCCAGTTGTTCATGTCCTTCAATTGACTTGAATTTACCTGGTCTCTTTTTAGAACGACTGACTTCTCTTGCCAAAGCTTTATGCAGGATTCCATTTATTAACGAACTCTTACCCGAACCGGAGACGCCAGTTACAGCAACAAAGAGCCCTAAGGGAAAATCAACATCAATATTTTTTAGATTGTTTTCCTGCGCACCTTTGATCTTAATATAACCTTCTTTGTTGGTTCGTCTGGTTTTTGGTACAGGTATTTCTTTTTTTCCTGACAAATAGGCACCAGTGATCGAATCCGGATTTGCCATGATATCGTCTATTGTTCCTGTTGCGACTACTTCTCCACCTTTTTCTCCTGCTCCCGGACCAATATCAATAATATGATCCGCCGCACGCATGGTATCTTCGTCGTGTTCCACAACAATCAAAGTATTGCCCAAATCTCTCATTTTCTTCAGGGAATCGATCAGACGATTATTATCTCGCTGATGCAATCCAATAGATGGTTCATCTAGTATATAAAGGACACCTGATAAGTTTGACCCGATTTGAGTGGCTAAACGAATCCGTTGGGCTTCACCGCCAGATAGCGTTCCCGCTTTACGGTTTAAGGTTAAATAATCAAGTCCGACATTTTTCAAAAATGACAACCGTTCTTTTATTTCCTTGTTTATAGGTTTGGCTATGGTTGCATCTTTGGAGGAAAGATTTAAGTTATCAAAAAATTCCAATGCATGTTCCACAGAAAGCTGACTGATGTCACCAAGATCTTCTCCTTCTATTTTAACGGCTAAGGCTTCCTCGTTTAAACGTTTCCCATGACAAACAAGACACTCCAATTCGGTCATATACTGTTGCATAACCTTACGTGTATAGTCACTATTCGTTTCATGGTATCGTCTATTTACATTAGGCATTACACCTTCAAATGGAATCATCGTATCACGGACACTTCCAAAATCATTTTTATAATGAAAATGAAACTTTTTATTTTTAGATCCGTTCAATACAATATCCTTGTGTTTTTTGGGTAAATCTTTAAAAGGTATCGTTGTATCGATGTCAAACGCTTCACATGCTTGCGATAACATCTGTGGATAATAACTTGAACTAATGGGCTGCCAAGGAAGTAATGCGCCTTTATCTAAGGAAAGCATTTTGTCCGGCACAACTAGATCGATATCTACTTCGAGCTTCGTACCCAGTCCATCACATTCTGAACAGGCCCCAAACGGAGCATTAAATGAAAACAGACGTGGCTCCAGCGGCGGTAACGTAAAGCCGCATACCGGGCAGGCATAATGTTCGCTGAAAAGCACTTCTTCTTCGCCAATGACATCTGCTATAACGTATCCTTCCCCCAACTGCAAAGCAGCTTCCAGAGAATCGAACAAACGAGAGCGAATGCCTTCTTTAATCGCTATACGGTCTATGATGACATCTATGGAATGATTGACATTTTTATCCAACTCAATCTCTTCATCAATATCAACCAATTCACCATCGATTCTGAGTCTGACATAGCCTTCAGTTTTTATCTTCTCCAACACTTTTTTGTGCTGTCCTTTTTTCTCTTTTATTACGGGAGCAAGAATTTGAAGACGTGTTTTTTCCGGATATTCCAAAATACGATCGACCATTTGTTCAATGGACTGACTTGCTATCTCGGTTCCATCGTTTGGACAAATCGGTTTTCCGATTCTTGCATACATCAATCTCAAAAAGTCATTGATTTCAGTGACCGTTCCAACGGTTGACCGCGGGTTATTACTTGTTGTTTTCTGATCGATAGAAATTGCCGGACTGAGTCCTTCAATACTGTCCACATCAGGTTTATCCATTTGACCTAAAAATTGTCTGGCATATGAAGACAGTGATTCAACATATCGACGCTGTCCTTCCGCATAAAGCGTATCAAACGCCAGGGAACTTTTCCCTGACCCTGATAAACCCGTCATCACAACCAGTTTATCTCGCGGAATAGTAATATCTATATTTTTTAAATTATGCGAACGTGCACCACGTACTACAATTTTATCGTTAGCCATACTTTCATCCTACCTTTATTTATCGTCTCTAGGTTTACCATTCTCTTATTCATATTGTAAGGTTTTTAATCGAGTTATGCGACTATTAGACTCTGAATCGCTACTAAAAAAGAGGAAAGAGTCGGACTCTTTCCTCTCTTCCATTATTAATTTTAACATATTCACTCGTCTATTGCGAATGTCTGTTCTACTTCGTGATTCTTTAGAATCGCTCTAGATATTTTTTCTAGTTCCGCTTGATTGGTGAACTCACCCTTAAGTAAATCAGGCAATATCTCTGTTAGAAAATATTGCACACTCGCCATTTCTTTGAACTTTAGAATCGTATCTAATGATTCCTGGTAAATTTCTGTGAAAAGCGATTCTGGATTTCCTTTTTGTATTTCACCAAAAGACTCATATAACAGATCGACTTTATCCGCGACTGATAAAATTTTCCCTTCCAAAGTATCATCTTTTCCTTCTTTTAGTCGTTCATGGTAAATGGACTGGAATTCTTCCGGAAACTCTTGCTGTATAAAGTGCTGCGTCATGGATTCTTCCACATGCGCCAATCTATCTCGCAAATCAGGATCTGCGTATTTGACGGGTGTTTTGATATCCCCAATAAAAATTTCTGCATAATCATGATTCAGAGCTTTCTCATATAAGGCTTTCCAGTTCACCTTATTGCCTCTATTTTCTTCAACTGTTCCCAGAAATTGAGCAACTTTGGTCACTTTAAAGGAATGTTCTGCAACAGAATGTTCCTCATACTTAAATTTTCCTGGACAACGATATATTTTTTCTAGATCACTCAAACTCTTAAAATATTCATGTATTCCCATAATTATCTCCCCTTTTGATGTCGAATTCACCTTATATTATCAACTTCGCTGTCCCTTTTCAACCATTAATCCTCTGTTAATATATTTTCCGGATCATAGACGATCTCAATTGTCGAATGGTGGATAGCATAGTTTGACAAAGCTTTTCTAACCTTCTTCTTGATTGATTCGATTTCATGCATATCTGACACTGCTGTACTGATTGTCATCGTCATAGCATGTTCCTTGCCATCGACAGACCAAACATGTAAATGTGAGACGTTCGTTACCCCTTCAATCGAAAGAATGGTTTCTTTTATCTTTTTTTGAGACAAGTGTTTAGGTGTCGCATCTAAAAATATTTCAATCGTTTCTCTGAATAGAGGCCACGTTTTATACACAATGAATCCCGCTATAGCTATGGACAGTAAGGGATCCAAGAAGTACCAGTCTGTAAAATTTAAAACAACACTGACTAATAAGACACCAACCCAACCTAAAACATCTTCCATCATATGCAGGTTGATCAAGGATTCATTATTCGACTCCCCGCGACTCATTAACCAGGCAGAAAAACCATTTGCTACAATCGCAGCTATGGAGAGCCAAAACATGCCTTCATGATTGACAGGCTCCGGATTCAGTAAACGTGGGACAGCATTAAAGAGAACCACCATCGAGCCGCCTAATAAAATGACAGAAGTAACTAAAGCACCTAATAAAGAAAATCGCTGGTGCCCAAAACTATATTGATCATCCGCTTCTTTTGTGGAGATTCTTTCAAAGTAACTGGCTAATCCAATAGACAGCGCATCACCCAGATCATGAATGGCATCTGTCATAATAGCAATACTGTTAAACAGAAAACCAAAGACGAATTCGATGGCTGAAAAGAATAAATTCAAGCTGAATACAAACATCATTTTTTTTGACGTTTCTTGATTCATTATAGACTCTATACCATGGTGGTGTCCTTGATGGGAATGTCCCTCTTTGCTTTTATGAGTATTTTCGTTATCAGCATCCATGTCTGACATCGTGATTTTTTCAAATTCCAAGACTTTTTTTATCTGCTCGATAGCCGCATCCGTTTCATTTAGCGTCAGTTTATTATTTTCAAAATCTATTTTAACGGCAGAATTAGATGTGAATTTATTCAGTTTTTTTTCTAAATTTATAGAACAGTTGTTGCAATGTAACCCATGTAATTTGTATTCGGTCATTTTTCTACCTCTTTTCTTGAACATGTGTGACGACTTGGTTGATCAGTTCATAAACATGCTCATCCATTATAGAGTAGATACGAGTCTTACCTTCTCTGCGTGATTTTACAAGTCTTGCGGCTTTTAAGATTTTCAGTTGATGCGAGACTGCCGATTGTTCCATATTCAGATTATCTGCTATCGTATTTACATTCATATCATTTAACGATAAATAATAAACAACGGCTAACCGATGAGGATCACTTAATGCTTTAAACAATAATGCCGCATCTTCAAGTGTTTCATTTCCGATTTCCATCTTTACACCACTTTCATATGTATGTATGTTCATATGTTCATGATACCATTTTTTCATTCCTTTTTCCATCATAAAAAAAACCTCTCCGTTAACGTTATTACTAAAGGTTAAACCTTAATAATGACATCAACTGAGAAGTTAATAAGTTTAGTATTCGATTTCTTCCAATGTTACAAGTCCCAAATCATGAGCATCTTCTTCATAAATAGGCGTTTCAGCTATGACAAGTTCCCCATCCAATCGTTTCAATTTAAGTTTGCTATATGAGCGATTGTTAAACAACGATTCAGTAAGGTCTTCAGAAGAGGTCAATTTTATCTGATTCGATTCTACAAGAACATCCCCTACTTCAATTGACATTCTCTCGGCTGGACTGTTTGGTCTTACTGCTACGACACGCAATCCATCTTGATCTGGTCCGAATTTAAATGCCCATTTCCTTTCTCGCTGTCTATGTCTATACAACACATAAACGCCTCCAACAAGCATCACAACTAGGCCAATTGCACTGAATTCTTCAATCCAAAATGTCAGTCCCACTAGCAGGACGCTTAACACGCTAAGTAGTGAAAAATCCTTAATGATGGCCTGTTTCGCTTCAGAAGGAAGTTGTGCCTGCACGGTGTATCTGAAACCTAAAAGTACAGGTATGATCAAAAATGAATAGGTTTGATTGCCCATTGAAAAAACGGGCCACCAATCAAAGAGAGCGGTAAACGTTTCTCCCGGTACAACAACGACCAGAGGAATCAGCCATAAAGGTTTCATACGGTACCTGGCTACTAGCTTACCACGTTTTGTTTTCATAAATCTTGGGACAAATTGATTCATATTTCCTTTGTTCAAAACAATTATAGTACTCATCAATAGCAAAACAACTAAAACGAGTATCACTCGAGTACTTTCTAAACTCGTCGATGTCTGACTTAATATAGGACTGTTCCATTGTTCCAGGATATCGCCAAATAATGACGCTTCTGTGACAAAATAACTCAAGCCTAATACAACCAAACTCGCCGTACTAAACGTAAAGATTGGATGAATGAATCTATAGCCTAAACCTAAAAATAACAATGTCACAATATGATAGATTATGATCCAGTCAATCGTAACCGGCATACCTATACCCACTGAAAACAAGGATATGACTGCTCCAGGAATGAGACCCCACGTTATTAATCTTTTGATCTCATAATTTTCTTTATACACAGTCGTTCTGAGCTTACTTCTGGAGTACTTGAAACGTCTATTTTTGGATAAGAGTGCTAAAACGACACCAATGATAAACGTTGGTTGCAATAAAAATAACAAAAGTGCCAGCAAGATATTTTGAAACAATGTCATATTTTTCATCCCTTCGAATCTATATTTATCTCATTTTATCATATTAAAACATAACTTACTTTGTTTGTACAAAAAAACTCCCGATGTGACGGTATGACCTCACATAAGGAGTTTTATTTATACACTAAGATTTAAGGACGTCCGAATCTGGCAACACATCTAAGGCAACTTATCAGGTGCAAGTGAGCCAAAAGCCGCACCCGCCGCTGTATGAGCACCCAAGCATATCCTTCGACATGGTAAATGGGCCCGAATTGATAGTAGAAAAATAAACATCCTGGAGATGAATTTAAAACGCTTCTTACAATTCATTTAGATACTTTTTTTATCCACGTTGGCTTTTTTCTTATCTGCTTTTCTGACTATATGTAGGAAGAGGGGAAAATTCCCCTCTTTTAAATTAAACTTTCAAGAATTTTCTGATTGACAATGATGATCCAACGCTTCCTATAACTATACCAATAGTTAGAAGTAATATAACGATTTGAATTAAGAATGGGTTAGGCGGTAATAAACTGAAATATGTGCCCGATAGGTATCCCATTAATGTATCAAACCCTCTTAAATAAACATAAGAAATAATCGATACAGGGATCAACGCTCCAGCAAAACCGATCAGTGCACCTTCGATCAAGAATGGCCATCTAATAAACCAGTTTGTTGCACCTACTAATTTCATGATCTCGATTTCTGTTCTCCTTGAAAAGATAGTGATTCGAATAGTGTTGGAAATTAAGAAGACAGCTGTGAATATCAGCGCACCGATTATAACGGCTCCGACATTTCTTACTGTTCCCATCAATTCAAAGAGTCGATCAGCTTCTGCTCCACCGTAGTTAACATTATCAACCACAGAACCTAACTGTTCAGCTTCTTCAGCTACTACTGAAGTATACTCGGGCAATGACGTATTTAAAATGAATACATCATGTAAAGGGTTGTCGTCCCCTTCAAATAGTCCGAATTCCTCGCCATAGCTTCCCATGACATTATCCAGTTCTTCTTCTCTACTTGAAAACTCAATAGATTCAATATTATCGATTTCATCCAATTCACTTCTCAAAGCTTCTTGTTCTGACTCTTCCGTTCCGGTTGCAACATACACTCTCACGCTGACGTCTTCTTCAACATCTGACGCTAGCTTGTTTACATTCATTAAGAGAGCAATTAAACTCCCCACTAATAATAGTGTAATAGCAACAGCACTGATAGCTGCAAATGTCATCCATCCATTACGTTTAATACTTTTAAATGATTCTTTTATATGTCTTCCTGCTGCTCTAAATTTCATAACCGTACTCCCCTCTTTCCTGGTCGCGGGCAATACGTCCATTTTCAACAGCCAAGACACGATGTCTCACGCGGTTAACAATTTCGCTGTTGTGCGTTGCCATAATAATCGTCGTCCCATGATTATTGATTTCTTCAAGTAAATCCATGATGCCCGCTGCCGTTTCCGGATCCAAGTTCCCTGTTGGTTCATCTGCAATGAGTATACGTGGCATATTAGCTATCGCTCTGGCAATCGCAACACGTTGCTGTTCTCCTCCTGATAGTTCATTTGGAAACATGCGCACTTTATGTTTTAATCCAACTAATTCTAAAACTTCTAATGATCTTTTTTTGATGTTCTTAGGATTTTTACCGACCACTTGCATAGCGTACGCAACGTTCTCAAACACAGTCAAACGCGGTAATAATTTGAAATCCTGGAATACTACGCCTACGTATCGTCTTAAAAACGGGATTTTTTTATTCTTCAAATTCATTAAATCAAATTTACCCACTTTGACTGTTCCTTTTGTAGGCAGCTCTTCACGGTAGATCATTTTTATGAATGTTGATTTACCTGCACCACTGGGGCCCACAATATAGACAAATTCTCCCTGATCGATCGTTACGTCCAACCCATTAATAGCAGTGATGCCATTGGGATATTTTTTATAGACATTTTTCATCTCTATCATTAATTATATCACCTATCTATTTTAGATTTTTATTCTAATCTGGTAAGCAACCTATAACTATTTCCTCTTGCTTTTTGGAACCATACATAGTATATCATCATTTTTACACATGTCTGTTTTAAACAAATTACAATATTGTTTCAACGTAACATTTCTGTTTTTTTAAAAAATAAAAGTTTGATAGAACAAACCTCTCTTTGCCTACGTTCACCACTTCAAGCGTTTTAAATAACGATTAGACAGTATAACGAACCATTTTATTGCTTTATAATCACTTAAAATGGGAAGCGTTACACACTATTACAACATTAGTCTTACCTTTATTTTTCTTGTTTTTTTTGTCTAAAATATGACAATACCGGATTATCTTCCTAATAAAAATACAGACCTCCATATCAGAAGCCTGCATTTAATCATTAATCACTTTTTATCTATTCATCGTTAACCTTAAATAAGCATTGATGAATGGATCGATTTCTCCATCCATAACAGCATCAGTATTTCCTGTTTCCTCATTTGTTCTATGATCTTTCACCATAGCATACGGGTGGAAAACATATGATCTGATTTGAGAACCCCAACCAATTTCTTTTTGTTCGCCTCTAATTTCTGCCATTTCCTGCTCTTTTTCTTCAATTTCTTTTTGATATAACTTGGCTTTCAACATATTCATTGCTAGTTCTTTATTTGCTATTTGAGAACGTCCGGCTTGACTGGCAGCCACAAGGCCCGTTTCTTTATGAGTGATACGTACAGCTGAATCTGTTTTATTGATGTGCTGTCCACCAGCACCGCTCGCACGATACGTATCAACACGAATATCATCTGGATTAACAACAATATCTATTTCGTCGGTGATTTCCGGAATAACGTCTATAGAAACAAAAGAGGTATGACGTCGGCCATTTGAATCAAAAGGAGAAAGACGGACAAGCCGGTGTACCCCTTTTTCGGCTTTCAATAACCCATAGGCATTCGTTCCTTTGATCAATAACGTTACGCTTTTAATTCCTGCTTCGTCACCGCTTTGGTAATCAAGCACCTCGTAGGATAGTCCTTTTTTTTCTATCCAACGCGTGTACATGCGGTAAAGCATTTCGCCCCAGTCTTGAGACTCTGTTCCGCCAGCCCCAGGGTGTAATTCCATAATAGCATCGTTTTTATCATAAGGGTCACTTAAGAGCATGTCTAATTCATATTGATTGATGACCTTTTCTAATTGCGTTATATTCGACTCGATTTCCGATTGTATGTCTTTATCGTCTTCATCTTTCAACATATCGATCAAGATGGCAACCTCTTCTATCGATTCTTCCATATTTATAAAAGTCTGATAAGCTTCTTTTGTTTCGTTGCCTTCTTTGATAACCTTTTGCGCTTCTTCTTGATCATCCCAAAAAGTGGGATCGGCCATTTTTTGATCAAATTCAGCGATGTCTGTTTCTAATTTTTCTAAGTCAAAGAGACCCCCTAAAGTCTTCAACTTTATGTTTTGCTGCACTCAATTTATTGGTAATTTCACTTATTTCCATTATTATCCTCCGTTTTGTATAGCTGAAAAGGAACAGATAAACTATCCGTTCCTTTTCCAGGTTTGATATTATCCCAATCGTGTGTGTACTTCCTCATCATGCGAATGAGCTGGTTTCTCGGCTGCGCGACGTACTTGTTTTTTGTTACCATTTGGTGTTGCCTGCTCACGTTTCAAGTTTTGTCTGATTTGAGATTTCATTAACAGACGAGTCACATCATGTTCGATTTCACCGATCATTTCTTCAAACAATGTGAAACCTTCTTGTTGGTATTCTGTCAACGGATTAAATTGTCCATATGAACGCAGGCCAATTCCTTGTCTTAATTGATCCATCTGATCAATATGATCTGTCCATTTCTTGTCAACAACACGCAAGACAACTACTTTTTCAAATTCGAGTACTTGTTCTTTCCCATTAAGTTGAGATGTTTTTTCTTCATAATTTGCCAGAGATAAATCAATTAAAATTCCCTCGATTTGACTCGCTGATTTCTCTTTTAAATCGTCGACTGATAAATCATCAGGATGAACCAGGGTCGTGTGTGCAAAATCTTCAATGTGTTCTAAATTCCATTTTGAAGAGTCTTCTTGCTGAGTATTCAATTGAACAAAACGTTCTATAGTGCGTTTGATCATAGGAACTGCAACATAATTTAGCGACTCTTCTTCTAATATCACTTTTAAACGCTGCGAGTAAATAACTTCACGCTGTTCACGCATTACATCATCATATTTCAGTACGTTACGACGTGTGTCATAGTTATTTCCTTCAACCCTTTTTTGAGCTGATTCCACTTGGCGGCTGATCATTCGGCTTTGGATGACGGCATCATCTTCTGTAATTTTCAGTTGCTCTAGGACCATGCGGATACGTTCAGATCCAAAACGTTTCATCAAATCATCTTCAAGAGAAAGGTAAAATTGGGAAACCCCAGGGTCTCCTTGACGACCAGAACGTCCTCTTAATTGATTATCAATACGTCTTGATTCATGACGTTCAGTACCAATAACTGCTAATCCACCAATTTCTTTAACGCCGGGACCTAATTTGATATCTGTCCCACGTCCAGCCATGTTTGTTGCAATCGTGACGGCACCGGGTTGTCCGGCATTCACGACGATTTCAGCTTCACGGAAGTTATTTTTCGCATTCAAGACTTCGTGTGGAATGCCTTCTCTTTTAAGGAGATCACTGATCACTTCAGATGTTTCAACAGCCACCGTACCCACGAGTACAGGTTGCCCTTTACCGTGACGCTCTCTAATATCTTCAGCTACAGCATTAAATTTGCTTTCAAGCGTCGGATAAAGCAAATCATCACGGTCATCACGAATTAACGGACGGTTAGTAGGAATGGCAATAACATTCATGTTATAAATCTCTCTGAATTCTTCTTCTTCCGTTTTCGCTGTACCTGTCATCCCAGACAATTTTTTATACATACGGAAGTAGTTTTGGAACGTAATAGTTGCCATTGTTTTAGATTCTTTTTGAATCTCAACATTTTCTTTTGCTTCGATTGCCTGATGCAGGCCATCTGAATAGCGACGACCCTCCATAAGACGCCCCGTAAATTGATCAACAATCTTCACTGCATTATCAGCCACAACATAATCGATATCACGTAACATGATATAATTCGCACGTAACGCTTGATCGACGTGATGTACTAAGGCTTGATGTTCAATGTCATACAAGTTAGTTACATGGAAGGTGCTCTCAGCTTTTCCAATACCTTCTTCAGTTAATGAAATGGATTTAGAAGATAAATCGATCGTGTAATCCTCTTCCTCTTTCAGACCTTTGATAAAGAAATCACAGCGTGTGTAGAAGGATGTTGATTTGTTTGCTTGACCAGAAATAATCAATGGTGTTCGTGCTTCGTCGACCAAAATCGAGTCGACCTCATCCAGAATAGCGAAATTCAGTGGACGTTGAGCCATTTGTTCTTTATAAACGACCATATTATCTCGAAGATAATCGAATCCTAGTTCGTTATTCGTTGAATAGGTGATATCGCAAAGATAGGCCTCTTTTTTTTCAGCAGATGTTTTTGCATTCAGGTTTAACCCAACTGTCAATTCCATCCATCTGTATAATTCGCCCATTTCTTCTGCATCACGTGTTGCCAAGTAATCATTGACCGTTACGACATGTACGCCTTCGCCCGAAATAGCGTTCAAATAAACAGGCATCGTAGCTGTAAGGGTCTTACCTTCACCCGTTTTCATTTCGGAAATATTTCCTTCATGTAAGGAAATCCCTCCCATTAATTGCACTCTAAACGGGTACAATCCTAGAACACGGAGTGCAGCTTCTCTTACTGTCGCAAACGTTTCAACAAGCAAGTCATCTAGTGTTTCGCCTTTCGCGTAACGATTTTTAAATTCTACAGTTTTCGCTTTTAACTCGTCATCATTTAAAGCTTTCATCTCAGCACTTAATGCTTCAATTTTGTCAGCTGACTTACCATATCTTTTTAAAACTTTATTATCATTTTCAAATATTCTTTTTAATAAATGAGCCATGAATACAAATCTCCTCTATCGTTTCATTTCTACTACTATACTTCTGGAATATATCATACCTTATAATTGTACCATTATTCAGGTTCAAATAAAAGACTTGTTCCCATAAATATAGACAACTGTTTCAAAATTTTCCAATAAAAAAAGACGAGCATATTCGCTCGCCTTTTTGTTGAAATTAATCTGTTTCAATTAATCCGTATTTCCCATCATTACGTTTATAAACGATACTAGTACCATTAGTATCAGCATCTTCAAAAATAAAGAAGTTATGACCCAACATATCCATTTGCAGGACAGCCTCTTCGGCATCCATTGGTTTCAGGCTTAAACGTTTTGTTCGAACAATCGATGCGCTTAATTCTAAATCATCGTCGTCATCCATGTTTAAGTCTGCCCATAAATCAGAGTCAGTGGGCTGAGGCACATCCACACCTTGTGTACGACGATTCTTACGGTTGATTTTTGTTTTATATTTTCTCATTTGGCGTTCTAATTTATCGACAACTAAGTCGACGCTTCCATATAAATCTGGGGAAGTTTCCTCCGCACGTAAAACCACATATGGGAGTGGAACAGTGACTTCTACTTTAGCCGTTTTATCAGAATAAGTTTTCAAATTGACATGTGCATTTGCTTCTGGCACATCATTAAAATATTTCTCAATCTTACCGACTTTCTTTTCTACGTATTCTCTTATGGCTTGAGTCACCTCAATGTTTTCGCCTCTAACATTGTATCTAAGCATAATACTTCACCCTTCCAATATCTAGTATAGTCTTGACCTTAAAACACTGACCAAGACCATCTCCAAGCAAACCGATTATGTTTGCTTGATTTAATTATACATGATAGCGTTCCCTTTCTCAACGAAAGTACACTTTACTGAACCACTTAAATTATCTGAACAGAGAAAATGTCTCAATGCGCTTGGGTGAATACTGTTTCAAGACATCGGCAGCATGAAACAAGGTTCGTCCTGTCGTATATAGATCGTCAACTAATAGTACCGAAGCACCTGTAACAAGTGATTCCATCTCAGTTTCAAGGATAAATGGTTGCTGTGTTTCCATTCGGTCCGCTTTGTTTTTCTTGGACTGTTTCTCCCCTTGCCCTACGTTTTCAAGAGCTCTTATATACGGGATCTCAGCGCTGTCTAATAATAGTTCAACTTGATTGAAACCTCTTGTTTGCTTGCTACCTTGACTGATCGGAATGGGAATAATACGTGACTGTTTAGAGAGCGGTCCCAAGTGGGCTTTCAACTCGAGCGCAAATAAAGACGACAGTTCGCAATCTCCCATAACCTTATATTTTTTCATATAAGCTTTGGCAAATTCATTATAATAAAATAAACTGCGATGTTTAAAATCATACTCCGGATATGTTTTTTTCCATTTTCTGCAATCCAGACAGAGATCATCCTCCGACATTTTTTCACATCCGGCACACTTTACAGTTTCTTTACTCACGGGCTTCAATTGACTATAACAATGATCACACATTTGTCTGGGCATTACATTACGGTAAAAAAGATTAGCAAACGACAAACTATCTTCAACCTTTTCAAGGCACCATAAACACACACTCATTGGATCAACCCTCTTTTCTGAGCTAAGCGATTCATTTGTCTGATTTGTTTCAGCGCTTTTTTTATCGCTCGCGTCCAGTCCTGATGATAAAACGTCACATTCCCGGTTGGATGATTTTTTGATCTCCCCACTCTACCAGAAATTTGTACAAGCGCCGCTTCGGTGTATACATGATGATCCGCACGCCAGACAATTACATCAATATTTTCAAAAGTAACTCCGCGTTCCAGAATAGTCGTGGTCATCAAAAAGTCCAGTTCTCCATTCCTCATTTTTTGCACCTTTTCTTTCCGGTCAGCGTCTTTGGAATGTACACATTCAAATGATGCTCTTTGAAAATTCATCTGAAAAAAGGGTTGTATTTTTTCCATTAAGGCTATCGTTGGTATGAAGACCAAAAAACGCTTTTTTTGTGCGATCAATCGCTTCATATGTTTAATCAAACGGGTGTGCTCGCCTTTTTTGTAATTGATCGAATCACTCCTTTGATAAACAGCTTCTGGAACTGGCAAAGCATACCCATGATATCTGGCTGGTAATATAACTGCCTCTATCAGCTTGTTTTTTATTCTTTTCTGCATAGGCTTATCCGGCGTCGCCGTTAAGTAAATGAGGCTTGACAACGTTTTCCGAGCTTTTTTTGTAGCAAAATGAAGGGCTGCATTCATGTGATAGGGAAAAGCATCCACCTCATCGATGATAACCACATCAAAAGCTTCTTTAAATCGGTACAACTGGTGTGTTGTCGCAATGACAAGTTGCGTGTACCGGTAATCTTCTTCTGCTCCCCCGTATAATACAGCAATCGGGATCTCCGGAAAGACACGTTGCATCCGCGGGGCCAATTCCAAACACACATCAATACGAGGTGAAGCTATGCAGACACGTTTATTGCTTTCTAACGCCCCTTGAATCCCCTTAAAGAGCATTTCTGTTTTACCGGCACCTGCGACAGCCCAAACGACTAATTCTTTATGCTCTCTAATGCTTTCGGTGATTACTTTGGAAGCTTCTCTTTGCTGCTCTGATAATTTCCCATGCCACTTTAGATAGGGTTTTTGGTATGATTCATATTGATTAGGTTCTGGCAGTGAATACAGCTGAGCGCATTCCCTTACTTTACCTAAAGCAATACATTCTCTGCAATAGAGACAATGGTTCCCACATATGCATGGATTAGGTTTTGACAATTCAGAACGCGTTGAACAGCGTGCACACCTTTTACTTCCGTCACTAATAACAAAAGCGGGTTCAACACAAATAGAACTCTTTATTTCTTCAGTCAGTTCGAAACCAACTTCTTCTTTCAATAAACTTCTTCCGTATACTAACGAATAGTCTGGCATTTTTCTTCATCCCTTAACTAAATGGTTACTACTACTATTTACATACAAATAAAAAAATCACTTTTTTGGGTAAAAAAAAAGCATCAAATGATTGATGCTTTGAAATAATAGTATAATAGCAAATTATAATTAGTGGATATCCTTTGTCCATGACATCCCAATGGCGCCTTCCCCTGTATGAACGCCGACAACAGGACCTAAAAAACTGGAGGTAAATCGTACCGTAGGAAACTTGATTTCCAAATGTTCCTTAAACGCTTGCGCTTCTTCTTCACAATAAGCGTGAACGATCGTCGCCACGATAGGATAGTCTTTATTTAATACTGACTCTTCGAGTAACCCTTCAATTTTTCTCAAGGCTTTCTTTTTAGTTCTGATTTTGTCATAAGCAACAATTTCTCCTGCTCTAAAAGTCAGAACTGGCTTGATTTTAAGCGCCGTTGCTACGCCACCTGCAGCTCTCGATAATCGTCCGCCTTTGATTAAATTAGTCAGATCGTCAACAATAAAATAAATCTCTAGTTCTTTTTTTATTTTATCTAACTCGTCAATGATTGCATTAATTGATTGTCCCTCTTTAGCCAACTTCATTGCAGCTCTCACAAGAAAGGCTTGTCCGGCACCGGCTAGTTCAGAATCATATGGATAAATAGTAATGCCTTCTAAAGAGTTGGCCACACTATAAGCATTTTGAAATGTTCCAGATATTCGACCGGATAAATGTATACTGATAATGGCATCATAGTCATCTTGTAATTCTTGATACAGCGTTGTTAATTCTCCCACTGTCGGTTGCGAACTGGTAGGGAGCTGCTCACATTCTCTCACTTTTTCAAAAAATTCATTTGATGTAATGTCTACTTCTTCTTTGAAAACTTCATTTTTAAAAATGACAGACAACGGGACGAAATAAACGTTATCCTTTTCATACTCTTCTTTGTTTAAGTATGCTGTACTATCTGTTACAATGGCTGTACGCATTTTTTCACCTCACTTCCTTAAAAATCACCTGTTTAAACACCCTTATACTATAGCATGTATTCTATTGTACACCAACTTTGTGACTAAATGAAAGGGACGGAATCATGAAAAATTATCGAACAATTCGTGAACATGGCTCGCACGAAATAAATATAAAAAAGTCTCGCTTTATTTGCACACTTAAGCGCACCGAATCTGAAGGAGAAGCTGTATCTTTTGTTGAACAGATTAAAAAAGAACATTCTAAAGCTAGTCACAATTGTTATGCTTATTTAATTGGTGAGTCTGATCACATTCAACGCGCTTTTGATGATGGTGAACCGAGCGGGACAGCTGGCGTTCCAATCTTGGAAGTTTTAAAAAAAAGAAACGTCAAAAACATCACGGCTGTTGTCACTCGCTATTTTGGCGGAACCAAATTAGGCGCTGGCGGGCTCATTCGAGCCTACGGACAAGTCACGAACGAAGCGCTCAATCATATTGGAATCGTTGAAAAACAGCTTCAACAATTTGTTGCTGTATCCGTCGCCTATCCGGTGAGTGCTAAACTTCAGAATATATTAGAGGAGTCCGCTTACACCATCCATTCCACTGATTATACAGCAGATGTAACCTATAATTGTCTTATCCCTATAGAAAAAGCAGAACTATTCATGGAAGAAACAACCAATTGGACAAGCGGGAACGCCACTTTTGAAACAGGCGCTAAAGCATGGATAGAAGTCCCCGTTGCTAATTGAAAATAAATGACATCGTAAAAAACAAGCGCGAATGATGAACAGCTTGTCAAAACCGACTGTTTCTATTTAGTCAGTTTCCCCTCACATATTGACACGTGAGTCATTTAGCATAATAATAGTAAAGGACCGTCTTTCAACTCACTTTAAAGGAGTAACCCTATTGTCTTATCAAACTAATCAGTCTAATTTTTCTCGAACACACGTGAATAATCGAAAGAAGAAAAAAAAGCAACGCATCATTTTGAGTATCTTGATTCCACTATTTACAATTATATTGATTGGTACAGTTTATTTTGCTAAGCTTTTTGCGACAATTGGAAATGAAATTGACGCATCATTCGCCGAGATAGACCGGCAAGGACCTATTGAAAAAGTTAATCCCATTGACGAACCTGTTTCATTCTTGTTTTTAGGTGTCGACAATAATGAAGACCGTCAACTCGATTCCACCCGTGCTGACTCTATCATCTACGCTACCATTAACCCGATGACACACGAGATGAATATGGTTTCCATCCCTAGAGATACCTTCGTACCGATTAAACACAAAGGCGAAACCATTCGCTTTGACCGGATCAATGCGGCTTATGCTGTCGGACAAGAGAGCGCTATGGTTCAAACAGTTGAAGAATGGCTGGATGTGCCTATACATTATTATGCGACCTTTAACTTCACCGCTTTCTTGGATATTATAGATGAACTCGGTGGGATTGAAATGGATGTTCCTGTTGCGATAAACGAAATGGATTCCAACGATCAGCTGGGTTCGATTGCTCTAGAAAAAGGATTACAGACTTTGAACGGTGAAGAAGCGTTGGCATTAGCACGCACACGCAAGCTTGATAATGATGTGAATCGCGGTCATCGCCAGCAGTTGATTATTGAAGCTATCATAAAAAAAGCATTAAATTTTGATTCACTCACTAAATATACCGGCATAGCTGAGACAGTAGGCAGCAATATGCAGACAAATCTGCGGATGCGTGATATGACGGCTATTGCTCAAACCGGTTTAAACGACTCATTTAAGATTACGACACATATCTTTGAATGGTCCAGTTTTACAGAACGAGGAATGGATTTAGTTGAAATCAAACCAGAAAGTTATAACCTCATTCAAAACGAATTAAAAAATTCGTTAAACAAAACGGAAACATCGTCAGAGTCTATGCCGTATGATGAAGAACCTACCGCAGGCACAAGTAGTACCATAAATTAAAGAAAGCCTCACGAATTATTATTATCTATAATTCGTGAGGTTTTCTATTTATTTAATTTTCGTAAGAACGCTTTAATTATATTCAAAATTGGGTGTTTATCTTCACCAACAAGACCAATGAGTTCTACAAACAAGATAACCCCTATGATCACAAAAAGTGTCAATAAAACAGAACCAATGAGTGTAGAAAAATTATAGAGCAAGGCGATAATTGAAAAGATGGCAGACACACTATAAATAGCTAAAACTGTTTGCTTATGTGACAACCCTATACTCATAAAACGATGATGAATATGACTTTTATCTGCGGTAGCAATGGATTGTTTGTTCAGCTTTCGTCTAATCATAGCAAATAAGGTATCTGTTACAGGAATACCTAAGATAATGATAGGTAGACCTAGAGAAATAAGCGTTGCATTTTTTAGGCCCTGTAAAGAAAACACACTTATCATAAAACCTAAAAACAAGGCTCCGGTATCTCCAAGAAAAATACTGGCCGGATAAAAATTATAAGGCCAAAAACCTGCAATGGCAGCGACTAGAATAAAAATCATCACAGAAATAGAGATCTCTTCAATGGTTAGAAAAAAGAAACCGATTATTCCCATCGTCGTTAGGGCAATCATTGAAATCCCGCTGGCTAATCCATCTAGACCATCTATGAGATTTATGGCGTTAGTAAAACCAACTATCCATAGAATAGTAAATGGAAGTTGAAAAGAACCAAATTCTATCGTACCTAAATACGGAAATGTCATGGTTTCCAGCGCGACGTCACCATAAAAATAGATAAGACTAGCTGCTGTGATTATCCCGAGTAATTTTAACAACGGAGATAATTCAAACAGATCATCAATGATTCCTGTTATAATAATAACTGAAGAGGCTGCGAATAGAGGTATCAACTGATTATAAGGAATGGGTACTAAGAAAAAGGTAGCCAGATAAAATGACAAATAAATTATTATACCGCCCATGGTCGGCATTCTTTTCTCATGAATTCTTCTTACTTTTGGCTCCGGATCATCTACGATGTCCCACTTGTCAGCCAGTCGTTTAAACAGTGGCGTTAATATAAGTGAGAATATCATCGTAAATATACTAACGAGCAATACAATATACATATCAAACATTATCATTCTCTTTTCATGCTATTTTGGACCCATTATAGCATTCTAAACTTTGAAAATACAATTGCAATTAAACGATAACTAGATTAAACTAATTAAGGAGATACTGCTCATTTTCCCCTTTAGAAAAGAGGTCCCCCATGCAATCAGATAAACATATTGATAAACAACAGCGAGTTAAAAAGCTGAAACGTCTTTCACTAATTCTAGGCGTACTCGTTTTTTTAACTTTCGGTATTATTGCCGGTTATTATGCTAATGAAGTGAGAGAATTTCTTAAAGATGTAAACGAAGATACACCTGAAGAATTAAAAGACACCAGTGAACAAGACGCCTCACTTAGAGATTTGCACCCTATCTCTTTCCTCATCCTAGGCTTAGACGCTGAAGGGGAAGGGGAAGCCACGCGATCTGATTCAATAATGGTCGCCACTGTCAATCCTGGCGAGGAATCAACAAAGATATTATCGATTCCACGTGACACTTTGATCACTTTACCTAACAGCAACGAACAAGAAAAATTCAATGCCATTTATCCCATTACTGGTATGACTGGTTTAATCGATTTCGCCGAAGATTACTTAACGATTCCGATTTCTTTTTATGCCACGTTGAATTTCGAAGGTCTGGTCGATCTGGTGGATGCCGTTGGAGGTATAACTGTCGATTCCCCTTTGTCCTTCACTGTTCAGGACAGCAACGAAAAGGCTGATGCCATTGTCATTGAAGAAGGTATTCAAAAGTTGAATGGCGAAGAAGCTCTCGGCTATTCTCGGATGAGAAAGCAAGATCCAAGAGGTGACTTCGGTAGACAAGACCGTCAGCGTGAAGTGATTGAGGCAGTGATCGAAGAACTTCTATCATTTAATTCAGTCACTAATCTCACACCAATTCTTAACGCCGTTCGTCCTAATCTGCAAACAAATATGTCAGGTCAGCAAATCCTCACAGTTGCTTCTAATTATAGTGCTGCAGGCAAAAACATTGAATCAGTTGAGTTCTCTGGAGCTGCAGAATATGTTTATTTCCCTTCCTACGGTCATGACCTGTACGTATGGAATCCTTATGAAGAGTCACTAGACGAAGCTAGACGTACATTACGTGAACACCTTGAACTAGATCCGTCATCAGAAGGACTACCCGAAGAAAACAGTAATGATGAAATAAATAATTAAAAAAAGAGTGTCTCCCCTCTTTATTAACTACACCTAAGATGTTTTCCATACGGTTAGTTTGTAAAGACAGGAGACATTCTTTTTAGTTACTCTTCGCTTCAATAAAAAATTCATAACGGGAACCAACATACTGGGCTCTGACATATTCAAAAGGGTTATCTTCCTGCGTGTAGCTCACTTGTTTTAATCTTAAAATTGGAGACTCTCTCTTGACATTCAACATATCAGCTACATACTCAGATGCCCATGTTGCGGATATGACTTGTTCAGCCCGAGCCACATGGTACCCAATATCTGAAAGCGATTGGTATAAGTGTTGTTTCAAATCTTCTTTGTTGATTCCACTTACAATATGATAAGGAATAGTCGCTACCTCAAAACATAAGGGGGCGTCATCTGCATATCGTATGCGTTCCATGACCAATACTTCTTCATCTTGTTTAATTTGTAGTTTTTCGGCTTCGCTCTCACTTGCATGTTTAGTATAAAAAGAAACAAGTTGACTCGAGGGGGTCTTTCCGAGTTTTTCAATAGTTTCGGTAAAGCTTGGGATCCCACTCAATTTTTCTCTGACTTTATCCGATGCAACAAATGTCCCCGCACCCTGTTTTCGCTCCAATAAACCTTCTTCAACTAAAGAACTCACCGCTTGTCTAGCCGTCATCCGACTGACATTAAATTCAGTTGCCAGTGCACGTTCAGAAGGTATTTTTTGACCTTTATTCCATTCTTTTGATAATACTTTTTGTCTTAATTCATTGTGCATGGCAATATAAACGGGTACTTTTTTCGACATAATGTTTCCTTCCTTACAAGCTAACTAACACCTCATAGATTATAACTGGCTGGCCGCCTCTTCATCAACAATAATAACGACATCAGAATGCTTTTGTAAAATACTGGCAGGAACATCTTCTGTAACAGGTCCATTCACTGTTTTCGCGATGGCATCTGCTTTGTTTTGACCATAAGCAATCAGAATGATTTTTTTAGCAGCCATAATGGATGCAATCCCCATTGAATAGGCAAATTTGGGTACATCTTTTTCAGAATCAAAATTACTTTTATTTGCTTCAATAGTCTCTTCCGTCAGCTTAACTTTCTGCGTTTCGGTATCAAAGGCTGTTCCCGGTTCATTGAAACCGATATGAGCATTTGTCCCTATACCTAAAATCTGAACATCAATGGGATACTTTTCTAAAATATCATTGTACCGTTTTATTTCAGTTTCTTCGGGTGCCAAACCGTCTGGAATATGCGTTTCTTTAAACAGCTTTTTGTTAAACAGTTGCTTCTGCATGAAAGTCTTGTAACTCTGTGGATGATCAGCCGTTAGTCCAATATATTCATCCAAATTGACAGCAATTTTATCTGAAAAATCAACATCACTTAATCTTAATTCTTTATATAATGTCTCCGGTGTGCTGCCGGTGGCTAGCCCAAAAACGGTTGCGCCTTCATTTGCTGCTTTTTGTATAAGTTGAAACGCCACTTTAGCGCCTTCTTCTTTATTTTTAACGATCTCAATTTTCATATTAGATGGCTTAGTTGAACTCATTAATTTTTCCTCCTAGGATTGTTTGTCTTAATGTTAAGTCTTCATCCAGCACGACCATATCTGCATCAAAACTTGGATATAATTGGCCTTTAGAAGTTAAATTAAACTCTTTAGCCTGGTTGAATGAGCTCATTTTGACCGCTTCTAACATTGAACAACCTGTAAAATTCATCATGTTTTTGAATGCGTCTATAAAGGTCAGTACGCTCCCTGCTAAGGAACCATTGCTTAGACGTGCTTGTTTGTCTTTCACAATGACTTTCTGCCCCCCCAGCTCACTCTCACCTTCCGGATAACCTTTGGCGCGCATAGCGTCTGTAATCAATTGAATCCCGTCCGCACCTTTTGTTTTATAAGCAAGTTTTACCATTTCCTCCGAAATATGAAACCCATCGACGATCATTTCAACGCTTACGCCGTCTTCTAGTAAACCGTATCCACTGACCCCAATTTCTCTATGGTGTAAGCCTAATTGGCCGTTAAAAAGATGTGTGATGTGCGTGGCCTTTGATTCTTTGAGTTGCTTGTATGTCGCACCTGAATGGCCTGCAGATAAGATGATATCATTATCTTGACAATACTCTTCAAACTCTGAAACTTCACCCGTTTCCGGGGCATAAGTAATGAGGCGAATACGTTCTCCACTTAATTCCTGCCATTTTTTCAGTGTATCAAGCTGAGCAACACGAATAAATTCTTCCGGCTGAGCGCCTTTGAATTTTTTTGATATAAACGGTCCTTCCACATGAATGCCACGAATCATCGGATTCATACTAGCCGCTTTATCGATTGCTTTTAAAGCAGCTTCAATCTTTTCATCTGATTGGGTCATCGTTGTTGGAAAATATGAAGTGATTCCTTCTTCTAACATTTTATACGTCATGTCACTAATTTTCCCGGCATCCGCATCCATGTTATCCACACCATAACCACCGTGGCTGTGGACATCAATAAAACCCGGTACAATAAAATGGCCGCGTAAATCCGCTTCTTCATCCTCTACTTGTTTAGTATAATGTTCCATTTTACCTACACCGATTATTTCATCAGAGAAACGGATATACCCATTTTCAATTTCTCCTTCGCCGGTAAAGATATGAGCGTTAGTGTATACTTTTGTCACAAAGAATCCTCCTTTTTTATTGTTGCTAAATTAATGCGTAACAATAATGAGCAACATCTTTGTATTCATTGAAAAACACAGCGATGTTGCGTCTACTTCCAGAAATCGTCAAAGATCGTAACTGGTAAGTGACGCTTGTGTTGTGTTTGAAGGTACCATTTCTCAATTTTTTCTGCTGATTCTTTTTCTATTTCTTTGCCTTCCAGGTAATCATCAATTTCATCATAGGTCACGCCTAAGGCAGCTTCATCTGCAATACCGGGCTTATCACTTTCCAAGTCAGCTGTTGGTACTTTTTCTATCAAGTGTTTTGGTGCACCGAGCGCTAAAAGTAATTGTTTGCCCTGTCTTTTATTCAAACGGAACAGCGGATTGACATCTGTTCCCCCATCACCATATTTCGTGTAAAAGCCTGTGACTGCTTCGGCAGCGTGATCTGTCCCTAAAACAACACCCTTTGTTTCGCCGGCTATCGCATACTGGACGCTCATACGTTCACGTGCTTTTATATTTCCTTTATTAAAATCACTTACTTTCAAATCATTAGCTTCTATACTTTTTTCAGTTGCATCCACAGATGGTTCGATATCTGCACGCATCATTTTGTCTGGTTGTATCCAGTCAATAGCAGCCATTGCGTCTGCTTCATCTGCTTGTATACCATAAGGCAATCTTAAAGCTATAAATAAATACGTTTGATCCCCTGTTTCTTTTCGTAATTCTTCAACAGTTATCTGAGCAAGTTTTCCCAGTAATGTAGAATCTTGTCCGCCAGACATCCCTAAAACAAACGTTTTAAGAAAGGAGTGTTTCAGCATGTATTCTTTCATGAAATCGATAGATCGGCGAACTTCTTCTTTAGCATCAATGGTAGGTGAAACATTCATTTCTTCTACTATTTGTTTCTGTAAATCAGACATCATTTCCTATCTACTCTCCTTTAACATCGATATGAATCATCTTAAAAAAATGATTTATTCATCGTTGTTTTCTCTTTTGCAATTTCTCTGAAAAAATTAATTGTCTCTACTTTTTCATCATATAATTTTTGTGATAAATCAACAGGATACGGCTCCGGATTCAATAAGCGTTTATGTTCCTCCCATTGTTCTGATAAACTCTCTTTTGCATAATCCTTGATCTCTTCAAGAGAAGGCATATTGTAAACCAGTTCTCCCTCCACGATTATATCTTGTAACAGCGGACGTGCTTCAAAGTCATCTAATGTTTTGTTTATATACGTGTATTGGGGGTGGAACATAAACAATTCATCCTGCAGGTCGGGACGTTCATCAGCAAGGGCAATGTAATCTCCCTCAGGCTTCACATTATTATGCGAACGAATACGCCAAACCTGTTTTTTCCCTGGTGTGGTGATCTTAGACGCATTCGCTGTAAGTTTTAAGGTTGGATACATAGTTCCGCCGTTTCCTTCAACAGAAACAATTTTATATACTGCTCCTAATGCAGGCTGATCAAAGGCTGTAATCATTTTGGTACCTACGCCCCACACATCGATTTTTGCTCCCTGCATCTTGAGGTTCAAAATTGTTTCCGCATTTAAATCATTAGACACATAAATTTTTGCATCCGGGTAACCCGCTTCATCTAATTGTTGTCTTACACGTTTGGATAGATACGATAAGTCTCCAGAATCTAAGCGGACACCTAAAAAGTTGATCTTATCGCCCATTTCATTAGCTACTCGTATGGCATTGATCACGCCCGAATCAAGCGTATGATAGGTGTCGACTAAGAAAACACAGTCTTTGTGTGTCTCGGCATACGCCTTAAAGGCTTCGTATTCATCTCTATAAGCTTGCACCAATGAATGGGCATGTGTCCCAGAAGCGGGTATACCAAAAATTTTACTTGCTCTCGTATTACTCGTCGCATCGCATCCGCCAATATAAGTTGCGCGTGATCCCCATATCGCTGCATCAAACTCCTGCGCTCGTCTCGCACCGAACTCCAGGACAGGGTCATCACCTGCCGCACTCTTTATTTGAGAGGCTTTGGTAGCAATGAGTGTTTGAAAATTAACAATATTAAGTAATGCTGTTTCTATTAATTGGCAATCTGCAATGGGGCCTTCAACTTGAATCAAAGGTTCATTGGCGAAGGCAACTTCTCCTTCTTTAAATGCACGGACGGTTCCTTTAAATGTCCAATTCTCCAAGTACTCTAGAAAGTCTTCCGGAAATTCTTTGATTTCTTTTAAGTACTTAATATCTGATTCACTAAATTTAAGATTTGTAATATAATCCACAACTCTTTCAAGCCCGGCAAAAACTGTGTAGCCAATCCCAAAAGGATTATCCCGATAATAAACTTCGAAAACGGCCTTATTTAGGTGGTTCTTTTTTTTCCAATAAGTATAAATCATATTTAATTCGTAAAAATCTGTATGCAATGCCATGCTATCATCTGCATAGGTCTGAAACATCGTTTTTCCTCCTAATTATATAAGGTAACTCCGTATTGAAGTATACCATAATTCGCGCCTTATCGCGTTTATTCTGTATTAATCATCGGCGTACCTACAGCTAGAAAGAAACAAAAACCCAAAATAGAAAAGTTTCTATTTTGGGTTTTTTACTAAAATTTCCTGATAAAATGATTTTACGGCTTTCGCCTGTTGTTCGATTGAAAAACGTATCGCCCAGGCATGGAGGTTTTTTCCTTTTTCACTTAGTTTATTTTTTTCCCAGAGTGAATAAGCTTGCAATAGGGCTTCTTTTATTTTTTTGTTATCATTTGGGGGAACGAGCCACCCCATACTTGAATCTTTGATCACTTCTTTGACGTCTCCTACATCTGTGGCAACGGCAGGCACGTTTACATCAGCTGCTTCAAGTAAAGTCAACGGAAAACCTTCGCTCAAAGAGGGAAGCATAAAGATGTCCGCCTGATTTAATTCTTTCTTGATTTCAGCTGAGGAAAGCCAGCCTTTAAAGTTTAAATGCCCAGACAAATCATAATCTCTTCCACGTCTCTTTAAAGTCTCCATTTCTTCACCGTCACCACAGATTACCCATTGCCACTCTTCAAATTCAACTGTCCTTAAGACGTCCATCAAGTTAGAATAGCCTTTGATTTTATTAAGTCTGCCTACAGTAATAAGAGTAAACACCTTTGATTGTATCATGGGACCCTGTTCGGCCGATTCAGAAAATCTTATACCATTATGTATGACTTTAATGCGATCAGGGGAAACATTAAAAGAATGTAACACTTCCTTTATTTCATTGGAAACAGTTATGATGCCATCTGCTCTTTTAAAAGTCAGACGGTGAATCGTCTCAAACACTTTTCCTTTGATTCCTCTATCTTTAAAATCTAATAAAGGATTACTATGAACAGTCATTATCCAATACACGTGTATAAAAGGATTCAAGAGAGCTATGAGCGCGTTGGCTCGTGGCCCGTGGGTGTGTACAATTGTGTAATCTTGTTCTTTGATATATTGTCGTAAACGGTACAACACTTTAATATCAAAGCGGTTATTTTGTTCAAAAACATATACTGGAATACCCTCTTTGCGCGCTGCTTTAGCTACGGGACCTTCCTCAAAGACAATCAAGTCGACACCATCCTGTTCAAGTTCTTTAAGCAACGAGATGATGTGTACAAGGCCACCCCCGATTTCGTTTCCAGCATTTATATGAGCAATTTTCATATTTTTTTTTCCTTCTTATTCTGTTTATAAACTTCCTGCAAAAATTTTGGCAATACGGCCATACGTTTATATCTCGAGGGCTGTTTAATTAAACGATACAGCCATTCAATATGAAAAGATTGAACAAATTTCGGTGCACGCTTCGTTTTACCGGATAACACATCAAAGCTACCTCCTACGCCGACTGCTATTCCATGAGATACTCGGCTAAGATAGTGACTGATCCATTTTTCTTGTCTAGGAAAACCAAACGCTACAAATACAATATCAGGATTAGTATTTTTCACTCTCTCGATCATTTCCGGATCATCATGATCAAAATACCCGTGATGATAACCGACAATATTGATATGAGGCCATTTGTTCTTTACCTTTTCAATGGTGAGCTCTAAAGTTTCTTCTTCAGCACCTATAAAATAAACGTTTTTCTCTTCTAAATCAGCGATTTCAAGTAAACCGAGCATCAACTCAAATCCGGGAACGCGTTCTTGAATTGGCGTGCCCAATTTACGAGAGGCTTTAACAATACCAATACCATCCGGCGCGATATAATCTGCCTGCATCAACAAATCATAATAATCTTTATTATTTTTTGCATACATAACGATTTCCGGATTGGCGGTCACTAAAAATGTTTTTTGATGCGTGTTTAGTCGTTCATTTAAGTTTTTCAGGAATTCTTTACGAGTCATATTATCGAAGGGGATCCCTAGAATCATCACTTTTCTTTGCATCATATGTCCATCCATTCTGCTAACTTTTCGCTCTGTTTTCTTGTTTAGAGGCCTATTTTACCGCATGCCAGTCAATCTGTCTATCTAGTCTGATAAGACATTGTTTTTCCCATTTTGTTTTATCCTGAATAATAAGCGATTTGCACGATTGAATAGTTCACTGACCGTCTCATTGGGTTCATATTCAGCCACTCCCAAACTACTCGTCACCTCGGCCGGTTCACTAAAGTCTCGGTTACTAAAAGTTACTCTAATTTGTTCAGCAATTTGACGCGCTTGGCTTTTCTTGACATCGGGAAGCACAATCAAAAATTTCCCTCCTTCAAACATTCCGGCATAATAATCCGCTTGAATGATTTCCTTAATAACTGCTGCCGCTTCTTTGATCAATTCGTCACCAAATAACGGTCCGAACAAAGAATTCTGATGTTCTAAATTGTCAATGTCCACTAAAATCATTGAAACGGTCTGTCGTTTTTCTTTATTGACTTCAGAAATGATTTGTCCCAATTTAAGAAGGATGTTTGATCGGTTAAGTAGACCAGTCAACTTGTCTAGTTTAGAGATTTGCACCCATTCTTTATTTTCTTTGAGTAGCACCTGTTTTTCCGCTTCATACTTTGTAACGTCAAAAACGATACCCGTGAGAAATAAAGGTTCTCCCGTTTCGGTCCGCTGCGTTATTTTCCCACGGTCATAATAAGTTTTGTACGAGCCGTCTTTTGCCCGGATACGGTATTTCACTTCCCAAACAGGAACTTTCCCAGCTAAATGATCTCTCATTTCTTGCATGACACATTCGTAGTCTTCGGGGTGTATTCGATCGGTAAAAAAATGATAATCAACATTTTCAGGTAACTCTTCTCTCTTAAAACCTAAAGATGTAGCTTTCATTGGGTTGAAGGTTACTTTTTTTTGCTCTAAGTCCCAAAACCAATGACCCAAATTACCTATCCATGAAAATTCCAGTGAATCTTGTTGCTGCTGTAGATCAAGGAGTTCTTTGTTTAAACGTTTCACAGCGGCTAATTCATTTTTCAACAGGTCAATTTCTCTTTGCTGCTCAGTGTCCACCATATTGTCATCCCCTTTTCTCTAGTATAATACAGGTCTCTGTTGTTTTATATTAAGAATTCAAAGCTATTCAATTCAAAAAGACGATAGTCACAAAACTGTCATACTTTGATAGTTTTGTGTTTTTTGATAAACCGAAAGTCACTTTGTTCTTTCGATTTCAATGAGATTGATTTGCAAGGGGAAACTTTCCATAATAGGCCCGTCATGAGTCACTCTGACTTCATCTCCTACTTGGAAATTCAAATCATCTTCAACACGGATGCTTACTTCAGAACCCGATCGTCTTATTTCTTCGTCTTCAAACGGCTCTACAATAATATAAGACTCTTCAACATTAATAATCCTTCCTTCAAAGGTCGGGTAATTTTTATTTGTTTGACATCCACTTAAAACAAAGATAAAAGTAAACATAAAAACTACAACGACCATCTTCATTCAATTACCTCCATTTCCATTTAATGCTTTTTCAGTAATAACTGATCTATAAAATGCTCTGTTGTCTTGTGTAAAATCATGTCTGCCCTAAAACGAGTAGGTAAAATATATTCTTCTAAATTTTTCAAGTTGATTGTTTTCCAAACGTTTCTCGCCATTTCGAACGCTTCTTTCTTATCTCCAATGGCATATGGGTAATAATAATTAGAAGGATCCTTGAATGCTGTCTTTAAAAGCAATCCGAACCGTTCCAAATACCAATTTTCAATTTTATGTGGCTCAGCATCGACATAAAAACTGAAATCAAAAAAATCACTCACAAAGATTTTTTCGTTTGCCGGTAATTGTAAAACGTTGATGCCCTCGACAATAAGAATATCTGGTTGATCGACAACTTCAAATTCATCTGGGACAATATCATATAAACGATGCGAATAAAGTGGGACCTCGATATTTCTTCGTCCACTTTTAACATCTCCCATAAAACTAATGAGACGATGCATATCATAGCTTTCGGGGAAACCTTTACGGTTGAGAATATTATGCTCTTTTAAAACTTCATTGGGATACAAAAAACCGTCTGTAGTAATGAGGCTAACCTTTTGATCAGGATAGGCTCGCGCCATCATGGCTTGTAGAAAACGTGCCAGTGTACTCTTTCCCACGGCCACACTTCCAGCTATCCCAATAATATAGGGATCTTTTTTTTGAGGTTTACTTAAAAAACGTTTAATCTCGCATTGTCTTTCATGATAATGTTTGATGTACTTATTTAGTATTTCCAATATGGGCAAGTAAATTTCTTTCACGTCTGTCACTGAAACGTTGTCATTCAGGGAACGCAGTGCCTCTACTTCGATGTCTGTCAACATCATTTTTTTGTTTTTATTTAATTCTTTCCATTCTTCTCGATTAATAATATAAAAGGAATCTGATTCTTTCATGCGGTTACCTCCGCTCTCCATCGTATTTATCTTACTTAGTTTACCAAATTCTTATCCGCTTTCACAATACCCTCTTATAATCTGTGGAAATATAATTCTTAATTGAATTTTAAAGATAACTTGATATGATAAAATTGACGAACTCGATGTGATAGACTATGATACAAAAGATGTGGTTCAACCGCTCAAATTATATAAACAATAACTAGTAAAGAGGTTACTCTATGAAGACCCTACCAGAACAAGCTAAAGGTTTTGCTCACGGAAAAATCATATTAATGGGTGAACACGCTGTTGTCTACGGCGAACCTGCTATTGCCCTCCCTTTTAGGGCAACACCTGTAGAAGTCACAATAGAAAAAATAGCCACACCGAATCGAATTATATCAAGTTATTATCAAGGACTACTTTGTGAAGCGCCTCGATCCTTAAATAATTTAAGCATACTGATAAAAACGATCTGTAACGATTTAAATCAGTCTTCTGACCACTTATCAATTACAATAACAAGCTCTATCCCCGCTGAAAGAGGTATGGGTTCAAGCGCAGCCGTTGCTACAGCACTCGTTCGGGCACTTTTCACTTATTATGACGAACAACTTGACGCGTCTCATCTGTTAAATTATGTCGATTTATCCGAAAAAATTGCACACGGTAATCCCAGTGGTATAGATGCTCGTGTGACAAGCAGCGATGTGCCCATCTTTTACCAGAAAGGCAGCGTCTTCGAGCCTTTCACCTTAAATATTGCCGGGTATTTGATTGCATCAGATACTGGCGTGCAAGGACAAACGCGACAAACTGTCAAAGACGTTGCCGATCAGGTCAAACGTTCACCAGATCAGACAATGGTTATAATTAAACGGCTTGGACGATTGACACTTCAAGCCAAGGAAGCCATAGAAAAAAATCAGGAAGTGACGCTAGGCAAACTGATGACTCAAGCACATGAATTATTACGACAGCTAAATGTAAGCAATGATTTACTGGATCAGCTCGTAGAAACTGCCCTCAGTCATGGTGCGCTAGGGGCTAAGCTAACTGGTGGCGGTCGCGGCGGTTGTATGATTGCATTAACCCGTACAAAAAAAGAGGCAGAACTCGTCTCAAATAAATTAATGGAACAGGGAGCAGTTAATACCTGGATTCATGCGTTAGGAGCAGATAATGAAGGGTGAATGGGTACGCGCACATACGAATATTGCACTGATTAAATACTGGGGTAAAGAGAATGAAAAGTTGATCATTCCCATGAATAATTCTCTTTCCTTAACTTTGGATGCTTTCTACACAGAAACGAGAGTTATCTTTGATGAAAATTTAAAAGCAGATGAGTTATACTTAGACAACACGATACAAGATTTAGCTGCGCTGGAAAAAGTCAAAACCGTTTTAAACATAGTTCGAGAGAAAGCCGGTATCAAAGCGAAAGCGAGAGTTGAAAGTTACAATCATGTTCCTACCGCAGCAGGACTAGCCTCGTCCGCATCGGGATTGGCAGCCTTGGCAGGCGCGGCAAGTTTAGCGGCAGGACTTGATTTATCTGAAAAAGAGCTGTCCAAATTGGCCAGACGGGGATCCGGATCTGCTTCAAGAAGTGTCTATGGCGGATTTGCTGAATGGCAAAAAGGGACGGACGACGACACCTCTTACGCTGTCCCTATCGATGATGCGAGTTGGGATATTGGTATGCTCTTCATTGTCGTGAATGATAAGAAAAAAGACGTATCCAGTCGTGAGGGCATGCGGAGGACCGTCAAAACATCTCCCTTTTATCAAGGCTGGCTGGACACGCTGGATGCTGATTTGAGTGCGATAAAAGAGGCGATCAAGCAGCAAAACGTCCATGAAGTCGGTGCCATCGCTGAGCGCAATGCACTGAAAATGCATGCAACGACATTGGGAGCAAATCCTCCGTTCACCTACTGGTCGCCTGATAGCATGAGAGCAATGGAATCAGTCAGAGACTTACGTGAACAAGGTTATTCCGTTCATTTCACTATGGACGCCGGTCCCAATGTGAAACTCATCTGCAAACAGTCTCAATTAGCAGAAATAAAAGCATACTTACTCAAAGACTTTTCAGAGAGTCAGCTTATCGAAGCAAGACCTGGACCCGGACTGCTCGTCGTTTCAGAATTTAGTAAATAGTTAAATGAAAAGGTGACGATATGAAACACGCACACGCTAAAGCCCCAGGAAAATTATATATTGCCGGAGAATATGCCGTCACTGAACCAGGACACCCTGCGGTGATTGTAGCAGTAGACCGATTCATTACTGTTTCATTGTCACCGTCTAGTAACGTTTACGGGACGATATGCTCCCCTCAACTTTCAAGTAAAACGCTGAAATGGAAACGATTGGGTCACGACCTCTTTCTAGAAGAGCCAATCGAAAAGACGACTATCTTATTAAAAACCATCGAAGTCACTGAGCACTTTTTAAGAGAAAAAGGCGTGACGCTCCCCTATTATGATATAACAATAAAAAGTTCATTGGACAGCAAAGATGGCAGGAAATATGGCTTAGGTTCCAGCGGAGCTGTAACTGTCGCAACGATTCTGGCCTTACTTGAATCGGTTGAGTATTCGCTTGACGATGAAGGAATATTCAAACTTGCTGCGATCATACACACACAATTACATAGCCGTGGCTCGCTTGGAGACTTGGCTGCAGCCACCTATACTGGCTGGATTGCTTACTATAGTGTGGATAAAAGTTGGGTGAAAGAAAAGCTGGCTGATGCAAATCTCATTTCACTCCTTGAGTGTTCATGGCCTGAACTGAAAATTGAACGGCTCCCTTCACCAAAGACTTTAAAGCTTATCGTTGGATGGACAGGGATACCGGCATCGACAGAAACTTATGTCAAGTCTATAGAACAGGACCGTGAAGAACTAAACTATCAGGATTTTTTACTTCAAAGCAAAAAATGTGTGACGGACCTAATTGTCGGGTTAAAAACAAATGACACGCAACAGGTATTTGACTCTATCCGTTACAACCGAGAATTATTGCTTGAAATGAGTCATGCAAAAGAAATAGTCATAGAGACCCCTTTACTTCAGACGCTTACCCGTATCGCTTTAAAATATGGCGCTGCTTCAAAAACGTCTGGTGCTGGAGGCGGAGACTGCGGAATCGCCCTGGTCAATTCAAGTGTTCAAGAAAATGAAATACTGTCAGAATGGCGGGCAAGTACTATTGAACCTCTTTCTCTTGCTGTGTATGATAAATCTAACTTATAAAATCTGGAGTGTGCTTTATGCCGAAAACCAATAACCGCAAAAACGAACATGTCTCATTATCAGAAAAATTTTATGATCAGGGTCACTCTTCGTTTAAAGATATAAAATTTATTCATCACTCTTTTCCACAACGCGATGTCTTGGATGTGGATCTTTCTGTTTCTTTAGATAATCTGCAATTCTCATCCCCTTTCTTTATCAATGCCATGTCTGGCGGAAGTGAATGGACTGGGAAAGTTAACGAAAAACTAGCTACCATCGCCCGAGAAACAGATTTGGCAATGGCAACTGGATCGGTCAGCGCTGCCCTTAAGGATCCTTCTCAAGCCAGTTCATTTAAAATTGTTCGCCAGACAAATCCGAATGGTCTCGTTTTCGCAAACTTAGGTGCCGGACATGGTTTAGAGAACGCCAAACGTGCCGTTGATTTACTCGGTGCCGATGCCCTTCAGATCCATTTAAATGCGCCTCAGGAAATCGTTATGCCAGAAGGTGACCGTGAATTTTCAATTTGGATAGAGAATCTTCAAGCAATAGTGAACGGCTTACCTTTACCGGTCATCGTCAAAGAAGTGGGCTTCGGCATGTCTAGAGAAACAGTGGCCTTGCTCGAATCTATCGGTGTTACACTTATCGATATCAGCGGCAAAGGCGGAACAAACTTTGCTCGAATAGAAAATTACCGCAGAAAAGACTACAAGCTGGATGATTTCGAAGAATGGGGACAATCCACTGTCGTCTCTCTTCTTGAAGCACAAGAAAGTGTCAAAACAGCGTCAATAATCGCTTCTGGAGGCATCAGACGCCCGATGGAAATCGTTAAGTCATTAGCGCTTGGTGCTTCGATCAATGGCCTTTCAAGCCAAATCATGCATATGGCACTGGACGATGTGGATGAGGCTATTCTGACCGTTAATCATTGGAAAGAAGAAATCAGACGGATCATGACTTTACTCGGGGCAGAATCTATCGATGATTTAAGAAAGACCGATATAATCATTTCAGGAGCTGCTGCTGAGTGGTGTGAAGCTAGAAACATTGACAAATCGCGCTACGCTTTTCGTTCTAAAACTCTTTGAAAATCAGTTAAATCTAATTCCAACTGAAGAAGGTTGCGTATGAATCGTTCAAATCCAACACATTTATTGTTTGACTACGCCTGGGTCCCCTTATATATACTTATTCAATTAACTTGGGGCTTTTTCCAGACGTTATTGGGATTCTTCCTGTTCCTGTTTCATTTCAAGGCACCCCATGATTTTTATCACGGAAGTATCCGGACCAAATGGTCGTCATTTAATGGGATCTCTCTCGGCTTATTTATCTTCACGCCAAATGAGGATGAAGATACATTACTTATACGCACACAAAACAATAAAAAAAGTTTGAAAGAACAGTGTGACAGACTATCGGTTCACGAGTACGGACATACTTACCAGTCCCTACTTCTCGGTCCCTTTTATCTTATAGTCATCGGCGTTGTTTCCTGGTCTTGGGCACGAATGAACAGATATAAGACTTTGAGAAAAAAATACGGTGTGCCATATTCATTTTGCTGGACAGAAGGATGGGCCAATGCTTTAGGTGAAAGAATCTTAAAAGAACCATCTATTCGTCATTAACAAAAAACAGTCATGAGGTTAATCATGACTGTTTTTTGTTTCTAAAAAGCTTTATTCAGTTTGATAGCTCTCTTTTTACAACATCCAAAACAACGTCATTGAAAGTACGCCTGCTAGCATGGACCAGAGCAAACTTTTCGTTTTGTAGGCTACGATCAAGACGAGAACAGATGGAATGAGTTTAATGTTAGTAAGCGGTTGTAACGAAAAGGAACCTTCCCAAAAGAATATGTCCGAAGCTACCAAAGATGCAAAGATCGAAACAGGGATATACGACATCCAGCGACTGAATGAGGGAGAAATTTCTTTTCTGCTCAATAGTAAGATAGGTAAAAACCTCGGAATATAAGTGACTATCGCCATTCCTAAAATCAGCACCCATGTTTGACTAGTCATTGATCCTCACTCCTTTTTCGACCGTTCTCTTTTCTAAATAATAACCGACAAAAGAAGCAATGATCGTCGCTAAAACTAAAGCGATATTGTGTTTAAGCAGTACAGTGAACAAGATGGACAGTACGACAGCAACGATTCCAGCAATAATGTGTTCTTTTGAAACGAACTGCAGCACCATCATACATAAAAACATCGCAATCAAAGCGTAATTCATGATCAGTGTGTTAATGGAAAATTGACTGCCAACGACCCCACCTAATACCGTGCTCACTACCCAGGCGGAATAATTAAAAAAATTGGTGACCAAAGCTTCATTCGTCGTCCAGTTATCTTTTTGAAAATTGGAGTAATTGATTCCAAATGATTCATCAGATAGCGTATGACTAAACACACTTAAATAGCTCAGCGGTTTCCTTTTGACGTATTTAGAAATACTTGCCGACATCAAAATGTGTCTTAAGTTCAAGAAGAAGACCATCAATATGATCGAAGGAATTGTCGCGCCTAAGGCTACCATGCTTCCTGCTAAAAACTGAGCAGCTCCCGCATATACGAGACTGCTCATGAGAAAGATAGCCAACACATTAAATCCGGCATCATATAAAACAATACCACAGGCAAGTCCCAAGGCGAGATAACTTGCCATGATCGGCATACTTGCCTTCATTCCACTAAGTACTGATTCGTTTCTCATCTATCTTTCTCCTTTCTGAATTCTCTGAAAATAGTTGTCACATCAGTATAGCATACCTTTATCTCCAAATATAAAAGAGAAGCGCCAGATACCGAACGTATCCAATCGCTTCTCTTTTGTATTTTTTTGTCATTTCTATTATTGAATAATTTCATGTATCAGTGTTGGTATTTCAGCCGATTCTGCCACTTTGATGTTGTTTAAGATTTTAGTTATTACTTCTTCTTTGATCTCTTTGTTAGAATAAACCGTCACTAGCGCTTCATCTTTTTCGACAGCATCTCCAATTTTTTTGTGCATATATATCCCGGCAGCTAAATCGATGTCACTTTCTTTTGTTTCACGCCCAGCCCCCAGCATCATCGCAGCGATACCGATCTGATCAGCGACGATCTCAGAAACTTTACCGGATTCTTTAGCCAAAACATCTTGTGAATACTTAGCTTTCGGTAAAACACCTTCTGGATCATCAGCAACTGTAGCGTCGCCACCTTGTGCTTCCACAAAGGTTTTAAATACGGCTAATGCTTTGCCGTTGTGCAAGTTCTCTTCGAGTTTAGCGCGTGCCTCTTCCAGAGAAGATCCGACACCACCTAAATAAGCCATTTGACTACCCAAAACTAAGCAAAGTTCCGTTAAGTCTGCGGGTCCATTCCCTTTGAGCGTATCGATCGCTTCTTTCACTTCCAAGCCATTACCAATTGCATTACCTAACGGCTGGCTCATATCAGAAATAACCGCCATAGTATTTCTACCGACAGCTTCACCAATATTCACCATAGTTTCGGCTAATTCTTTCGCTTGTTCAACGTTCTTCATAAACGCACCGGCACCTATTTTAACATCCAACACAATAGCATCCGCACCGGCGGCTATTTTTTTACTCATAATCGAGCTTGCTATCAACGGAATCGATTCTACCGTACCCGTTACATCACGTAAGGCGTACAGCTTTTTATCTGCGGGAGTTAAATTACCCGATTGTCCCACGACAGCTACTTTGTTTTTATTGACTAATTCGACAAATCTTTCTTGAGAGACTTCCACGTTAAATCCTGGAATGGCCTCTAATTTATCGATCGTCCCACCCGTATGACCCAGTCCACGTCCACTCATTTTCGCAAAAGGCACGCCAACACTGGCAACTAATGGTGCTAAAATCAGCGTTGTTGTGTCACCTACACCACCGGTTGAGTGTTTATCCACTTTGACTCCTTCTATGGAAGATAAATCAATTTGTTCCCCTGATTCAACAATAGCCATAGTCAAAGCGCTACGTTCCTCATTATTCATGCCATTGAAGTAAATGGCCATTGCCATCGCACTCATTTGGTAATCAGGAATCGCTTCTGACGTATAGTTTGTTATCATCCATTTAATTTCATCCTCTGTTAAAGCTTGGTTATGTTGTTTTTTATCAATCAAATCGATCATTCTCATCAGTTTTTCACTCCAGTTCTAGTTAGTTATATAGATTAGTTTAGCATAAATTCTTGAAATAAGAAGGTAATTTAACTAAGAGACGATAAGAATCTTCCAATAAACCAGAGGATTACTATACGATTTTTTAAAATAGTGGTAAAATTAAACATGAGGGTTTTATACAAATCACAAAAGGAGAGATTTCATGACTAGTCAAAAATTGAATACCTTTTTAGAAGAAAATTTGAAAGAACTCAAAGATAACGGTCTTTATAACGAAATAGATGTCCTTGAAGGACCTAACGGCGCAGAGATCACGATCAACGGAAAAAAACTGATCAATATGTCTTCCAATAACTATCTAGGTTTTGCGAATGACGAACGCCTAAAAGCTAAGGCAATCGAAGCTACAGAAGTATTTGGTGTCGGCGCTGGTGCAGTTCGTACCATCAACGGAACACAAACCATTCACGAAGAACTTGAAACCAAAATCGCCACATTCAAGCACACCGAAGCTGCTGTTGCTTTCCAATCTGGATTCAACTGTAATATGGGGGCTATCTCGGCTGTCATGAACAAAAATGACGCTATCTTGTCAGACGA
Organism: Alkalibacterium sp. 20; assembly: GCF_001885615.1. Classification (GTDB taxonomy): domain Bacteria; phylum Bacillota; class Bacilli; order Lactobacillales; family Carnobacteriaceae_A; genus Alkalibacterium. The sequence goes on along the minus strand of NZ_LSRN01000034.1, from coordinate 68,440 downwards.
ACTCAACCACGCTTCCATCATTGACGGCTGCCGTCTATCAGGGGCTAAAGTTATCCGTGTGAACCACCAGGATATGGATGATTTACGTGCCAAAGCAAAAGCTGCCACAGAAAGTGGTCAATACGAAAAAGTAATGTATATTACTGATGGTGTCTTCTCAATGGATGGCGATGTCGCTAATCTTCCGGATATTGTAAAAATCGCCGAAGAATTTGATTTGATCACCTATGTCGATGATGCCCACGGATCAGGCGTTATGGGCAAAGGGGCTGGAACAGTCAAACATTTTGGTTTACAAGACAAAATCGATTTCCAAATGGGTACCTTGTCCAAAGCCGTTGGTGTTGTGGGTGGCTATGTTGCCGGTACTCAAAACCTTATTGACTGGTTGAAAGTCCGTGCGCGTCCATTCTTGTTCTCAACGTCACTAACACCCGGAGCTTGTGCGGCCTGTATCGAAGCCATCGATATCATGTCTAGTTCCACAGAAGAAAATGAACGTCTTTGGGAAAATGGACGCTATCTTAAAGAAGGCCTGAAAAAGTTAGGCTTTAATATCGGTAATTCAGAAACACCAATCACCCCATGCATTATCGGTGAAGAAAAACTGACTCAAAGCTTTTCTAAACGTCTGACTGAAGAAGGCGTCTATGCTAAATCGATTGTCTTCCCTACTGTGCCTCGTGGTAAGGGTCGTGTGAGAAACATGCCTAGTGCTGCTCACACCAAAGATCACTTAGATAAAGTGCTGGAAACATACGAAAAAGTCGGAAAAGAATTAAACGTCATCAGCTAACTTAACAACGAAGAGTGAAAGAGAAATGAACGCATCTGTTCTTTCTCTTTCTTCTCGTATTTTTAAAAATTTGAAATTGTAGGAGGATTTTTTTGTGAAAAAAATTATAATTACTGGAGCTTTAGGACAAATCGGTTCTGAGCTGACTATGAAACTGAGAGAATTATACGGAAAAGATAATGTTGTTGCGACAGATATCAGAGAACCCAAAGATTCCAAAGTCGTAACTGATGGCATCTTCGAACAACTTGATGTCACTGATGCCGATCGCATGAAAGCATTGGTCGAAAAATATGAAGTGGATACATTTATCCATCTGGCTGCCTTACTTTCAGCCGTTGCTGAAGCAAAACCGAAACTTGCCTGGGATTTGAATATGGGTGGATTACTTAATGCTTTAGAAATAGCCCGTGAACATAACTTGAAATTCTTCACCCCGAGTTCGATCGGCGCATTTGGTCCTGAAACACCTAAAGACCAGACCCCTCAAGTTACTATTCAACGTCCGACGACGATGTACGGTGTAACGAAAGTAAGTGGCGAATTGCTCGGCGATTACTACTTCCAAAAATTTGGTGTGGATACCCGCAGCGTTCGCTTCCCTGGATTGATTTCTCATGAAACTTTACCAGGCGGCGGGACAACCGATTATGCCGTAGATATTTATTTTGAAGCGTTGAAAAATAACGCCTATACTTCTTTCATAGGTAAAGGAACTTATATGGATATGATGTATATGTCAGACGCCGTTGATTTAATTATTCAGCTAATGGAAGCTCCAAGTGAACAGCTTAAATGTCGCAATGCCTATAACGTCAGCGCGATGAGTGTGGCACCCGAAGATATTGAGCGTGAAATTCAAAAACACCTACCAGAGTTCAAATTGACGTATGAGGTAGATCCAGTCAGACAAGCCATCGCTGAATCATGGCCAAACGCTATTGATACAAGTGCTGCTCAAGAAGAATGGGGATTCTCACCTCAATTCGATTTAGAAAAAATGACGAATGACATGTTGCAACAGTTGAATAACAAAGAGATTTAATTATATCGATTTAGAAAGACTATTTTTACTTATGAGAGATTTTTTCTCCATATGTTGAAATAGTCTTTTTTTAACGAGGTAAAAGCAGATGACTGCCACCTTATAACCACTTGATGAGGGCTGTTTTTCACGTCTGTGTTCGTCGACTTTTTTAGTTGCTGCTCAGTGTGTGCAAACTTTGAAATCTCTGCTATAAGCCCGTATAACCGCAACTCTGAGTCCTCATCCTTTTTGAGTTAACGCTATACCATTCAAGCCGGTAATAGTAATCCCCTCCTTCAGGAATTCAATTCGAATAAGCAGAAAAAGGACAAGAAGATTCGTTCCCTCTTCTTGTCCTTTTTGCTAAATATTTATTATTTTAACGACTAACGTCTTTCACAACAGGACCGTCTTCAGTACCGACGATAACTTTCGTTACACAGTCTAAGAACAAGCCGTGTTCCACGACCCCTGTTAGTGAATCTAACCAGGTAGCCAATTCATGAGGATTTTCAATTTGCTCTAAATGCAAGTCGATAATATAGTTCCCAGAATCGGTTAAATACAAGTCATCATTTTCATCATTTCTAAAGCTTGGCTTCATTTCTTTTTCTTCAAACAAACGGAAGACTTGCTGGCAGCCAAACTTGACGACTTCAACTGGTAATGGAAAAGCGCCGAGTTTATGAACAAGCTTGCTGTCATCAACTATCCAAATCACTTCATTTGAGTGGTTGGCCACCATTTTTTCAAATAAATGGGCGCCACCACCACCTTTGATGCCCTGGTAGTCGTCAGAAATTTCATCGGCTCCGTCTATGGTGACATCGATCGATTCAACTTCATTGATATCTTTCAAAGGAATACCTAATTCTTTTGCCTGAGCTGCTGTTCTGTGCGAGGTCGTTACTCCGGTAATAGCTAACCCCTCTTCTTTCACACGTTTGCCGATTGCTTCAACCATATAGTAGGCAGTAGAACCTGTTCCCAAACCTACAACCATTCCGTCTTTCACGAATTCCGCAGCTTTATATCCAACCATTTCTTTTAAATTCATAAATGATAACTCCTTTACTAATGTCTTCTTGAAATTATTATAGCACAGAATAGTGAAAGTGAGGATACAGCCTGTAGCCTCACTTTCGGTCATTTCATTTCAATATTTTAAATTCCAAAAACAGATCATTGTAGACGCCGGTATACTCCTGTCTCAAGTCTTCATACACTTTCAAGTTGTCAATCATTTCATCGGTGACCAGATCTTTTATGTACGGTCCCAATGAAACAAGTTTGTCAGCTGCAAAAGAAACGATATAAGCAGAGACCATTCGACCTTCAATAATATTACTTTCACCAATGAAACAACCACTAGCGGTTAAGGGGTTAAAGTAATATTTTTCAGTTTTTTTTCAGACTATTTCCAATAAATATATTTAAAAATTGACGCCATCTCTTATTCATTTTTTCAGGCACTTGATTTAAGGGGAAATACTCTAGTTTCAGTGATTCATCTGAATCGCTTTTAAGTTCTCCTTCAAACTCAGTTATTGCGTACAATGCCGTCACGGAATAATACTGATCTCCATTGTCTAGCCTGACAAAAAAATCTTTCCCCGAGAGAATATCAACAAAATCATAAGCGTTAACTGTTAGATTGGTCTCTTCTTTCACTTCTCTAATTAGCGTCTCTTCAAAACTTTCTCCCAGCTCCATTAATCCCCCAGGCAGTCCCCAGGTTTTATCTGGTCGCTGCTGCAGCAAGACCTCTTTTTGTTCATTCAAAATAAAAGCCACAGAACCATTTAATATGAGCACATCATGTCCCACTTTTTCTCTCAGTTGAGTCACATAATCCATTAATTCAAGCCACTTTTTTCATATTCACTTATCATCATTTCGCAAATTTCATGACTCTGCAAGGCACTTTCCAGTGAGACGGGATTTTCACCGTTCGTTTCCACCGCATGAAGAAAGGCGTTGATCATAGGTGTAAAGCCCCGTTTATCAAGAGTCATGACCCAGTCTCCTGCTTTTGTATGGGTGATTTCATTCTCCGTGTATGTCGCTTTGTCTGTTAAATTTTCCAAAACAATCGTTTCTGACTTGCTTTGTATTTCATATTTTTCCAGTTTAGTGCCGGATTCATTATTGATTGAGACATAAGCCGTTGTCTTAGGTGTTTCCAACAAGACCCATGCACGGGAAAACTGATTGTCTTGCATAACGATATGAGACTTTACAACTTTTGCTGGTTCTTCCAATAGGTAAAGAGCGGTATCCAGAGGATGAATCATCAAGTCGTACATCCTGTACCTGACATCAAAGTCCGTCTTATTCACCTGGTTTTTTTGCATGATGATATGATTTTTATCGGGCAGCCGTTTTATATTCTGAACCATTGGAGCAAAGCGTCTATTAAAACCCGTCATTAAAAGTGTATCTTGTTTTTTCGCAAAATCCATTAAGGCTTTAGTGCTCGCAATATTTTCAGTCACTGGTTTATCAACGAACGTTGGAATATGGTTATCTAAAAATCCTCGACATACCTCTTCATGTGTTTCTGTTGGTGTATGAATAAAGACTGCATCCACAATTTCCAGCAAGTCCCGCCAGTCTGTGACTTGACGTTCTACCGGTACGCCGTATTTATTTCCTAATTCTCTTAACGTTTTTTCTGTACGTGTTGAAAAATACCACTCGTGTTCTGGGAATACCTTCGTATATACTGGTAAGTATGCTTTTTGAGCGATACCTCCGAGTCCTATTACACCGATTTTCATAACAAAACCTCCATTTATGATTATTACTTTTAATATACCATGACCTGCGTAAATTGAACATATCGTTGTTTCTAAATAAAAAAAGCAATTCTATACACACTGCTTTATTGCATCCGTGTATAGAATCGCTTTATAAGTTTTCGCTTTCTTCAGCTAAAAAGATTTCATTAAATTTTGCTTTTATTGTGTCTTTCGCTTTGCTGATCAATTCACGGCCTGTATTTTCTTCTGTTATAAAATCTTCGCCGATAATTTTGACTTCTGTTTCTAACATGACACCATCTTTTTCCAGGATAACTTCCTTGATATGATCGATCAATTCAATATAATCTGTGGCTGTTGCATTATTGATATTAACAATAAAACCAGCATGTTTGGTTGAAACTTGTGCGCCTCCCCAAGTGAACCCTTGTAAACCGGCATCTTGGATAAGTTTACCAGTGAAATAGCCTGTAGGACGTTTGAAGACAGAACCACATGATGGGTATTCCAATGGTTGTCTAGAGGTTCTCAGATAAGTCAATTCATCCATTTTTTCTTTGATCTCTTCCTTATCCCCAGGCTCAAGTTCGAACACGACCTCTAAAGCAATGTCATCAGAATCTTGTAAAATACTGTGACGGTAATCAAATTGCATATCCCCATTAATCATCTCTTTTATTATGCCTTGACGGGTCAACACCGCGACTTTTTTAATGACCTCTTTCACTTCTCCGCCATAAGCTCCGGCGTTCATATAAATAGCGCCACCCACACTGCCAGGTATTCCGCAGGCAAATTCCAACCCTGTTAACCCCGCGTCATAAGCTCGCTTACTCACTTCAGTCAACGGTGCCCCTGCAAACACACGTATGATATTATCCTGAATAGATATTTGATTCATATCGGTCAAAATAATTGTGGCTCCTCGAATCCCACCGTCTTTAACAATCAAATTACTCGCATTACCTAAAATAGTCAGCGGCCAGTTGTTCTCATTTAACCATTTCACCAAGGTTTGGACTTCCTCTTTGCTCTTAGGAAACACAAGGGCATCTGCAGGTCCACCTGTCTTGGTATATGTATATCGGGACAACGGTTCATTTTCTTTTATATTTACTTCAGGAAATGCATTTTTAAAGGCTGTTATAGTCATAGATTCAGTGATTCCTCTCGTAATAAGTGTTTAAATTCGGGTAAGTTATAATCTCTATCAATTAATCATATTCATTTTAACATTATTCTACCCCATTTTGTAGAATAATACCCAATTGTCACTTAATCGTCATGTCGTTACTGGTTATCATTTCTTATATACAATAAAAAAGCTGACTATTCTTATTGGGGTTACCGCTTCTAAGCTCGCAAACGGTATGCTGGGTGGCGGATCGACTATTTCTTAACTTCAGAACAAATAGAATCTAAATTAAAAGCATTTAAGAAACACAGTGACCAAATGAGATCTGACCAATGTCCAGTGGAACTCGATATTGTTATGATAATTTAAATCACTCATAAAAGCATATTGTTTCTTGTTATTGAAATAAGATACTTGCTTTTCAAAAAAGACTTATCTATAATTAGCTATACAATTAAATATTATATATGCGGGAGTAACTTGCAGAGATAATCTGTTGCAGTGCCACCATTCGTAGATTGATAATCTGCTGGTGCTGTATTAAATAGTGAGACGTATACGGATTATTCATCATTTATTCCGTGTGCGTCTTTTTTCTTACTCCAATATAAACCAGAAAGGACAAAACAATGAATCATTACCATGAGACGAAAGAAAAAGTACTGGAATCCATCGGTACGACTAAAGAAGGACTCAGTCAATCGGAGGTTGACAAACGCCTGGAAGAAAACGGCTATAACGAAATTAGTCGAAAAGATAAAAAATCTATTTTCTCCATGTTTATTGAATCGTTTAAAGATCCAATGGTTATTGTTTTATTAATTGTTGCCATTGTTCAGGTAGCTATTGGTGAATGGATCGAATCGTTGATCATCTTCGTCGTGTTGATCTTAAACTCCATACTAAGTGTTGTACAGACGAAAAAGGCGGAGGATTCACTCGAATCTCTGGAAAAAATGTCTGCCCCGACCGCTAACGTTTTTCGCGATGGAAAGCGAAAAGAGATTGAAGCTAGAAAATTAGTGGTTGGTGATGTGGTCGCGCTGGAAGCCGGCGATAATATCCCTGCTGACGGTCGGTTGATAGAAGCAGAATCACTTCAAGTAGAAGAAGGTGCCTTAACCGGTGAATCCATGCCTTCAGAAAAAACAGATAAAGCTTTAAGTGAAGACATCCCACTCGCTGATCGAATCAATATGGTTTACAGCAGTACCATGGTAACTGCCGGACGCGGTATGATGGTCGTGACTTCAACGGGTGAAGGTACTGAGATGGGAAAAGTTGCTGAACTCGTTCAAAACGTATCTGCCAAACAGACTCCGCTGCAAAGACAACTGGCGACATTCAGTAAAAAATTAGGTGTAGCTATCTTGCTCTTATCTCTTCTTATCTTTGGTATTCAAGCTGCACGTATATTCCTGGGAGATACACAAGATATAACCGTGCCTTTGCTTAACGCCTTTATGTTTGCTGCTGCCGTAGCCGTTGCCGCTATTCCAGAAGCACTGCAGTCTATCGTTACCATTGTTTTATCCGTCGGAACAAATAAAATGGCAAAGAATAACGCGATCATTCGACAGCTTCCAGCCGTTGAAACACTCGGTTCTACTAGCGTGATTTGTACCGATAAGACCGGTACATTAACACAGAATAAAATGACAGTTGTTGATGACTATATTCCTAATGGCGAGTCCAATTTATTTTCAGGAGATAGCAGCAAATGGTCAGAGTCAGAGAAAATACTGATGCAAGTCGCAGTCTTGGCTAATGATTCAACTATAAATGAAAAAGGTGAATCAAGTGGTGACCCCACCGAAGTTGCTTTAATAGCCTACAGTAATAAGCAAAACCTTCCATACGGTTCCGTAAGAGATGAATACCCTAGAATTGCTGAACTGCCTTTTGACTCCAGTCGCAAACGTATGTCAACCGTTCACGAGATAGACGGTGAAAAACGGCTGCTTACAAAAGGTGGACCAGATTTTTTATTCAAACTTTGTTCCAGAGTGCGAATGGATGGGGAAACGGTTGAATTAACTGAAGAACGTCTGGAAGAATTAAGACAAAAAAATGAAGAGTTTTCTGATCAAGCGATGCGTGTACTCGCCTTTGCCTATAAACCAATCGATTCAACCGAGGTCAGTATTGAAGACGAAGACGACTTGATTTTCATCGGTCTGCTAGCCATGATCGACCCACCTCGCGAAGCAGTTTATCACGCAGTAGAAGATGCAGCGAATGCAGGCGTACGAACTGTCATGATTACCGGTGACCATAAAACGACCGCCCGTGCTATCGGACGCGATTTGAACATTTTCAAAAAAGGCGATCTGGCCTATACGGGGCAGGAACTGGATGAATTATCTGAAGAAGAACTCATGGATCAGCTGGAGGAAATCACTGTCTACGCTCGAGTGACACCGGAAAATAAAATCCGTATTGTTACAGCTTGGCAGAATAAAAACCAGATTACTGCCATGACTGGTGATGGTGTCAATGATGCTCCTGCTTTGAAACAGGCAGATATCGGTATAGCTATGGGAAGCGGAACGGATGTGGCCAAAGACGCTTCAGCAATGATTTTAACTGATGATAATTTCGTTTCCATTGTTCGTGCCATTTCAGTAGGACGTACAATTTACAGTAACATCAAAAAATCTATTGCCTATCTATTCTCAGGAAATCTAGGTGCTGTGATTGCAATCATATTTGCTCTGATTGTGAACTGGGTGAGTCCGTTCACGGCCTTGCAGCTTCTCTTTATCAACCTGGTCAACGACTCACTGCCAGCTATAGCTTTAGGGCTAGAACCGGCCGAACCTAATGTCATGGAACAGAAACCGCGTGATCCGGATGAATCTGTTTTTTCTGGTAACACATTTAGAATCGTTCTTTTCCGTGGCGTGCTTATTGCTATCGCAGTAATTATCTCTCAGTATATTGGTCTTCAGACTTCTAATGAGATGAGTGTCGCCATGGCCTTTACCACGTTGATACTGTCCCGGACACTTCAAGTCTTCCCGGCACGTTCAAATGTAGAAACAAGTATTGGTGCTGGATTCTTCCATAACAAATTTGTAATTATCGCTTTCGTTGTATGTATTGGGCTATACGGCATTACACTATTACCTGCAGTTAGAAGTGTATTCTATATCCCTGCTGCCTTTGGTTTAACAGAATGGGCTATTGCAGCCGGTTTAGCCTTTGCAACTACGATAATTATGGAACTCAGAAAAATAGTCTTACCTTACAAAGTATAAAAAGAGTTAAAAGGCACGGAATATCTCGTAACGAGATATTCCGTGCCTTCCTTTTTTACAACTAAAGTCATTTTACTTTGATCCCGTTATTCGTCTTGAAACTCCTGTGAATCATGCTATACTATAAAGACTAAATAAGATTTAAGTAAAAGAGGTTAACTAAATGAATTTTACAGCTATAGATTTTGAAACAGCCAACCGACAGTCACACAGTGCCTGTTCTGTTGCTTTAACCATCGTTAGAGACAGCAAGATCGTCGATGAATATTACACCTTGATCCAACCTGAAACATGGTTTGACCGTATGAACACACAGATCCACGGAATAAGTGAAACTGACGTATATGACTCACCAAAATTTCCAGATGTATGGAACGATATGAAAAGATTTTTCACCCCAGATCAACTAGTCGTGGCTCACAACATGCCATTTGATAAACGTATTCTGACTGGTACGCTGTTACATTACGGTATAGATGCACCTGGATTCCAAACACTATGCACTGTGCAGTCTTCACGCTCACTGCTGCGGGAATTACCGAATCACAAATTAAATACGGTCGCCGCATATTATGGCATCTCTTTAAATCACCATCACGCATTGGATGATGCACGTGCCTGCGCAACGATATTACTCAATCAGGAAAAAGAATATGGTAAGCTTTCTCTGGATCGCTTCATTAAATAATCGACAAAAAAACGTCAGGAATAATTCCTGACGTTTTTTTATATCAACTTACTCATTAAACAGACGTTAAGTAATTGTCCTTCGTCTTTGACGCCTTGTTCCATAATAGCTTCTAATTTGAAACCCAATTTTTCATATAAATGACGGGCGCGGCTATTTCGTTCCTGCACTTTTAATTCCAGGCGACTAAGCATTGGCGATTCATCTGCCCAAAGTAACAATTCCTCCATCAGCAACGTTCCTAACCCGAATCCCCAATAACCCTTGTCTACGACGACACCTATTTCTCCAATATGTTCGATTTTAGGTTTATCGGAAGCGTGTATCGATGCAATACCCACAACCTCTTCATCCACACGGGCAATAAACACACAATTATTTAAAGAAGAATAGATAGTATCAAGTTGTTCCTCTTCTTCCTCAACGCTCACGCCAACCCCTTCTCTACCTTGTGTCATAAATCCTGTCTGAGCGGCTGTTTCATTCAAAAACTTTAAGATCTGTTCTGCATCGCTTGGAATGGCTTCCCGTATAATACAATCAATTGTTTCATTCATTTTCTAATCGCTCCACTATTTCAGTATATTTTTTACCATGTGCTTTAAAAATCAATTCACGTTGTTCTGAATCGTTTAAAACATTGATTTCAATCAGCAGGTGTTCCGCTGGTAGCTCTTCTTTCATAAAAGAACCCCATTCCACAATGGTGATTCCTTCACCAAAAAAGTACTCTTCCAATCCCAACTCTTCGTCTTCTGCGTCTTCAAGACGATAGAGATCCATATGATAAAGTGGTAGGTCCCCATCAGTGTATTCCTTTATCAATGTATAGGTGGGACTCTTTATTATGCGTTTGATCCCTAGTCCTTCGGCAACACCCTTAGTAAAGGTCGTCTTGCCTGCTCCTAACTGTCCTTCCAGCAAAACAGTCATGGAAGGCTTCAGTAGGGTAGCTAATTTTTTTGCAATCATTTTTGTCTCTTGCTCATTTTTTGTAATTATCTTCATCGTTACCCTTCTCTACTCATAAACTATTCATAATCCTATCACATTTTTTTGAATAATCCTACTCTTTACAAAAAAAGAGCCGGCTAAATGCCAGCTCCTTATGTTCGATGTTATTTACCTAATGCGTTTTTTCCTGCATAAGCCCAAAGCATCCAGATCGTTTGATCAACAAATGCTTTTTGTGCGATCAGCATATCAACAGTTACATCATCATTGTTTTCATCGATCAACTCGATTGCATTTTTCAAATCGTCTCTGAGGATTTCAAAATCTAAAACGATAGCTTTAATGAATGGTTCTTCAGGAATGTTTTTGTTCTCAAGCGTTTCTTTAATGGATGAATGATCAATAAATTCTTGTAGAGTTGAATAGGGCTCTCCGCCGATTTGCAAGAGTCTTTCAGCTGTAGCATCCATGTGTTTAGTTATTTTGTCATAATACTCTTCCAATTTAACGTGTAAATTAAAGAAATGATGTCCTCTGATAAACCAGTGAGCTTGATGGAGTTTCGTATAAAACAGACCTTGTGTAGCAACAAGATCGTTTAAACATTCTTTTACTTCTGGTGTCGACATTTTTATACCTCCTATGTGTTTTTTTCTTCTATCTATAGAATATGACAAAATTTTCGCGTTCTCAACCAATATGCCTTTATCGACAGAAGATAACTATTTGGTTATACTAAACGAAGAACAAAGGAGGTCATATGAATGATTCAAGTAAAACAAATCGAAACAGGCGCCATCAATGAAAATTGCTATATCATCTATAACAATACTGAAGCATTGATTGTCGACCCAGGTGCTGAAACAAATAAAATCAAGAAAGAACTGGACAATCTAAACGTTACGCCCTTAGCTGTCATATTGACACATACACATTATGATCATATTGGAGCACTGGAAGATATCCGAACGGATTATGCGATTCCCGTTTACGTCAGTGCAAAAGAACAAGATTGGTTAGGCGATCCAAGTCTGAACTTATCAACTTATACGAATTTTGATTTAAGAGCTAATCCCGCAGAATACACATTTGACCTGTCGGAATCAGTGACAATCGGTCCCTTTTCATTTGACGTGGTTGCTACTCCCGGACACTCGCCAGGTGGTGTCAGTTTCATTTTCAAAGAAGCTGCCTGTGTCTTTTCTGGAGATGCGTTATTTAAAGGCAGTATCGGCCGGACAGATTTACCTGGAAGCGAATCGGAAAAATTGATCCCCGCTGTTGAAGAAATGCTTTTTGTCTTGCCGGACGACTACACCGTTTATCCTGGTCACAACGATTCTACAACCATCGGTTATGAAAAACAAACGAACCCTTACTTTAGAAAAAGAAAGGATAGTTAAAGTGAAAAGAATTTTACTTTTGCATACAGGTGGCACTATTTCAATGAGTACCGACCAACGTACAGGTGCCGTTAAACCAACCGATGAACACCCTTTACACCAGTACAGTCACTTATTTGAAGAAAATATCGAAATAACTGAAGAGGATATTTTTCATTTGCCTTCACCACATGTTACTTTGCACAATATGCTGGATATACAAAAAAGACTCATTAAAGCCATTGAAGAAGAACGTTTCGACGGTGCTGTGATTACTCACGGAACAGATACGCTGGAAGAAACGGCCTACTTTTTAGACCTGTCTCTAAATTCACCTTTCCCTATTGTGCTGACCGGTGCAATGCGACCCACGGATGAACTCGGGTCTGATGGAGTGAGCAACTTGCAAAATGCGATCTGGACGGCTTTATCCAATGATTCGAAAGATAAAGGTGTGCTGGTTGTTATGAACGAAGAAATACACACTGCGCGATATGTCACCAAAACACACACGACCAATGTAGCGACTTTCAGAACGCCAACATTTGGTCCAATCGGCATCGTATCTAAACACGTAGTCCGCTTCTTTCAGAAATTAGTCTTTGACGAAACTTATCCTGTCCGGTCCATTTCTAAAAATGTGTGTTTGATTAAAGCTTTCGCCGGAATGGATAGCACACTTTTTGATGCCCTTGCTTCAACTGATATTGACGGTCTCGTTATTGAGGCCTTAGGTGCTGGGAATCTACCTCCAGCAACGTTACCGGGCATCAAAAAACTGCTTAATAATAACGTTAAGATCGTCATCACTTCCCGCGCATTCAGTGGGATAGCTCAAGATATTTACGCTTATAAAGGCGGGGGGAAACACCTGAAAGAACTTGGTGCTATTTTTGCTCCAGGTCTGACCGGAGTAAAAGCCAGAATCAAATTACAAGTCATTCTAGAACAAGACAACGCAGACGAATTATTCAAACAATGTTTTGATTGATTAACCAAAAACAACGCTCATCTGTAAACTAACAGATAAGCGTTGTTTTTTATTTAAACTTAATCGTTCTTTTTAATTCATGAACAGTTAAGTCAGCTAAATGATCTTTCCAGTTTTCTTCTTTCCATTGCCACATACTTGTTCGATTATCGTTGAAATAACGCAGTGAGAACACTTCAGCCCCCTGGTTCAGATAGATTTCCATTGATGAATCCTCCAGGAATAACTGCAACCTTTCAAGCGCTCGCGTCAAACTGACACTTCTTGTTTCTCGCTCTCCCGTCAACCAATTTGTGCGCTCGACAGTGATACGCTTTTCGGTCGCATCATAAGTGACCGTGACTTCATTAAGGAATTTCCAAACAAATGATGCTGGTGCATCGTTCCAAGAACAATTGATTTCTTGTTCAGGTGTGGAGAATTCAATGCTATCTTTCTCAGCTATATCCTTTAACAGATCAAACGATTCGTGTCGCAACTCTTTCAGTTCTTCGACCGGTTGCTGTAATAACTGATTTCCCACTATTTTGATTTCTCTGGGTAGTGTTAAGTGATGAATCCAACCCTCTTTTATAGTAGGGACTGCCTTTTCGACATCAGGGTCCATTGCACCCATCCAACCGAAAATCAGGGTTCTTCCATTATTATCTTTGAAAGATTGAGGAGCATAAAACTCAAAGCCTCGGTCCATTTCAATAAAATTCCCTTTATCCGGAATGAATTTCCCAGCTTTAAATTCTCCCAGCATGTATCCAGTTTGAAAGATGTTCTGGTATAAATCACCTTTAGCTTCTAATCCTTGCGGCGAAAAGACAAACACATCTTTATTGGGTAACTGTAACACGTCTGGGCATTCCCACATATATCCAAAATCTGGCAAAACATCCATAAATTCACCTTCAAATGACCAGTTGAGCAAATCAGATGAACGGTACACTATGGTCGTCCCTTTTAAATCATGTGTTTGAGCACCCAGAATCATCCAGTATTCATCTTTTTCCTGCCAGATTTTCGGATCTCTAAGATGCGCCGTGTAATTATTTGGATGATCAAACAACGGTCCTTTTTTCTCAAAATGAATACCGTCTTCTGAAACAGCCAAACATTGATAACTTTCTCTCTCGCCGCTAACATTGCGGACGTTTCCGGTATAAAACAAGTAGAGCTTTCCATCTTTCTCAAATGCACTACCAGAATAACACCCATCTTTATCGAACCAATCTGTCGGTTCCAAAGCCGGTTTCAAATAATCCCATTCGATCAAATCAGTAGAGACAGCATGCCCCCACGTTTTGTTTGCATGTGTTGTCCCTTCTGGGTTCCATTGAAAGAACACGTGATACTGATTATTAAAATAAACTAAGCCATTGGGATCATTAATGAGCCCATGAGGTGCGCGCAAATGATAATAGACTGTATAGTTTTTATCATTTCGTTCTACTTCTGACATCTTATTCCTCCTGAATAATTAAGCGTTTGAACCTTCCATATCTTCTCTCATTTTATCAGTATAACCAAATAAATAAGTGAGTGTAAAAGCAACACCAATTGAAAGTAGGTTCGCTAGAATGTACCAGACAAGTTGGTCATTCAAGTAAAGAAGCGTTCCTGGAATAACGGTAACGGCCATTCCTGTTGCTTCAAGATTAAGTATATCTGCCATGAAACCACCCACAGCACCTCCGACTAAACCGAATACAAATGGTTTGATGTAACGTAAATTCACACCAAAGATAGCCGGTTCCGTGATTCCTAAAAAGGCTGATAAGGCTGAAGGATAAGCCAAAGCTTTCAATTTTTTGGATTTCGTTTTCATGGCCACAGCAAGTGTTGCTCCGCCCTGTCCGGCAATACCCATAGTAATGATCCCATTAAAAGGATTGACATCGGTGTTTGCAAGCAGCTGGATCTCCAGGAAATTAAAGATATGATGGACCCCTGTGATAACGAGGATCTGGTGCGTTCCGCCGATAATCATACCCGCCAGGCCAAACGGAAGTTCCAGAAGCCAGACGACGATGTCCAGCATCACTTCTTCCAGAGAATGGAAAACAGGTCCGATAATAAAGAGCGAAAGTACACTCATGACTAATAGTGTTCCGAATGGAGAAATGAGTAAATCTAGAGATTCAGGAACATTTTTTCTAAACCATTTTTCGACTTTAGCTCCAATATAGCCTGCAATAAAGGCTGGTAAGACAGTTCCTTGATACCCGACGACCGGGATAAAACCCAACATATAAATAGGTGATGCATCCCCACTGGCTACTGCATATGCATTTGGAAGTGCCGGATTAACTAGCATCAAACCTAAGACTATCCCTATAACCGGTGAGCCGCCAAACACTCTAAATGCTGACCAAGCGACTAAAGCCGGCAAGAAAGCAAACGCTGTATCTGTCAGAACTTGTGTGTACAACAGGAAGTTTGCACTTATATCCTCTGGAACTAATCCAAATAATCCCAAAACTTGCTCTTGCGTTAATAAGCCGCGCAGCCCCATAAATAGCCCTGTTGCAACAAGGACAGGAATGATTGGAACAAATACGTCTCCAAAAGTACGGATGACCCGCTGAAAGGCATTGCCCTGCTGTTTAGTTTCTTCTTTCATTTCTCCTTTAGACGTACCTGGTAAGCCAAGATCAATGATTTCATTATAGATCTTGTTAACCGTTCCTGTGCCAAAAATAATTTGATACTGACCAGAATTATAAAAGACGCCTTTTACTTTTTCGATATCCTCTATTTTACTATCATCCACTTGTTCTCTATCTTTGACCATTATACGCAAACGTGTAGCACAATGTGCAACCGAATCAACATTATCTTTACCGCCAATTGCATCGATCACTTGCTGAGCAATCTCTCTGTTATCCACCATATTTATCCCTCCAATTTTTTGTGGCCCCATTATATTGGAACCGGTTCTATTACATTATAAATGAATGCGGTTTCTTTGTAAACCCTCTATTTGAATTTTTTTGTTGTTTCTTTGATTATCAATTGATTCTCTAATGCTTGCTGATGAGGAACTTCCTCTTTTAAAATCATTTTCTCAAGTGTTTCAATGGCCAAATCACCGATAGTGAAATAGGGGTATTTAACAGTAGTTAACGCCGGCGACATGAAAGAAAGTAAATCATAACCTCCGTATCCTGCTATAGAAATATCCTCAGGAACAGACATCTTCAAATCATTAGCCGCTTTCATTACCGCCAAGGCTATTGTATCTGTTGCGCCCACAATAAATGTTGCCTTTGATTTTTTCAATTCTATCATCGCTGTATTATAGGCCTCTCGCATGAGGAAAGAAGTCTCTACCATTTCTACTTTTGCCAGGCTGTTTCTCGAAATTTCTTTATAGAATCCATCATATCGGTCACGACCAACCGCTTTATCTTCTCTTGATACAGTGAAATAGAGAAAATCATGATGTCCTAAATCCAGGGCATGTTGTGCTATTTTTTTGCCTGCTCCATAATCATCGTGGGTAATGGAGGGAATTTCTTTTGTTTCTTGTCCCAACACCAAAAAAGGGATATCGATTTCTTCTATTGTTTTTCTGTGTTTTGATGTCACTTCTTTAGCTAAAAAGATGATGCCATCTACCTTTTGTTTAGCTAAAGTGTAAATATCTTCTATTTCTCTTTCAGTTTCTTGGTTAGCATTTGTAATGATCAGCTGAAATCCTTTTTCATAAGCTTTAGAATCTATGCCAGACAGTACTTCATTCGTTGAGGGGGAATCCAGACGTGGGATGATCACTCCAATCATGTTGGTTTTTTGAGCTTTTAAACTTCGCGCAAACGTATTTGGTTTGTAGCCTCTCTTTTTTACGATTGCATCAATTTTTTCCTTCGTCTTGGGACTGACTGAACCATTATTTAAATACCGGGACACCGTACTCTTTGCTACACCTGCTTCTTTTGCAATATCATTGATCGTAACCATAATTGAACTCCCATCTTATCTTTCATTCCATTGAAAACTAGCTGAAGCATGAATCGTTTCATCCACGAGAATTTGATGATCAGTGTAAAGGTGTGCATCCGAACGATGGCTGACTTTACTGGTCACGGTATCGTCCTCTTTGACTTCTTTATCAAAAGTAATAATACCATGTTGTATCTGATGTGATGCCATAAAAGATGCATTCAAACTATCTAGTAACCATTCTATATATTTTGAATTATTGACATGCTGGTTTGCATCAATATCAAAATAACGCACGCTATAATTTGTCTGAACTGCCTGTATGAGATCTACTTCATGCGGTTTGGCGTTTCGGCGTATCCGTTTAGAAAAATCGGCTTGATAGGGATTAATGACCTCACTTGGAATTCTTGTCATCTTTCTATTTTCAATGTTCATGAGCGCAAATGTCGTCTTGACTTTTATTAATTCATTTTGATTATTATCGCGTACAATGAACTCACGATAGGTAAAGAGCTTATTATATTCTGTTGCAAAAGTTTCTATTTCTACTTCCTCTTTATAGTGTGGCATTCGCGTGACCACAAATTCATATCTGAGAACGATCCAGTTGAACCCCATTTCTCTAATCACTGATTCCTGCCTATTCAATTCGGCTGAATGATTTTCCGATACATTTAAGAGCACATTGACCAGCATTGATAAGGTCAGCTGTTGTGTTCGATCACACATGTAATATGTAACACTTTGTTTTTGTTTATACGATTGATTCACATTCATTTCTCCTTTAGATACATTGACTAAATTATAAAAGGAATCGATTTATATTACAATTTTAATTAACGATACTTCTGATAAAGTCGATTTTCTCATTAATTTTACCAGTTCAGTCTGACAATTCAACAAGAAATTATTTTTGTTTTTCAAAAAATAATTAGTTATATTTTATTGAACTTACCATGTGTTTTGTATTAGAATAGAATTTATAGTATAATAAAAAATGGAGCTAAATTTTAATCTTACTTATTATTCCCTCATTAATATGATTTGTAAGATTAGAACTTATTCCTATTTCATAAATTAAAGGAGGAAATTAAATGAATGATTCTGAACAAAATAGAAATAAAGGATTTCTTGGATTTATCGAGCGTGTAGGTAATGGGTTACCTCATCCAGTTATCATATTCGTAATATTAGCTTTATCTATTATCGTGATATCCGAAATCGTTGCCCGTTTTGGTGGACCAGTTGAGTATTTCAGCGCAACCGAAGGCGATTTCGTAAGCGTAGAAGCTGTTTCACTAATGTCAAGTGATGGCATAGCTCACATCTTTAATAGTGCTGTAACTAACTTTACAGGCTTTGCACCTTTAGGTACAGTACTTGTTGCTATGTTAGGTGTAGGTGTTGCTGAATGGACTGGCTTAATTTCTACGACACTTAAGAAATTATTGAAAGGCGTGCCAACAGGACTTTTAACTGCTTCTGTGGTATTTGCCGGTATTATTTCTAATATCGCATCCGATGCCGGATACGTTGTTGTTATTCCTTTAGGTGCTATTATTTTTGCAGGAGCTGGTCGTCATCCTATTGCCGGTCTAGCCGCAGCCTTTGCTGGTGTATCTGCCGGATTCTCAGCTAACTTGATCTTTGGTCCTACAGATGCATTGCTTGTGGGTATTACAAACGAGGCTTTAACCGCTGGTGGTATTGACTACGATGTAGCTGTTACAGCAAACTGGTACTTCATGATTGTTTCTACATTTGTATTAACTGCTGTAGGTGCTTTCGTCACAGAGAAAATAGTCGAGCCACGGCTCGGCGAATATAATGGGAGTTACAAACCAGACGATGAACCCATTACAGATATTGAAAACAAAGGTATGCGCAATGCATTTATCTCATTACTTGTCTTCTTGGGTATTATGGCGTTCATGATGGTCCCAGAAAACGGCGCATTAAGAGCTCTGGATGAAGCCACTGGAAATATGACATTGGATACATTCTTGAGACAAGGCTTACTCTTCATGATTTTCTTGCTTTTTGCAATTCCTGGTTATTTCTATGGAAAAACAACTGGCAAGATCGATACATCACATGATTTAGTTAAAGGGATGTCAGACTCCATGAGTTCAATGGGTGGCTACTTAGTCTTAGCCTTCTTCGCAGCTCAATTTATTAACTATTTCTCTTACACAAACTTAGGATTGATCTTAGCAGTCAGTGGTGCTGAATTCCTTGAAGCTATAGGATTTGTTGGTTTACCGCTTATTCTAGCTTTCATTATAGTTACAGCGTTCCTTAACTTATTTATTGGTTCAGCTTCAGCTAAATGGGCTATTATGGCCCCAGTGTTTGCACCAATGTTATTCGAAGTAAACATTGCACCTGAAATGACATTGATGGCTTACCGTATTGCTGACTCATCAACAAACATTATTTCACCATTAATGAGTTACTTTGCAATGATTCTTGTCTTTGCTAAACGTTACGATGAAAAAAGTGGATTAGGTACAATCATTTCAACGATGCTTTCATACAGTATCGCATTCTTGATTACCTGGTCATTACTATTGGTCGTATGGTACGTACTTGGCTTACCATTAGGTCCTGGCGCACAAATCATATTATAATTTGATTTTTAAGATTTCAGACATGTTCTCCTAGCGAGAACATGTCTTTTTTTACAATTTTATATTTCATGGTAAAATCATAAGGAGGGTTAAAATGTCCCAAAAATCTAAGAGAAGATTGCTTCAACTATTTGGTTTTATCATTGGCCTTTTATTTGGCTACTTTCGCCGATCACAAATGCAAGCTTTACTACCTGTATTAGCGATCGGCGTCGGTATTGGCTACTTTATTTTTTCCACTATAATATCAGATAAAGAAAAATCGGTAGATGATGTGGGCTGGTTCCCTTTTGTTCAAATGATCATGTATTTCATTATCGGTGGAGTTCTGTCATCTAATGTGTTACTGGCATTGGAATTACTATTACAATAATAAAAATGAAGAGACTGGGATTATGTGATATGCTCCCAGTCTCTTCATTTTTATTTCTTCATCATTAGTTTATATCTCTAATTGTTGCGTTAAGTCTGATTAGAGAAAAAATACATTTGAATGGTATCTCTTGCGCCCATATTGGGCGTACTCAAGTCATAAATCGTTTGAGCAATGCTATATGTCTGCTTCATTCGATATACTCAGCACAAGCCCAAGTTGAGCCATGACAAAAGTTTTAAACACTTTTTTTATTTCACCATTGCTAAAGCGCCCATTGGGTCCCAAGGTTCCAATTCGACCACTGGTTCATCCAAGGCTTTGAGCCATTTCCCATCAATGTATTTGCGCTTAACTGCAACTTGGTAATTGTATTCATCAAACCATTTATCACTCATTGAATACATACCTTTGTCTCCATTTTTATCTCCCCAACTGTTTTCGACTTTCCATTTGATTGGGTTGCCTTCGTCATCTAGATCGACTCCGACAAAGACCATAGCATGGGTTAACAGGCTATCACCATAATCGAGACGTTGTGCTTTCGTTAATTCTACCGACTCACCTAGAGTCACTTCATAATCGTACGCTTTATCATCCATGATCCCCGCTTCACGGTCAAGCATTTTACCGACGTCACATCCAAACCACACAGGTTCACCATTTTTAATTGACTGCATAGCGGCATCTTTTAAGGCTTCGATAGGCGCATTAACATACTTAATAGGTTGAGCTTCTTTTATTGTACCTAAATATTTAACCGTATAGGCTTTTCCAAACGGTTTGTCTTCTGTAGGAGCGTTGATCAAGCTAATGCGTTCCTCTAGATCCCACTTGACATATTTTTTGAAGAAATTTTGAGGTGTGATGCCACTGATACGGTTGAATTTATCATCTTTATCACGATATTCATACGTAAATGTTTCTGGCACTTCACCTAAGGTCTTAACTAAAAGTGAATAGACAAAATAGAGATAGTCCTCTTTCTGATCCATCAACTCTTCTTTACTTTTACCGGCTCTAAAACTTTCACGTAAATTGGCAGCAAAATCTCTTAATTTTGAAGTAAGTAACTG
Source organism: Alkalibacterium sp. 20 (assembly GCF_001885615.1). Lineage (GTDB taxonomy): Bacteria > Bacillota > Bacilli > Lactobacillales > Carnobacteriaceae_A > Alkalibacterium. The sequence goes on along the minus strand of NZ_LSRN01000034.1, from coordinate 47,430 downwards.
ATTTAATTCTTTGGTGTTAGAAGAATGATAGGTTTCTGGCATGGCAGCTTTAGGTACTGCACCATATTTTTCTAAGATACCAGAAAACATGTCCCATTGTCCCCCATCTTGAACGGGAGCCTGCAAGAGATGCTGAACTAAACGTGAATTTAATGGTTCATCTACTGTTTCAATAATGCTGTCTAAGAAATAATTAGATTTCTCTAACTTGTCCCAAAATAATGTGTAATTTTCAGAGAATTCGAATGTTTTAACATTTAATTTTTCCATAGTATCTATACGGGCTGTATTTAAGGCCGCAAACATCCAGCAACGTCCGCTTGATTTTTGATTTGTTATTTCTCCTTTTTCAGTTTCATGAGAAAACACAAAATTATGGCGGCGAGTCATGTTGTTATCCACTGATGATTTATTAATGCCAACTTTGGCAATAGCATTTTGAACGGCTTTGTTACTCATGTTGTCATTAAATTTATCTCTATATATTCCCAACGTTTCTTTGGTAATTTTCATCATATTTACATCTCCCTTTAGTCACTGTATCTATCTTATCTAAAAACAAGCACAATGACAAGGTGTCATTTTATTGTTTCATTATCCACTGTAGACGGTACACTAACTTGAGCTGATTTTTTAACTGTCACAATAAAATATCAAAGTGCTTCTTCAATGTACATACTCGTTCATGTTAAAATAGGGAATAACCGAAAGGAGTTTTAATCGTGCATCATGGTAGTTATCGCTATACACGTGCAACAATCGACTTAGATAAAATCACTTACAATTATAATCAAATGAAAGGATTATTATCCCCAAAAACCAAATTCATGGGTGTGATCAAAGCTAACGCATATGGCCACGGGGCAGTAGAAGTAGGTAAACATTTAGAAAAACAGGACATCGACTTTCTTGGTGTGGCTATTTTAGATGAAGCAATGGAATTGAGAGAAGCGGGGATTAAAAGTCCGATTCAGCTATTAAGTCCTATTGAGCCTGACACCATCACACTGGCAATTAAAAATGATATCTCTATAACCGTTTTTTCAAAAGAAATTGCTGAAAAAGTAAAACGAGATGCTGAAAGTCTGCAACAAAAAGCAAAAATCCATTTAAAAGTTGATTCAGGAATGGGAAGAATTGGCGTTCGTTCACGAGAACAGGCTTTAGAATTAAGTCAATTGATGACCTCTGAATGGGTAGTTTTTGAAGGAATCTTCACTCATTTTGCTGAAGCAGAAAACACTGCTGATCCAGCCTACACAGAATATCAATATAATTTTTTCATTGATATTGTCGACTATCTAAATCAACAGAACATTAATTTTGATTTAACCCATTGTAGCAATACAGCAGCTGCACTATTATACCCTGAGTATCATTTGGATATGATACGGACTGGTATTTCCTTATTTGGTTACCATCCGGATAAAGCCTTGGAAGATGTAATCAATCTCGAACCGGTTATGCAGTTATCCACTCACGCTGCATTTTTTAAGCAAGTAGAAAAGGGGCAAACGATTGGTTACGGTAGAACCTATGAAACACCCGAAGAAAGAACTATCGCAACTATTTTAATTGGTTACGCAGATGGTATTCCCAGACAATTGTCCAACCGCTGGTATCTGACTACAGGGAATCATAAAGCACCCATCGTTGGTCGAATATGTATGGATCAATTAATGCTAGATGTCAGTGATATTCCTGACTTTTCAGAAGATACAGAGCTCATATTTATTGGTGATCCTAGTGATGATCATCCAAGTATCTACAAAATGGCTGAACTTACGGATAGTTTCCATTATGAAATATTATGTGGTATCGGAAAACGTGTACCTCGTGTGTATTTAAAAGACGAAACAGTTAAAGCCAAATATAACGCACTGCTTGACTAAACAGAAAAAGAAGCACAAGCCTCTATTAACAAAAGGTTGTGCTTCTTTATTTATATTATTCTTTTCAAAATACTTATCACTGACGAATAAAAAAGCAGTCTTATTCGTCAGTTTCGTAATCCATATCTTCGTCTAAATCTTCTGTTTCTTCGACATCTGGTGAATCGTTGTCATCGCCATTATACGCATCTCCGCAAGCAGCTAAGAGTAAGCCACCGGTCATAGTCAATGCGAGTAACTTTGTCAATTTCTTCATTCTCAAATTCCTTTCTAAGATCTTAATTAATCCATATCATCGTCTGTATCATCATCCATATCGTCATCCACATCTTCATCCATGTCCTCGTCAAGATCTCCATCCATATCATCGTCCAAATCTTCATCCATTGGATCTGCCGGATCTTCTATTCCTGGCGTATCATTATCATCAATCTCATCTGCATCTCCGCAAGCAGCTAAAAGCAAGCCGCCGGTCATAGTCAATGCTAGTAATTTTGATAATTTTTTCATTTTTATCTTCCTTTCTTTTCTTTTTAATACGTTAATTAATCCGTGTCTTCATACAAATATTTTCCATCACAATATGCAGCTATGGATAGTCCTATCATTGCTTAGAACATATATAGCTATTTCATATCATCTCTCCTTTTATTTGTTCATTCTTCTTAGGATTCATCAAATTAACTTCCTTTTATAAAAAACAACACTTTCAATATTTTAGAAGCTAACTTCGGATTCATTAATTATTTATTTGTTTGAAGTCGAATAGTAGAAGTAGCTATCACTAAAAGTTAATCCTTTACTTGAGTACACACTAACATGAATGAAAATCGTTTTAAAACATAACGCTTTAACAACTTATTTACTGATATGGCAATGCTATTATGTTTATTACAGTTTGTTTAAAAAAGCCAAAAAAAATAAGCATAAGGTATAAACCTTATGCTTATTTTAAATTGTATGAGTTTATTAGTTTAAAATTTTAATATCTAGTTCACGACGCCCAAACTGCCATGCAGCTTCTAAGTCTTCCATATGAAGGTCAATACGGTTACCTTTGATTGCACCACCAGTGTCTCCGGCAACGAATTCACCATATCCCGGTACAAATATTCTTGAACCTAATGGAATAACATTTGGATCAACAGCGATAACACGGGAATTTTCTCTTAAATCAATTCCAGCAAACGTAAAGTTACTTAGACTTGCTTGATTACGAGAATAAGCAGTTGCTTCAACTGTCATCCATTGACCCGACTCATCTTTAGTTTCTGCTTCAGCCTCTTGGTTAGAAGTTGTTGAGGCTTTGCTTTCAGTTGCTTTAGCCTGTGCTACTTCTTCAGCTTTTGCTGCTTCTGCTTTTGCTGCTTCTGCTTTTGCTGCTTCTGCTTTTTCAGCTTCTGCTACTCTTGCTGCTTCTTCAGCTTTTGCTGCTTCTGCTACTCTTGCTGCTTCTTCAGCTTTTGCTGCTTCTGCTGCTTCTGCTGCTTCTGCTGCTTCTGCTGCTTCTGCTGCTTCTGCTACTTCTGCTGCTTCTGCTACTTCTTCAGCGTTTGCTGCTTCTGCTGCTTCTGCTACTCTTGCTACTTCTTCAGCGTTTGCTGCTTCTGCTGCTTCTGCTACTTTCGCTGCTTCTGCTGCTTCTTCTTCAGCTTCTGCTGCTTCTGCTGCTTCTGCCGCTTCTGCTGCTTCTGCCGCTTCTGCTGCTTCTGCTGCTTTTGCTGCATCTTCGGCTTTTATTGCTTCTTCAGCTTTTGCTATTTGTTTTTCTTCTTTAGCTTCTTCTACTTCTTTAGGTGTCTCTGTTTCTTTTACTTCTTCTGTTGAAACATCGTAGCTTACGACTTCTTCTTCATTTTGTACGGAAACAACTGATAAATCCTTACTTAGATAAACCGTTGCTCCAGCACGAATTAAGCTGCGGTTATCAATATCATTAACTTTAGCAAGTTTATCAACTGAAATATCAGTTACTTGTGAAACACCCCATAATGTATCTCCCCATTGGAGAGTGTACTCTAATGTTTCATTCTCATTTTCCATATTTGCTTTTGCATCATTAATTTGTTCTTCAATCTCAAGCACCGTACTCGGTACCCAGTTTGAGCTACTGAATTCATTTGCGCTTGCTTCTGTATCGTTAGTTAGCATCATTAATCCCGCTGCAGATAATGTTAATCCTGCTTTAAGCCATGTGTTTTTCTGAATAGTCATTTTAAAAAATTCCCCTTTTCGTTTCATTCGACTGGTAAGGTTTCTAGACGATTTCCATTTGCGTTCAACCGTTTCTTTTGAACAACTGAATGTATCTTACCATGCGAATCGAAAATAAAAAGGGGTTTGAACGCTTTGTCACTTCCTTTTAGTTAGTTTGTATTATATCTGTTTTATTCTTACAGGACTATTTCAGATTAGAGATACCCTGTAACAGTGTAATATAAAAAGCCTCCTCTACTTATAAAGTAGAAAAGACTTTTCTAATACTCAAATTAGCAACTGATTCCGATCATTATAATATTCTCTATACGCTAAGTAGCTCGCAATAAAACTTGCAATACTTGTTACTGATATCAGCATAAACATGACAACAATTTGATATCGGATCGCATCTGTAGGATCTACTCCTGCAAATATCAATCCGGACATCATGCCCGGTAAGCTGACCAATCCAACTGTCTTGGTACTATCGATAGAAGGACTCATTCCTGTTTTGACACTTTCTCGAATAATACTCATCGACGCTTGCTTTTCATTCGCTCCCAAAGCTAGCTTTTCCAATACCTGCTGTCTCTGATCAGTAAATTTACTGTTTAGTGCTCGAAAAGTTAAGCCTATTGCGACCATAGCATTACTGGCTATCATTCCTGTAATAGGAACAATTTGCGATGGTACCCACTCAATTGCTCCTGAAACGATCATGATACTTAAGGTTATTGCGGTCCCTGCTCCGATAGCCGTTAATGATATAACAAGCGAATTAGAAATGCCCTCACTTCTTTTGTGTGCATTAAAACCGGCATTGAATACAATAAACAGGACCATAGCCAAGGTTACAAAGAAATCATCGACTTGAATGACATACTTCAATACAAATCCGATGATGAACAGCTGGATTACTGCTCTGACAGCTGCAATAAAGATATCATTGCCTAAACCCAATTTTTCCTTGTAAGCAACAAAGACAGCAATAAATATTAATCCTGTTGATAACAGCAGTGAAAAGTTACTGATTTCTAAATTTGAACCCATTATTTATCTGCCACCTTTCCATCAACGATTTGAATGACGCGATCTGCCTGATTGATTTCTCTTTCATCATGCGTAACAGAAAGTATAGTCATAGCCGCTTCTTCATTCAATTCATCTAAAATAGCATAAATAATCTCTTTGTTTTCTGCATCCAATGAACTTGTCACTTCATCAAGTAAAATAATATCTGGTTGATATAACAAATTCCTTACAAGAGCGACACGTTGTTTTTCTCCACCGGATAAATCTTTTACAGCTTTATCTAAGTAAGTACGATTCAATTTCACTCGCTCAAGCATGGTGACACTTTTCGTTTCATCAAACTCCTCATCACGTATTTCATAAGGAAAGGACAAGTTGTCTCTAACGGTTTGATCAAACAACGTGGCATTTTGAAAGAAATAGGAGACTTTTTTCCGGTAATCTATTGGGTTGATGTCAGCAATATTCTTTCCGTTATAGCTGACAACTCCTTCTGTGGGGGATAACATACTGGCAATGATTTTGAGTAAAGTGCTCTTTCCTCCACCTGAAGGACCTGTAATTGTCACGCGTTCACCTTTATTTATGGAAAAATTCAAACCCTTTAAAATATTTTCCTGATCTACACTGAAACTAACATTCTCGACTTCAATAATTCTTTCTGCCATTCTACTACTCCTTTGCATTTCCTTACTTTATAATAATTATAAAGTAAGGAAACTAAATTGCAACCATTCTAGACTAATCATTCCAAGCTTTTTCTGCTTGAGTGATCCGTGCAGCTTTCACTTCTTCAGACAAGTAGGTAAACCCTTCTCCCGTCACCTCTTGAACGTGAGAAATAGTCATGAACGCATTAGGATCGATCGCTTCTACGATCCGCTTGATACGCAACACTTCTCGTCGACTGATAATAATATATAAAATTTCTTTTTTCTCTTTTGTATAATAGCCTTTGCCATCAAGAATAGTTATACCTCTGCCGAGTTGTTGTTCAATAGCCTCAGCTATTTCTGTATACTTATCAGATATGATAAAGAAAGATTTTTTTGGATTTAGCCCTTCTAATATGAAGTCGATCACTTTACTTTGGATGTATAGATTGATCAGTGTCAAGAATGCATTTTCTGCACCAATAATGAACGCGCTCGGTAGTACTACAAAGACATCGATCATAAGCAGTCCCGTTGGAACATTGATACCGACGTACTTGTGCAATAATTTAGCAATGATATCACTGCCGGCAGTTGTGCCATGTCCCAGCATAATCAACCCTATGCCGGTACCCATAAATATACCTGAACCGATGGGTGCTAATAAAGTCGTCTCCGGAATGAATTCCCATCTGGTTACAACCAGTAAAAGTACCGATATGATTCCGTTGGCTACTAAAGTGTAATACAAAGTCTTTTTATCCAAAAACTTGTAACCGATCGCCAATATAAGTATATTGATGATAAAAATGGTGTAAGAAGGTGTAATACCTAGAACATAAAACAGGATCAGTGAAAAACCCGTTAAACCGCCTTCGGACAAGCCGTTAGGAACAGTGAAGACATTGACACTGATAGAATAGAGCAGCGAACCTATCACAATAAGAGCCAAATTCTTTAAACGTGTCTTGGTTAGGATCTTATTTTTCATCCGCTTCACCTCGACTATAAACACAGTCCCCATCGACATAAGTCTCTATTACCTTTATCACTTTGATTTGCTGCGGTTCACAGGTGAAAATGTCTTTATCAAGAATGATGAAATCAGCCAAGTAACCTTCTTTAAGTCGACCTTTATCTGACTCTTCAAAGGACGCATAGGCGCCTTCATAAGTATACGCATCTATGGCTGAATAAATATCTACTGCCTCACTTGGTAGATACGGTTCCGCATCTGAGGATTCTAAACGATTTCGCGTCAATGCACATTGAATATTATAAAAAGGATTAAACGAGACGATGGGAGCATCACTACTAAACGACTGATGGATCCCTTTGTTTATCATTGTCTGAAAAAGATACGAGGTGTTCGCACGTTCTTCACCGATACGCTCATAAATTATGGGCATATCATCATCCAAGAAAATAGGCTGTACGTAGGTTAAGTAACCTTTTTCAGCTACACGCTCTATGAGATCATGTCCGGTGATCTGCATGTGGTTGATTCCCAGTCTCAGCTTGTTCGGCTGCCCATTTAAGGCGGCATCATAAGCGTTTAAGATTGTCTCGATCCCGCGGTCGCCGATGCCGTGAATGATCACTTGAAAACCATGCTCGACTGCTGATTTGACTTCTGCTGTTAGTGTTTCCTGAGATTTGGTCAACATTCCCCGAGTTGTTGGATCATCGGAATAAGATTCTCTCAGCGCAGCTGTTCGTGATCCGAGCGTGCCATCTATAAAGAATTTTATCGGACCCACTCTATTCCAGCGTGATCCTTGTTGAAAGGAATAAGAACTATTTAAAAAACCTGATAGATATTTACCATCATTAAACCAGATCTGCTGGTAAAACCGAAGTGTTAATCGCTGTTCCTTTTCCAATTCCTCATAAAGCTTCAATGTCTCTTCAATCGTTTCGTCTTTTGCATCATTCGTGTGCATGGAAGTGAGTCCGACTTGATTGGCTAATTTCATCGTATCGATCAACAGCTTTTTCTTCTCCACTTTTGTTTTACGAGGAAGTTTTGCTTTGACTAAATCAACGGCGCCTTCTGTTAAGACCCCTGTAGGCTGACCAGACTCATCTTTGATTATCTCTCCGCCATTTGCAACGATTGTGGCGCTTGTGATATTGAAATAGTTTAAAGCGGCTGTATTCAAACTCATGACATGTCTGTCTACGCGCACTAAAACGACCGGAACATCTGCAGATACCTTATCCAAATCTAACCGGTCAGGCATCCTCTTTTCATCCGTAAAGGTTGTATGGTTCCATCCTTCGCTATATAAAACGGAATCTTTCGTCATCTCAGTTTCTGTAATGTGTTTTTGACAACGCTCTATAAGTTCTCTCAATGAGCTGACATCTGCGATTGGCAGCAAACTAATATATTCAGCTGTCATTAAAAAATGCAGATGCGAATCGATCAGACCCGGCAAGACCGTTTGTCCTTTTAGATCGACGACAGACTCTCCTTTAAAGACACTTAAACATTCGTTTTGGGTTCCTACTTTAACGATACGGTTATCATCAATAATCATCGCCTCGGCGAATGACTCTCGTTCTATGTAAATTTTTCCGTTTTTAAATAATTTCATGCAACCCATCCTTTCATAAGATGACACTCCTATTTATTATACAACTAAAAAATAATATATGTATACACACGAAAAAAACCAGAACATAAATGTCCTGGTTCACTGAATCAAATAATTATTATAACCAGCTTCCGGTAAACTGATGGATGCCATGTGTATTAGGCGTCGCATCCACTTCACGTGTCCAATAATCTTTGGGCGAAAAATATTCGCGTGGTAAAATAGTGCAATTTTCTATTTCTTGTCGCGTATTATTGGGTTTAAGTCCTCTTTCAATCATTATCTCAGTGATTCGATCTACATTTGTTTTATCGTCACGTGTACCATCAGCCAAAATAAACTCTCTACCCTCATAATCTTTGTACAGTTCTTCAATAAATGGGTGATGGGCTTCTGCTCCTATAATTCCTGTTGATATTTCCGTTTCGATTTCAAAGCTGAAAAAGGCAGGAAATTCACGAAATTTATCTATCGGTTTTATCAGTTCCATATCGGTATCACAATACACCCCACCGTGCTCTTTTAGTGCATGCAGACGGGCCACATCCGAAACAAAGGCATAGTCTTCTCTTTCATAAGCTTGTTCTGCATACTTCCCATGCTCTTTGGGAGTGAAATTTGATTCATCCCATCGCATAATTTCCCAATCAGGACAATACTTTTTCCAACTTGCTAAACATTTTTCTTCGAGCGGTCCGAGTTCATTTCCTCCGAACCAGGCATAATGAATGATCTTAGGTATCATAATTATCTCTCCTTCTAAAGTACTACATTTTATTTTAACAAACTAGTATATAAAAAATCGATCATAAAGACTTAAGCGGGTCAATAAGCATTTTCTTAAAAGGACTCGCCTATGCATGTTAAAATGATTAGAAATAAGCGCTCTGTTAAAAATTTAGGGAGTGGACATAAATGTATTTTAAATCTTTTTTTGATAAGCAATTAGCTCAAATGGCTTACTTAGTAGGCTGTCAGCAAACGGGTGAAGCCATCATCATCGATCCGCTACGTGATCTGGAAGACTATGTCATGGCAGCTGAAGCAGAGGGATTGACCATTACTAAAGGGGCGGAAACACATATCCACGCTGATTTTTCTTCCGGATTGCGTGATGTGAACAGAAAATTAAATGCAGAAATATATGTTTCCGATATGGGAGATACTGACTGGAAATATCAGAATATGCCCGATGACACAGTTTACCTCAAAGCAGGAGACTCAATTGAAATCGGTAATATTATTCTGGATGTCTTATACACGCCTGGACACACACCTGAGAGCCTCTCTTTCATGTTGACAGATAAAGGTGGAGGATCATCTGTTCCTATGGGTATCTTCTCCGGAGATTTCTTATTCGTTGGAGATGTCGGTCGGCCGGACTTACTCGAAGCCGCCGCGCAGATGGAGGGAACCACCGATTCTGGCGCAAAAGATATGTATCATTCCGTCCAGAAAGCCAAACAGCTTCCCGATTACCTGCAAGTCTGGCCGGGACACGGCGCCGGAAGTGCCTGCGGTAAATCATTAGGGGCTGTCCCGATGAGTACCTTAGGATATGAAAAAGAAAATAACTGGGCTTTTCAGCTTGACGATGAAGACGCATTTAAAAAAGAACTTGTGCTGGAGCAACCTGAACCACCCAATTACTTTGCAGAGATGAAAAAAATAAATAAAGTCGCTGTTCCAAGAGCTTTAGATACTCGCGTATATCCCATCAGTTCAACTGAGTTTTCAGAACTGATTATTGACTTACGCCCTAAAGAAGTTTATCAGGCACATCATACTTATGGCACACTCAATATTCCAATGAATGATAATTTCTTGAGCTATGCTGGCTGGTTCCTGGATTACGATAAAGAATTGACACTGATCGGTTCCAAAGAAGATTCCGACGAAGCAAGCAGGCAGCTTTTACTCATCGGTTTTGATAAAGTCAACGGCTATGCTAGTTCGGATAACCTTGATAACTTGACTGTTTCTTTTAATATTGAAGCAGCTGAATTCGTAGAATTATATCGAAATAAAAAGAAAAGCTTAAATATTCTAGATGTACGTAATCGATCAGAATGGGATGAAGGACATCTAAAAGGAGCAAAACGTGTCTTAATGGGAGACCTCTTGAACGGAGACATTCCTTTTGCCGAAAACGATCCTCTTTTTGTCCACTGTGAATCCGGTGTGCGTTCAAGTATCGCCTTGGGCGCTCTAGAAAAGAGAGGTTTCACCCATGCCATTAATATCAAAGGTGGATATGGTGAGATAGAAAAAATTATGAATGACAAACTGATTTAAATGAAATGAAGGACGTATCCCAGCAATCGGGATACGTCCTTCATTTCATTTAAACGATTTTTTCCTTGTACACCAGTAACTCCTATCACATCTACAGCAAAGTGATATAAGAACATGCCTTACTCAATGAAAAAACAGGTTTGGAATCCATAGTTCAAGAAACAGTACACGATATTCTCTATCTTTACTAGATTCCCTTTCAAGACAGGTCTGCATATGACCTGACTTTTTTGATTTCTTTATTGAAAAAGTGTCTTTAGTATTGGAACGATCGCATCGTTTTTTTTATTAAGATTTCAGTACATCCGTCTAATAATCTCTCTTTTAGCTATAGAACATTCACGCTCTTCCTTGAAAGCTCTTGCTTGTTTTCAATTAACACCGTAAGATGAAATCAAAACCACGTGAAGGAGCGGTTTAATTGGACTCCATTTTCGAACTGTTTAAACATAAAATTGAAAACAATGAAAAACTAACCCCGAAGATGCAGGATATCTTGGAAGCTAGCTTATTATTGTTCGCTGAAAAAGGCTACTCAAATACCTCAACTAAAGATATCGCACGCTCAGCAAATGTTGCAGAAGGAACTATTTTCAAGCATTTCGGCTCAAAAGAAAACTTGCTTTATGCGAGCATCCTGCCGATTCTCAGTCAATCATTTGAAGACTTGATTCCAACAGATTCACAAAACAACTTGGATAGGCTCAGCACCTTATCGTTTTCAGATTTTCTTCACCAAGTACTGCCAGAACGAATAAATTTTGCCGGAAATAATCTGAAAATCTGGAAAATATTCCTGACAGAATATCTCTATCAAGAAACGATGCGCGATAACTTGATCACATTGATTCCTATAGTATTGCTCGATGAAATCAATCAAATCATAAATCTCTTTAAAGAAAAGAAAGAGATTATAGATTGGCCCAACGAAGAAATCATTCGTCTCATCATAAGCATCATTAGTGGATATGTCATTGCCAAATCAATGGGCTTTTCCACCAACTCGGAAACTAAGACTGAAACCGATCATCTTATTCTTTTTCTCGAAAAAGGACTTCATCCTTAATTTGACCTTGACAGAATACCCAGTTAGGGTCTATACTTCATTCAAGAGCATAAGTGAGTGATTACTCACTTGCTTGTTAAGGAGGAACAGTTTTATGCCATTTTTAGAAGTAAACAATTTAAATAAGTATTATCCTATTACCGACAAAGATCGTTTTCATGCCTTGAAAGACGTGCAATTATCTTTTGACAAGGGAGAATTAGTGTCCATCATTGGCGAGTCCGGTAGTGGAAAATCCACACTGATGAATGTATTGGGTGGTCTTGACTTGAAATTTGAAGGTGAAATTCGTGTAGATGGAGAAAACATCGGCCACTTCAAGGAAAAAGAAATGGTCAATTTTCATAAAGAAAAGGTCGGCTTTATTTTCCAAAGTTTCAATCTCGTCCCTCACCTATCTGTGTTAGATAATGTTACCTTGGCGATGACCTTGTCCAATGTCGATGCAAATACCAGAAAAGAAAGAGCCAAAGAAGTCTTAGAACACTTAGGATTGAAGGATCACTATAAAAAGAAACCAAGTCAACTATCGGGGGGCCAAAAACAACGTGTGGCTATTGCACGGGCTCTCGTAAATGATCCAGATATCATCATCGCAGATGAACCGACCGGTGCACTCGATTCCCAGACATCCGATCAAGTATTGGATATCATTGAGGAGATTGCAAAAAATGGTAAATTAGTAATCATGGTTACCCATTCAGAACGTGTGGCTTCGCGCTCCACTCGCGTAGTCACCATCGATGATGGGAAAATTATCAATGACGAAAAACGCAAAAATATACACGACCACAAAAACACTTTTCAAATAAAGAAACGGCAAGAAAATAAAAACCTTGGTTTTTTTGCAGCGATTCGGATGGCTTTGTTGAACATGAAAGAAAAATTGGGTCGGAATATCCTTATTGCATTGGGCGCCAGCATTGGTATCATGAGCGTTATCCTGATGCTCGCACTTGGCAACGGTGTGAACGATTATTTAACCGACACTATGAATGAAAACGTCAATCCCATGATCAGTGAGGCACGAATGACTGAAGAAACGCAGGAAGAGGCCGACGAAGAATTGGATACAGAGGCTCCTGCAGAACAGGGAGGTGGAGGACCCGGAAATCTAGCCGCGAATAATCCAATTGTTCAATTATCTAAAAACATCGCTTTTGAAGAATCGAATATTGCCGAGCTAGAAACAATTCCGCATGTTGAGGAGATAGAACTTGCATATTCATCCTTCTCAATTGGAAGTGACACAGTCGTCTATGAAGACGAATCTTATCCATTCATGAACTTCGGTACCATCTCAGCAAACATGACCGATTCCAATATTTTGTATGGGTCATTTCCTGAAAATAGTGAAGTTCTAATTACAGAAGAAATGGCAGAGAACGTGTTCAGTACGGCAGAAGACATGATAGGAGAGGAAGTTGAAGTAAAGCTATCAGTGAATGGAAGTCCTTTAACTGGTAACTATACAGTCAGTGGAATTTATACTGCTGGAAATGCCATTGGACCGGCTAGCGCTTATGATTCCGTCTTTATGACAATGGACACTTTCGCTGATATGAATGAGGAGAACGGATTGACCGTCGAACCTAATTTAGCCTATCTTTATGCAGATGAAGCAAGCAAATCGCAGATGATCAAAGATGAAATCAGCGATTTGGGTTATGCAGGTTCATCTACCGATACACTGGCAGAGACCTTTACACAAATGCTGGATATTTTCACTTATATTTTGTCGGGTGTAGCGGGCATATCCCTATTCGTTTCAGCTATCATGATTCTAACTGTTCTTTATATCAGCGTGGTTGAACGGACTCAAGAAATTGGTGTACTCAAAGCAATCGGTGGCCGGAATAAAGATATCCGTCGCATCTTTGTTTCCGAATCCTTCCTCATTGGCCTCTTCAGTGGTTTGCTCGGTGTCGGAATTGCTTCCTTTATTTCGATGGTCGGAAACATTGCCGTTGAAAACCTATTTGGAACAACCATCTTACACATGACCCCGGCTTATGCCCTGTTTGGTATCCTGGCCAGCATTGTCATTAGTGTGGTTGCCGGCGTATTCCCAGCGAATAAAGCTGCAAGATTAGATCCAATTGAAGCCCTCCGTCATGATTGAATCACCTAAACAGAAAAAATCATGAACAACCAAATGATTTGAATAAAAAAGAAGGATACACCCTCACTACTTGGGTCCATCCTTCTTTTTATTTTCATCTGATTTCAACGGTTTAATTTTTTTGTTGTACACGTACCGCATGGCAAAGACTGCAAAAATGACCGTAACTCCTTCAGATATCAGTTTTGACCACCAGACCATATTGACATCTCCCGTTAAGGAAAACATATAAGCAACTGGCACGAGTACGATCAGCTGACGGATGACTTGAATCCATAAACTGATTACCGCTTTTCCCAGAGATTGGAAAACGGTCCCGAGCATGATACTTATTCCGGCAAAAACAAAGCTCAAACTGATGATCCTCAAAGCGGGTACACCGATTTCCATCATTTCTTCTGAAGCATTAAATAAATTCAAGAACTGAACGGCAAACAACTGAAATAAAAGTGTTCCTGTGAGCATAATGATTAAGCCATATATCAGAGATACTTTAATTGCCTGGAGTACCCTTTCCTTATTCTTTGCTCCATAATTATAGGAGACGATCGGGATCATTCCATTATTCAGACCAAAGACCGGCATGAAAGCAAAGCCCTGCAGCTTTATATAGACCCCGTAGACAGCTATAGCTGTAGGCGTGAACTGAAGTAAAATATTATTGAAAATCAATGTTACAAGCGATGTGATGGATGTCATCACCATCGAAGGAATACCTACAGAATAAATACGTTTAATGACTTCAAAATCCGGTTTATTTCCAAAGAAATGCATGTCTAAATCATCATTGACTCTCGCATTAATGATGATTGCAAGAATGGCCGAGGTTATTTGTGCGATAACGGTAGCAATTGCAGCACCATATACACCGAGTGCAGGCATGCCGAACCAGCCGAAAATCAGAATCGGATCGAGGATGATGTTTAAAATGGCCCCCGTTCCCTGCGTTATCATCGTGTAAAACGTGCGTCCGGTAGCCTGCAGAATACGTTCATAGGTGAATTGCATAAACTTCCCAACAGAAAGGGTCGTGATCAGTACAGTATATTCCATCCCATACCGTATGATTTCAGCATTATCCGTCTGCAGCTCAAAGAACGGTCTAACAAACAGCAATCCAAAGACGAGAAACAAGCCATAATGAAACAGGGTCAAGAAGACACCATTATTGGCAGCTGCACTGGCTAATTTCCGGTTCCCTTCACCTAGCCGTTTGGATACCTCAGCATTCATCCCCACCCCTGTTCCAATACCAATTGCCACCATAAGCATTTGTATAGGAAAAACAAGTGACAGAGCCGCTAATGCTTCTTCGCTGATTTGAGCAACAAATATGCTGTCGACCACGTTATAGAGAGATTGGATAAACATTGAAATCATCATAGGTACTGAAAGCGTCAGGATCAACTTGTTCATTGGCATCGTGCCTAATTTTTCGGAATTCATATTTTTCATATCGGTCTCTCCTATTTACATGTATAATCAATAGTAGCTTCTTTAGTATACAAAAGAGTGCTACGAAAATGAAATAACTCAGCTCAATTCGAATTCGAAAAACTTATACTATTTTTAACTTTTTACCATAGAAACTTTCTGGTAAACTGTGCTCAGAACAGAAAGGTATGAAAAAAATGAAACTTTTAAGAAAATTTATTACTCTGCTATTGGCCATCACTATCGGTTTCTGGTTAGGCGTAAGCGGCATTTTAAATGGAACACGCTTAGGTGGCTGGATGAATACCGCAGTCGACTATATGCCCACTCAAACGGAAATATCGCAGTTAAGGTCTTCTTTTGACACCATACCCATCATTGGTGAATCTTCCTTCACTGACAACCAGGAGAGTCCCGCAGCTGACAACACTATCATAGAAACAAATGAACACGAAGAAGTCGATTACGACAAGGTTGAACAAACGATTATTTCTTTATTAAATGAACTAAGGGAAGAACAGAACCTAAATACACTGAAGTCAAACGACATGTTAAAAGCAGCGGCCATTATCCGCGCCAAAGAGACAGAAGAATCTTTTTCCCACACACGACCTAATGGCACTGATCCCTTCACGGTCTTTGAAGAAGAAGGCATTAGTTACCCTTACCGAATCGTCGGGGAAAACTTGGGGATGGCTACCTATTATATGAGCGAAGAAGAAATGGCTGAATTGCTCTTTGATGGTTGGGTCGAGAGTGAAGGTCATTATGAGAACATGATCAAACCCGAATATGAAGAAATCGGTGTAGGCGTTCACTATGATGGTGAATTCTTATATGCTACCCAACTCTTCGGGACACCGTTATAAAAAAAGTGCTAAAACGTAAAAAGAATCTGGGCCATGGCTCAGATTCTTTTTATTTATCTTTCGCTTTACTCATTTAGTCTTTCTCATCTAGAATCCTTTTGGCATGTTCAACGAATGCTTTCAATACTTTGATCCGAGCATACTTCTTCTGCTGCCCTTCTACAATGATCCACGGCGCGTATTCCGTGTTCGTCCGCACCAGCATTTCATTCATCGCCTCTATGTGATCATCCCATTTTTCACGGTTACGCCAATCTTCATCCGTGAGTTTGTATATTTTGTCCGGTTCATTTTCGCGATCTTTGAACCGGGCAAGTTGTTCATCTTTATCGATGTAAATAAAGAACTTCAGGACAAGAGTGCCAAAGTTATGAAGGTGTTTCTCCATTTGATTGATTTCAGAGTAAGCACGGTCCCATTCTTCTATTTTCGCGAGATTTTCGACTCGCTCGACCATTACTCGGCCATACCAACTGCGGTCAAATATTTTCATATCTCCCTTTTTCGGAAAGTTTTTATAAAAACGCCACAAGTAATGGTGATTGCTTTCCAGAACTGAAGGCGCCGAGGTCGTGACCACTTCATATCCCCGCGGATCCATCTCTCGAGTCAGCCGCTCAATGGCACCGCCTTTTCCAGCCGCATCGACGCCTTCAAAGACCAGCACTGTGGGTATCCCTTTCGTATACAATTGAAAAGCCAATTCCCGGGCTTCAAACTGCAACTCATCTTTTAGTTTATCGTATTCCTGATCATCCAATTTCAGGTCTAACTTTAATTCATCCAGTGGTTTTTTCTGTGGTGCGTAATCTCTCAATTCTTTTCGCAATCCACCCTTTTCCATACCAAAGATCCGGTCGATACCTTGGTGAATCAAATCAATAGTCATACCCAAAACTTTATTCGAGGCATCTTTTTTATCTTCTGAAGAAACGACGTGCCACTTGCTGAAAGTGAAATCGGATTTTTTTAAAATATCATCAAAATGGTCAAGATACTCATCATAGTTGTCATATTGGTCTTCATCACGTTTGCTGATTAGGAAAGAACGGAATTTATCGTCTTTCAGCTCATCAATTCTCTGCTGTTGTGTTGTCTCTTTTTGATGCAGAAAAAATTTAATGATGATGGCTTTATCATCTAATAGTTGTTTCTCGATCGAACTGATATCCTTAATATCTTTTTCTATTTCTTCGTCATTTAAAGATACATCGTTGAAGAGTTTAAAATAAAAACTGCGGTCATAAATAGCAATGTCCCCATATCCTGGAATTTTGTCCCAGAAACGCCATAGAAAAGGTCTGTTCCGTTCTTCTTCCGTTGGATTTTCAAACACGCTCACTTTAAAATACTTTGGATTCAATTCTTTCACTAAATCTTTAATAACGTAACCCTTACCGGATGACTCCCAGCCATCTACAATAATCAAAACCGGGATACCTAAATTGCCTATCAACCGTTGGGCCCGTGACAGACGTTCGCCCAGTTCTTTGGTTTTAAACAAACTATACGGATTCTTGTAATCATCAAAATCATATTCCTTTAGCACGTTTTATCCCTCCTCAGTCTTTAACTCTGATAAGTGTGTGGATTCTTAATACTAGAATAGCAAAACCAGAAAAGATCCCCCAATAAAAGGAATCAATTAAGAGTACATCCCTAAATGAATTGTATCTCTTTAATAGAGATCTGGTCGACGATCAACATAAACCGCTATATCCTGACGAATTTTCGCTATACTTTCCAAGTCTAAATCGGCCCATAAAAGCATCTCTTCTTCTCTGGCGGAAGCCAGGTATTCGCCTAAAGGATTGAATATCCTCGAATGACCACAGAATTTTAATTTATCCGTTTCCCCCACACTGTTGACACCCACGACGAAAAATTGATTCTCAATCGCTCGAGCCCGGAGCAAGGTCTCCCAGACGTGAACACGAGGATGTGGCCATGCGGCCGGTACAAACAAAACCTGGATATCTTCTAAAGCCATGCGTCGGATCCATTCTACAAACCGCAAGTCATAACAGGTTGCTACCCCTACTTTTACACCATCGAGTTCAAAAACCCCCAACTGGTCGCCAGGTGTAAACACTTGTTGTTCGTTTGAAGGTGAAAACAAATGAACTTTGTTGTACGTATGCACGAGCTCGCCTTCTCGGTTGAACGTATAGCTCGTATTATAAAACTGGCCATCTGAATACGTGGCCACCGAACCGCCGACTATATTCACATGGTACTTTTCTGCTAGATCTCTTAGAAACTGTTTTGTTTTTTTGCCGTCTTTATCCGCATAATCTTCAAGCTCATCGGGGAAAAAAGAAACGTTCCACATTTCGGGCAGCACGAAAACATCAGGTTTATTCCTTTCCATAGCTGTCCTGATCAGTTCAATTATTTTATTCTGGTTTTTCTTCTCATTCTTATAAATCAAATCAACTTGCAGTGCACAAACCTTCATACTGTCACCCCTCGAATTCTATTGTTGGATTCAGTTTATCAATAATGGAAGAAGTAAGCCACAAGTTGACTTCTTCTAGTCCTTATTTATAATCAGGTTAATTGAAGTTTATATTTTAGAAAGAAAGATGTTGAAATGAAAAAAATAATAAATAGTATTTATTGACTGGTCTTCTTGGTGTGCTTAGCTATTTTATTATCGATGGTGTCCTCCTGTATTCGGGCTTTGATGGATCTGCTCTCGTAGTATCCGTACTTGAATCGCTGTTTGGTTAACTATAAAAATACATAAAAACGCCCTGACTACCAAGTTTAAAGTAGTCAGGGCGTTTCGTCTTTAACTGTTTATATATGCTCTGAACGCGTCAGATTGTTACATCATACCGCCCATGCCGTTTGGATCCATTCCACCGGCTGGTCCGTCTTTTTCAGGGAATTCTGCAACAGCTGCTTCCGTTGTAAGAATTAGAGCTGATACAGATGCAGCATTTTGAAGAGCTGAACGGGCTACTTTGGTTGGATCGATGATGCCCGCTTCGACCATGTTAACCATTTCTCCTGTTGCAGCATTGAAGCCAATACCTGGTTCAACGTGTTTCAAGCGTTCAACAATGACACTACCGTCTAGTCCGGCATTTTGAGCAATTTGACGAACAGGTTCTTCAAGCGCACGTAAGACGATTTTCACACCTGTTGCTACATCGCCTTCTGCTTCGATTTCTTCTAATTTACTCAAGATGTTGATGTACGCTGTTCCACCACCGGCAATGACGCCTTCTTCAACAGCTGCACGAGCAGCATTCAATGCATCTTCAATACGTAATTTACGTTCTTTGATTTCTGTTTCCGTAGCTGCACCGACTTTGATCACGGCTACACCGCCAGCTAATTTAGCAATACGTTCCTGCAGTTTTTCACGGTCAAATTCTGAATTTGTCTCCTCAGCTTGAGCGCGTAACATACCCACACGTTGTTCTATGGCTATTTTGTCACCAGCACCTTCAACGATAGTGGTGTCGTCTTTAGTAACAACAACTTTTCCTGCTGTACCTAATTGATCGATGGTCATGTCTTTCAAGTCTAAGCCTAATTCACTGGTAATGACGGTCCCGTTAGTTAAGGTAGCGATATCTTCCAGCATACCTTTACGACGATCGCCAAATCCAGGCGCTTTGACCGCGACTACATTTAGGGTGCCACGAATTTTATTCAAGACTAATGTCGGTAATGCTTCTCCGTCAATATCATCTGCGATGATTAATAACGGACGATTTTGCTGCATGATGTTTTCTAGCACAGGTAGAATTTCTTGAACAGATGAGATTTTCTTGTCTGTTATTAAAACATAAGGGTTATCTAAACTAGCTTCCATTTTTTCATTATCCGTTACCATATATTGAGATAAGTAACCACGATCAAACTGCATCCCTTCAACAACGGCTAATTCTGTATCAATACCTTGGGATTCTTCAATTGTAATTACCCCATCGCTACCGACTCTTTCCATAGCATCTGCAAGTAAAAGACCAATTTCTTCATCTCCTGAAGAAATCGCAGCTATTTGAGCAATCGATTCTTTATCATCCACTTGCGTTGAGATCTCGCGAAGTGATTCCACTGCTTTTCTCGTTGCCATTTCAATTCCTTTGCGGATACCGACCGGGTTTGCGCCAGCTGTTACATTTTTCATGCCTTCGTTGACGATCGCTTGGGCTAATACAGTTGCTGTTGTTGTTCCGTCACCGGCAATGTCATTTGTCTTGCTTGCGACTTCAACAACCAATTGCGCACCCATGTTTTCAAATTTATCTTCTAATTCGATTTCTTTTGCAATGGTGACCCCATCGTTAGTGATTTGAGGGGCGCCATAGGCTTTATCCAAAATAACGTTTCTGCCTTTGGGTCCTAAGGTAACTTTTACAGTGTTTGCTAATTTATCTACACCACGCAACATTGCAGCACGTGCATCTTCTGAAAATTTAATTTCTTTAGCCATGTTTGTATTCTCTCCTTCATCAATTGTATTTTAAAAATCAAACTTTATATTTTATATCATTATTCGATGACAGCAATAATGTCTGTGTCTTTTACAACCAGATACTCAGTACCTTGAAATTTGATTTCAGCACCTGAATATTTTTCAAAAACAACTTCGTCTCCAACTGAAACAGCTATCTTAGCGTAGTTTCCGTTATCAAGTAATTTCCCTTCACCAACAGCCACAACTTTAGCTGTCTGGGGTTTTTCCTTAGCAGAATCGGGTAATACCAATCCACTGGCTGTTTTTTCTTCTTCTTTTTTCACTTCAAGAAGTACACGATTTCCTAATGGTTTTAACATGATGTAATCCCTCCATAGTTTTAATATATATTTTTTGATTTTCACTATATTCATCGTGAAGATGAGAATGTTAGCACTCTCTTGGGTCGAGTGCTAACTCCCTTACAAGTATATTAAAAACTAAAGAGTCATGCAAGCCCTATCTTCTAAAAATCTTTCATTTTTCCCTTTGTGGAAACCCGTTTCATTTTGTGTTAAATTAGTAGTATTGTAGAAACTAACTAAAAGGATGACTTTAATGAATCAAACCCTATTAAATAAAAAAGCTGCCACACGTATCATTTCACTTTTTGTGCTAGTTCAACTCTTATCCGGAATCATCCCACTATTTCTGCCTGATACTATGGGTCCCGTAGGATTCTTGATGCCGTCACTTGTCCTCTTTACTTTGGGTGCTGTTGGTATGATCGCTATTGTAAAGAAATATGCGATGACTTATCCTTTTGAAGAATCTTTTTCAAAACAAAAAAAAGACGTATTGCTATGGGGAATAGCTGGGATTTTCATCGCCCTCTTTGCACAAAATTTAGCTAGTATTATCGAGGTCAGATATTTAGGTTCTCCCATGGAATCGCAGAACACTCAAATGCTGATAGAAGTAGTGAGAAACTACCCTATCTTCATATTGCTTATTGGTTTAGCCGGTCCGATCATGGAAGAATTCGTCTTCAGAAAAGCCATCTTCGGCATGCTGGTAGACAAAACCGGTGGCATTGGTGCAGCTGTTATCAGCTCTTTGATTTTTGCATTCATTCATTTCGACGGCTTGCTTCTTGTATATGCTTCAATGGGACTTGTCTTTTCCTGGCTTTATTATAAAACGAAAAACATATGGACGCCGATCATTGCTCACTGTTTGATGAACACTATAGCTGTTTTAGCTAATTTATATTTACTCTAGATATCCATAAACTGCTCATCAAGAAAGGATTTACTATGACAGAAAAACAGCTCAGATTTCAAATCGTCTTTAAATTCCTTTTTTTTGCTCTCTTTCTTTTCTTTACCATTGATTCAGTATCTTCGAGTGGTTGGGGATTCTTTTCATATCTCTTCGCCATTTTTGCCACTAAAGACTTTGTCCAAGGTACTCGCCTGGCCGACGCATACTATCGCATTAAGAAAAGTCAAAAATAAATAAAAAACGGACAACCTTTTAAAAGGTCGTCCGTTTTTATCATTTAATTAAATGATAAAATTATCTATCTCTTCATCACTCTCGTGTGGTTTTTCTATATCTTGGTAATAATTGATGAAATAAATAAGTGTTTGTAATTCATTGGTTAAATCAACATTGTGGACACGAATATGCTCAGGAACCGTCATACGGATCGGTGTGAAATTCATGATTCCTTTTACGCCGCCTTCGACTAGTTTATTAGCCATCTCTTGTGCGACTTCTGAGGGTACGGTTAAAATAGCCACATCGATCTGCTGTAAGTCGAGTTGTTCCACCATATCATCGATCGAATAAATAGGCACACCCTGATGAATCGTACCAATTAATTCATTCTTGACATCAAAACCGGCACTTATCCGAATATTATTATTGCGACGGAAATTGTAATTCAGTAACGCTTGTCCTAGATTACCGACACCAATAAGCGCTACGTTCGTTAGTCTATCCTGATTTAAGGTTTTACTGAAAAAATTCATTAACTCCTCAACATCATAACCATATCCTCTTTTTCCCAACGCGCCAAAGTAAGAAAAATCACGACGTATCGTTGCACTGTCTACTTTAACCGCTTCGCTCAACTTGGCAGATGATATGCGTTCTTTTCCTGCTTCATATAAAAATCTTAAATAGCGATAATATAAAGGTAAGCGTCTAGCTGTCGCTTTAGGTATTTTTTTTTCAGCCATTATTCATTCTCCTCATCCAATTTAAAAATTAACTTTAGTTTTATTATAATTTACTTCCAACGAAACCTTTGTGTATTCACAAACTTTAAACTCTCTTCCAATTAATATTATATCATTAATTCTTTCAAATAAAAGCAAAACAACTTGATTCATTAGAATAATTATAATTTTAAATGAATAAATACATTGCAAAAGATTGAACACATGTGTAATTAGTGAGCAAACATACATGATAATATCACATGCTTAATTGAGAACGCCATTCACAAAAGCCTCTAGTTATTAGCTGCTCTGATATTGTTATCTAATAGATGTGTGCTAAACTGTAATGGATGACTAAACGGCAATATTTAGAAAATGAGGACACTAAAATGATACTATTACAAACCGAAAAAATTTCGCGCCATTTTGGTGCCGAAAAATTATTTGATAACGTTACTATCGAAATCAAAGACAACGCACGTATTGGGCTTGTGGGTAGAAATGGTGCTGGGAAAACAACATTACTGGAAATAATATCCGGGAGAGAAGAACCTGATTCCGGAAACATTCATAAAAAGAAAGAAATCACCATCGGTTATCTCGACCAATACACCGGTTTAGACTCCTCATTGACCATTTGGGATGAAATGATGAAAATCGCTGAACCCCTTTTAGCGATCGAAAGAGAAATGCGGGAGATCGAAAAAAAATTAAGTGATCCGACATTAGATAAATCCGGTACTGAGTATACCGAAATGCTTAGCCGCTATGATATCTTGCAGCTAACTTTCCATGAAAAAAATGGTTACGGCATTGAAAGTGAAATCCGTTCAGTCTTACACGGTTTTCGATTTTTCGAGGAAGATTATGATACTCCTATCCAAAAATTATCTGGAGGTCAAAAAACGCGACTGGCTTTAGCTCAGTTACTTTTAGAGAAAAAAGATCTGCTCATCCTGGATGAACCGACAAACCATCTGGACATTGAAACCTTAGCGTGGCTAGAAAACTATTTACAAAACTACTCCAAAGCTCTTTTAATCGTTTCTCACGATCGCTACTTCTTGGATAAAGTCATTAATGAAGTTTACGAAGTAAGCAGAGGCTCAGTTGACTATTTCACTGGCAATTATTCAAATTACTTGAAATTAAAAGCTGAGAAAATCAGACGCGAATGGAAAGTCTTTGAAAAACAACAGAAAAAAATAGCTAAACTTGAAGATTTTGTTGATAAAAACATCGTTCGTGCTTCTACAACCAAGCGCGCCCAGGCACGTCGCAAACAACTTGAGAAAATGGATACTGTTGATAAACCTCAAAATGATGAAAAAAGTGCACATTTCAGATTCCAAACAGAAAGAGAGTCAGGACAAATCGTTCTGCAGACAGATGACCTTTCTATTGGTTACGAAGATACGGCACTTTCCAGTCGCATTGATTTAGATGTCAGAAAAGAAGAATCGATTGCCATCGTAGGTCCCAATGGAGTTGGGAAAACAACGTTGCTTAAAACCATTAATCAAATGATACCTGCACTAAACGGCACGATCAATTACGGCGTGAAAGTAGATTTAGGTTATTACGATCAAGAACAAAATCTTTTGAGTGACAAGAAAACTGTTATAGATGAGATTTGGGATGATCATCCCAGTCTTCCTGAACAACATATTCGCACTTTACTGGGTTCTTTCTTATTTAGCGGGGATGATGTTGAAAAATCGATCACTTCTTTAAGTGGTGGAGAAAAAGCGCGTGTTGCCTTAGCCAAGCTCTCTTTGGAAAAAAACAACTTATTACTTCTAGATGAACCAACCAACCATTTAGATATTGATTCTAAAGAAGTTCTCGAAAATGCTCTCATTGACTATCCAGGCACTCTTTTATTCGTTTCTCATGACCGTTATTTTATTAACCGGTTAGCCACGAGAGTCATTGAGTTAAATGATAAAGGCGCCGACGTCTACTTGGGCGATTATGATTATTATATCCAGAAAAAAGCAGAGCAGGAAGCCTTGAAACTCATAGAGCAAACGGAAGAAGAAAAGACTGAAACAGCCCCTACCTCTTCCAAAAAAACATTTGAAAAACAAAAAGAAGTGCAGAAAAACCAGCGTAAGATCGAACGCGCTATTCAATCGATTGAAGATGAACTCGAACAACTTGAAGAACAGATCGATTCTGTTCAAACATCGTTAAGTGATCCAGAAATATCAAATGATTTTGAAAAACTAGAAAGCCTCGCCAAAGAGAATGAGTCATTGCAATTAAAGCAAGAACACTTGCTCGAAGATTGGGAAGAAAACCAATTCGCCTTAGATGATTTACTAGATGCCTAAGACAAAAACCGCCAGTTGAATTTCAACTGGCGGTTTTTCCTGTTTAAACAGTTAATCCGGGTCTGCCATTTAATGCATACGTAGCAAAATTATTATTTTTCAGTTCTATATAGGCCGCAGCCCCGATCATAGCAGCGTTGTCTCCACACAGTTCAAGCGGAGGAATAAGCATTTCAACTTCCGGCAATTCTTCTGAAACAGCCGTTTGCAATGCTGTACGCAGACCTTTATTTGCAGCTACACCGCCAGCCAGAACTAATTGCTTAACCTTTTTCCCTTTGGCTGCCCGAATGGTTTTAGAGACTAACACGTCGATGACAGCAGCTTGGAAACTGGCTGCTAAATCATTGAGATGAATTTCTTCATCTTTCTGCTTCGCATTATGAACGGTATTGATAAACGAACTTTTCAATCCACTGAAACTGAAATCAAACGTATCATCTTTTATCATTGCTCGCGGAAAATGATAGGTATCTTTTCCTTCATGAGCCATTTGATCGATATGTTTACCTCCCGGGTAAGGAACGCCTAAAACCCGACCGATTTTATCATACGCTTCTCCAGCTGCATCATCACGCGTCTCACCAATTATTTCGTAAGAATCTTCTGATTCCATATAAATAAGTTCAGTATGCCCGCCACTCACGACTAGCGAAAGAATGGGAAACGACAGCGTCGATGCCAATTGATTGGCAAAGATATGACCTTTGATGTGATTGACGGCTATCAGCGGTAAATCGTGAGCAAAGGCAATGGCTTTTGCAGCATTTACACCAATCAGTAGCGCACCTACGAGTCCCGGACCTTCGGTGACCGCTACAGCGTCTAAATCATCATAAGAGACGGCCGCTTCCGTTAATGCATCTTCTATAATTAAGGTTATTTGTTCGACATGATGACGACTAGCTATTTCGGGAACAACACCGCCAAAACGCTGATGACTTTTTATTTGTGAAGCGACAATATTCGATAGAATCGTATGACCGTCTTCTATTACTGCAACACTTGTTTCATCACAACTTGTCTCTATAGCTAAAATCCGCTTCTTTTCCATGTTCTGCCTTCTTTCTACTCTTACTTTTCATTATTATTGCGTTTTCTATGGGATGGGTATAATAATCTTTTTTTGCTGCAATAACTTCAAATTCATTTTTCAGATAAAACGATTGAGCTATTTCATTGGATTCTCTCACTTCTAAAAAAATCGTGTTTATATTGGCTGAATGACACTCTTCTTCAAATCGATCAAGCAAAAAGTGAGCGACCTGTTGTTGTTGAAATTCTTTGGATACAACGATCGTATAAACATTTGCCTCATCGAGAGACAGTTTCCCACCAATATAACCAATAAGATGCGTCTCTATTTCAGCTACAAAAAAGACAAGATCTTTTCTTGACAATGTTTCCCGGTACTGTTCCTCTGTCCAGGGTGACCCGTGCTTAAAAGACTGCTTTGCAATAGCATAGAACCGATCATATTTAGCTTCATTGAAATTATATCGTCTAATACTCACGCGTTTTTCTTGCATCTTGCTGATCATCCCTCATTCACTGTTTCACCAGGTTCTTCTGCGAGCACTCGAATCATTTCCAGTGCATCCTCGTGATTGTTGCCATAGTATCTACTCTTAATCCGACCATCTATAAAACCCAGAGACCGATATAAACTCTGAGCCGTATTATTAGAAACTCTCACTTCTAACGTAACTTTTCCAATTTCTTCTTCCAGCGCAACACAAATGATTTCTTTTAATAAGTAAGTGGCTATCCCTTTATTTTGATAGGAAGGTACCGTCGCAATATTAGTGATATGTGCTTCATGTGCGACAAACCAAGTGCCTACAAATGCCACTGGCTGTTCCCCATCGTACATGATAATGTAAAAAGCATTTTTATTGTAACGTATTTCGTGAAGAATAGCTGTACGGTTCCAGGGCATCTGCCCCTCATAACAAAGGCGTTCAATTTTCAAAATGCTATTCACGTCATTTTCATCGGCTATCTTCACTTTTAGAAACTGCTCATCCGAAAGAGCATAAAAAAGTTGGTGTAATTTAACGCGTGTTGAAATAGGTAAGAATGCTCTAGTCGAAGATTTAGCTACTCTTTCTGAAATCCAATCTTTAAAGTTTTTCAATCCACCCGCCTCCTTTTTCAAAGTCAGGATGTGCCTCCATCCAATTCTGCTCAGCTTCAGCTAGCTTTAAATATTCCGGTTCAAACAAATGAACATTTTCTGGTTCAAGGTATCTTCCTCGTTCGGCTAATACACTCGCACGTGGATAATGAAGACTTGCAGGCAATTCAATCAGTTTATCGCCACAGTCGTTTTCAAATAGCTCTGTGTGTATAAGTCGATCTTCACCTAATAATTGAATGGGTCCCTGTAGATGTTTCAAATATAGTCCCCATTGTTCAGCAGAAACATGTGTATCTTTTTCAATTTGAACAAGCTTATGTTCTTTATATTGGTATAAACCTGTATAAATATTGCCACGTCTGGCATCAAATATCGGAACACAGTATGATTCTGGTATTTGCGCGCCATTTGCCGCTAACACTTCAAGACTTGATACGCCTACAAGGTCAATATTTAAACTGAAGGCTAATGTTTTTGCCACGGTGACACCGATACGAACCCCTGTATACGAACCAGGTCCCTTCGCCACAACGATCCTTGTTAACTCTTTAGGTTTCCAGTCAGCTTCTTTCATTATTGCTTCAATAGCCGGCATCAGCTGAATACTGTGATTTTTTTTAACATTTACTATGCGTTCAACGATTAAACGAGCCTCGTCCATCAAAGCAACTGACATTACTTGATTAGATGTATCTATAGCCAAAATTTTCATACTTAGACTCCTCTAGTCATCAATCTATTTAACTTGATTTTAGCACACTATGACGGCCATGAGAAACTAAACTGATACGTTTCAGCCTTAATTTTTGCAATAATTTACACATCGTCATACAATAAGTGTGAACGAAATATGATAATAAAAGGAGTGAGGGTTAATGGACGAGAATAAAGACAGTTTAAAACATAAAGCTAAAGGTGCTAAAGACAAAGTAGTGGGAGAAGCCAAAGACACTTACGGTGACGTTACCGACGATTTAGGTAAACAAGCTGAAGGCAAAGCTCAAAAAGCTAAAGGTCATGGTCATGATGCTGTTGGCGAAGCCAAGAAAGACAACAAAGACAACGACAAAAAAAGATAAGCATTCTACTCCATCCTTATCATTTTAAGGATGGAGTCCTTGTTTATCATTCAAGGAGGATTCAGATGAGTAAGATACTGATTACTGGTGCTACTGGAACGATTGGAACAAATTTAACTAGGCACTTAAAAGATGAGCATGAGCTGGTTCTTGCTGACATTGACTTTTCATCATTCCCAGAAGAGCTGAAAAAGGGTGTAGAAATCATTCAGGGAGATTTAACAGAACTTGAGGCTTGGGAAGGATTACTCGATGATGCGGAGTATGTCATCCAACTCGCCGCAAATCCAGACCCTGATGCTGACTTTTATGATGACCTTGTTGGCTTGAATTATGTGTTACCTCAGAATTTATATAAAAAAGCGTTAAATGCTCCTAAGCTAAAACGAATTATTTTTGCGAGTTCTATCCATGCCAGTGATGCATACCCCGATGGTGTACAAGTGAAAACGACCGATCAAGTCCGTCCGGATGATTTGTATGGCGTATCTAAAGCATATTTGGAAGCTCTAGCCAGCTATTACGCCTTTAATAAAAACATCGAATCCATTGGTATTCGTATTGGGGATTATAAACCAGACGAATCAGAACTTGATCCAGAGAGTGATTTTAATGATATGGCTATGTATTTCTCAGCCAGAGACATGAATCATCTTATCGACTGCTGTTTGGCTACACCCCTTGAGGAACCCTTCTTACTAGTGAATGGCCTCTCAAACAATACATTCCCACGCTTAGATATTCATTCTGCACGCGTCAAACTAGGATATCAGCCACAAGACAATGCTTTTGAAAAGCTTAACTGGCTGTGAATCAGGTTAGTGTGAAAAGAACGTCGCCTCAAATGAGGTGACGTTCTTTCTTTTAGGTGCTTTCTCGTTCAATGAGTTTCGTAGACATGATCACTGTTTTTGTGACATCCCGTCCCTCTTCGATCCTTTCGTGAAGAAGATTGATTCCACTAATGCCCATGTCTTCTGTGTAGACCTTCACGGTTGTTAAAGAAGGCGTAATATATTTAGCTGTGGAAATATCGTTAAAGCCAATGATACTGATGTCTTCTGGCACTTTAACATTTTTCTCATACAGTGCTTTTAAACAACCAATGGCAATCGCATCATTTGCAGCGATGAAAGCAGTTGGCCATTGATCTTTTTCGATGGAGTCCAGCGCCTTGAGCATATTTTCTTTGCCATCTTCGACACGAAAGGCTCCTGTAAAGAAATAGTTCTCATGATACATTTTTTTTCGTTTAAGATACTCTCTCACTATTTTCTCTCTCGGATCAGTCCAATGACCGGTCCCATCACTAAACGATTCTTCCCCACCAATAAAACCTATCTGTACGTGACCTTTTCCGATGAGATAATCAATGTTTTCGCGCATCGCTTTTTTGAAGTTTACCACCACACTATCACATTCTTCTTTCGGCAGGTAATCTACAAAACAAAGCGGAACATCATTGCTTTTTAATTGCTTCACTTGTTTTTCACTGAATTTGCCAATCGCCAGAATACCATTCAAGTCAGATTTTTCCATAAAATCATCTTGTTTATATACGCGGCGATAGGAGTATCCCAGTGCTTTAGCGCGTTTTTCAGCTCCTAAACGTATAGACATATAATAGACATCTTGAAGTTCTTCTGCTTCAGTGTACCAGTTAATGATAGCCAATTTACCTTTTACTTTTTTGGCTGATTTTTTTTTGTTTTTATATTCCAGTTCTTCTGCTGCTTCAAAAATTCTTTTTTTCGTCTCTTCGCCAACAGACAGTGATGAATCATAGTTCAGTACTCGAGAAACGGTTGATGTGGAAACACCTGCTTTGTTTGCAATATCTTTTAAAGTTGCCATCTCTGCTCTCCTTCGTCATCACTTTTTTTCAATCTTACAAATCCTGTTAGATTCTTACTCCAAATTTATACGTCGTCTGCGACCGGAACGTCTCATCTGGTCTTAAAATAACATTTCCGAATCCCGGCTGATTGATTGCATCAGGTAACGTTTGAGTTTCCAAAGTAATGCCCGCATATTGTTTAGCTGGTCCTCCGTCAATTGTATAATCATCCACTTCTCCATTATGAGTAAACACGACCACGCTGTTACAGTCTGTGTAGAATTTTACTTCTCTTTTACTTTCTGGATCATACAGTCTACCTTTAACTTCATCTTTTTGATCCAGAACAAATGGATGATCCAGACCATTTAATGGTTTGATTTGAGGATGATCGGAAAGTACAGCTTCTTTGACTGGTTTCAATATTGTAAAATCGAATGGTGTACCGTCAACGCTCGCCGAGTTGCCACCTGGCAGGTTTTCTTCAGCAAGTGGCACATAATGCCGACTGGCCAACTCCAACTCATGATTTAATATCGGTTTATTGATGTCCCCTGTTAAATTGAAATACACATGATTGGTGGGATTAAACAACGTCATTTCGTCTGTCGTCGCTGTGTAATCAATCACCCATTCATTCGCTTCAGTCAGCGTATATGTGACAGTGATCTGCATGGTTCCAGGAAACCCATTCTCTCCTGCCGGGCTTTCATAATTAAAAGAAAGTTTGCCTTCAGCTTCGTACGCTTCAATATCCCACAGTTTTGTGTCCAAGCCTTTGGGACCACCATGCAACAGGTTGTTTCCTTCGTTAACATCTAATTGTATCTCCTTGCCGCCCAAGAAATATTTACCCTTGGTAATGCGACCGGCGACGCGGCCAATCGTTGCGCCATAAAAAGGACGATGCGTTACAAAGTCCTTTAAATTTTCGATATTCAAAGTGATGTTTTCTTTCTTCCCATCCTTATCTGGTGTTACCAATTTAGTCAGGGTTGCACCAAATGGCATCGCGCTTATTGAGACACCATTCGAATTGGTCAATGTATATTCATACACATCTTTACCTTCATACGTCCCGAAAACAGTTTTTGTCAGTTCCACAATATTTCCTCCTAAAGTGATCCTTTATCTATCAAATAATCAATGAATCGTCTAAATGCATCTTTGCCATCTTTATCACCTTTAAAGACGCCTGCATCTTTCAAGACCTGTAAAAAGACGTCGCCGACCGCTTTATCAACGATTTCATTGACATTATCTTCTGTTATCTCATTCTTCTCTTTTAATTCATCAGCCCACTCTTGATGGAGGGCATCGACATGACTGCTTCTTTCAATCAGAAAGTCTCTGACCGTCTGCAGTTCATCTTTTAGGCGTGGTGGCAAAATAGCTAATCCCATCACTTCGATCAAGCCGATATTTTCTTTCTTGATGTGTTGAACAGGTGGATGTGGATGGAAGATGCCATCAGGCAACTCCTTTGAAGTCCGGTTGTTACGTAAAACAAGATCTAGTTCGAACGCCTCACCTTTACGTCGGGCTATCGGTGTAACCGCGTTATGCGGCTCCCCATCTACTTCAGCATAAATCCCCACCGATTCATCGGAATAACCTTCCCACATTTTCATGATTTTATCAGCAGTTTGGACCACCGCTTTTTTGTCCAAACTCGTTAAGCGGATCACTGACATCGGCCATTTAATCACACTCGTCTCTACATTTGATGACTGGCTCAATTCAAAAGAATAATCAGCATCAGCTTTCTCTAGAGGGAAGGTATGAAGTCCGCCCTGATAATGGTCGTGGGATAAAATAGACCCACCCACAATAGGCAATCCGGCATTAGAACCCACAAAATAATGAGGCAATGCGGTCAAGATATCCAAGAGATTTTTTATGGCTTGAACGCCCACATCCATCTCACGGTGGATACGAGATAAAAAGATGGCATGTTCGTTGTAGTAAGCATAGGGTGAATACTGAAAGCCCCATTCTTCTTCGTTTAAATCCATCCTTACGAGCCGGTGATTTGCTCTCCCAGGATGCGTTAAGTGTCCCGCATACCCTTCGTTTTCCATGCACAGTTTACACTCAGGATAGTTTGTTTTTGTTTGTCTGGCCAAAGCGATTTCTTTGGGATCTTTTTCTGGTTTCGATAAATTGATCGTGATTTCCAGTTCACCATATTCTGTCTGATGGGTGTATTCAATATTTTTAGCTATTTCTCTTGTTTTTATATAATTATTTTCTTTACTCATTTCATAAAAATAATCCGTTGCCCATTTAGGCCCTTTTTTATACTCTTCCCAAAACAACTGATTCACTTCAGAAGGACGCATGGTTACTAGGTCCATAACTTTTGCTCCAAACACATCCTGACTAGAAGAAAGGTCATCGATCACATTGTGTTTGACTGCATACTCCGTCAGTTTGTCCAGCAATTCCAGTGGTTGATCATTCTCTTCCAGAGGCATTAAGGCTACAATTTCTTTTTTATCCAGTAGATCAAGTAACCGGTTCGTCAAATAGATGCGGTCATTATTATCTACTCTATTTGTTTTAATATAATAATCAATAAAGTCAGTAATGATCTGATCGATGGCTGGGGCTGCTATCTTTTTACTCATTGTCCACCCATTCCTTTGCTCCATCAGCTGTTTCTGCAATATAAAATTCAGCTTCATGTCCTATTTTCTTATTAAAGCCGCTCCCGACATTTTCGACAAATGATTTTACCTCATTATTTTCTACGATGGCAATACAGCATCCCCCGAATCCGCCTCCGGTCATGCGCGCACCGATGACACCCGGTTCTTTCCATGCTGATCTAGCAAGTAAGTCTGTGGCTTCAATGGTCACTTCGTAATCTTCATCCAAAGAGATGTGCGACTCATTCATATATTTTCCAAACTGATCTAATTCGCCGGCTTTCAATGCTTCAGCTGCTCGATCAGTACGGGCACTTTCGTATACAGCATGACGAGCACGGCGCATCAATACCTCGTCTTTGATGACATGTTTGTATTTTTCAAATGTTTCTTCTGTCAATTCTCCTAATGAAGAAACGTCAACGACTTCCTGCAATTGTTCTAACGCTGCTTCACATTGTTCACGTCGGGTATTGTACTCTGAATCAACTAATTCACGTCGGGTCATGGAGTTCATGATCACTATCTTATGGTGTGGCAGATCGACCGGTACTTGCTCATACGATAAAGTGTTTGTGTCAAGCAACATAGCGTATCCTTTTACAGCCATCCCTACAGCAAACTGATCAAGAATACCTGAATTGAGTCCTAAAAATTCATTTTCTGTACGCATACCTAGTTTGACAAGGTCTAGTCGAGAGATATCCAAGTTGTATAAGTCATGCACGATCACTCCAGTAAGCAATTCCAAAGAAGCGGACGAAGAAAGCGAAGCGCCATTTGGGATTGTACCATAAACGTACAAGTCAAAACCATGAGGCAATTCGCCCACTTGTTCTTGAATATATTTCATCATCCCTTTAACATAGTTCGTCCAGTTATCTTCTTTTTTAAAAGCGAGGTCCTGAATGTCAAAAACTATTGTACCGACTTTAGGAAAATTGCCGGAATAGGCATGGACTTCATTATCTTTACGCGCTTTTACAACCCCATATGTGCCCATTGTTATGGCGCAGGGAAACACTTTCCCGCCGTTATAATCCGTGTGTTCACCTATTAAATTGATGCGTCCAGGTGAAAAAAATACACGTTCACCTTCATAGTTGAATCGTTCTTTAAATTCCTGCATTAATTTTTTTCGTTCCATTATAAACACGCTCCTTATAGTAGTCACTATTATTGTAACCCCTTTAGTAAAACTAAACAAGTAAATTTACTAAATTAAATTGTTTTGTTATTACTTCCTTTACGAGCATGAAAAAAAAAGTCTTTGAAACTAACTTTCAACAAAAATAAATCACACCTAATTCATAATAATAATCTGAAAAGACATTCTCTATATGGTATAATTAATTGAAATCAATTGAACTCAAAAGTGAATTTCAATTAAAAAAGTATTGGAGGTTCTTAAGATGTATTTCCCCTTTTATTGGGATCCAACCATGATATTAATAATTATCGGCTTA
This sequence comes from Alkalibacterium sp. 20, assembly GCF_001885615.1. Lineage (GTDB taxonomy): Bacteria > Bacillota > Bacilli > Lactobacillales > Carnobacteriaceae_A > Alkalibacterium. The sequence goes on along the minus strand of NZ_LSRN01000034.1, from coordinate 13,114 downwards.
ATCATTTCTGGTTTGGCGAGCATGTATGTGCGATCGACCTATAGTAAGTACAGTGATGTGAAAAGCAAACGTGGGTACACGGCATCTGATGTTTGTCGTCAAATTTTAAATGCGTCAAATTTAGAGAATGTGCGTCTGGAGGGTATCAGAGGAAACTTAACTGACCACTATAATGCGCAGGATAATGTCTTACGCCTTTCTGACACAACACGTAATTCAAGTTCCGTCGCTGCCATTGGTGTTGCTGCTCATGAAGCGGGACACGCAATGCAGGACCGCGATAATTACGGACCATTGCGTTTACGTGCAGCCTTGGTTCCTGTCACGAACTTCGGTCAAACCGCTGCGTTTCCTATTCTCCTGCTTGGTATGTTTCTTGGCGGAGAAGGCATGCTGATCAATATCGGTATCATGCTTTTTTCTCTGACATTACTCTTTCAACTCATAACTTTACCGGTTGAATTCGATGCATCCAAGCGTGCCATTCGTATCTTGGAAGAGCAGAATCTGCTGACCCGAGAAGAAATCCCGCAAGCTAAAAAAGTCTTGAATGCCGCAGCTCTAACATATATTGCTGCAGTGATTGCTTCTTTCTTAAGCGTGATGCGTCTCATCTTAATATTCGGAGGCGGCCGACGTCGCAGTTAAATAAAGGCAAAATAAAAAAAGATGACATTGGGTTTTTCATTCCAATGTCATCTTTTTTCTATCTTATAAATGCTTACTTTGCTTTATGATTTTCATTCAAGATTTGTTCGAGAATCAACTGAAAAAGAATCGAACCCCTTCCATAGAGCAAGACCAGGGACAGCAGACACACAATTAAGTATTGTATGCACTTCATCCAATCTAATGGGGTGACGAAGGGAACGCTATTACCCATTATGTCACATTTCATGCATATTATTGGGTACACTATGGGCTTCTACATTCACAGATCTAATTATTAGCTCATTCTCATTACTGTTATTGCAATTTCTCGATATACCTCTTCAATACTTGTACGGTTTGGACACAATCACTTAAATCTGACCATTCAGCCGGATTATGACTGATCCCGTCCCTGCTTCTAACAAATAAAAGGGCTACAGGAATATACCTACCTAAGATCATTGCATCATGACCAGCTCCACTTGGTAAGAAATAGGGTCTTATTCCTTCTTCCTTCGCAGCTTCAGCGAGTTTATCTTGTAGTGCTGAGGGTATTGGGACAGGCAAGGAGTTGTGCACACGCTTATGCTCAAAAGAAACATCCGAATGATGACTTATATTTTCACCGCATGAGATGATTTTTGAAATCAGTTCTTGTCTGGAGTCTGTCTTTATATCCCGAATATCCACATAAAGAATGACTTCGCCCGGAATGACGTTGGTCCCATTCGGTTTAACTTCTATATTGCCCACAGTTGCAACAGATGTCATATTTATTGTTCGAGGTAACTCACTCACTTTTTGAATAAATTCGCTAGCCGCAACCAGAGCATCTCGGCGGTCATCCATGGGTGTGTTGCCGGCATGTCCAGCTAATCCTTTAAATGTAACTTTCATCCAATACGGTCCAGCAATCCCATTCACAATACCGCACGGCAAATCTTCTTTTTCTAAACGTTTCCCTTGTTCAATATGTATCTCTACATATGTTTCGATTTCATTTAAATCTCTCTTGGCTTGCTCAAATCCTTCAACTGTCAAACCAACATCCGCGATGACTTCTTTAAACGTACGTCTTTCATTATCCACTTTAGACAACAAATCATCTATATTTGAATCACCTGTCAGTGCTTCGCTTCCAGTCAACCCACCATTAAACCGTGACCCCTCTTCATCCGTAAAAATAACTACTTCAAAAGGTTTCTTAGGCAAGTACCCTGTGTCTTTCCATGCTTGTGCGACTTCCAGCGCAGACAACACGCCTAAAGTGCCATCAAAATGGCCACCATTTGATACGGTATCAACGTGAGAGCCGCTCATGATAGCTGGAAGAGATGACTGTTCTCCTTCCAGACGGCCGATAATATTGCCTGCACCATCTTGACGAACACTTAAACTCGCTTCTTTCATCCATTTTATCACAGTCGTTTTGGCTTCGCGTTCAAGTAGTGAAAACCCTGGACGTTTGGATCCGTTGTCACTTGTTCTACCAATCATCGAGAGAATATCCAATCTTTCAGCCAGGCGTTTCCCCGAAACACCCGTTTCTGATTTTTCCTGATTAAACTCACGCATCAAGGCATCCTTCATCTTCCATTCTTCTGAATCCATGATCTTCACTCCCCTTTATTTTTATTATTATAGCATAAAACAGGAATACAAAAGAGAGCTATTACGGAGCGGTTGGAAGAAGCAATAGCACGCATAGTCTATCTGGAAGGTAAGCTATATTCAGTAAAAAAGTTATTACTGAAAGAAAAAAGCATGAAGAACGAAACAGGAAACCCTTCAGGAGTTGTGGAATTCAGTAGAAGACTATATTTCGTTTTATACTCATGGTCGTTATCAAAAAAAGAAGATGGCCCCAGTAGCTTACCGGGATCATCTTCTTTGGATTGCATATTATCGTTTTTTTTAAGTATCTGGTTTAAACGTAGTAGTTCATAATAGGAGAGAGCCAACCTTTAAACTTATTTTATTTTTCATTTACTTAATCGAGCTTTAAAGCATCCAAGCCTATTTCAGCAAGTTTGGCCTGTCCGGCTTCGGTCGGATGGATGTCACCAGGCAAGACGTATTCTTCGTCTTCGTTATCACGGAATGCGCTGTAGGCATCAGCCAGGTAGACATCTGGGTAAGTAGATGCCAGATTTTCGAAGACAGTGTTGATACCTGGAAGATAAGTTTCTGCGACACCATAGAGCAAGAACGGATCATAAGTCTGGAAAGGGTTGTACACATTGTATAAAACGATTGGCGAATCTGTCAACAAGCGGACTTCTTTAATAGTCTGGGTGATATTGTTGAAAATAACAGGGCTGTTTACTTTTAGCATACCTGCCAGTATTACTTCGAACGGAACCTGTTTCTCGCGGCTTTCTGCATCTGCAGCCCGCAGAATTCCCAAGAAATCGTTACTTCCGATGGTCACGGCGACATAATCCGAATGAATAATAGCTTGTCGGTATTTCTGATTGGTTTGCAAGGCAGTCAATAACTGACCCGACTGCCTTCCCGAAACACCGAGGTTCCGGACCCGCAAATCGCTTAGTTTGCCGATCACATAAGGATAACTAGTTTTTGCGGGATTTTGGTTGGTCTGCCCCAGGTTGTAGCCGAACGGAATCGAATCGCCCACCGCAACAAGCGACTCTTTGGCATTATCACTTTTGGCAAAAGCAGCAGGAGATGACAATAAGCTGACAAACAAAACAGCCATAATGATTTTGATTAGCCGATTCATAGAACCCTCCTTTTCTTGTACTTCATAAGTAGTATATAGCCAATAGTTAGAACATTCTACTAATAGCTTTTACTCACTTTAGTTCGCAGGCGTCAGTTTCATCAAGATTTTCAATCTTTGATTTCACCACTTTAGCAGGAATACCCACAGCCGTTACTCCTTCTGGAATATCTTTCAAGACGACGGCACTTGCACCAATTTTTGCATTTTTCCCTATTGTTATATTACCGATAACTTGAGCATGAGCTGATAGTAAAACCCCATCCTCTATCGTTGGATGACGCTTGCCTGTTTCATCTCCTCGGCCACCTAATGTCACGCCATGAAAAATACGGACGTCATCACCGATAATAGCCGTTTCTCCGATCACTATCCCCATACCATGATCTATAAAGAAGCATCTGCCTATGACGGCTCCAGGGTGAATTTCAACCCCTGTCAGCCATCTTCCGAACGTAGAGATCATACGTGCGATTAATTTCAAATTCCTCTGGTGTAAGAAATGAGCGATACGGTAATATATAATAGCCCAAAATCCGGGATAAGTTAGAACAATTTCAAGTGTTGATCTAGCCGATGGATCGTTTCTTTTATATGTCGTAATATATTTTTTGAATGCTCCCATACTAACTCCTTTAATTATTTCTTGCTAAATTTTTAATGCAAGAAATATTGATCCTACTCTTTCTACTCAGTATCTATTGAACTACCTCCATTAAGAGTCCTGCCACGCTATTATCCCTTTAATGCCTTTCTATTAGAAAAAAATGATTTTCCTTCTTAAATACTTTACCATAACGCATTTTTCAGATTGAATTCCAGTTTTCAATGAACCAATTATAATTTTCTATTCTCTCGCAATTTTAATTTTTTCCAAACACATCCGTATTTAGTATACTAAAAGTGTGTTGATTTTAAGAAAGGAGTCTCTAATCTTGGAAATACTTTTATGGATCATAATTATTGGTTTATTTATTACTAGCTTCGTTGCCTTATTTTTCCCCGTTTTGCCATCCGTTTTCGCTATATGGGGTGGCTTTATAATATATCATTTCTTTCTTAACTCTGGTGAACTTACGACATTCTTTTGGATATCCATGGTCACCTTGACAGCAGTCCTGTTACTGGCTGATGTTTTTACTGGTTCATTAGCAGTTAAGCAATTTGGAGGTAGCAAGTTAGGCGGACGGGTTGCTGCGATTTCAGTCATCATTGGTGCATTTGTTTATCCGCCATTCGGTATTTTGGCTCTGCCATTCATTGCTGTCATCATAGTCGAATACTGGCAGCAAGAAGATTTCCTTTCCGCATTGCGCGCGGCTATTGGCACCCTCATTGGCTTTTTAAGCGGTAGATTAGCTGAAGGAATCATTCAATTGATCATGATCGGCTGGTTTTTCTTGATCATTTGGTCCTAGTCCTTTTCTATAAGTAAATGACAGAGAAAAAACTACAAACCACATATTCCGATGGGGTTTGTAGTTTTTAATTTGTCGTTTGTTTTATGAAGTTTAGTTTGTACCTAATTCTTCTCTTACAACTTTCGCGATACGTTCTACATATTCTAAAACAGCTTGTTCTGTGGGAGCTTCCGCCATCACACGCAGTAATGACTCTGTTCCACTTGGTCGTACAAGGACGCGACCATTATCAGCCATTTCTTTTTCCACTTGTTCAATAACTTGGCTAATTGCCGGGTTAGACATAACATTATGTTTGTCAGTTACTTGAATATTAACCAGTTTTTGAGGAAAAGAGGTGACTTCTTCGGCTAATTCAGATAATTTTTTCCCTGTTTGTTTCATCACGTTTAGAAGTTGAACACCTGTTAATAAACCATCTCCGGTTGTATGGTAATCAAGGAATATAACATGTCCTGATTGTTCTCCACCTAAATTGTAACCATTTGTAACCATTTCTTCAACAACAAAGCGGTCGCCCACTTTTGTTTTCACTGATTTTAAATCATGTGCTTCCAGCGCTTTGTAGAAACCGATATTACTCATAACCGTTGAAACGATCGTACTCTTCTTCAAGCGTCCTTCGTCATGCATATATTTACCACATATGTACATGATTTTATCGCCGTCTACGATATTACCCAGTTCATCTACCGCAATCAAACGATCTCCATCACCATCAAAAGCTAATCCGACATCTGCACCTTTATCTTTAACGAATTTAGAAAGATAGTCCGGATGCGTACTTCCAACACCCTCATTGATGTTTAGACCGTTAGGCGTATTTCCAGTCACGTCAAAGTCCGTATCTAAGTCTGCAAATAATCGGTTAATTAGCGGACTAGCCGCTCCATTCGCACCATCAAGCGCAACATGGATACCCGATAAATCTCCAGAAATAGTTTGTTTTAAGAATTGAATGTATTTTTGTAATCCTTCTTTGTATTCATCAGAAGTCCCCATGCCATCTGAACTCGGACGAGGTAATGTATCTTCTTCAGTATCAATCAAGGCTTCTATTTCAGCTTCTTGTTCGTCAGAAAGTTTGAACCCGTCAGAGCCAAAGAATTTGATTCCGTTATCCTCTACAGGATTATGTGACGCAGAAATCATGACACCTGCTGCGGCATCTTGTTGGCGCGTTAAGAAAGAAACACCTGGAGTAGTTATTACGCCTAAACGTAAGACTTCGACACCTACGGATAAGAGACCAGAAATTAAAGCATATTCCAGCATTCTCCCAGAAATACGTGTATCTTTACCCACTAAAACGCGGGGGTTATCTGTTTTTGAATGTTGTGCTAACACATATCCACCAAAACGTCCTAACTTAAACGCTAATTCTGGTGTCAGTTCTTTATTTGCTATTCCTCGTACGCCATCGGTTCCAAAATATTTTCCCATTATATATTAACTCCTCACATTATTGGTGTTCACCTGTTTAATTTGATTCATTATCATTTTCGTTATCTTCTTCATTCTGTACTCTATTTACGCGAATCAAAACATCTAACTCGCGAGGGTTTGTTTCAGTTATGCCATCTGGATGATTCAAAGGTATCGTCCGTATTGTTGATTCTGTTATTCCTGAGACATCTACTTCTATTACAAAGTTATTCAACTCTTCTATAATATCAGATTCTCCAGTAATCGTCACGTTCTCTGGCTCTCCTTGAGAAACCTCTAAAGAATATTCATAATCTTCGATCGGGATCCCCGATTCTTCCAAGACAATCGGTAATGTCCGCTGCGTTCCTTTAACAGGAATCCTGACATCAATTAGTTGTGGAGAAATATTTACATTTAAGGGGTCACCTGTTTCGTCGAGCACCAATACATTTAATGTCATTTCGATATCTTCGGTGATATTACTTCCTTCAGGCATAACAACCACCATCACATCACTGATTTGCTCCATTGTAGATAACGCGCCCGAGATCGTCACCGTTTCATTCGACAAGATAGTATCCTGAGCTCGATAGCCCTCTGCCAGATGGGAAGATTCATTGAACTCAATACGCACGTCATGATCTTCTACTCTTTTTTCTTCTATTTCTACTGCAACTTCTGAAGGCATTACACTATAATTCAACTGATTGCTTAGTCCAGCTGCCTCCAACTCAATCGTATGACTCCCAGGACCTAGTCTTTCCAGATCAGGTGTTTCAATAGTGAAGTTCTGCGTGGCTAAAGTTTGTGTCAAAATAGCCTGTGGACCTTCTAATCGTATTGTAGCTGTTTCCGGTATGCCTGAAACGAAATAATTATCGCGGTCAATATTTATATCGATCGGTAGATTAGTAATGACTTCTGAACTGGTAATACTCGCTCCATCTGTTGGATCTGTTGAAAGATTACGTGATTGATTCTCGAATGTTACGAATGAGAACAGCACGATGGCAAAAAACAAGGCAATCAATTTTGAAATCCAAGGATTATCAACATTCATCTTCATTTACCCGACACCCCTTTTCTAACATCTTCTATAAATTGTTGTAAAGGTCCTCGTGTCTCTTTCTCTTTTTCAGTTTCGACTATTTCTTTATTTAAATAACTGATAACTTCTTCTTGTGTCATATCATTAATAAGGTTCCCTCTACGAGAAATGCTTATATCTCCAGTTTCTTCTGAAACAACTAGTGTAATTGCATCGGACACTTCGGACAAACCAATCGCAGCACGATGTCGGGTCCCCAATTTCTTCGGAATGGCTGGACTCTCTGAGAGTGGAAGATAACTTGCGGCTGTCGCAATTTTATAATCCTTAATAATCACAGCCCCGTCATGCAAAGGTGTATTAGGAATGAAAATATTAATTAATAATTCAGACGACAAGTCAGCATTGATCGGAATTCCAGTTTCAATGTATTCGTCGAGTCCTGTTTCTATTTCGATTGAAATCAACGCACCAATTCGTCTTTTCCCCATATATTGTAGGGCATGAGATAAATGCTCAACAACTTGTTCACTAGGATTTGATTTTCGTTTTCTTCCAAACACAGATCCTCGACCGAGGTGCTCTAATCCTCGTCTTAATTCAGGTTGGAATATAATAATGAGCGCTAATGCAGACCACTGAATAACGAAATCAACAACAAATTCCGTCGTGTTGAGTCTAAATAACACACTTACAAATTTAAGTAATAAGATAACGCCAATTCCCTTTAACAGTTCTACAGCACGTGTACCTTTAACGATTCGCATGAGCTGATACATGAAAAAAGCAACAATCAAAATATCAATGATGTTAACTCCTGTTCGCCAAGCAAATAATCTTGACCAATCGAATGTTCTCAGAAATTCTATAGGCATTACGCCACCTCCAATATCTAACCATATACTGTGTAAGTATACCATACAATCATAAACTGTAAACGAGTGAATTTTATCGATTAACAACTATTCATACCATAAAGCATTAAAGAATAATTATTTTTAATTATACAAAAAAACTGTGCAGCAAATTGCCACACAGTTTTCTAATAATACTGGGCTACTAGGATTCGAACCTAGGAATGACGGGATCAAAACCCGCTGCCTTACCGCTTGGCGATAGCCCAATAAATGGAGGGAGTAGGATTTGAACCTACGAACCCGAAGGAACGGATTTACAGTCCGCTGCGTTTGACCACTTCGCTATCCCTCCGTATTTATATACGCAATGCCGGCTAAAGGAATTGAACCCTCGACCCACTGATTACGATTCAGTTGCTCTACCAACTGAGCTAAACCGGCATAATTACATTTCATGAATAAATTGCTATGACCCCTACGGGATTCGAACCCGTGTTACCGCCGTGAAAGGGCGGTGTCTTAACCGCTTGACCAAGGGGCCAAAATATCTTGTGCTTTTTAAGCACAAGATACATATTATAATAAACCAATTGATTTGTCAACATTTTTTAGAAAAAACATTGGAATTTAGCAAAATCATTTTGAATGTATATGATTATACTTTTCAGGTTTTCTCTCGAATAAAGTATCAACATAGGGACAAACAGGGACAATTTTTTTACCTTCTTTTTGCATTTCTTCAACTACCCGCTCCACTAACTTTTCAGCTACACCTTGTCCTCTAAGAGATGGATCAACAAACACATGGTCAACTTCTACAATATAATCTTTTGGAACATAAGTTATTTCTGCTAACAATTCCCCATTTTCTTCTTTGTAAAAGCGATTTTCACCTTTTATAAATTCCACAGAAATCACTCCTCATATAATTTATTTGACTTAAGTGTACCACGCAGGTTGAAAATTTACATTAGTTATTCTTCATTGTATGCATTGTTCACTTGCTAAATATCTTTATTTAATTGAGACGATTTGCTCAAAGTATAAAATCTAGCTTGTTAACAACATATTCATTAAATATATCGTACAATACACTATATAATTCGTCTTATTTATTAGGGAGCGTTTTTGGATTGGGTCAACTTTTTCAGTATAAATCCTCCTGCTTTATACTATATCGCGCCTAGTGTGTCTTATGTAAATAAGTTGAATAAATGCTATTTTAATACCCGAACGAGGGCACATCACCTAAGTTTCGATGTTACTTGTATCTCATCACACTTGTACATTTGGCTCATTTTTAAATGAAACTTTAAAAAATTGTCGCCAGTTATTTATTTGAGAATCTTCTCTGTTATACAATCTGTATTGGTCTCATGGTATTACTAAGCTGGGGCAGTCCAGAGTTCCTCAATGCACAGAAAAATTATTGATGCTCCCACTTGATGAAATAAATACTAACCTACTCTAATATGGGTTAGTTCTTTCAGTATAGTAACAAATACTTTTTCAAACTACGGATTTCTTTTAAGCTTTTCGTTCTTTTTTGCTGAGACTGATAAAACCACTTTCTTAAGCCATACTTAGTATGCATCACACACAAAACCGAAATGAAAAACACACACAATCCTACTTTTTTTGAAACATCTTTCAAATCATCACATTTTATTACTGATCTTAGCTTAATAACAGTTATCTTGATGATATCATAAGGGATAAGTCGTTTTAAAAATTAGAGATCTAGTTTAAAATAGGTATAAAAACCGTCCATGATTACCCCACACCATTCCACAAATCCACAAAAAAAAGAGACCCTTAGGGTCTCTTTTAGGTAAGCCACTTGCCGGATTCGAACCGGCGACCTCATCCTTACCATGATAATATATTAGCGACATAAACGAAATAGAAAGTTTTAAAATGCTTAAAACCAACATATTAATAAAATAACTGTCATAGTTGGATATGGTTTAACATGAACTCGGTTCCGTTTCGGTTCCTAATAATGAGAATAGCGTACATAACGATAGCAACTACTATTCAGTAGTTGCTTTTTGTTATCTTTTAAATGAAAGTACAATTATTGGGTATCATCTGATTCTAAAAGAACTTCTAATTCACTCTTAAAAGTGTTTTTAAAAATATTTCCATTGATTACATATTGGAAAAATGTTTGATAATCCTTAGGGGTTAAAAAATGAAGAATATATCTCTCATTAATACCTTTTTCTTCTAATTTTTTATTTAATTCTGCGAAATGCTTTAGGGCATATTTATATTTAGCCTTATTTTCAGGAGAATCGTCTTTATCATCTTTAATTTCTACTACTAAAATAATATCTTCATTTTTCTGCTTACATTTTATAAAATAATCAGGATTAAAGTTTCTTTGTCGCTGGTGGCTAGCTATTCTGATACTATATTCAATTTGGTAAAATCCTCTGTCTCGTGATTTTATCCATGATTCAATAACTTCAGCATTATCTTTCTCAGAAAGTTGTTTAGTAAACTCGTATTCTGGTGTTTCTGTAGTAAATAAATAATTAACTGGGGTTTTAAATAGATGTTTATTAATTTTTTTACTTGACCTTTTGGGGAAACTATCATCTTCTAAAAAAATTTGAATTGCAAACTTCTGTTCTTCATTTAAAGAAGTATCTAAATAATCTGTAGTATAAAATAAAGTAGCAGCTCTTCTAAAAGAAGATAATCCTAAACTTTCATTATTCATATCAGATGTTTCTATAACGTATGGTTCTTCAGATTTCTTTTCTAACACTACTGTCTTACTAGATTTTCTAAATAATGTATTAAAAGTGCTCATAACTCTATTTGCATTTTCTTCTGATAAATTGTTTCCTTCAATCCCAACTTTATCCATAGACTTTCGAATCAATAGTCTGACATCATTAGGTTTTGGTAAATTTTTCTTGTCATATACTTCATCACTGCCTAGACCTAAGATACCACCTTCCCAATCACGCGTTCTGAACCCATGAATGATTTTGTTTACAACTTCATCTATTGATCTAGTCTTATATTGAATATCATATTTTCTGGAAGTTACCAGTCCAGAAGATAGATCTTCATATGAAGTCACCCTTTTCAAATGATCCGGTTGACTTGTTAGCTTGATTCCTTCTTTCCATGTTTTTGAATAATCTAAATCTTTTCTATCTTCTTTATGATTAACTTCTTTTTCCGATTTATCATATGGTAAGTTATGTACTGTAAAATTATATTTATTTCTATCATTTGAGTATTTTACAGAACTGTGCAATCTAGTTTCAATTTCTAAAACTTCGTTGACTAAATTTTCAATATTTTTACTCCAACTAGCATGATTGAAAACAATAACTATAGGCTGTGATCCTGATGAATAAGATTCTGGAATTCTTAATCCTCTCCCTAATACTTGAGAGATAAGAAGTTTAGAGTTAAAGGCTCTATCTTCCCAAGGGACTATTTGGAAGACATTTTTGACATCCCACCCTTCAGTGAGCATACTGACTGAAATAATCCATTCAATAGGATTTTCTGAATTGTCTACTGTATCCAATAATGGGATATTGGATTTGTGTTTAGAACTTGATGTAACAATCAGCACCTTTTTTTCGGCTTCTTCTAATATTATGCCCTTACGCTCAACGAGAAAATCACAGAAATCTGCATACAAGTTTTCTGCATTCTTAATATCTTTTGTTACCATTATTGTAATAGGTTTTATCTTTGAGTATTTCCTTTTATTCTCTTTATGATTATGAAATATTTTTTGGAACTTTTCATAATCATTATTCACAGTGTCATCTTCTTGTACGTACTCAATTGATTTTACCATTCTTTCGTCTATAGATTCCCTCAAAGAATATCTATAAATCACGTCACTAAAGTATTCATTATCAGTGTATGCAGTACCAGTAAAACCTAGAATATAATTGAATTTATATTTGGGATTAATTAGAAATTCTTTCCATCTTTTTATGTTTTTCCCTTCGTTAGTACTGCTATTAATACTTTGTAGCTCGTTATATATATGATGTGACTCATCATTAAGTACTAAAGTGTCTTCACCTCCATTTTTAAAACTATCTCTAATGGATGAACCCGTAGTGTCATATACAGCATGAATATTTTCTACACAGATATCCCCTTCTGTTATTGTTTTATTTGCATCAATTATGCTAGGTTTAGAGATAACTGCATTCTCAGGTATTGCTGCTTTTAGCTCTGGATCTATAGCCAAGTCGATAAATTTATTCATTAAACCTTTTTCAATTGTCAGTGAAGGACAAAGAACTAGAACCCTTTTAATTAAACCCAAACCAAGCATTATCTGAGAAATTCCGTAAATAACATATGATTTCCCTGTACCAGTAGCTAAGTCAATATTTGCATGTAGTTTATTTTTCACCTGTAATGTACTAATAAATTTATTTAAGGTAGTATATTTTTGTTGAAGATTTGTATTTGAATTGAAATTTTCAATAGCTAAATCTTCAGTTGTTCTATAATTCTTTGAAGCTAAAAAAATTACTGAATTAATAATAGCTTTCTTTTGATATTCTCTATTACCACAGAGAACATCTAAAAATTCATCCCATTCTTCTAAAGGCAAGTCATAAGGGTTATAGTCATGACTGACCTTTAGCATTAAATCTTCCTGTTTATATACTCTAATATCACTCATTGTCTACCTCCATTAATGGTTTAACAGTAAAATCATTACCATATACATCAGAAATTATAAACATTGGATTTTCCCCTAACATATCTTCTTTAAATGACCAAATAATTTTCTCGATTTCATCATTCTTAAATATAACTTCAGTATCACTATTTAGAAGAGCAGTACTTTCAATTTGATCCCAAAATCTCACATCATCCATGATGAATACTTCGTTATTCGAATCGTAATTTACATAAACACTTGATAAGGTTGAAAAGTTTTTTGTATAACCCTCTTTAATAG
>NZ_LSRN01000033.1 GCF_001885615.1 Alkalibacterium sp. 20 | reverse complement strand
ATATATATTGTTTTATTTTAAACCAAACACTACATGTTGTGTTTTTAACAAATAGAAAAAACCTCCATAAAATGCGTGTCAACTGCATCTCGGGAGGATTTTAATTTAATTTTTCGATTTATTGTGAATTAATTATCTTCTTTCACCGTAAATAACTTCTAAACAAAAAGCACACGGTTCATCGCCATCTCTTCTTGAACCGTAAAATAGATTACAGACGTGAAAACCGTCTTCATATATTTTTTCGAGATTCAACCGAGATTTCGTCATGCCAGAGTCTGTTATTTGTTTTTCGATCGACTGCTGTTTAACTACTTCTGCTAAGCGATCTCTGAGATGTTGATTTTCCATTCGCAGCACATTATTTTCTTCAGTCAAGTGAGATAATTCTTCTTTGATGTTTTTAATTATACTCAATGTGGCTTCTGCTTGGGATTCTAACTCAGAAAACGTGTCGTGTAATTCTTTTTTATCCATTTTTCACCACTTCTTTGCTCTTCTTAGCCTAATTATCAGTGATGCGTTGACCTAAAAAATGTCACCTTACATCTCTTACTAGCATACCATGATTAGACTAAAAATGCCAAATGAACGCTAATTCTTTATAAATACTTATACTGACTCTTTCATTACGGCTAGCATTTTGAGTGCACTCATTTCAAAAACACCTTGAGCTGCCACATTACTGACTAAATATTTTTTCCCAGTTAATATGATGTCCATTAAATCAGCAAGTGTACCTGCATTTAATCGCTCAGCTTCTTCTCGAATTTTATCACGGTATTTAAAGTAGCCGCCCGTGTGGTCACTGGATATTTGAGAATTCAAGATGTCTTGTAAAATAACTAAAAATAAATCGAGCACTAACTGATATTCTGCTTTCTCTTTGACTAACGGCATGATTTCAGTGTGCACAAAGATAAACGCCTGATCGTCTTTTTTGGAAATGAGGACATACCACTTCCATACGGATTCAATCAAAGTAGTCAGGTTCTCATTTCCAGACAATTCCATGGCTTGTTCGGTATCACTGGTCAATTGACTCAGTACTGCCGCCCGTTCTTTCGATAAACCAGCTTCTTCCAAAGCCATCAGGCGTTTTTCTCTTGATAACTGTGGAAATTGAATCAATTGTACGCGTGATAAAATGGTAGGCAGTAACAGATGTTTCGCCGACGTCATTAAGATGACCAGGATATCTCCATCCGGCTCTTCTAAAAACTTCAACAAACTGTTAGCTGCTTGGGTCGTCATTTTTTCGACGTCTTCGATCATAACTAGTTTTTTTCTGCCTTCAACACCACTTTTGGTGAACTCTTGTTTCAGTTCTCTGACTTGATTGATTTTAATGGACAAGCCATCTGGTTTTAATTCAATGACATCCGGATGTTGGTGGGATGCGATTCTTAGACAAGTATGACACTCTCCACAGGGTCCCTCAGAAAAATTTTGACAGAATAAACTCTGGGCTATCCATAATGCTGTTTCTTTTTTTCCTGTGCCTGTTTTGCCATCAAATAAATAGGCATGTTGCAGCTTGTTCTTTTGAATCAACTGAATAAACAGCCGCTGAATACTCGGCTGTTTGACTTTATTGGTAGACATTGCTCGTCTCCCTCGCGTTTAAAATTGTAAAAATTGATCAATGGGTAAGACAAAAATAGTGGCTCCCCCGACTTCAACGTTTATCGGATAAGTTAAATCAGATTCCAATGTGAAGTCATAAGAAGGTGAACTCATCATGGTTTGACTTCGAGTTGAACAGTTTTCTTTAATCAGTTCGAGTACATCATCCACTTTTCTATCTTCCACCCCCATTAAAAAGGTTGTATTTCCAGCTCTTAAAAATCCTCCTGTAGAAGATAATTTCGTGGCACGAACTCCCTTTTCTACAAATTGATCAGCCAAACGTTTACTGTCCTGGTTTTGTACAATCGATACG
Organism: Alkalibacterium sp. 20; assembly: GCF_001885615.1. Classification (GTDB taxonomy): domain Bacteria; phylum Bacillota; class Bacilli; order Lactobacillales; family Carnobacteriaceae_A; genus Alkalibacterium. Next base: position 25,021 of record NZ_LSRN01000033.1, on the reverse strand, counting down.
ATTAATTTCATCTTATTTCATCCTCTCTATTAAACACTCTTTGTTACAATTTTCCTTTGACTATTTCCCACACTTGATTGAATACTGTTTCCTCTGGTTGACTCGCATCAACAGTTACAAAACGGTTCGGTTCTGCTTTTATTAGAGCCAAGTAACCTCTTCTTACTTCTTCATGAAAAGCGACTTCTTCTAACTCCAAGCGGTCTTGCGTGCGATTCGAATTTTTATCTTTAATACGATTAAGCCCAACTTCTGCATCTACATCTAAATAGATCGTTAAATCCGGTCTCAACCCTTCTATCGCAAACTCGTTGATTGCTTTGACTTCTTCAATACCGATCCCTCTTGCCTGACCCTGGTATGCAATGGAACTATCAACAAAACGATCACACAGGACGATTTCGCCTCTTTCAAGAGCAGGTCTGATTTTCTCGACCACATGTTGTCTTCGCCCGGCTGCTAAAAGTAACGCCTCCGTTCTGTCATCCATAATTGTATGTATCGGATCGAGTAAGATATCTCTGATTCTTTCTGCTATTTCACTGCCACCCGGTTCTCTTGTTACAACTAAAGGTTTGGTAGTTGCTTCTTGTATCGCTTCTACTAGTTTCTTTACGACACTCGATTTTCCTGCGCCATCTGGTCCTTCAATTGTGATAAATAATCCGCTCACATATTTTCCTCCATCTACAAATCTTTGTTCTGAACTCATTATACGATAGATAGTCAGTTGTTGTCTATTCTTAAAAAGTTATCTCGATAAAGAGAACCCTCTAATCACTCTTTAACCTCTACTAATCTTAAATATTTCCTTCCATCAATAGAAAAAAGAAGCGACTGAACAATACAGTCGCTTCTTTAATTTCTATACTATAGAATTATTTTACTAGGAATACTTATCCGCCTACTTTTATGACGATTTTCCCTACTGCATGATGCGTCTCACTCATTGCATGAGCTTCGTAAATACCTTTTTCACTCAATGGATAAGTGGCTCCGATAATTGACTTCACTTTTCCTTGTTCCATCAACTTAGCCAATTCTGTCAATTGTTTGCCATTTGGTTCCAGCCAGATATTATGAAATGCAACATCTGTATTCTCGATCAACTCTTTGTCTGCTTCCGCAACAATAGAAATGACTCTCCCAGTATGAGGTTTAACAACCTTGAAACTATTTTTCAAGATTTCTCCACCCATAGTATCAATAACAACATCTATGTCACTTAAGATTTTGGTAAAGTCCTCATTTTTGTAGTCAATAAATTGATCGACCCCTAAACTCAGCAATAACTCTCGATTATTTTCACTTGCTGTAGAAATAACAAAAGCACCTTTACTTTTTGCTAATTGTATAGCGTATGTTCCTACACCACCAGATCCAGCATGAATCAAGATTTTTTCTCCAGCAGCCAACTTTCCATAATCAAAGACTGCTTGCCAAGCAGTCAGTCCAGCTAAAGGAGCAGCTGCTGCTTCTTCAAATGAAATAGTTCCAGGAATATAAGCTAATAAATTGTCATCTACTGCAGTATATTCAGCGTATGTTCCAAAACGTGTTGTGTCTGGACGTGCAAATACGCGATCGCCAACTTTCCAATCGGTTACTTCACTGCCTACTTCAACAATTTCTCCAGCAACGTCCCATCCTAAAATAATAGGAAATTCCCATGGCATCATTTTTTCCAGATATCCTTCACGAAGTTTCCAGTCAATAGGATTAATTGAAGTTGCTTTTTCTTTTACAACAACTTGATGCTCTTTAGCTATCGGCATTGGTACTTCTGTTTCTTTCAATTTTTCTTTTCCACCATACTCTTCGATAATAACAGCTTTCATTTTTACTTTCCTCCAAACAAATACTTGTTGTTTTACAATAATTTTTTCTTACTAATAATAAGTATAACTGAACTTCTAACAGATTGACACTAATTGGGCTGAACTACAAATAGGAAAGCCCTTTTTTAAAAATCTTTTTATTAGCTACATCAATTTTTTCTCAAGGGCTATAACGTATAAAATATCAATTTGATCTTCAATGGTTCATTTAACTACTTTCGAAATGTTATCTACGTCACTTCACTAGCTCTTCTCAAGCTATTTTGTTGAAATAAGAAACTAGTTATTATGCTTATAATATGTAATTCAAATAGTTTTTTTCATAAAAAATCAGGTCGATAGTTAAATAACTATCGACCTGAAATCTATTTTATTTATTCATTAGAAAATTTCTTTTTGTATATGACCATAAATGCGCCGGTAATCATTGAAACTGTTCCTAACAATAAATACATATACGTGTTTGTAGCAGTAGCAGGTAAAGCTTCACCTTTGTGCTCTGCAATTACAGAATCACTTGGCTTTCCTGATTCTGCTGGTTCGCCCGGTTCGCCTGGTTCGCCCGGTTGTCCTGGTTCGCCTGGTTCGCCCGGTTCACCCGGTTCGCCCGGTTCACCTGGTTCGCCCGGTTCGCCCGGTTGTCCTGGTTCGCCTGGTTCACCCGGTTCGCCTGGTTCGCCCGGTTGTCCTGGTTCGCCCGGTTCGCCCGGTTCGCCCGGTTGTCCTGGTTCGCCCGGTTCGCCCGGTTGTCCTGGTTCGCCTGGTTCACCCGGTTCGCCTGGTTCACCCGGTTCGCCCGGTTCACCCGGTTCGCCGGGTTCACCCGGTTCGCCTGGTTCACCCGGTTCGCCCGGTTCACCCGGTTCGCCTGGTTCACCCGGTTCGCCGGGTTCGCCCGGTTCGCCGGGTTCCTCAGGTAGATCTTCACCATCTAAATCAATTATTCTGCCTTCAATCACTGGGTTTACAATACCATTAAGGTATTGTTCTTCAACCATATAATCACGTAATTGTTGCCAGTCTTCTTCACCAATATCTCTGACACGTCCTTCTTCAAATGCTTTAGCGAAAGTTTCAAATCCGTCTCCGCCTTTACCTGTGAAGCCGTTCGTTGTCACAAGATAAGTTTCTTCCATACTGATTTCTGTTAATTCCCCATCATTATCGATGTACATCTTGACAATGCGGTCACCGGCTTCTCTTGTGCTGTCAAAGTAGAATTTCATACCGGATACGTGTAAGAATCCACCATTTTCTGCAGGTGCCTGACGGACGCTGTGTTCTATAATGTCTTTGATTTCCTGTCCGGAAAGTTCTGCAACGACTGGATTATTACCGAATGGTAACACGGTCAATATCTCTCCTGTAGTAATCGGTCCTTGATCGATGCCGGCACGAATACCGCCACCATTCTGGAAGGCGATGACTATTTCAGGGAATTTCTCCTGTGCTTTCGCTAGCATTGCGTCTGTAATCAGGTTGCCTAATCTTGTTTCATCAGCACGTACGCTGAATTCACTGCCTTCACCGTGTCTTGGATTTTCCAAGGCTTCAACAGCGACTGCACCGATTTCTTCATTACTGATTGCATCAACGTGTAGTTTGTATTCTTCCATCACATCGAGAGCTTCAGCGTCAGCTGGATAGTCGCCCACATTGAGCAAGGCTCCAGCATGTCCAACTACTTCACCTTCGGCATTGAATTCAACGACTAAAGTTCCTAGATTCTGTGCGTATTGTCCACCCTGGACAATAACGGTTGGGGCTTTACTGTTACCCTCTGCATCTTCATTGACAATAACGGGTTCTTTGATCTCTGAATGTGAGTGTCCGCCAACGATAATATCGATACCGTCAACTTCCATGGCTACACGCAGGTCATTGCCCATTTCTGGTGCTGTATCAAACCCTAAGTGGTTGACAGCCATGATTTTATTGATACCTGCATCTTCAAAAGCTTGAACAGCTTCTTCTGCAGCTATTATGAAATCTGTGAAGTCAACGTCCTTCGGACTGGCGATATTTTTCGTGTCTTCTGTAAGTAAACCGAAGACGCCAATTTGTTCACCGTTGATTTCATGAATGATACTGTCATAGATCAATCCGTCTTGAGGATTTTTCACCAGTGACTCATTTGTTTCGTATGATCTCATAAATGGATCTTGTGAAAAGTCGATATTCGTGCCCAAGAATGGGAACGCAGCGTTATTCACAAATTCAGCTAATGATGCGTGTCCGCCTTCAGCGTCACCCAAGTCGAATTCGTGATTACCGAAGGTCATCACATCGATATCCATCAAGTTCAACAATGCCAAATCAGCCTGGCCTTTGAATTCATTGAAGTATAATGTGCCTGAGAAAACATCTCCCGCGTTTACAAGCATTGAATCCGGTTTTTCACCACGGAATTCTTTGATAGCTGTAAGCATATGTGGGTATTTTTCGACTCGTCCATGCGTGTCATTCATGTGCATGACTGAGAATTCAAATGTTTCTTCTGCTTCACGTAAATCAATCTGAGCTAATACTGGATCATGGTCACTTGCTCGTCCATGCATATTAGTAAAGTCAGCGTTGACGTTGATTATGTCTATTTCCGCTGTGTCAGCTAGATTATTAGACACTAAAATATGGTCCAACACTTGAGAATTCCCTTGATAAACATAATTATATCGTTCACTCGCAGGTATTTTATTGACGAGATTAGTTAATTCTTCCCCTGCTAGGAGTTCTAATGGTTTTGAGAATTCAAAATCATTCATATCTCCTAAAACCACGATATTTTCTTCTGGATTATCTGCTAAAATATCATCAACGAAAGAATTGATAACTTTTGCTAAATGATTACGTTTGGTTCTGCTTCCAAATTCTGGGGGTTGGATTTGTCCATAATACGGATCGTCCCCACGCTTAGAATTTAAGTGGTTATTGATCACAACGATACTTTCACCCTTAAATTCAAATTCTGCTGCCAATGGTTTTCGAGTCCCACCGAATTCAGAAGGAGATACACGGCCTGGGTTCAATGTCAATTCGCCATCGACATAACCAACAGCCTCATTTATACTGCCGCCATCTTTTTCAGTCATCGAGACACGTTCAGGATTATATAAATATCCTACACGAATGTTACCACCCGGTGCTCCACCATCTTTGTTATATTCAGGATTGATATTAGCAAATTCATAAGACGGTCCACCTGCAGCCGCAATCTCATTTGTTAAACGTTTATAACTTGCATCAGCTTCTGGTCCTGTTGAATCCGTTCCCGCGTTCGCCATTATTTCAACTATTCCAATGATATCTGGACTGTTCATATCATTAACAAATGTATTAGCGATTCTTTCAGCTTTAACGTCAGATGTTTCTGACGTGTTTGCTGAGAAGTTCTCAACGTTATAAGTTGCTACAGTTAATTTTTCTTCGTCTTTTACAATTGAAGTAGCTGAAGAAGCAGCTGCAACTTCAACGTGAGCAGCTTCCATGTCTGCTAAATCTGAATAAATTTTATAGTTACCGAAACCGTAATTCACAACACCCTCGACGGCTTCAGTGAATTTATCTCCTGTTTTAACAGCAAAATCTCTTGCATCATTATTTGGTTGTAATTTAAACTGGATCAATCTAGAATCCGGTCCGTCTTCTGACAGTCTAAGACCGCCATTAACAGTTATATTTGAGGGTGTATAGTCTTCTGATACAACCACTAAATCACCGTACGACTGAGGTGCAACGGCTCTAGAAGGCTGAACTTCGACACGCATACCTTCAATACTTTCCCAGAAATCAAGAGAGTATTTATCTGGATTGAAGACTTCTAAAGTTGTTCCGCCTTTGATTTCTCCAGGTATGTCACTTGAAGAAAGTTTCAGTGGAACTGGCAGATCAACATTATTTTCTGTAATTGTGACAATGCCACCTCTATCTTCACGTGCGTTGATTTGAGTGATCGGTAAGTCAGTTGCTGCTTTATCACCGTAACCATCAATCTGGTACTCAGATACTTCACCAGTGACCTCAACGAGATCGCCTACTCTAGACCCACTGTCATTTCGACCTGTGTAAACAACTATCCCTTCAGAAGTGTGAGGATTATCGTCTTTCATATCATCAGGTGTCTGCATGTGGAAATAGCTTGCTCCATAAATGTCATAGACATATGTGACGATACCTTTTACATTATAAACGGTCTCGCCAGCCATCGGAGAATAATGTGTTGCACCCTGAATCTCATGTATTTTATTTCCTTCAGCTAAATCTACGACATTATAATTAAATTCTGTGATTTCACTGAAACGATCATCAACAACAGCGATTGCTTTTAAAGTTAAATCTTCTTCCATAGCAATTGGAGCTGTGTAAACGTTACTTGAAACCGTTGGCTCAGAGCCGTCTGTTGTATAGTAAATGGTTGCATCCGTTGTAGTAGTATTCAGAACAATTTCTGTTCCAAGAAGTACATTTCCACCTTTCGGACTGGCAAACACCGGCTGAACGATACTTGAATCTTCTGTAATGTCAAAAATATCACGAGGTAAGATTTGATATGTATCATCAAATTGTGACACGATCCCTGTGATCGATTCATATGTTGTTCCTACATTTAGACCAAGTACTTTATTTTCGTCTCGAACTTCAAATTCAACGCCAGAACCATCAATCCCAGTATAGTTTGATCCGCTGACATCAGTTATTTCAACGCTTGTTAAGATAACTAGTTTTGATTGGTGGTTTGGAAGATCCGCACCCGTTAAATGTAAGGGGGCCGGTACTTCGGTACCTTCTGTTTTCTCAATTAAAGTAGCACTATTAATTTGGAGGAAATTTCGGTACATACCCAGGTCACCACTTACAGTAACTTCATCACCTAAGCTTACATCTAAAGAAGTTGGTCTAACAGCTATAGCTGCCGTTCCATCCTGAATTTGAATAGAATTATTTAATTTAGCAGTGACTACCCCTTTTGTTTTAACTTCTCCAGTCGCTTGTGCTCTAGCGTCCTGAATAGAAAGAAGCTCTAGCTCTGCCGGTTCTTCTGGAGTTACCTCGCCACCTGTATCCTCTGTTGAAAGCGAGATATCACTTACACTTTTAATACCATTCGTACCAAAGTAATCCTCCAAATCTCCTGAAACAACTACTTCTGTTCCTAGCATATCCGGATTAGTCTTTAGTCCAAATTCGCTTCTTAAATGGTTGTTGGGTATTTGTACAAAAAGCATGTTTGCAATAGCTGTTTCATCCGGACTATCTGCGATGGCAAAATTTGTATCCGCAGATAGATTATCGGCACTTACATTAGTTGAACTTACTACATATCCGACCACATAACCTTTAACCGTTGTTTCGTTCTGATCACTACCGCGATTCAATGCATCAGATACAGAAATAAACGATTCGGCTTCGACCGTAGTTTCAGCTAAAGATTCTGTTTCAAGATTGGTTGAAGTGTCTGTTCCGATGACTTCCGTCATCGCAGGATCAGTTTCTGTATTAGCATAAACGGATAGTGGAGCAGCTGTTTGAGCAAATGAACTTAACAGGAGCATTGTTGCTAAAGAAAAGCTATACTTCTTTCGCCAATTATTGTGCATTAAATTCTCTCCCTTTACATAATAGTTTACTCTATCATTAAATATGTGCAATTTTCGTCAAACAATATCCCTCCTTATTACTATTGACATAATAAATATATAGTTAATCAATAAGACTTACTTGACACTTTCATAAAAAACTCTATTGAAGTTCCCTTCATTTAGAGTTCTCTACATAAATGATAGCGATAACAACATGCAACAGTAACTTCCCCCTCTCTTATTATAACTCCCAGTTATTATCGCTATTATCTTATAGTTTAATCTACTGATTTCGAATTGTTAACGCTTTCATTATTAAAAAGTATATTAGTTTTTTATAATGATATACTTTTAATAATGCTGTAAGAATGAATATGAAATCCGCCATATACACATTAATTTTCCTGCCGCTCGAGGCTTCTAAAAAAAGCAATAAAAAAACGACTAACGTTTAGTCGTTTTCCTGAAATCTTCATTTTTAATCCAATATATTCCCGTTCAGTCTTCTGATGCGTGCTTCTTTAAACAAATAATAATATTTTGCTTTTTGCAGCTTATACTGTGCACGCCATTCCGGTTGTTCATCGATAATTACTGATTCAACTTTTTCGTAAGCTTCAAACTGTTTTTTCTGTTCCCTGATCAATTTCATCAACTTTTCATCATATGAACGCTTTAGTTTACTTTTTCTATTAAATAATGGCATCGTGCACCTACATCTCTCTTCGACCTTCAACTGCTTTAAATAAAGTCACTTCATCTGCATATTCAATATCACTACCAACAGACAAGCCATGAGCCAATCGGGTTACTTTTATCCCAGCCGGTTTGATCAAGCGTGATAAATACATAGCTGTTGCTTCACCTTCAGCGGTAGCATTGGTCGCGATGATCACTTCTTTTACTTGATCTTTTTGAAGACGCTTGATCAACACAGGAATATTGATATCTTCGGGTCCGGTTCCTTCAACGGGCGATAACACACCATGTAAGACATGATACAAGCCTTTAAACTCATGCATTTTTTCCATTGAAATGACATCTTTAGGGTGTTCGACGACCAAAATGATTGATTGATCCCTGTTTTTATCCTCGCAGATATCACAAGGGTCATTCTGAGTCATGTTTCCACAGATAGAACAATACTGTAAATCCCTCTTTACACTGATTAATGCTTTGGCAAAACGAGTGACATCCTCTTCCTGCATATTGACCGTGTAAAAAGCCAGACGAGCAGCGGTTTTTTCACCGATTCCTGGTAGTTTCATATAACTTTCCATTAATTGTGCGATCGGTTCTGGATAATGCATGATTGTTTCCTTTCTAACGTAAAGCCTCAAACTAAATTGAGGCCTCCACTCTTTTACTTAAACCTTACATTCCGGGTAGTCCCATACCTTTAGAATATTTACTCATCACTTTTTCTGTTTCTGAATCTATTTTTTCTAAAGCGTCATTTATGGCCAGTAAAACTAAATCCTCGATGATTTCAACATCTTCAGGGTCAACGATTTCTTCTTTGATTGAGACGTTTTTACATTTTTTATCTCCCGTAAAGATAACTGTTACGAGATCACTATTCGCTGTCCCAGTGAATTCTTTTTCATTTAATGTTGCTTGCTCACTTTCCATGTCTTTCTGCATTTTCTGCATTTTTTTCATCATACCTTGCATATCTCCCATTCCACGCATGTTTAATCTTCCTTCCAAATTTTAGTCGTGAATTTTCACGTTTTCTTCCCCGAACAGATTGACTGCCTCGCTTACGACAGCATCCATTTCTTCTGCCTCTTTCGTTACTTGCTCTTCTTCCGGCTCGCTCGTTTCTTCATTACCAGGGCCACTCTTCATCTGATCGATATACGCTTGTCGGACCTCTAGCCATTTGCCAGAGGGGACGGTTGCCAATTCAGCCCGGCATCCGATAACTTTTTCCAGATAATCCCCGACCGCATCGATCAGGAAGGTATCATTAGCTGCTCTTTCACATAGAATATCATAATCAAACGTGACAACCAAACCTTGGGGACTCGCTGCCACAGGTTTTGAGGTGTTCATAATCGCCTTTTGGCTCGATGACAATGCATTGATCAAGTCCACCCAGACGTCTTTTAATTTAGCTAAATCATCCCGGGTGGCGTGTTCAAGTATCCCAAAGACTTGATGGGTGTCTACTTTAAACGTTGTTTGACCCGCTTTTTTCCTTGTGGTTGGGCGTTTAGGAGCTGCATTTCCCTCAGTAATAGGCGAGGCCTGCTGCATCTGTTCAATCGCTTTTTGCATCTGACTCAGTCTATTTTTAAGTGACCGGATCTCTTGACTGTCACTCGTATCTTTTTGTACCGTCGCCGTTGCTGCTACGCGAGGTGTCGACACTTGTGATAGACGAACCGTCGCCACTTCTAAATACACTTCTGCATGAGTAGATGTCCGCATCTCTAGTTGCGTTTGATTCATAATGCGAATAACGTCATAGATTTTTTCCGGGTCAGCCGCTTCGATGAGTTTATTAAACCCGTCATCCACCTTGCTCATCTTGAGTAACGTGTCTTCTTTTGTTTTCTGATAAATGAGTATATCTCGAGAAAACAGGATCACATCTTCAACTAAACGATTTGCATCTTTGCCTTCCTGCATCATCTGATGAAGTAACGCAAGACCTGTTCCTGTGTCTTGATTCAATGCGGCCGTTAAATAGTCGATCATCAATTCCTGTGTGATACTCCCAGTAATCTTTAACGTGTCATCTAAATTAACTATGCCATCTGAAAATGAAATGACCTGATCTAAAATACTCAGTGCATCCCGCATCCCGCCTTCAGCTGCTTTTGCAATGCTCATTAAGGCATCCGGGTCGAATTCGATGTTTTTTTCATTCAATATATATGTCATTCGTTTAATCATATCCAGCGGAGAGATACGTCTAAAGTCAAACCGTTGGGTTCGTGATATGATGGTTAAAGGGATTTTATGTGGTTCAGTCGTCGCCAGAATAAAAACGACATTCATTGGCGGTTCTTCTAGGGTTTTCAGTAGGGCATTGAATGCGCCCATGGATAACATATGCACTTCGTCAATAATATAAACTTTGTATTTCGCTTCAGTGGGTGCGTAATTCGCTTTTTCTCTGATGTCACGAATTTCTTCTACACCATTATTACTGGCCGCATCGATTTCTATAACGTCACCAAGTTTCCCCTGGGTAATGGACCGACACAGATCACATTCATTACACGGTTCACCGTCCACAGCATTCGGACAATTCATTGCTTTGGCAAATATTTTAGCCGCACTTGTTTTCCCTGTCCCTCTAGGGCCAGAGAACAAGTACGCATGACTCGTATTCCCATGACTTAATGCATTTCTTAACGTTCTGGTCACAGCTTCCTGTCCCGCAACATCTCCAAAACGTTGGGGTCTCCAGACGCGATATAAAGCTTGATAGCTCATGTTTCCCCTCTTTTCTTACGAAATCGGTCTCTATACTATTATAGGTGAATTCTTGTCTAATTGAAAAAGGTTTTTTAAAAGTTATCAAAAAAAAGATGCCCTTATAATAAGGAACATCTCTATCTATGAATAGTTATGAATTATTCATGGCTATGTAATCACAGAACACACGGCGGAGCAATACTTAGTGCTGCTTCCTTCCGGACCTGACACGGTTCATATGCCCACCGTTGTCCTGTGGCCTCTCGGCACTTCTTATGATAGCATACATAGATAAAATTTTAAAGGAGAAATTTAAATTGAACAACTAACCCCTTTATTAGCGCGGATAACTCTGGAACTACTTTTAGAGGCGATAACTGGAATGATCAAAAAGACTGATATTAAAACAAATACCGTCGTCAAACCTGATTCGGGTAAAAGATAAACAATACCTTGAAGGATCATAAAGTAGAGAAGATAAAATCCGATACTAAATGCCGGACACATAAAACGTTTCATTATACTCACTCCTCGATTCATGATGCATTATACCATATGGGGTATGGAATATCTAGTCGTTATATTCCCATGACGTTTTTCCTTGAGACATTTAGCGCGTCACATAAAACAGCTGTTAGTTAATTCTTTTTTCGTGACGCATCGTATTCTTCTTTCAAAATTGAATAATACACATCGTTGAAATATTCTCCATTTTTCCATTTACCCACATGACGCATGACGCCTTCCCTCTGCATCCCTATGCGCTCCATTACCTTGCCGGACACTTCGTTGCGCTCATCATGAAGAGCTGCGACACAATCTAGTTTCATTGTCTCAAAAGCATATGTTAGTATTGCTTCTGCCGCTTCCGTCATATAGCCTTTACCGTGATAATTTTTATTTAAAGCATAACCCATGATCGCGCGATGATTCTCGTCTTTCACTCTTAAATCAATTGTCCCGATCAATTTACCCGTTTCTTTTAATTCAATGCCATATTTTCCAAAGGGATCGGTAAGGAAATATTCGACAATTGCTTCTTCTGTTTTTTCCACCGATACATGTCGTTCAAAGACAAAATATGTCGTTTCTTCATCGGAGGCATATTCATACATATCTTCCTTATCAGCAAGCGTCACCGGCCGTAGAAAAAGTCGTTTGGTTTCGATTTTTCCACTTTTAGCCATCGTTAAATTTATTTCATTCATTTCTCTACAACTCCTTGTATCACTTCGATAAAAACGGACCATCTTTTCATTCATATCTAGCTTTTTCCTTAGTAAAAAAGGCTACTTTCAACATAAAGTAATTTTCAGAAAATTTCATGAAACCAGTTGACGATTCGCTTTTATAGGATTATAATAGTTTAGCTTGAATGATTCAGGGAATTATTATATCGAAAGAAGGAATCTGCATGTCTGTGACAACCTTGGCTGTCGCTTTGGGTTTTACATTTATTCATATTGGCTCAAAACATTTCAAATTACGTGTATTTACTGTTAATCAATTTACATCGTTTGTAGGTGGGATCTCTCTCTCCTATGTTTTTTTTCATCTCATTCCTACGATTAGAACATACGAACACGAGGTCATGGAAACCTTCCATGTAAATGCAACGAATGCCTCCCATGTTATTTTTGGTTCTATGCTATTAGGCATTATTATTTTTTACTTTTTAGAAGTTGCTTTAAAATCAACCCGTTTAAAAATAATGAAAAACACTCAGCCTTCTACAGGGATATTTTGGGCTCATATTGGCTCATACTTTTTGTATAACTTTATTATTGGAATGTTATTAGCTACTCAACAATTTCGATCCTCAATGACTGCAACGATCTATTTAGTAGCTATCGGCTTGCATTTCCTAACCAATGACTGGGTGCTACGTCATCACTTTAGAGCATTATATGATAGTTATGGATTGAAACTTCTCGTACTTGGTGTCATAGCTGGTTATCTTTTAGGCGCCAACATTCATGTTTCTCACTTATTTGTTGGATTACTCGAAGCCTTTGTTGCCGGTGGATTAATGCTGAATGCCATTAAAGATGAATTGCCTGCTTGCCGCGGAAACGGACTCACTTCATTTATGGTGGGCTTATCGCTTTATTCAGTTTTATTGTTATCTATTTAATCAAACTGGAAGCCAGAGATTTTTTATCTCTGGCTTTTTTTATCTCTTTAAATTTTTTTCTTGTCACCACTAACGAACCCCGTTACATCCCATTTCCATCTCTCAGAACGTTTTCTTATTTTACTTTGTATCAACACAATGCTGAACCATGTTCCGTACAATAAAAGCATAGCAACAAAGAATTTCAGGCCATTAAGCGCAAAATCAGAAAGGTTCATCTGTCTGGTGAATAACTTTAAAACAATCGGTGCCGCGGCGTAGGTAATAATAAAACTTGATAAAATCAAGTAGAGACCGTCTTTTAAAAAATCACTCAATGCGTAATGGTATTTCGTATCCATTAATCCAAAAATAATGAGTTCAATGAGCATAAATGCGACGACCACAAATGACATGAATATATAATTGAAATTTTCTGAAAAGAGTAGAAACAAAATGGCAATGGACGGCAAAACAAAGAGGGCTTTGTATCTCTTCTTTTTGTCACGCTCAGTTAATTCATCGAATTTTAATATATCTCTCACCTCGTTCTCATTATACACAAAAACTTTCTCTTTTACTAGTAGATAAAAAAGGAAAAGAAAGCCTTCTCAATCTTTCTGTTCAACCCTCATATAGACTCTTGTTATTTCTAGTGAGATCAATTTATTAAGAAGAAACCTTCGACGTTAACGTCGAAGGTTTCTTCTTAATAGTGACATTTCAAATTAAGTCCCCACTGGTAAGCTTTCCGCTTTGAGTGGTCACTTGAGAACGATTTAGTGACTGCTCACAAGTGATCTACATGACGGGTGGACGCTTGGGGCTTCCATTAGTCACTACTCATTATTTAGTTCTTTACCAGCGGTCACTAACGAGGTCTTATGCTTACCGCTCGTGAGTTGCTTTTCAATGGGCGGTCACTAATAAGGGGCTACACTTACCGCTCCAAAGCTTTCGTTCTATGACTGGTCACTAATGGGGCTCATTAGCTTCCACTCAATAAAGGCTTATGGCTGAGCAGTCACTGATCGATGACGATACTGCCCACTCTCTTCTTGGCGCCAGCTCAGTTGACACTTGAAAAAGCAAGGCGGACTACTCAGGAAAAAAAATGCTAGGTTAGCAGTTAACGATTATTTTATCCTTGAAAGGCATCGGGTCTTTTTTTAAATAACGATCATTCTCTCTTTTCTAAAAAAAACTTGGTTCAAAGATCAACAATGAGAATTTATTCTGCTCGATACCCTAAGAAAGAGGCTGGACATCTGTCCAGCCTCTTCATCTTTATCTTTATCCATTCACGTTATGCTTGTTGCCGGCGTGCTTTTCTGTTGCTCTGCATGATGCTCCATGAACGTTTGATGGTACCCAGCAAGTTTGTGTCAGAGTAAATCAAGACGTTGGAGCGATAGAACGCTAAGGATATGATTGAAATCACAATGGCAAAACCAACTGTACCAAAGATTGATAGCCATATGCCTAGTGTAGAAACGGTCCCGGCCGCGATCCTAAACGGCATCACAAATGGCGTAAAGAGCGGGATATAAGAGAACACAGCGACAAATGAATTGTCTGGCGCACTTAAAGCAAACATGCCCACATAAAACCCGGTCAATGCCAGGAAGATGATCGGCGTAACGGCCTTATTCACATCTTCCATCTTGGTGGCTAAGGACCCGAAGAAGGCAGCCAGCACCACATACATCAGCACGCCTGCAATAAAGAAGATGAGGGTATAACCCATCAGTTCCTGCAGTATGCTAGCTATATCCACACCACCAACGATGTCTTGAATGAATTGAAAATCTCTGAAGTAGAGATAAGCAGCTCCCCCAACCACAGCATAAATAGCTAACTGCGTTAAGAGGATCAGCATGACGCCCGTCAGTTTGCCAAAGAAGTGATTCGTTGCACTGGCACTGGATAAAATCACTTCCATAATGCGCGTGCCTTTTTCGTTGGCAACTTCTTCGGCGATGATACCGGCATAAGTCATGATAAAGATCATGATGGCAATACTGACAAAGTAGGCCCCGCCTTGTTGAATAAACTGATCAGCAAAATCTTCTTCCATAAGCGTTCCTTCATCGATATTTATCAATCGATTCTCTAGCAGTGCCGGTTCTGAGAGAGCCAGCACTGCTTCTGGTGCCAAGTCCAGTTGATCGGCTCTTAACATAGTTTGATAGGTCGATAAGGCTTCTTGTATCATTGGTGACTGATCTGATAATTCATTCGTGTGGACCAGTTCTGCCTGGATCGTTCCGTCCACAACCTCCGCTACGAGATAGCCTCCAATGGATTCATCCAGTAACGCTTCTTCTGCTTCCTGTTCAGTCTCGATCGCTTCATTCACTTCGAGGTTCCACTCTTCGTTTGAAAAGAGCTGATCGATCCCTTCGTCTTCTGCAATAACAGCAATCGGCAAGTCAGGGGTCTGCTGTTCTTCTTGGGAGAAGTAATAAGTCAATCCGGCGATGAAGGCCACGACAATAAGTGGCGACAGCACCATGATGAGAAACCCGAAAGATTTGATATTCTTTTTGTATACTTCTTTTGTTATCACCCAATATTTATTCATTCTTTTCACCAGCCAATCGTTTAAAGATTTCTTCCAGGGTCGGTGGCTGTTGACTAAAGGTTGGAATATACCCATCTTTAGTCGCGGCATTGAAAATAGCCTTTCCGTCTTCTGTTTCAGTTAAGTAAACGACGTCAATGCCATCGTTTGTTTTCTCAACGCTCTTGACACCGGGGAATAGATGCAATTCCTCAGGGGTCAAGTCTGATTCCAAAAAGAGCTTGGTCCGACCAAATTGTTGCCGGATATCCCTGACTGTCCCATTCAGGACCGGTTTACCATCTTTCAACATGATCAAGCTGTCACACA
This sequence comes from Alkalibacterium sp. 20, assembly GCF_001885615.1. Classification (GTDB taxonomy): domain Bacteria; phylum Bacillota; class Bacilli; order Lactobacillales; family Carnobacteriaceae_A; genus Alkalibacterium. The sequence continues at coordinate 9,169 of NZ_LSRN01000033.1, read as the reverse complement.
ACTCTTCAATATTATTCATATTATGACTGGAGAAAATAATACATGCGCCGTTTGCCTTCGCTTCTCTGATCCCGTCTTCAAGCAATTCAGCATTTACAGGATCTAGTCCGCTGAAGGGTTCGTCAAGGATGATTAATTCCGGTTGATGGATCAAGGTAGAGATCAACTGTACTTTCTGCTGATTACCCTTGGATAGTGTTTTAACTTTATCTGTTTTCTTTCCTTTTACTTCAAATCTATCCAACCACTGATCGATCAACGGTTTGATCTCACTCTTTTTCTTGCCACGCAACTGGGCAAAATAGAGCAGTTGGTTTTCGATAGAAACCTTTGGATACAGACCGCGTTCCTCTGGCAAGTAGCCTATTTTATCGAACGTCTTTGTTGTTAAATGATGCTCATTCCAGAACACATCACCTTTATCCGGGGTGAGTAACTTTAATATGATCCGAAACGTCGTGGTCTTACCTGCACCATTTTGACCGATCAAACCCATGATTTCGCCCGGTTTAATGGTGAAATTCAAATCATCCACTGCCGTAAGCGACCCGAACGTTTTCTGTATGTCTTTTACTTCTAACATGTCTCTCCTTCTTTCTCTTTTTATGTATCGTTCTCTAGTTGATACTGAAAACTTATCAACAGTTCTATTCTACGATATCTCCATTGTAAATTCATCCGTCCAAAGGACAATCTTCAGGCTAAGCTTGATTTCCTTATCCATCCAATGCTAAGATATATCTATTTTCATTATAAACGTTTTACAGTAAAATTAAAGTACAAAAATCATCTGTACTTATTTATTGTTTGCACTTTCCTGAAAGCCCTTTTTCTTTGCCCTATACAAAAAGAGGTCTAGACACGTGGCCTAGACCTCTCATAACTATTCATTGCGATTAAGGCAGGAACTAGCCTGCCATTACTTTTACATAAAAAGTTCGCTGTCTCGGTCCGTCAAACTCTGTGAAATAGACGCTCTGCCAAGTACCAAAGACCACTTTTCCGTCATGTATGATCAATGACTCACTGGCACCCATCAGAGAAGCTTTCATGTGTCCATCAGAATTCCCTTCCATATGGACAAAGTAAGCGTGGTTCGGAAACGTCTCATCGAGTGCGCGACCTAGATCTATTTTAACATCCGGATCCGCATTTTCATTGATTGTGATTCCCGCTGTCGTATGTGGGCAATAAACGAACATCATACCTTCGCTTACGCCACTTTCTTCCAGTGCTACATTCAGATATGAGTCCAATCGTTTGAATTCCTGCTTATCTTGCGTCGATAAACTGAATTTTCTTACATAGGTCATCAGATACCCTCCTCTGCTTATAGCCTAACTAAAGAAATCGTCTGCTTCAAAGGAAATGACCGAGATGAATAGCTGGAAGCATCATTAAACTTTTTCTATCCATCCTTCTGGCGCTTCGATATCCCCGAACTGTATACCGACCAATTCATTATAGAGCTGCACCGTCACGGGACCCACTTCATCTTCAGAATAGAACACATGGAAATCGTCTCCTACTTGCAATCCTCCGATTGGCGCAATTACCGCAGCTGTGCCGCACGCTCCGGCCTCTTTGAACTGGTCAAGCTCGTTTACATAGACATCCCCTTCTTTGACAGTTAAGCCCAGGCGATTTTCTGCCAGCCACAGGAGTGATCTCTTTGTAATGCTAGCCAGTATAGAAGGTGATACAGGTGTCACAAATTCATTATCATGGGTGATTCCAAAGAAGTTGGCCGCACCGACTTCTTCGATTTTAGTTTGAGTAGCCGGATCCAAATACACGGCATCACTAAACTGACGGTCTTTGGCTTCTTTACCCGGAAGCAGACTTGCGGCGTAGTTTCCGCCTACTTTTGCTGCCCCAGTCCCTCTGGGAGCCGCACGATCATATGTGCTGACTAAAAAGTTTGAAGGTTTTAGTCCGCCTTTAAAATAAGCACCGACTGGCGTAACGAAAACAGAAAAGATATACTCGTCTGCAGGTTTGATCCCGATATTATCTCCTACGCCGATCATAAATGGGCGAATGTAAAGGGAACTGTTTGTTCCGTAAGGTGGAATCCAATCTTCATTTGCTCGCACGACGTTTTTTACTGCTTCTATGAACTTATCCTCTGGAAAGGTTGGCATAAGCAAGCGAGAACAGCTTCTATTTAATCTTTTCGCATTTTCGTGGGGTCTAAAGAGATTGATCGACCCGTCTTTTGTACGGTAAGCTTTCATACCTTCAAAACACTGCTGCCCATAATGTAAAGCCGCAGAGCCTTCAGAAATGTGCAGTTTATTATCCGTAGTTAGTACCCCTTCGTCCCACTGACCTTCTTTATAGTGCGAAATAAATCGGTAATCTGTTTTAATATAGGAGAAACCTAAATTCTCCCAATCCAATTGTTTCGTTTCTTTTTCATTTATCATCATAATTTCCCCCATTTTTTCCTTAAAATTTTCTCACGACTTTATTATACCAAAAATTCAAGGGGAAAGTCTTTGACGATTTATAGAGTTAAACTATTCAAGTAAAGTATGATAGACTTAAAGAAACTGAGTCAAAGGATGATAAGTATGGAAATAGGTTTCATTGGTTTCGGAAACATGGCAAAGGCTATTGCCAAAGGCTTGATTGATAACAACGTCTCAGAAAGGGCTAATATTTGTTTTTCCACTCGATCAAAAGAAACACAATTGGCTGTTGAAAAAGACTGGGCAATAAATGGGTTGGAGTCCAATCAAGCTGTCATCGATCACTCAGATGTCATTTTACTGGCTGTCAAACCTCACCAAGTGGCTGACGTCCTAAACGACTTAGATTTTTCTTCTGACGTGCTGCTTTTATCCATTGTTGCCGGTTATTCAAGTGAACAGTTACGTCACTATATTTCACCAGAAAACTGCATACGAACGATGCCCAATTTAAATGCACAAGTGAACGCCTCAATGACGGCACTTGTTGAAAACAAACATGTCTCTGAAGCTGATATGGAAAAAGCAGAAATAATCTTTTCGGCTGTGGGCGAAACGGTTATTGTTTCAGAAGATCAGCTGGGTATCTTTATTGCTTTAGCAGGAAGCTCTCCGGCTCTCGTATTTCTCTTCATCGACACGTTAGCCCGCGCCGCTGTAAAGCACGGTATGCCCAAGGATAAAGCGACTAAAATCGCAGCTCAGGCCGTTTTAGGCAGCGGAAAGACAGTCAAAGAGTCCGCAGACTCACCGTGGAATTTAATCGATCAGGTCTCTTCACCTGGAGGAATAACCGTTGAAGCAGTATTAAGTTTACTTGAAACTGACTTTTCCGCTTCCATAATCAAGGCAGTCGACACCATGATCGAGAAAAATGAAGAAATGACAAGCAGAAACACGAAATAAACTAAAAGACCACACTGCAAAGTATTAACTACTTTGCAGTGTGGTCTTTTTATTATTCTTTCTGTTTATCTTTCTTTTTCTCTTCTCTTAACTGTTTAAAAAAAGACGTCAGTAATGACCGGCATTCTTCTTCCATTACCCCGGCGTGTATCTCACATTGATGGTTCAGTCGCTCATCTTCTAAAACGGTCATCAACGTCCTGACTGCTCCACCTTTAAGATCACTGGGTCCATAATAGATACTCTTTAAGCGCGCCAGTACGATCGCTCCGCTGCACATCACACACGGCTCCAAAGTCACGAACAGGTGGCAGTCTTCAAGACGCCAATTCTCCAGCTTTTTGTTTGCTTCTTGTATCGCAATCATTTCGGCATGGGTAGTTGCATTTTGCGAAGACTCTCTCTGGTTGTATCCTCTCCCAATGACCTCTCCATCTTTGACAATAACAGCTCCGATCGGTACTTCGCCTATTTTTTCAGCTTTCTTTGCTTCTTCAAGTGCCTCGGTCATCCATCTTTCTATTTCCTCTTGAGTGAATTCTGACATGTTTACTCGCTCCATCTTCAAACTTTCTTCTATTACCGTTTGTTTATAAAAATACGAAACAATGGTAAAATAAGAATAGCATAATTAAGGAGGAAATACATTGGATTTTTCCAAGTTAAAAAAACTCTATCCTACAGCGACACTAAGTAAACACCCCTTTGTGGAAGAGGACACCCTCCGTATTCCGTACAAAAATCAATGGATTCATATTCCCAAACAGCTATTAGACGAAAAAGAAATCCAGGTGCTTGATCTTTTAAAAGAAGAGATTCAGCCCGCTACATTTCCGTCGTCCCATTCAAAATGGTTCAACTATATTGAAGGAAATAGAGAATATCCTCCACAGACAACCCATCCCGTTCGTCTGATTCAATTAGTTATAGAAAAAATCGATGATCAGTTTGATTATTCTATTTGGATCGATTCGATTACTCATTTATTTGAGCCGGTCCTGGATGTTTTTTTTATAACTCAAGAAACGTGCTATGTTATTCAGGATAATACAGCTCAACCTGTGAATCAGGAGGAGATATATGGGATGTTAAAAACGCTGGAAGACGATTTTTCCATTCGCACAAATGCGTACATCGGACAATTCTGGCAGCCCGATCATTCACTGAAAAACGTCTTTAAAGAGGAACAGCGTATCTTTCAGGAAGAAGCTTCTTACTTACACGACCGTATCTGTTCCCTGCCCGATGTAGCTTTAAGATACTTTACGAAAGAAGCCATGTTTCGCAGTGTGGTGATGCAGGAACTGAAGAAACAGATTGATGAACAAGTAGAATGGAAAGAGTTGATCGTCGCTCTCTGGGAAAGCCAGGGCAATATCAGTGTCGCAGCAAAACATCTTTTCATACACAGGAATACCCTACAGTATCGTATGGATCGTTTTTACGAATCGACTGGATTATCTTTAAAAAATATGAACGATTTACTTTTGTGTTACTTACTCGTCTTATAATCAAGACACTAAAAAAGAGACTCAGCTGAGTCTCTTTTTTAGTGTTATTTTTTTATTTTTTTCATTGCTTTTTTTGTGTCTTTTTTCTTGTCATGCATATAACCTTTGAAATCATCAGTCATATGAGAAAATTTATTTTCCAAGTCATTTACCTTATCTACTGTCCCCAGTAATGTATTGACTTCATCATCTGATAATTTATTCACGAGATTTTTTGCTTTTTTATTCCCATGAAACTTACTTCCCACATAATATTTTGCTCTATAACGATTGAAAGCTGATTTTGTCTTGGTCTTGGCTGAATCTGAAGTAAAAAAGAAAGTGCATAGACCTACTAAAAACGCTACACCTACTCCAATTAAAATGTTTTTTTGGTTGTCATCTAGCTGTTGATCATGGTACATACTATCTCCGTCCTTTCGTCTATTGATTGTAATCATCTTATCAAAAATGAAGGCGTAATACCAAAGATAACTATCATCAAAAATTAATCCGAAAATAACAAAAGACTGAGCGTTTAAAGTAGCGATTTGTTTTCCCACTTTAAACGCTCAGTCTTATAAATGAAAATTAGTTCTTCTTATAGTCGAAAACGCTTTGACGGTTTCTTCACTACCAATGTTGTCTATTAATTTTTTGCTAATTTCTTTTTCTTACTACTCGCAGACTCTCTTACCTTAAGCGTGACTTCTCCTTTTGATGCACCAAGGGTAACCTTATCTCCTAAACTGATTTCTCCTGCTAATAGTGCTTCACTCAACACGTCTTCAAATTTATTTTGAATAGCTCGTTTGAGCGGACGAGCACCGTATTCTGGATCAAACCCAACATCGGCAATAACATCCATAGCCGCATTGGTTATTTTCAACTCTATCCCCAGTTCATCCATACGATTAATGATGTTTTTCGTTAATAATTGAACGATTTCTCTTAATTCGTCTTTTTTAAGTGATTGGAAAACGATGGTATCATCAACACGATTCAAGAATTCGGGACGGAAAGTATTTTTCAGTTCTTCACGAATCCTTTTTTCCATCGAATCATGATCGAAGCGTTTATCCACTGCACCAAATCCAACTGATTTCTCATCACGTAAGGCTGTCGCACCCAAGTTTGATGTCATAATCAAAATAGTGTTTTTAAAGTCCACTTTCCTTCCTTTGCCATCCGTGAGTAAACCATCATCCAATACTTGAAGTAAAATATTGAAGACATCAGGATGAGCTTTTTCTACTTCATCAAGTAAAATCACAGAATATGGTTTCTGACGGATTTTTTCAGTTAACTGTCCGCCTTCATCATATCCGACATAACCGGGGGGTGCACCGACCAGGCGACTTGTAGTGTATTTTTCCATATATTCAGACATGTCTACGCGAATAAGCGCTTCTTCGCTTCCGAACATGGCTTCAGCTAAAGCCTTCGCTAATTCTGTTTTACCGACACCTGTTGGCCCTAGGAACATGAATGAACCAATCGGACGATTGGGATCTTTCAAGCCACTGCGAGCACGTCTGATCGCTTTAGATACAGCCACGACTGCTTCTTCTTGTCCTACGACACGCTGATGCAGGACTTTTTCAAGCTGCAGGAGACGCTCGCTCTCTTTTTGCTCCATTTGATTGACCGGTATACCTGTCCATTGCGAAACGACTTCAGCTATGTCCGATGCGTTTACTTCCAAGCGGTCATCGTCAGATTTTTCACCTTGCTTGATGATTTTTTCCAATTTTTTACGCTGACGTGATTCTTTTTCTCTGATCAAAGCGGCACGTTCAAAATTCTGTGATTGAATAGCCTCTTCTTTTCTCTTAATTAAATCTTCCAGCATTTCCTTTGCTTTCGATAACGGTGTGGGTGTATCACTTTTATCCATTCTTACTTTTGACGCAGACTCGTCCATTAAATCAATGGCTTTGTCTGGTAACTGTCTGGAAGTAATATAGCGCACTGAAAAATAAACAGCAGCCCTTATGGCATCATCAGTGATAGATACATCATGATGATCTTCATACCGTTCTCTTAATCCAAACAAGATTTCTTCCGCTTCTATTTCTGTTGGCGGATCAACGTGGATGGAGGCAAATCGTCTCTCTAAAGCGGCATCTTTTTCAATGTGTTTCTGATACTCATCTAGAGTAGTCGCACCAATTGTCTGTAACTCACCACGAGCTAGGGCTGGTTTTAATATATTGGAAGCATCAATTGCTCCTTCAGCTCCACCTGCACCAATAAGCGTGTGTAACTCGTCGATAAATAGGATGACATTTCCATCATGATAAATCTCGTCAATGATTTTTTTCATACGTTCTTCGAATTCACCACGGTACTTCGTTCCAGCAACGAGTGAGCCCATGTCTAGTGTCATCAATCGTTTGTCTGCTAATGCAGGCGGCACTTCACCCGCAATGATTTTTTGAGCTAATCCTTCGGCAATGGCTGTTTTACCAACACCCGGTTCACCTACAAGTACGGGATTGTTTTTCGTCCGACGACTTAATATCTGAATGATACGTCTGACTTCTTTGTTTCTGCCCACAATAGGATCCAGTCGATCTTCACGTGCTTGCTGCGTTAAATCACGTGCCAATGAGTCTAATGTAGGTGTGCCACTTGATGGTTCCTGATTTGATTTAACAGTACGTCTTCCACCTATTTTACTTCTTGAACTCTTTTGTTGTGCACCTAGTTTTTTCAGAACCAATTGTCTCGCTTTTGCCAGATTGATATCAAGATTATTCAGTATCTTGGCTGAAAGAATATCTTCATCCCGCAATAACCCTAATAATAAGTGCTCAGTTCCCACAAGCGGTCTTTTCATTCGTCGCGCTTCATCCGTCGCATATTTAATAATTTGTCTCGCTCTTGGTGAATAAGGAAGAATAGCATGTTTTGGTACAGGTTCAGTTGTTCCATAGCTGGCAAAATGTTCTATTTCATCCTTTACATCCTGTTCTGTTATATTTAACTCTCTTAATGTCATACCTGCAATGCCTTCATCTTCAATAACTAGTCCCAATAGAAGATGTTCGGTTCCTACTGTACGATGGCGGAAGGATTTCGCTTCTTCTTGTGCTATAAGTAGGGCTTTTTTAGCTTTATCTGTAAATAATTCATTCATATTTGTTAGTCCGCCTTTCTATTATTGGGCTCTTCGTAACGTAAATTAGCGAGCATCGAGCGAAGTAAATTAGCTCGAACTCGATTGTCGGTCACACGATCACCCGTATATAGTGACTTATCCATTGCCACTATCATCAATTTAGCTTCACGTTTACTAATGATTTTATCATCGTACAATTTCTGGACAACAGATTTAGCATCTCTTTCGAAAATACTATTACCAATGACTTCAATCATCGTATTAAGCATATCTGACTCATCTAATACTTGTACTTTAATTATACGAATATAGCCACCACCACCACGTTTACTTTCTACAAGGTATCCCTTTTGGATTGTAAAGCGTGTATTGATGACATAATTAATTTGCGAGGGCACACAATCAAATAATTCTGCAATCTCACTCCGTCTAATTTCTACTTGTTCTTTTTGATTCAACACTTTCTTAAGATAGGCTTCAATGATATCTGTCATATTTTTATTATCCATTATGATTACTTAAAGAGTTAAACTTGAAAAGATCTTTATTAATAAAAAACCGATCAAGTACTCTTTCTGTTCCCTCCTTTACACTTGACTCTTTTGAGGAACGTCATTAGTTTGACTATTTTTGACTAATAATAATTATACCAATAAATAATCCAAATTAAAAGAGAGAAGACATCTGAGTTTTAGGAGTTTTGGATATAATAAAAAAAGTGATCTCAGATTTAATCTAAGATCACTTTTCACCTATTTTAATTCAACGCGCCCTAAAGGACTTGAACCTTCAACCGCCTGATTCGAAGTCAGGTGCTCTATCCAATTGAGCTAAGGGCGCATTAGGTAGATGAAGCCGACATTTAAGAATGAGCCGTGCAGGATTCGAACCTGCGACCCTCTGATTAAAAGTCAGATGCTCTACCAACTGAGCTAACGGCTCTGAAAAAAATGGAGGTTAACGGGCTCGAACCGCTGACCCTCTGCTTGTAAGGCAGATGCTCTCCCAACTGAGCTAAACCTCCAAAAAAAGGTTTAAAAGATAAAAAAAAAGAGCTGCACGGCAACGTCCTGCTTTCACAAAGGGAAACCCTTCACTATCCTCGGCGCTGGGAAGCTTAACGGCTGTGTTCGGAATGGGAACAGGTGGATCCTTCCCGCCATCGTCACCGCACA
>NZ_LSRN01000032.1 GCF_001885615.1 Alkalibacterium sp. 20 | reverse complement strand
TTACAACAACGAACGAGGACAATGGAAACTAAAAAAATTGACTCCGGTATCATACCGAAGCCAGCTTCTTTTACAACCCGCAGCATAGGGTGTTTTTTATACTCTCCTTGACATAGGGTCCGGTTTATAGTTTACAAACCTGACTCTAGGGGCTCTTTTAACTTTATTTTGCTTGTTCGTTGTTCTTTATCTCTTTTTCGGTCAAGAATAAACTGTAAATGCCTAAACTGAGTGATAAGATGGCTAGTCCCAGAGAATAACCCCCAATAACATCAGACGGATAGTGCACACCTAAATAGATACGACTGATCCCCATCAAAGCAATCAGGGGAATAATCACCAAGGTAGCAGGCAAAATGATTTTCCAGCTCGAATAGGTCCGGATGATGAGGAATAATAATGCCCCGTAAACAATAACGGCTCCCATCGCATGTCCGCTTGGAAAAGAATAGCCGCCTTGAGTGATCAGATGCTCTACACTTGTTGGTCTTTCGCGTTGGAAAATGAATTTAACAAGTTGATTCATCACCCCTGCTCCAAAAACGACTGTGCTGACATACCAGAGCGCAATTTTTTTATTCTTTCTGTGGATTCCTGAAAACAAGGCGACAGCTAACGTTATAGTCCCTACCGATATGGGATTCCCTAGCCGAGTAATGAAAATAAAAAAGGCATTGAGTAACGTCGCGCGTTCTTCGTGAATCTCTGCGCCAATCATTTCATCAAGCACACCAATAAATCCCCAGTCATAAAAGCTCATCCAGACTAAAAATAGAAAAGGGAGTGTCAGTATTGACCCCAGTAAAAAAAGGCGTTTAGGTGTTCCTAATTTCTCGATTAGATAATTTTTGATTTGGTCCATCAATCTATTTCTCCTTTTAAATCAATTAAAGGTATCTTCCAACATTTCCGGCTTTTATGCAACTATTATGTATCGTTTCCACTCTTTTTGACTTTGACATTTATGAACTATTTAGGTAAAGTGGTACAGGGAAACAAATATGTTAGAGTAACACTTTTCTCCCAAAATATGTCATTAAAGACAGTAAAATAGAGGAGTATGATATGAAAGTATTTGATTACGAAGACATCCAATTAATCCCAGCTAAATCAATCGTTAAAAGTCGTTCAGAATGTGACACACAGGTTCAACTTGGTAAACACACTTTTGCGCTACCCGTTGTACCGGCAAACATGCAGACAGTGATCGATGATGACTTAGCCATCTGGTTAGCTGAAAACAATTATTTTTATATCATGCATCGTTTTGAAGAAGACATCAGAAAAGATTTTATTGAAAAAATGAGAAAAAATCAGTTAATTTCATCTATTAGTTTAGGTGTGAAAGACGAAGAATATGATTTTATAGAAGACTTGGATCGTGAAAATCTTATTCCTGACTTTATGACTATCGACGTGGCCCATGGTCATTCTGAATTAGTCATAGATATGATCAAACACGTCAAACAATTCTTGCCAGATACATTCCTGATTGCCGGGAATGTTGGCACGCCTGAAGCTGTGCGAGAACTTGAAAATGCCGGCGCGGACGCAACAAAAGTTGGTATTGGTCCCGGAAAAGTATGCACAACAAAACTCAAAACCGGCTTTGGTACGGGTGGATGGCAATTAGCTGCCCTTTCGTCCTGTTCAAAAGCGGCCAGAAAACCGTTGATTGCCGATGGAGGCATTCGTACGCATGGTGATATTGCGAAGTCTATTCGTTTTGGTGCGACGATGGTCATGATCGGCTCTCTCTTAGCTGGACACGAACAATCGCCAGGAAAAACGATTAAAGTGGATGGAACATTATACAAAGAATACTTTGGTAGTGCCTCTGCTCATCAAAAAGGCGAGCGTAAAAATGTCGAAGGCAAGAAAATGTTGACGGAGTATAAAGGGGACATTTTCGATACTTTGCTTGAGATGCAACAAGACTTACAATCCTCCATCTCCTATGCTGGGGGCAATGACATCGAATCTTTGAGAAAAGTGGATTATGTGATTGTTAAAAACTCGATCATGAATGGTGAAAATTATAATTCAAGTGGGATCGATGTCCCTGATAGCTTTGCTTCAAGTAATTTTACCGACTGATAAATCAATAAACCACTATCTCCCCTAACGGCGAGATAGTGGTTTTTCATTTATACAGTTCAATGATGATGATGACGATGAAATACAAAAAAACGATGAACAACGCAATAAACACTGTCCATAAAGGCAAGTCAAAGACCAGGCTTAGTAGCAAGTATATGACAAAAGTAAAGAGTGGGTACGTGACGATTGTTTTTGGATCAATATCCATACCGTTACCTTCTCACTTAAAGGATCGATTTCTTTCTTTTAAGGTGTTGAGAATAGTTTCGACACTCTTCTCAACGGATTTATTTTCAATCACTAAATCTGACTCTTTTATCGGTTCTGATTCGTTGATTGCTTGACTGAACTCAATACGTTCAGCAATCTTATCTTCCTTATCTCCTCTAGCCTTCATTCTTTTTTTCATTTCTTCTTCGGAAACGCAGATAAAAACAACAAATGTTTCTTCGGGATAAACAGATTTCAAGGCCTTTGCGCCATTTTTATCCAAAGAAACATGAACGAGAGGGAACTTGATCAACGCTTCGCGTACCTCTGCTTTGGTTAAGCCATAAAGGTTTCCATTATAAATGGTTTGTTCGACGAAGTCGTCAGGGTCCAATTCCTCTTCTTTTTTGAAGTAATAATCTATCCCGTCGGTTTCTCCGGGTCGTGGTTTACGCGTGGTTGTGGTGACCAGTTTCGGATAACCTTTTTTTGATAATTCATCACCCAGCGTCGTTTTTCCACTTCCACTTGGACCTACGAGTACGATCAATCGTTTCCCGCTCATACGTGACCTTCTTCCTGTATTCCCTATTTTTAAAACTAAGACCATTTAATTTATATTTAATGTGAGCTTATATTTATTAGCCGCCTAAAGTGATATCAGTTTCCTGGTACCAAGATAAAGCTTCGTGTAAATGATCAGCTTTATAATCGGGCCATAGATCATCAAAAACGAAAATATCGGAATAAATCGACTGAACAGGTAAAAAGCCACTTAGTCTTCGGCGCCCGCCCCATCTTAAAATCAAATCGATGCGGGAAACATCTTTGGATGCCATCATCTCTGTAATATCCTTTGATGGTGTGTCGGCACTTTCTTTTAATGCGTAATTCAGATCCCAGTTCCATCCGTAGTTAACTAAGAAATTCACTTTCATTTTTCCTTCGCCAAATTTCGTTCGTTTGTTTGCGTAAGGTAATAATTCTTTAGGAAAAACGTCAGAATCGGTGTTCCCTAACACGAGTAAGTCAGCATCTTTTTCCTTTAATTCATTGACAGAATCAACACATGCTTTTTGAAACGCTTTTGTTTGGAGTGACGGACGTTTAACATTATCCATGGTAAAGCCATAATAAGTCATTTCTTCAACACCAAGCTCTAGGCATGCTTCATAAAGTTTCATTCCAGGACCTATGCCATGATTATACCCATCATGTTTTTTTAATCCTTTAGTTAAGGCCCATCTTCGGTTCCCATCTGGAATAACTCCAATATGTTTTGGTAAACGTTTGTAGTTTTTCATATTTTAATAATCTCCTTCTAAAGTGAACTCAAAAATTTCAAAACCTTGTTAGTATTATCATACCGTTTTTTACCTCTATTCATCAACTAAACAATATATTAATTATTGAAATAGTTTGCAAAGCACTCATATACATACGAATAAAATCAATTTACCTTTGTTAACCATTATACTATTTTTTTATGTAAAAACCTGACGCTTTTAAAAGCATCAGGTTTTTTTGTTATAATTCGTGAGTTTGACACTCTTTTAAAAATTCTTCACGGTTTTTTTCTGGAACCATCGATCCACCAGTTGCCCAGGCAATATGTGTTGCCTGATTCATTTTATCTGACAATCCTTTTTCGCTGATATATGCTTGACCGTCATTAGACTCGATCAGACGGTACGGTCCAATCAAACCGGCAACGGCTGCGGGTTCCAGGAAGATGCCTTCTTTTTCATAGAGTTTACACAGTAAGGCCTTGAAGACACTATCATCGATCGAATAGCCGCCACTAAAGAAGGTGCGCATCAACTTAGCAACAAGTCCCGATGTTCTCGGTACAGCTAAGCCATCTGCCACAGTCAATCCACCTAAGTCAAAGTCAAACACGGATATTTCATCATATTTTTGACTGAGTAAGCCAATCATCATGCTCGGCATTTTTGTCGGTTCTGCAAAGAAACAATGCACATGGTCCCCAAAGGCTTGTTTCAATCCAAATGTGATCCCACCTGGTGAGCCACCAATGCCACAAGGTAAATAAACAAACAGAGGATGATCTTCATCAACAAGAATCCCTGCTGCTTCGACTTGTTTCTTCATGCGTAAACCGCCTGCAGTGTAGCCTAAAAACAGTTCTTCCGAATGTTCATCATCCACGAAATAACTTTTAGAATTGGCTTCTGACTCGGCACGTCCGTTTTCAACTGCTTTGGAGAAGTCAGTATTATGCTCGATCACTTCTACGCCTATATTTCTCAAATACTCTTTTTTCCATTGTTTGGCTTCAACTGACATGTGTACCGTCACTTCAAAGCCTAACTTACGACCCATTGTTCCAACACTGATCCCTAGGTTCCCGGTCGTTCCGACAGTGATGTTGAACTGTGAGAAAAAAGTCTTGAATTCATCGCTGGCAAAAATGGCATGGTCTTCATTCGTGTTTTTAAGTAAGCCGTGTTCAAGCGCTAATTTTTCCGCATGCTTCAACACTTCATAAATAGCTCCTCTGGCTTTGATGGTCCCGGAAATCGGAAGTAAATCATCGCGTTTTAACCACAGGCGTCCGTCTAACTGTTCATGCGCAGCATCATCTAGATACTTTTTCATCTCAGTAATTTCCGACAGAGGTGATTCAATGATTCCACCAAGATCTTCGGTTTCAGGATAAGCGATGCGGACAAAGGCTGCAAAACGTTGCAAACGTGCTTCTGCATCTAATATATCTGCTTGAGAATACTTGGTTTGAGCCGTTGCTTCCTCCGTCGGTAACGCCATCGAGTTTTTCCAAAATACTTCTTCTCCCTGTTTTATATTATTTAATAAAGGAGTTTGTTCGATTAGTTTAGCTACATTCTTATCTGTCATTAAAGTCTTCCTTTCAATATCTCTTCAACCTATTGGTCTATTCAGCTTTATCATTATAGCACATTAGACCAAGCAGAAAAATAAATGAAAGGCGCTTCTAATCAGATGATAATCTTTCTATAATTTGAAGCATAAAACCTGACTCAGTCATTCTTTTATAACGTTTTCTTCACCGTACGTGTCCGTTAAAAAAGCAATAGACTGATGGATGAGTTCTTTTAAAATATCAGTGTTTATATCGTCTAGTTTATTTACATACACACAGGCTTTGCCCGATTTATGCTTACCGAATTCTTTTAACAATTCTTCCCGTTTTTCATCGCCGGTCGCAAAATACAGACTGAACCGTGCCTTTCGGGGAGAAAAGCCTACTAACATGCTGTCACCTTCATGCCCTGAATTATATTTATAACGACAGGCTCCATAACCAATGATACTCGATCCCCACATTTTTGGTTCCATACCTGTTGTTTCAGAAAATATATCGAGTAATCTGAACGCATCCTCCCGTTTTTTGGGATGATCGACCGATTCAATAAATGCCATCACACTAGCATCGGTGGGCTGTGTTTTCAATTCATACAAATTATTTTCCTCCTCAATGAACTCAATAGCAGATGGTTATAATACTAGTTTAGCATATAGCACTTCCCAACAACGACAGGATACCATTCATCGCATTAAAATCTATTCGCATTTATTAAAAATAATCGTTATACTAGGCGTATTGAAAGTTTCTTTTAGGAGGGTTAGGAATGCAACAGTACCCCGTATCTGATATTTTAGATGTCTGCGTGGAAGCGGGCAGAGTCATGCTTGAAAATGGAGCGGAAACTTACCGCGTTGAAGATACGCTTTACCGTATCGCAAAAAGTTACCATCTTAAAAATATAAACGTGTTTGTCGTTCCTACTGCCTTGATCATTACTGTCGAGGGAGAAGACGGACAAGACCACACCGAACTCTTACGAATGAACGATAGAATTACCAATTTAGAAAAAGTTTCCATGGTGAACGATCTCTCGAGGCAGCTTTCAAAAAAAGCCCTTCCTCCAAAAAGAGTGACAGAAAAACTGAATAATATAAAAAATACTCCCACCAACTTTACTCGCCTGCAGCGGAACAGCGCAATGGCCGTCGCTTGTGGTGGGTTCACCTTGTTATTCGGCGGCTCCTATTTAGAAATCCTTCCTGCTTTTATTGCCGGAGGATTAGGCCATTATCTTTTCGAAGTTGTCAATAACTATACCAACGTCAGTTTCTTTGCTGAAATGGTTGCTTCATTTTTTATTGGACTCTTAGCCGTTTTGTTTACCACTTTGGGATTTGGCCAAGACCTCAACGTCATAATCATCGGTAGTGTTATGTCGCTGGTGCCCGGTATGGCCATAACCAACAGTTTCAGAGATTTGATGGCCGGTCATTTACTTGCCGGAGTGGCTGTATTGGCTAAAGCCTTTCTAACCGCCGGAGCAATCGGGATAGGTGTGGCAATCGTCATTGCATTCTTATAAAGAGAAAGGAGAAATAAAGTGACTTTAAATTATTTAACCTATTTACTTGCAGCCTTTGTTGCTTCTTTTGCCTTTGGCGTCATGTACAATGTACCCACACGTACGCTTTTTGCTTCAAGTATCTCTGGCGCCCTCGGATGGTTAGTCTACTACATCATTGCCTTTCAATTTGGTTTTGTTGTATTCATTGGTGCAGGTGCAGCGTCTTTCCTTGTAGCATTTTTTAGTCAGTGGTTCGCCAGGTACTATAGAATGCCCGTAATCGTCTTCGCCGTCCCAGCAATTATTCCCCTTGTTCCAGGTGGTTCAGCTTATAATATGATGCGCGCTTTTATTGAAGGCCATACAGAATTAGCATTAATGTACGGGACGGAAACCTTCTTAGTTTCCGGTGCAATTGCCCTGGGTCTTTCTATTAACAGTGGTTTGTTTCAAATTTTCTCTAATCGTACATTCGGCAAGCGTGATAAACGGTATCTGCCATGAAAGATCACTGGATTATATACTTCAACAACAAATCATTTACAGTGATTTGTGTATAGAAAAAAGAGAGAAAGCACAATACTTTCTCTCTTTTTTCTATCTTATTAAATTTTAGTTGATGTAACCCATTGGGTTAACCGCTCTACCGCTTTTCAGCACTTCAAAGTGTAAATGAATACCTGTTGAACGTCCGGTAGTACCCATGATACCAAGTTGTTGTCCTTGCGAGATACGTTGTCCAACAGAAACACTTAGATTAGATTGCATGTGTGCATATAAGCTGGAATAGCCATCTCCATGATCAACAATGACTCTATAACCATAACTTCCTGCGTAAGAAGCTGCAGTAACTGTTCCTGCACGAGAAGATCTTATTGGTCCACTACCAGCAATATCGACACCCGAGTGGAAAGAGCTACGCTGACCAGTTACAGGGTGTGTACGGTAACCGAAAGGAGAGCTGATATAACCACTTGCAGGACGAACCCAACCACTACTTGTTGGAGCAGCACTAGATGTTGAATTGTTTGAAGACGTTGCAGCTGTAGCTTGCGCTGCTGCTGCTTTACGTTCTTCTTCTTTTCGATTTGCTGCAGCTGTAGCTTGTGCTGCTGCTCGACGTTCTTCTTCTCTTCGATTCGCTGCTGCTGTAGCTTGCGCTGCTGCTGCTTTACGTTCTTCTTCTCTTCGATTCGCTGCAGCTGTAGATTGTGCTCTAGATTCTGCTTCAACGTTTGCAACACGTTGCTCTTCTGCTTTAGCCAAACGTTCTTGTTCTTGACGATTTGCGGCTGCTGTACGTTGTTCGTCAGCTTTTTCTCTTTCAGCAGCTAAACTTGCTTGTTCTTTTCGAGCTTCTTCTTCTTGAGCTTCTTCTCGACGTTGTTCAGCAGCTAAAGCCACTCGTTCTTTACGTTCCGCTTCAGCCTGACGCTGGCGTTCTTCTTCGGCTTCTTTAGCGATTGCTTCTTCTTCTGCAATACGTTTTTCTTCGGCTAGGCGTTCTTCTTCCAGACGCTTCTCTTCTGCAATGCGTTCTTCTTCCAAACGTTTTTCTTCTGCTCTAATCTCTGTAGATAAAGCCATTGTTTCTTGAGCTAACTCAAACTGTTCGCTGACAAACTGATCTTTTTCAGAGGAGTTCATTTTATACTTTTCAGCAACAAACATGATTTGATCGTCCAGTTTAACTTGTTGACCCTTTAATTCTTTACGGTTAGTTTCAATCTGTACTACCAATGTTTCAACTTCAGCTTTTTCAATTTGAACTTTTGCCTCAGCTGTGATGACTGCTTCTTGATCACGTCGCTGATCTTCTATAACTTGTTGATTAGCAGATACTAATTTGCTAACCACGCCAACTCGACTGATCAAATCTGAAATGTCTTCTGCCGAGATAATCATATGTATGACGTTCGTAGGATTCCATTTAGTTTGTGTTGCCCGTGCTTGAGTCATTAATTTATCGTTACGCAGTTCAATTGCTTTTGTTAAATCTTCAATTTTTTTATTTAAGTTTTCTATCTCTTCATTTGTTTCCACCAGACGTTGGCTTTGTACATCCAAGTCCTCTGATAATTCTTGTATAGTGATTTGAAGTGACTGTATGTTTCCTTCAAGTTCTTGTCTTTCTTGCTCTAAACTATTCATTTCAGCTTCAGTTTCTTCAATAACTGAACCAAGTTCTCTTGAGCGACCTTTATTATTTTCTATTTGTTCTTTTAAGTCTTCTAGGGGCTCCTCAGCTTGTACAACGCTACCCATAAATGGCGCAAAAGTTGTCAACAGCATCGAGGAAACAAGTCCGACGATTATCTTATTCTTCAAGTGATTTTCCTCCATATAGTAGTAGTCATTTATCATTCAATAGTTGTTTTTTAAGGTAAGTTTTATATTTCCGATGTAAAACAATAGTACCACTCTTGCCTGAACTATAGAATCTATTAACGATTACAGTTGTGTTACACTTGGTTTTAGACAAATTTTAGACAAAATTAACAAAATTTCCTAGTTTATGTGAAACTGATAATAACTTCGTATTATACCATTCATGCCTATAAGAACATGAGAGCTATAGCTTCTTACTCAATAATTTTTTCGAAAAATAAGTCAGCATCCTTTTTTTGTTGTTCTCATTAATTCTCTTTAGTAAACTCCAGCTTACTTTTAGTAACTTTTTTGTAAGTTTAATATGTAAAAGAACCTCAAGTATCAGCGCATGCTGACACTTGAGGTTCTGATTTTTATCTAAATTTCGGATTCATTTCACACTGCATTCAGGAGGCGATGGAATTTCCCCCTGACATTTTCAATCAGTCTCTGTATTTCAAGGCCAGTCCTTTGAGGAAATTCCTCACGTATCTGTCCCCGCATTCCTGATAATTGCGGTGATCTTCTTTTCTCAAAACGGCACTCAACTCACCCTTTGAAATACTGACTCCGGTATCATACCGAAGCCAGCTTCTTTTACAACCCGTAGCATAGGGTGTTCTTAATACTCTCCTTGACATAGTGTCCAGATTAAAGAAAAACAGTATAAATTGCTGGTTTTCTTTTTTATAGAGTCTAACGATTTTCCGTTTTCATTGGTCCGTCATATTTGCGAGCGCCTTAAACATTTCTACTCCACGCAAAATATTTTCATCACGATAATCATAGGCATTCGTGTGTATTTGAGGGTACTCTTCGCCATTCCCGATATAGAAAAATGCACCTTTTGTGCACTTTGTATAGTGTCCAAAATCTTCGGATCCCCGGTATGCTTTTTCCAACTCCGTGTACTCATACCCTAACGATTCAGCTGCTTGGTGTATCTTTGCCACGTTTTCTTTATGATTGAATGTTTCAGGAAATTCATCTTGATAAGTAAATCCCACCTGTAATTGTTCTTGTGAGGCTAACTCTTTTACGAAAGTTTCAACGTTCGTTTGTAACCGATTTAAATCCTTTTCTGCATACGCACGGATAGTTAATTTCAAATCCCCTTCTCCTGGAGAAACACCAAAAGCTTCGGACCCCACAGCGATTTGAATGACCGTAGCCAAAACCTTCCCAGTGTTCTCTTTTAATTCCGTAAATCCTGGAAGAGCTTGAACCACTTTTGCAATCGCTAAAGCAGGATTCTGTCCATCTTCCGGTTGGCTTGCATGGGCTGGCGTCCCTTCAAAATGAATCGTCATTCCTTTAGAAGCAAAATGAGTCGTTCCTTCCCGGGCAGATATCGTTTGGTAAGGAAGACCGCTAAAGTTATGGTATCCATAAATTTCATCGATCTGTTCATCTTTGATTAAATCCACACATTGAATCGCTCCATCACCTGTTTCTTCAGCTGGTTGAAACAAAAAGAAAGTGTTGTTCGCTGCTCCTTCTTGATCAATTTCCAAAGCAAATCCAATCATCGTTGCTGCATGCCCATCGTGCCCGCATTTGTGTGCTTTTCCTGGGATTTTAGATGCCCAAGGTAATTCAATTGCTTCATCCATCGGAAGGGCATCGAAATCTGTACGGAAAGCAATATTCAGCCGATCATTTCCAGCTCGATAAACCGCATAAAACCAATTTCCTTTATCTACAATTCCTAGATCCGTTTGTTCTTGTAAAAAATCCATTAACCGTTGCTTGGTCCACGTTTCTTCATTTGAAAGTTCGGGATGCTGGTGCAATTCGTGCCGTAAAGCTACTGCTTTTCCATAATTTTCTTGTTTCATCTGTATACCCTTCTTTCATTTTTACTCGTTGAGTCCGAAATTCCAGATATGTAACAGTTCAAAAGAAACTATTTGACGAAAATGAAATCTGTTAAGGCGTGCTCCTGTTTCAATCAAAAAAAAAGCGTATTTGCGCATTATACTAACGCTAAAGAGATGAAATAGCAATTCATATTCTTTATAGATGCCTATCCTCACTCTCTCGCCATTTTCAATAGAAAGGAAACCCTAAAGGATTTGTGTGATTTTGTAGAAGAATATATTTCATTTTATAATCATAATCGTTATCAAAAAAAATTAAAGAAGATGACCCCGATAAGCTAATGGGGTCATCTTCTTTGGACTGCATAGTGTCGTTTTTTAAAAAGTGTATAGTTTAAAGGTAGTCATTCACTGGGATACTTTCAAGTTTTTATTGAAACAATTACTCTCCTCTATATTTCAAGGTCAGTCCCTTGAGGAAATTCCTCGCGTATCTGTCCCCGCATTCCTGATAATTGCGGTGATCTTCTTTTCTCAAAACGGCACTCAACTCACCCTTTGAAATATTGACTCCGGTATCATCAAGAATATCCAAAACGTCTTCATTTGTAAGCGATAAGGCAACTTTCACTTTTTTTAGCAAAATATTATTGACGTCTTTACTGTGTTTCAAAGAGAACGTCATTTTTACTGGTTCTCCCGTTTTTGATACTTGTCTCCCTCTTTTATAGACGATCAATCCATTGAGAAAAGATTCCAGCATCAGATCTGTACAATCTTCCTTGTACAGATTTTCTGAGAATTCATCTTCTTCATCCACCTGAATATCTTTTTCATCCTGTTTTGAAAGGAGTTGTCTTACTTCTTGCATGGGTATCTCCATTTCACCCAATTTAAAAATCTCTACCAATTCTGAATCCTTTAACTCTAGCGCATAGCGCAGTCGCAGCAATCGGTCATTATTATTCATTGTTTCAGCACCTTCCTGATCATAATCATCATGTGTTTTCTACTATAGTATACCGGGAACGGGCATTAATTTAAAATGAATTTAAGTCGAGCTCACCAAAACTCATCGTTCCTAAACAAACAGCTTAACATCTAGTCCTGTATTTCCGAATTCCATGGTCTATATGTGTACACGTTCCCTTGATTTGATATAGTAACTGTACCGAATAAATGAATAACATCTGTGTTCTGAATTTAGTGTTCCAAACCAATATATAAAAGAAAGCCACCCACGTATTTGAACGGAATCAAATCCAGTCGGTATTATCGAAAATTTTTTTTGGATAATGACCATGAAAGGTGCGGTATCATCAGCATGATTTATGTGAGCATATTTCTGGCTATAATTTATGTGTTGATTATTTTTCCAGCCAATATCGTCTTAGCTTTCCTGATGGATACAGGTAGTGCTGGCTTGGACCGAATCAGATTGAAATGCAATAAACTACATTTGGAAAAATAAAAATAACCTGCTGATGGTCACTGTCAAAGTTTAACCATCTGCAGGTTGTTTTTATTCGCATATTTAAGGAACATGTTTTGATCCTGTAATGAATCTACATCACTTTTAGTTGACTTTTTCAGCTTCTTTTCTGACTCGGACGGGTTCTGACTTTTTGTCACCCGAAAGCAATTTTTCTGCAATGATCAATAAGATTGGTAGAATGACGTCATCCGCATAGCCGACCATTGGAATGAAGTCAGGAATCAGATCGATAGGACTGATGATGTAAAGGACGATTCCCAACACCATAAATTTCCTTCTTGTGTCGACTTTAGCGTCAAAAAGAGACAGGATCAGCGTTTTGATTTGTGTCATGGGCGTTTTTCTCTGTTTTTTGTGTAGTTTCATCTGGCAGCACCCTTTCATGATTACTCGTTGTTTTTCCCAATATTTTTAGGACACGTGTTTCACATTGGCCTTTACTTTTTTGTACAACAATAGTATAACTTTACCTTTTTAAAAAATAAATCAGTCTTAAGGACTATTTTTTAATTATTCATTAAATAGTTTATAATTTCAGCCTGTATGCTTAAGTACGCTCAACATCAAAAGCTAAAGCGTTTTTATTTTATACACCCTGTTATTTTATTTTTAAATACTTCAAAATGGAAAACGTATTCTCTTGCTATATGTTAGACATTCCGATAGTAAAGTACTAGTATATATAAGACAAATGACAAATTAGGAGTGGTCGTGTGACTTGGGATGTATTGGATATTATGGGTGCCATAGCTTTTGGGATAAACGGAACACTGGTTGCTTCAGAGGAGAACTACGATTTATTGGGAGCGTACATTCTGGGGTTCACCACCGCTTTTGGTGGGGGCGTGATCCGGAACTTACTGTTAGGTGTATCCGTTGAAGGAATTTGGATACAAAAAAGCTTATTCATCATTGCGTTTGTTTCCATCACCTTTACTTTTTTCTTCCCGCATAAATGGAAGCATCATTTTAAACATAGTGCCGTCTTTTTTGATGCCGTCGGATTGGCTGCGTTCGCTATTCAAGGAGCGAATTATGCGGTTTCGATTGATGCGCCGGTCATTGCCGTTGTGACTGCCGCTGTCTTGACCGGTGCTGGCGGAGGCATAGTAAGAGATTTACTGGCCGGGCGCAAACCGGTGATTTTCTATTCAGAAATTTACGCCTTGTGGGCTGCCTTAGCTGGGTTGTTTATCGGACTTGACTGGATAAGCGGGCCTTACGTCGTGACCGTTTTATTCATTGCGCTGATCATCTTGAGGCTAGCATCGATCTACTATAAATGGACCCTCCCCCACTATTTTTCCGCACAAAAGAGGAATGGTTTTTATTAAGCAGAAATTCAGCACACAAAAAATCACTCTCGTTTCGGACTATACCCTAGCCCGATCGAAAGTGTTTTTTTCTGTGATGCTATCTTCCCTTTATTGTTGCAATAGTTCACCTGTACTTCATTCAGTCATCTAAGCCGACACGTTCAAAGATCTCATCAACATTTTTCAGATGGTAAGTATAATCAAAGGCATCATCCAGTTCTTCCTGATTCAGTAAAGACATGATTCTTTCATTTTTTTCCAGCAAGGGCTTGAATGCAGTCTGTTTGTCCCATGCTTCTGCTGTTCTCGGCTGTACCAGATCATAGGCATCTTCTCTGCTCAAGCCTTTATCGATCAGTTTCAAAAGCACACGCTGGCTGTATATCAGTCCAAACGTCGCATTCATGTTCCGTTTCATATTTTCCGGGAACACGGTCAGATCACGGACAATATTAGTAAACCGATTCAGCATGTAATTTAAAAGCGTCGTACTGTCCGGTAGTATAATGCGTTCGGCCGAAGAATGAGAGATATCGCGTTCGTGCCATAACGTGACATTTTCATAAGCCGTCATCATATGTCCGCGTATAACACGAGCAAGTCCGACCATGTTTTCTGATCCGATCGGGTTGCGTTTATGCGGCATGGCTGATGACCCTTTTTGCCCCTTAGCAAAGCCTTCTTCCACTTCTCTTGTTTCTGACTTCTGCAATCCTCTAATTTCAGTCGCAAACTTCTCTACACTGGTTGCGATGAGTGCTATCGAGCTCAAATATTCAGCATGCAGATCACGTGGCAGGACTTGAGTGGAAATTTCTTGTGGACGTGTCCCTAATTTTTCACAGACAAATTTTTCTACGAATGTCGGAATATTGGCAAACGTCCCGACTGCTCCGCTTATTTTGCCCGCTTCCACTCCTTTTGCTGCATGTTCAAAGCGTTCGATATGGCGTTTCATTTCTGAATACCAAAGAGCGAGTTTCAATCCAAATGTGGTCGGTTCGGCATGTACCCCGTGTGTTCGACCCATTGTCACAGTATATTTATGTTCTTTTGCCTTCTCGCCGATTACTTCAAGCAATTGCTGCAGGTCATGTCTCAACACATCATTCACTTGTTTCAGCTGGTATCCATAGGCTGTATCCACTACATCAGTACTGGTCAAGCCGTAATGGACCCATTTCTTTTCGTCACCGAGTGATTCGGAAACTGAGCGGGTAAACGCAACAACGTCGTGTTTGGTCTGCTGTTCGATTTCTAGAATGCGCTTGATATCAAACGAGGCATTCTCACGAATTTTCTGAACATCTTCTTTAGGAATTACTCCCAGTTCCGCCCAGGCCTCGTCTGCTAAAATTTCAACTTCCAGCCAGGACTGATAGCGGTTTTTTTCTGACCAGAGTTCTTTCATTTCAGGTCTTGAATAGCGTTCAATCATATCGTCAGTCTCCTAATTCCAAATTTTCGTTTCATCAATAGCGTGTAAAGTTTCTTCTATATTATCAGTCAAGATAGTGACGTGTCCCATTTTACGTCCGACTTTGGCACCTGTTTTCCCGTAGTCATGGACATGCCATGATGGCTGAGTGTTGTTCAGCTCCAACGCCTGGTAAAAATGTTCGCCCAGAATATTGATCATCACAGCTGGTTTCAATAATTCGACGTCAGGTAAGGGATATCCGCAGATGGCCCGGATGTGCAGGTCGAATTGAGACTCTGTACAGGCTTCGATCGAATAGTGTCCGGAATTATGCGGACGTGGTGCTAATTCGTTGGCGTAGATTTTTCCAGATTTCGTTAAGAACAGTTCCACACCAAGAACACCCACTAACCCCATTTTCTCAGCAATGGTTTTTGCCATTCTTTCTGCCTCTTTAAATGTATCTTCTGAAATACGAGCGGGGACGATGCTTTCAAGCAAAATATTATCCTGATGAATATTCTCTGAAACAGGTAGGGTCACGACATCACCCGCTTCGTTACGGGCCACCATGATCGAAATTTCTTTGTCGAAAGATACCCATTCTTCCAGGACGCATGTACCCTTTTCGAGTAGATCCAAAGCTTCTTCTAAATCTGACTCAGACTTCAAAACGACTTGACCTTTTCCGTCGTATCCCCCGCGAATGGTTTTCAATACCGCAGGATAGCCGAGGGTTTTTACCCCTTCCGTTAAATCAGCTTTCGTTTCAATTTTAGCATAGGAGGCAATCGATATGCCTGCTTTTTTCAAGAATTCTTTTTCATTTAAACGGTTTTGAGTGATCAAAAGTAACTCTGTCCCTTGCGGAATCGCTATAGCGACTTGTTCGAGGACACGCTCGATCGTTTGGGCATCGACATTTTCAAATTCGTACGTCAGCACGTCACTGCGCTCGGCCAGTTCTTTCAAGGCTTCTAAATCATCATAGGCGGCTTCGATATGCCAGTCGGCTATCTGAGCAGTTGGACAGTCGGGTGTGGGATCTAAAACAGCTATCCGGTACCCTCTTTCTTTGGCGGAAAAAGCCATCATCCGTCCGAGTTGTCCGCCACCAATGATGCCGATTGTGCTTCCAGGTTTGATTTGTTTAGACAAGAGCGTCACTACTTTCCAAAACTTTCTGTTTTAAGGCTTCTCTTCTCGATTCGATTCGTTCGGCGATTTTTAAATCAATGGTACCTAGTATCTGCGCTGCCAGAAGTCCGGCATTCGTTGCCCCCGCTTTGCCGATTGCAACAGTCGCGACGGGTACGCCGCCAGGCATCTGAACAATGGACAGAAGTGAATCCAGTCCATTCAAAGCCTTGGATTGCACCGGTACCCCAATGACAGGCAGCGTCGTTTTTGCCGCCAACATACCCGGTAAATGAGCGGCGCCACCTGCTCCGGCGATGATCACTTTGATGCCGCGCGCTCTTGCCTCTGTTGCATATTCAAACATCAAATCGGGTGTGCGGTGTGCAGAAACGACCTTTTTCTCATAGCCTATCTTCAGTTCGTCCAGCACCTCACACGTGTGTTTCATTGTTTCCCAGTCTGATGTGCTTCCCATAACGACTCCTACTTCGATTGCCAAATCAAACGCCTCCCAATTTAGTGATCAACTACTCTTTCCTCTAGTTTACTCTTAAAGCGCCCTGTTTCCAATGTCTGTCCGGTATACACAACCCGATGTATCCACTGATGCAAGTGCCTGGTAGATGTTATCTTGTGCATCTTTAATCGTATCACCCGATGCTTCGACCAAATAAATCCGTCCACCGTCTGAAACTAATTCGCCCGCTTCTTCTTTGACGCCTGCGAAGTATAAATGAACGCCCTCTGTTGATTCAGGAAGACTTAGCGGAATACTTTTCTGATAGTTTTCCGGGTATCCTTCTGCAGCAACGACGACGCCTAAACTTACCCCGTCTTTTTTCCAGATCAGTTCAGGTTCGTTATCTTCTAACAAATCAGTGATCACTTGAGCCAGGTCAGATTCCAATCGGTTCATCAGCACCTGAGTTTCAGGGTCACCAAAACGCGCATTGAACTCGATGTTTTTGGGTCCTGCATCTGTCGCCATCACACCCGCATACAATATACCCACAAAAGGAGTCCCATTTTCCATCATTCCAACAGCCGCCGGTACCAGAATTCGTTCAACTGCTTCTTTCACGATAGATTCTGATATGTGCAGCACGGGTGCGTAAGCTCCCATCCCTCCGGTATTGGGTCCTTTATCCTCTTCAAGCAGACGTTTATGGTCTTGAGAAATAACCATCGGGTACACTTTTTCGCCATTGACGAATGCCATCAGGGAGAATTCTTCGCCTGTTAAGTATTCTTCGATGACCACTCTTGTATTCAGTGCGCCATATTTCTTGTCCAGCATCATGTCCTTTAGAGCGTTTAATGCTTCTTCCTTTGTTTCAGCAACGACAACACCTTTACCTGCAGCCAGACCATCTGCCTTTATCACAACCGGAACAGTCCCCTGTTCGATATACTTCCTTGCTGAATCATAGTCACCAAACGACTGATAGTCTGCTGTCGGGATATCTTTTTTAACCATCAGTTCTTTTGCAAATTCTTTTGAGGCTTCGATCAATGTCGCTGCTTTTGAGGGCCCGAATATTTTCAATCCTTCTGCCTGGAAATCATCCACTATCCCGTTAATCAACGGGATTTCCGGTCCGACGACCGTCCAGGAAATGTCCTCTTTTTTTGCGAAGTTGATCAAAGCTGTGTGATCCGACTGGTCTATCTCCAAAACCTCGATGCCGTCTTTTTTCATGCCTGCGTTTCCCGGCGCACAAAAAACGGTCTCGACTTGTTCACTTGATAAAAGCTTTTTAGCAATCGCGTGCTCGCGACCGCCTGCCCCGACAACTAAAAGTTTCACTGTCTTCTCCCCTTCATCGTGCCTTATTGTGCTTATTTATACCTATGTAAAAAGGAAAGAGAGGTCCCCCCCTCTTCGATCAATCTTAATGTCTGAAATGACGCGTCGCCGTGAACACCATTGCTATCCCGTGTTCGTTCGCTTTATCGATCGATGCCTGATCTTTGACGCTTCCGCCTGGTTGAACGATGGCTTGAATGCCATGTTCAGCGGCATACTCCACGCTGTCATCCATCGGGAAAAAGGCATCACTCGCAAGAACGGCTTCTTTTGCCTGTTCCCCCGCCTGTTCGATGGCTATTTTCACAGCGCCTATCCGGTTCATCTGACCGGCACCAATACCTAAAGTCTGCTTGTCATTCCCAACGACGATCGCATTACTTTTAACGTGTTTAACGGCTTTCCAGTTTAATTGCATAGCCGCCATCTGCGCGTCAGTCGGTGCTTTTTCTGTCACAACTGTCCATTCAGGCGCTTCTTTTTCGTCGATCATATCCTGATTTTGGACCAGCAGGCCGCCTAAAACAGATACCGTCTCTTTGCCGCCTTTTCTCGCTTCTGAAAAATCCAGTTCCAGTAACCGGACGTTTTTCTTTTTAGTTAAAACTTTTAAAGCATCTTCAGAATAACTCGGAGCAATGACGATCTCCAAAAAGATTTTGTGCAGTTTTTCGGCTAAGGCTAAGGATACTTCTGCGTTCACGACGACGATGCCGCCAAAAATCGACATAGGGTCCGCTTCGTATGCCCGATCAAACGCTTCTTCGACCGTCTGACCGATGCCGATGCCACACGGATTCATATGTTTGAGTGCGACGGCGACCGGTTCATCAAAATCACGGGCGATTCGAATCGCTGCATCCGCATCTTTGATGTTGTTAAAGGACAATGCTTTCCCGTGCAGTTGCTTGGCTTTCGCTATAGAGAAGCTTGACGCCAGCGGTTCTTCATAAAAGACCGCTGTCTGATGACTGTTCTCTCCGTATCGCAGTGTTTCTTTATGATCATACGTGTGTGTCGCTGTTTCCGGTTCGGTTTCTCCAGTTAAAGCTGTTAAGTAATCAGCGATCAGCGCATCATAACTTGCTGTGTGTCGGAAGACTTTTGCGGCTAGTCGTTGTCTTGTAGCTATCGACGTTTCCCCGTTTTTTGCGAGTTCTGCGATCACCTCGTTGTAGTCGTTGGAATCGACTACAACTGTCACTGAAGCAAAGTTTTTCGCCGCACTGCGCAGCATGCTTGGTCCGCCGATATCGATCTGTTCGATGGCTTCTTCAGGAGTCGTCTCTGTTTTCTTGATGGTTTCTTTGAATGGGTAAAGATTCACACAGACAAAATCGATTGGTTGAATATTGTGCTCGTCCATCGCCTTCATGTGGCTGTCAAGGTCACGGCGTCCAAGCAATCCGCCGTGAATAATTGGATGCAGCGTCTTCACGCGTCCATCCATCATCTCAGGAAACCCGGTCACTTCTTCAATGGAAAGCGTGGAAATACCCGCTTCATCTAAAACCCGCTTCGTCCCGCCGGTCGATATGATTTCTATGTTCTGTTTTACTAATGCTTTTGCAAAATCTACTATGTTGGTTTTGTCTGATACACTAATGAGTGCGCGTTTCATAATGACATGCTCCTTTTGCAGCTTTTTAGCTTTTCAGCTTTTTAATATACGTTTGAATGACTTCTGGAAATAGCTCATGCTCGAGTGCATGTATTTTTCCTTCTAATAATTCTATCGCATCGCCTTGATGAATGGCAACTTTTCTTTGAGCCAGTACCGGACCTGTATCGATTCCCTCATCCACTAAATGGACCGTTACGCCGGTTTCAGTCGCCCCGTCATTAAACGCATCTTCAATGCCTTGTCTTCCGGGGTATAGTGGCAAGAGCGATGGATGGATGTTCACTATTCTTTTCGGGTATGCTTTTAAGAGCGTGGCTCCAACGATCCGCATGCAGCCGGCCAGAACAATCAGTTCAATTGACTCAGCCTGCAGATGATCCAGCACTTCTGTTTCATAGGCTATTTTTGACTCAAACGCTTTCGGCTGTAAAGTGATAGATGAAATGCCTAACCGTTCTGCTCTCTTTAAAACATAAGCTTCTGGTCTGTCACACACCAGCAAAGCGATTTCCGCTTCTACTTTCCCGTCCCTTACTGCCTCAACGATCGCCTCAAAATTCGACCCATTTCCAGAAGCAAAAACCGCTATCTTCATAGGCTGAATTTTATTCAAAGGTGATCGCCTCATCTTTATTTCCAGAAACTTCGCCGATCGTAACGGCCGATTCACCCGCTTGAGCTAAGCTCTGGAGCACGGCTGCTTCATTTTCTGAAGGAACAGCCAGGACCATCCCGATGCCCATATTAAATATACCGTACATTTCTTCACGTTTCAGTTCTCCGTGCTTTTCTAACAATGTGAATATGCCAGGAATAGGCCAGGACCCTGTTTTAATCGTCGCAGAAAGTCCTTCCGGCAGCATGCGTGGAAGATTCTCGACAAATCCGCCCCCAGTTACATGAGAAATGCCGTGTACCCAATCTTTTTTCAGTAACGGAAGAACAGACGACACATAAATTTTTGTTGGTTCCAATAACGCTTCCCCAAGTGTTGTTTCACCTAATTCTTCAAAGGTCGATTCGAACGTGAATTTATTTTGAACAAAACAGATCTTTCTGACCAGAGAATAGCCATTTGAATGGATACCGCTTGAAGCAATGCCGATCAGTTTGTCGCCGGTTTTGACGTGTTCAGGTGTCAAGAGACGACTCTTTTCGACAACGCCTACACAGAAGCCGGCGACATCATACTCATTTTCCCCATACATATCTGGCATTTCAGCTGTTTCTCCCCCGATCAACCCTGCCCCTGCCTGGACGCACCCATCAGAAATGCCCGCGACGATCTGTTCCATTTTTTCCGGAACGTTTTTGCCCGTCGCGATGTAATCCAGGAAGTAAAGCGGTTCGGCTCCCTGAGCTAAAATATCATTGACACACATGGCCACACAATCAATGCCGATCGTATCGTGTTTGTCCTGCTGGATCGCTATTAAAAGTTTAGTCCCTACCCCATCCGTTCCAGAAACTAAAACTGGCTCCTTGACCTTTATTTTTGACAAATCAAACGTCCCGCCAAAACCGCCCAAAGCGCCCATCATTCCCAGTCGTTCGGTACGTTTCGCGTGTTTTTTGATGCGTTCAACTGTTTCATAGCCCGCTTCTACATTTACTCCTGCATTGGTGTAGGCATTTCCCATTTAATAGATCCTCCTTATATTCATCACTAACCATATTAACGTCAGACATGATTAAAACATTTGTGGATTACTTTCTTTGATTTTATTTAATGTCTTCCTATAGTCGACTTCATAATCATACAACGATGTCGGGTAGTCTCCCGTAAAGTAGGACATACACAGTCCATTGTGAGGTGCATCAAATTTCAATCCGATCGATTCAACAGTCCCTTCGATACTTAAGAAGGATAAACTATCTGCCCCGATTTTTTGGCGAATCTCTTCAACGGAGTAATCAGCTGCGATCAGTTCTTTCTGGTTTTGGATATCGATGCCATAAAAACACGGATATTTCAAAGGTGGAGAAGAAATACGAACATGAACTTCAGCCGCTCCCGCCTCTTTCAGCAACTGAACGATTCGTTTACTCGTCGTTCCGCGCACGATTGAATCATCGACCATGATCACTTTCTTCCCGGCTACGACTCCTCTAACAGCAGACAACTTCATGCGGACGCCTTGTTCTCTCAACTCCTGCGTTGGCTGAATGAATGTGCGGCCGACATACTGATTCTTGACCAGACCCATTTCATACGGGATGCCGCTCTCTTCAGCGTACCCACTTGCCGCAGACAACGAAGAGTTAGGGACCCCGATAACCATGTCTGCATCCACTGGTGATTCTTTTGCCAGTCGTTTGCCCATGTTTTTACGTGCCGTGTGGACATTGACTCCACCGATGTTTGAATCCGGTCGGGCAAAGTAAATGAATTCCATCGAACAGATCTGCGTCACCGTCTGATCAGTATAGGTATCAATGGTATAGCCGGAATCATCTATAGTAACTATTTCTCCTGGCTGAACTGAACGGATAAACTCTGCACCGACCACTTCCAGGGCGCAGGTTTCACTCGCCAGCACATAAGCGCCGTTTTCCATTTGTCCAATAGACAAGGGGCGAAAGCCGTTTGGATCAAGGGCACCGATCAGCGCATCTGGGGTCAGCATCACATACGCAAAAGCCCCTTTCACTGTATTCAGACTTTCTTTGATGCGTCCCATCAACGTATCCTGCTGGCTGCGCCTTATCAGATGCATCAGCACTTCCGTATCCGAATTTGAATGAAAAATAGCACCGTTATCTTCTAATTCTTTGCGCAGGCTCAACGCATTGATCAAATTGCCGTTATGCGCCAGTGCGATTTCTTCATCATGAAATTTGAATAAGAACGGTTGGATATTCAAGATGCTGTTATTGCCGGCCGTACTGTAGCGGACATGTCCAATTCCTGCATCACCAGTCAGTCCTTGTAAGTCTCTTTCATCTTTGAACACTTCAGACAACAAGCCGAGATCTCTATGCCCTTTCAAACGCCCCTTATGCTTCGTGACGATCCCGGCACCTTCCTGACCGCGGTGCTGCAGACTGTGGAGTCCGAAGAAATTCAACTGTGCTGCATCCGAATGTCCCCAAACTCCAAACACGCCACATTCTTCATTTAAACTTTTGACTTCAGCAACCATGGAATCGCTCCTTCCCAAATCTGTTTCAGTTCGTGCACGTTCAGTTCCAATTTTTCATCCTGAGTTTGAATCACTGCGATCCCCGTATCTGTCACTTCTCCGATTTCTGCTGCATCTGATCCAAATAAATCTTGGATGTTTTCAGCCGATTCCGGTTTAACTGACAAGACAAAACGGGAAGGCGATTCGGAAAAAAGCCATTCTTTCGGCAGGTCTACTTTTACATCTAAGCCATATTCATTTGAGAATGCTGATTCCAGAAGAGCCACGGCCAGTCCACCTTCAGAACAGTCGTGGGCGCTTTCGACCCAACCGTTGCGGATCGCTTCCAGTACTTTATCTTGGATCATTTTTTCTTTCATTATATCAAAAGCGAACAATTCACCTTCGATTCTTCCCAATTGCATTTTCTGAAGTTCCGACCCATTAAAATCAGCTTTTGTTTCGCCGATCGCAAAGATTTTATCTCCAGCTTTTTTGAAATCAGCCGTCGTGACATGATTCAAGTCTTTGACCAGTCCGACCATTCCGATCATAGGTGTCGGATAAATTGCTTCTCCATTGGTCTCGTTGTATAAAGATACATTACCTGAGATAACAGGCGTTCCTAAAGTCTCGCAGGCTTTGGCAATACCGTCTGCCGATGTCCAGAGTTCCCAGAACACTTCCGGCTTGTCCGGATTACCGTAATTCAGGCAGTCTGTAATAGCTAACGGTTCTCCGCCACTCGCCACAATATTTCTGGCTGCTTCCGCCACTGCCATCTGTCCACCCATTTCCGGATTCAAGAACAGGTAACGGGCATTGCAATCCGTCGTCATTGCCAGTGCTTTTCGTGTGCCCCGGATACGTAAAACTGCCGCATCACTACCGGGCCCAACCACCGTATTGGTTCGAACCATTGAATCATAGGTCTCATAGATCGATTTTTTAGACGCGATCGTCGGCTGCTGCAGAAGTTGTTTGAACGTCTCGCCGGCATTTTCAACGACAGGTTCGAATGCTTTCATTTCTTTGAATTGCTGGATACGCGCAGGTTCAACATATTCTTTATGATAGATAGGCGCATCTTCCGCCAGGGCATCAACAGGCAGGTCCGCGACCTGTACTCCTCTATGATACAAACGGTATTGCCCATCATCTGTGACGTGTCCGATATTGACGGCCTCGAGTTCATACCGTGAAAACAATTCTTTTACACGTGCTTCAGACCCTTTCGTCACACAGATCAGCATGCGTTCCTGTGACTCCGACAACATCATTTCATATGGGGTCATGTGCGTTTCACGCTGTGGCACGTCATCTAAATTCAGGACCAGTCCGCTGCCCGCTTTCGAGGCCATCTCAGCACTGGACGAAACCAGTCCGGCGGCCCCCATATCCTGAATGCCGACCAAAATATCACTGTGATCCTGGATCAGTTCCAGACACGCTTCCAATAATAATTTCTCCATAAACGGATCACCGACCTGAATAGCTGAACGTTCGGATTCTTCGCCATCACTGAATTCTTCAGAAGCGAACGTCGCGCCATGGATACCGTCTCGACCCGTTTTAGCTCCGACATACATGATCGTGTTGCCGACGCCTTTAGCTTGTCCTTTTTGAATATCTTTATGATCGATCAGTCCGACACACATCGCATTTACGAGAGGGTTGTCTTTATAAACGGGATCAAAGCCGATTTCTCCGCCGACCGTTGGAATACCGATACAATTGCCGTATCCACCGATACCAGCCACGACTTCTTCCAGCAAATATTTAGTCCGTTCATTATCCAGTTCCCCAAAACGCAGGGAATCAAGCAAAGCGATCGGGCGCGCACCCATACTGAAAATATCGCGGATGATGCCGCCTACACCGGTAGCTGCACCTTCATAAGGTTCGATCGCCGAGGGATGGTTATGACTTTCCGCTTTAAATACGACCGCCTGGTTGTCACCGATATCGACGATCCCGGCGCCTTCTCCCGGCCCCTGAAGGACGCGAGGCCCGTTTGTTGGGAATTTACGCAGAACCGGTTTTGAATTTTTATATGAACAGTGTTCGCTCCACATAACTGAAAAAAGTCCGGTCTCCGTATAATTCGGCAGACGACCCAGGATGTCTTCAGATATCATGCGATACTCTTCATCGGTGAGTCCCCACTGTACATAGATACGTTCGTTTTTAATCATTTCTGCTGAGGGTTCATGAACGGTTTTCATACTTCTGTAGTCTCCTTTGCAAAGTTCTGGACCATCGACTCAAAAAAGCGCAGACCGTCACTTGATCCAAGCAAGTCTTCAACGGCTCTTTCAGGATGGGGCATCATGCCAAGGACATTGCCTTTTTTATTGATAATGCCGGCAATATTTCCGACCGACCCATTGGGATTTTCAGACGCATAGGTAAAGACGATCTGGTTATTGGCTTTTAAATCAGCCAGCGTGTCGTCGTCACAATAATAATTGCCTTCGCCGTGAGCAATCGGGATGGTGAGAACTTCGTCTTTCTCATATTCTGAAGTAAATTTAGTGTTAGTATTTTCCACTTTCAGCTCAGTCGTCTTGCAGATGAAATGCAGGTTTTTATTCCGCTGCAGGGCACCCGGGAGCAGACCGGCTTCGACTAAAATCTGAAAGCCGTTGCAGGTTCCAAAAACAAGTTTGCCTTCATCAGCGAACCGCTTCACTTCACTCATGACATTGGAAAAACGGGAAATTGCGCCACACCTCAGATAATCTCCGTATGAAAAACCTCCAGGAAGGAGTACGCCGTCAAAGCCAGCTAGACTTGTTGCGGTATGCGGAACATATTCTGCTTCTTCGCCCACACCGTCTCTGATTGCATGGAGCAGATCGATATCACAATTGGAACCGGGAAATTGAATCACTGCAAATCGCATGCTCAAACCGTCTCCTTTACTTCTTCGATCTCATAACGGTAAGTTTCCATGACCACATTAGCCAGCAGCTTGTCACACACGGTTTCGATGACCTCTTCAACCAAACGTTCTTCATGTTTAGATACCTTTATTTCAAAATATTTACCGATGCGGATATCGTCGATTTCATCAAATCCCATCCGGTGAACGGCACCTCTGACCGCTTCCCCTTGAGGGTCCAAAATAGATTCTTTATAGGTTACATAAACTTTTACGTTATACATGCGTCACTACTCCTTTTAAAGTTGGTTTAAGCGATTCAATACTTCCCGATACAAGGGAATGATGTCTCCAAGGTCTTGTCTGAATATATCCTTATCCAGCCTATCGTTCGTCTTTAGGTCCCATAAACGGCACGTGTCTGGTGAAATTTCATCAGCCAGTATGATAGTGCCCTCTTTTGTTTTTCCAAATTCCAGTTTGAAGTCAACCAGTCTGATTCCTGCTTGTTGGAATAAAGATATCAATGCCTGATTGATGTGTCGTGCCTGTTTCTTCAATTCTGCCACTTCTTCTTCCGCTGCAAGCTCAAGTGCCAGAATATGATCATCGTTGATCAACGGATCGTTCAGAGCGTCGTCTTTTAAATAGAATTCCAAGACCGGAAACGGCAGGTCTTTTCCTTCTTCTACATCTAAACGCCTGGAAAAGCTTCCTGCTGCAACGTTTCGTATCACTACTTCCAACGGAAACATGCCTACCCTTTCAATGGCCTGATCCGTATCAGACAGTCGCTCGATGAAGTGACTGGGAATGCCTTTTTCCTTTAGTTTTTCAAAGATCAGACTCGTAATCTGATTGTTCAGTTCGCCTTTGCCTGCTATGGTTTCTTTTTTTGCTCCATTGCCTGCAGTGGCCTGGTTTTTATAGGTGACCCATAATACATCGGGTTCAGTGGTTTCAAATAGTTGTTTTGCCTTTCCTTCGTAAAGAATACCTCTTTTTTCCAACAGAATACCCCTCCTTGACTTATCTCTTAAACACGAACATTAGGCTCTTTTAATTTAAGTATCGTTCTTATCTGTCGATGTGTCTTCATCATAATTAATATGATTCTATGAGTCAACCTTTCTGTGGATATTTTCTTTTAAATTTCGTCTATCGTTCGTAATTTCGTTTCATTCATACTTTTCAGTTACTTAATAAAAAATAAAGACTGTAAAAAACGAACATCATTCTCATATACAATAAAGATCTTCAGTGAAATAAGCTTGATGATTTGTTGAATAAATTAAAGCACAAGCTTTCGGTTTTTCACCGGAAACTTGTGCTCATTATAATTATAATACTTTTGCTAAAAAATTTTGTGTGCGTTCATGTGTCGGATGAGTAAAGATATCTTCCGGTTTGCCTTGTTCGACGATATAACCACCGTCCATAAACAGTACACGGTCGGCCACTTCTCGGGCAAAACCCATCTCATGTGTGACCACAACCATCGTCATCCCCGATTGGGCTAAATCTTTCATGACTTTCAACACTTCTCCAACCATCTCGGGATCGAGAGCGGATGTTGGTTCGTCAAACAGCATCACATCAGGATCCATCGCTAAGGCACGGGCAATCGCTACACGCTGCTGCTGCCCGCCGGATAAACTAGCAGGATACGCCTCGACTTTGTCTCCCAGCCCCACTTGTTCAAGGAGCTCTACCGCTCTCTTGTCAGCGGCATCCTGCGAGATCCCTTTCGACTTGACCGGCGTAATGGCTAAATTCTGTTTGGCTGTCATGTGGGGGAACAAGTTAAACTGCTGGAAAACCATGCCCATTTTTTGACGCAGCTGATTGAGTTCTGTTTCTTTCAACCCGGTCAGAGACGTGTTCTCAAACACGATTTCTCCATCAGTTGGTTCTTCAAGCAAGTTCAGACAACGCAGAAAAGTTGATTTACCGGAACCCGAAGGTCCGATCACTACAACCACTTCCCCTTTTTTAATTTCTTCATTGATATCCTTTAACACAACATTTTTACCAAATGATTTTTTCAAGTGATTTACTTTAATCATGATTCATTCTCCCTTCGTAGTAGTTCAAGAGTTTCGTTAAGCTAAAGGTCAACGTGAAGTAGATAAGCATCGTGATAAAGAGAGGCAAAATACCCTGGAAGGAGATCGAACGAACCACACGGGTTTGAAAGATCAGTTCCCCTACACCGATGACGGATACGATCGATGATTCTTTAATGATCGTAATGAATTCATTTCCGAGTGCCGGCCAAATATTCTTCAATGCCTGCGGGAAAATGATATGACGCAGCGCATCATTTTTACTCATCCCTAAACTTCGAGCCGCTTCCTCCTGCCCTTTATTCACCGAGTTCAAACCACTTCTTATGATCTCGGCGATATACGCCCCGGAGTTCAGCGATACAGCTATGATCCCGGCAGTCAATGCGGGTAAGTTGAAGAACATCCCGGAAGCAAAGTAGATAAACATTACTTGAATCAGCATCGGCGTTCCACGAACGAATTCGATATAAGCCGTCGCTAGTGCTCTGAATAAGAATCTTTTTGATAGACGCATCAAAGCGAGAATGGCGCCTAAAATGAGTCCGAAAAATACTGCGACAGCGGAGATGAGCAGGGTGATTTTTGTCCCATCCCAGAAATATCTCCAGTAATCTGAAACAAAACCGGATTCTTCATCTCCCTGGGCCATATATTCGCCGGCTACAACGAGATAGTCTTCCGTTAGATTCTGCTCTTCAATTTCCGCTAAACTCTGATTGACCGCTTCTACTAAGGAATCTTCCCCTTGTCTGAAAGCAACGGCTGAGCCCGCATCATCGTCTTCCATTTCAAACTCACCGACAAATGTGAACAAATCCTCGTCACTACCAGCATGTGCTTCTGCATTAGGTCCTTGCATGACGATCGCTTCGATACGGTTGGTTTTCAAAGCCAGCAGCAGATCACTTAAGTTAGTTAAACTCATAATTTCCGCATCGTCTATCTGATCTACCAAACCTTCCTGTAAAGAGCTGGATTGAGCCCCGATACGCAGCCCCTTCAGTGACTCCAGTGACGTATACACTTCTTGATCTTCGGTTCTTATCATAATATTTTGAAACGTTTTAAAGTAAATTTCAGAAAAGTCGACACTTTCTCGACGTTTTTCTGTGGGCGTCATCCCTGCAATGACTACATCAACATTTCGTGCCTCTAATGCCGGCAGCAGACTGTCAAAACCAATGTCTTTAATTTCCAGTTCCACGCCCAAGTCATCCGCTATTTTTTGAGCGATCATCATGTCCATACCGACGACCTGACGTTCGCCGTCTACCTCAGCATAAAACTCAAACGGCGGAAAATCAGCGCTTGTCCCAACAACCAGGACACCTTCATCCTGCACGCGCTCAAGAGCGGATCCGTCTTCTGCCGACACGTGATCTGATGGTGTGAACAGACCGGTCAGCACAAGTAAAAATATGAGTACCCCTTTTACACTCTTTTTCATATCATTCTCCCCTTTGTTATCTTTCATTAAGCAACTTAGAAAGTATCATACCACCGTAAAAGTAATTATGCAATATAATTATAAAAAAAGAATAAATAATAACGTTTTCAAACATTTAATGCATACTTTGTG